>NZ_CP048814.1:2044285-2725714 GCF_014217785.1 Rhodococcus triatomae | reverse complement strand
GGCCGGCGTCGTGCTCGGAGAGCGCCATGCGGGCAAGGACCAGATCGATCGACGACAGCGCGATCAACGCGAGCTGCACCTGAGAGGCCGCGAGCACGTCGCGGACGCCGAAGTGCATCCTCGTTCCGGCTGCGGTGTCCCCGGAGAAGATCCGGGCACCGACCGCGACCGTGAGGGTGCCCACCGCGGAGGCGGCGAGCGCGGCGCCGGGTCCACCCCCGAATCCGAGGACGACCACGGCGGGAACGACCTTCCCGAGACCCGCGGAGGCCAGGACGGCACTGAGGGCGACGAAACGGCCCTGCCCCTGGAGAAGCCCCTGTTCCCCGGCGAGGAGCACCAGCACGGGGGCGGTGGCCAGCGCCGCCGAGGTCGCGAGGATGCCGGTGTCGAGAGCCCAGGACACCACCGGTACGGCGGCCGCGGCGAGGACCGCCACGATCACCACGCACCGGCCGGCCAGGGCACGGCCGGCGTGGGAACTCGCCCCGCGCACGACCTCGCGGGCCACCACGGTCTGCAGCGCCAGCGCGGGAACCGCGAGCACCAGTTGCGCGGCGAGCAGGCTGGCGAACTCGCCGTACCCGGCGGGACCGAGCCAGCGGCTCGCCGGCAGGTGGAGCAGGTATGCGGCGATGTTCGCGGCCATCGACCCCGCCGTCACCAGAGTCATCCCGGCCACGGCGGAGCGGGCGTCGGAGGACGACTCGGCGCGAGGTGACATTCGCTCATGATGCACCACGTAGGGTGCCGAACATGACCGTCCGGGCCCACCGCGCGCACACTTCGGCGCCCTGGGTTCGCCTCGTCCCCTGGATTCACAGCCTGGTGCTCACGGTCCTCGTTCTCGGGCCGCTGTTCGGCCCCGGTTACCTGCTGCTGCGCGACGCAGTGAGCACGCCGCGCTCGTACCTCACCGACACCGCCCTCGGCCTCACCGGCGCGGCGGCACGGGCCGTACCCCAGGACGTGGCGCTCGCGTTCGCGTCGTCGGTCCTCGACGGCGGGATCGTGGTGAAGGTGCTGCTCCTGGGGGCGCTCACCGCTGCCGGTGCCGGTGCGGCGGCCATGGTCCGCACGCTGCTGCCGACAGCCCGTCTCGGTGCGCAGCTGCTGGCCGCGACGGTCACCCTCTGGAACCCCTACGTCGCCGAACGACTGCTGCAGGGGCACTGGAGCCTGCTCGTCGGATACGCGGCGCTGCCGTGGGCCGTGTGCGCCGCCGTCGCGGTGCGACGCCGCCGTCGCGGCGGGTGGTGGGCGCTCGGGGCCACGCTGGCGGTCGCCGGACTCACCCCGACCGGTGTGGTGCTGGTAGCAGTGGCCGTGGCCGTGGTGCTGGCCGCACCCGGCGGTGGGCCCGTCCTCCGCCGCCTGACGGGCCTGCTCGGGCTGTTCCTGGTCGCGTCGGCGCCGTGGCTGACCGCGACGGTCGTCGCGGGGGGCGAGGGCACCTCGGACCCGGGCGGGGTCGCGGCGTTCGCGGCGCGGGCCGAGCCGGGGCTCGCCACGATCGGCAGCCTCGCCGGGCTCGGCGGAATCTGGAACTCACAGGCCGTACCCGGGACACGGACGACCCTGTTCGCCGTCGTCGGGACGGTGGCGCTCCTGGCGATCGTGGCCTGCGGAGTGCCCGCGCTGTGGCGCCGTCGACGCAATCCGGTGACGAGCGCCCTGGCGTTGCTGGCCGTCGCCGCCGTCGCGCTCCCCGCACTCGCCGCCACCCCGTGGGGACTCGAGGCAGGCGGCTGGATCGTCGAAACCGTCCCGGGGGCCGGACTGCTGCGGGACGCCCAGAAGTGGGTCGCGCTCGCGGTCCCCGGGTACGCGTGCGCGGCCGCCGCGGCGGTGCTGCCGCGGCGGCGCGGACCACTGTCGACGCCCGAGGGCAGCATCACCGCCGCGGCCGGGGCGATCCTCCTCGTCGTCGTCAGCCTGCCCGACCTCGCCTGGGGGGTCGGGGGAGCGCTCCGGCCGGTGCCGTACTCGCCGGAGTGGCGGGAGGTCACGCAGGCGGTGTCGGAGGATCCCGGCGACGTCGCGGTGCTGCCCCCCGGGATGTTCCGGATCGTCGGCGGCGCGCCCGCCCTGGATCCCGCGCCGCGGCTGCTGCCCGCGGACGTCCTGCAGAGTGGCGAACTCGTCGTCGGCGGGGAGGCCGTCAGCGGGGAAGGCACTCGCGCTGCCGAGGCCGAGCGGACCCTGCTGGCCGGGGGAGCGCCGGAGGAACTCGCCGCTCTCGGCGTCCGCTGGGTCCTGGTCGAGCACCCGGCGGAGGCGGACCCGGGTGATTTCGGAGCCGCGGCGGACACGCTCGATCGCCTCGCTCCCGTCGTGACGGGCGAGGAACTCTCGCTCTACCGGGTGCCGGGTGCGGTGGTCGATCACGCGCCGGGCAGCGGCGCGCGCGCCGTCTCCCTCGCGGCACACGCCGCCTGGGCCGGACTACTGGTGGTGGGGCTCGCCGGTGCGCTCGCGACCCGACGGCGCCACCAGCCCCGCCGTACGTCGCCCTGACACCGTCCCGGCGAGTACGTCGCGCACACCGGCGCCCGTCTGCGCCCAGGAGAACTCGGCGGCACGGACGCGGGCCTTCTCACCGAGCACGGACCGGGCCTCCGGATCGGTGAGCAGCGACCGCACGGCACCGGTGAGGGCATCGACGTCGGGGGCTTCCGCGCTGCCGACGAGGACGCCGGTGACCCCGTCCACGATCGAGTCGGTGAGGCCCTTGGAACTGCGATAGCCGACGGTGGGCACGCCGTGCTGGGCGGCCTCGACGACGGCCAGGCCCCAGCCCTCCTTCCGAGAGGGCATCACGTGCACCCAGGAGCGGGCGAGCAGTTCGTGCTTGCGACGCTCCTCGACGTGGCCGTGGAAGGTCACGGCGTGACCGATGCCCAGTGCGGCGGCGCGCTCGCGCAGGTTCTCCTCCCACCAGCCGCCACCGACGACGTCCAGGTGGAGTCCGTCGATCCGGGGCGCGAGCGCCGCCACCACCTCGAGGGCATCCTCGATCTGCTTGTGCGGAACCAGCCGGGACAGGACACAGATGCTGGGGTGCGCCGTGCGGGTGCGGGCACTGCCCGCCTCCACCTCGGCAGGCACCTCGTCGACTCCGTTGCGGACGACGGCGATGCGTTCCCGGTCGACGCCGAGCTCCACCAGTTCGTCCGCCGACGGCAACGACACCGTGAGGTACTGGCTGTCACGGTGCGTGCGCGGCGACAGCCGGGATTCGATCCACCAGCCGATCCGGCCCATGAGCCGGCCGGCCACCGGCCACTGCTCGCGATGGCAGTGGTGGACCAGGACCGTGACGGGGGCTCCGGCGACGAGCCGGGAGAAGAACGGGATGCCGTTCTGGGTGTCGACGACGGCGTCGGGGCGGATGCCTGCGAGCGGTCCGATGCCCGCCCTGCCCGCCGCGATCGCGAGCAGTGCCCGCGGGTAGACGGTGAGCCTCCCGCCGCCGCGGCTGATCCGCATGCCGTCGACGGTCTCGCTGCGCGCGGCACCGGGATAGCGCGCGGTGCGCAGGGTGACCGCGATGCCCCGCGCGGCGAGCTGCGCACCCACCTGCTCGAGGTAGCGCTCGCTCCCGCCACCCTGGGGGTGGCCGGTATCGCGCCAGCAGAGCAGCAGAACCTCTCGCACGTGCGTGTACTCCCGAATATGTGTCCGTGTTCGCGGCGCTCGCGAACTCCCGATCCGGCCGGCGCGGCCGACGGGCACCAGACTAGCCACCCACGCCGCCGCGTAGGGCGGGTGTGGCTAGGGTTCTTCCTCGTGAGCCCGTCTTCCGTCACCGCCGCGTTCGCGCGCCGAGCCACCCTGTCGCGCTCGTTCTCCCTGCTCAGCGACTTCAAGTACGAGCAGACGGACCCCGACGTCTTCTACGGAGCCCTGGCCCGCGATTCCGTCGAACTCGTCGGTGACCTGTACCTGGGCGCGACCGGCCGCTCGCTCGACGACGTCGTCGTGCTCGACGTCGGTGGCGGACCCGGCTACTTCGCGGACGCGTTCTCGGGCGCGGGCGCACGGTACGTCCCGGTCGAACCGGATCCGAGCGAGATGCACGCGGCCGGGCTGAGCGTCGGGTCCTCGGTGCGCGGATCGGGCCTCGCCCTGCCGATCCGGGACGGCTCGGTGGACGTGTGTTTCTCGTCGAATGTCGCCGAACACGTCGCCCGCCCGTGGGACATGGCGGAGGAGATGCTGCGGGTCACCCGACCGGGAGGAATCGCGATCCTGTCGTACACGCTGTGGTGGGGGCCGTTCGGCGGACACGAGACCGGGCCGTGGCACTATCTGGGTGGCGAATACGCGGCCCGTCGCTATCGCCGGATCACCGGCCACGAACCGAAGAACCGTTTCGGGGTGTCCCTGTTCGACGTGGGTGCGAAGGACGGGCTGCGCTGGGCGCGGCGCACCCCGAACGGCGAGTTGCTGGCCGCGTTCCCGCGCTACCATCCGCGGTGGGCGTGGTGGATGGTGCGCGTCCCGGCACTGCGCGAGCTGCTGGTGAGCAACCTGGTACTGGTGCTGCGCAAGCCCTGACACCGGATCGGCGAGGCGGGATCCCATGCGGTTGGCACTGGACGTCGGGGGCACGAAGATCGCGGCCGGAATCGTCTCCGACGACGCGACGGTGCCTCACCCTCGTGTCGTCCGGACTCCGCCGCGCGACGTCTGGGGCGCGGCGGAGGATCTGCTCCGTGCGCTCGCGGGCAGCGGTCTCGCAGGCGACCGCCGCGCAGCCGACGGTGCAGATGTCGAGGCGGTGGGAGTCTCCTGCGCCGGACCCGTCGATCTGGTGGCGGGGACGGTGGCACCGATCAACATCCCGGAATGGTCCGGCGGGTTCGCCCTGCGCACGGCGGTGCGCACGTCTTTTCCCGGGGCGAGCGTGCGCATGGTCGCGGACGGCGCCGCGATCGCGCTGGGCGAGCATAGGCACGGCGCGGGCCGGGGAGTCGACGACCTGCTGGCACTGGTGACCTCGACGGGGGTGGGTGGAGGAATCGTCCTCGGCGGGAGGCTGGTGCCCGGGCGCACCGGGAACGCCGGGCACATCGGCCACGTCGTCGCGGTGGGAGGGACGGAGCAGTGCGCCTGCGGTGGCATCGGCTGTCTGGAGACGGTCGCGAGCGGCCCGGCGGCGGTGCGGTGGGCCACCGCCCGCGGCTGGAGCGGTCGGACCGGCGTCGACCTGGCACGCGACGCCGGGGCCGGTGACCCGGTCGCGTCCGCCGCACTCGCCCGCGCCGGCACCGCCCTGGGCGAGGCGGTGGCGTCGGCGGCGGCTCTGCTCGATGTCGAACTCGCCGTCGTCGGGGGTGGATTCTCCGCCGCGGGCGCTCCTCTGTGGAATCCGCTGATCGCCGCGGCACGCCGGCACGCCCGACTGTCCTTCCTGGCAGAACTGCAGGTCGTCCCCGCGCAGCTCGGTTCGGCGGCCAGCCTCGCCGGTGCCGCGACACTCGCGGGCGAGGATCCGCCTGTTCCCTAATTCTGCAACGTGTTCTAGTGTTCGAGATCACAGAACATGTTGGGAGGTGCAGGTGAGTGCAATCCCCGCCGGCGACCAGGAGAACTTCTCCGAGGTCGCCCGGCCCAGCGATTCCCGTCGCGATCCGGACACGCTCCGCACACGGCTCGAACAGTGGCTGGCCACGAAGGTCCCCGGCGGCACACCCGTCGTCACCGAGGTGCACGAGCCCGACGCGAACGGTATGTCCAGCGAGACGATTCTCTTCGACGCCGTCTGGGACGACGAGCACCATCCGCTGGTGGCCCGGGTGGCGCCGACCGAGACCGCGATCCCGGTCTTCCCGTCCTACGATCTGCACCAGCAATTCACCGTCATGAACCGCCTGTTCGAACTCGGCGCCGCACCGGTGCCCCGGGTCTACTGGTCCGAGCCGGACCCGGAGCCACTGGGCGCCCCGTTCTTCGTGATGGAGCGGGCCGCCGGCCGCATCCCGCCCGACGTCATGCCCTACAACTTCGGCTCCTGGGTCACCGAGGGCACCGACGCCGACCGCACGCTCATGGAACGCGAATCCGTCGCGGTCCTCGGCGCGCTCCACGCGATCGCCGAGCCCGCGACCACGTTCCCGTTCCTGCTGTCCCCGGGCTGCGGGACGTCGGCGGGCGAAACCTTCCGCGCCCACGTGCAGGCTCAGCGCGCCTACTACGAATGGACCACCCGCACCGGCCCGCGCTCGCCGCTCGTCGAACGAGGCTTCGACTGGATCGAGCAGCGACTGCCCGACGATCCGTCCCCGGCGGTGTTCTGCTGGGGTGACGCCCGGATCGGCAACATCGTCTACGACGGCTTCCGGCCACGCGCGGTACTCGACTGGGAGATGGCCACGCTCGGCCCCCGCGAGATGGACCTCGGTTGGATGGTGTTCCTGCACCGCTTCTTCGAGGACATCGCCTCCGTCGCCGGGCTGGACGGCCTGCCGGACTTCCTGCGGATCGACGAGGCCGCGGCCACCTACCACGCCCTCACCGGACACGCACCGATCGACCTGCCCTACTACGTCGTGTACGCGGCGCTGCGGCACGCGACCATCATGCTCCGGATCCAGACGCGGGCCATCCATTTCGGTCAGGCCGCACCGCCGGACGATCCCGACGACATGATCCTGCACCGCAGTTCGCTCGAGGCGATGCTCGACGACACCTACTGGGAGAGGTTGCGATGATCCCCGACGACGCCCTGTCGCCGATGGACGACTATCCGATCCATCAGATCGCCGAACCGATTCGGCGGGTCGCGACGTCGGATCGCAACTTCTACGATCGCTACTATTTCAACTGCTATCCGTCGCCCGATCCGGATCTGTTCCTCATCGTGGGGCTCGGCCAGTACCCGAATCTCGGTGTGCAGGACGGGTTCGCGGTGCTCCGGCGCGGCGACGACCACCTCGTCGTCCGAGCGTCCGCCGCGCTCGGCACCGACCGTACCGACACCCGGGTCGGGCCGCTGCGGGTCGAGGTCCTCGAGGGCCTACGCCGGTTGCGGGTCGTTCTCGACGACAACGAGCACGGACTGGCCTTCGACCTGACGTTCACCGGCTCGGTTCCCGCCACCCTCGAACCCCGCCACTTCCGGCGCCAGCTCGAGCGAATCACGTTCGACACCAAGCGTTTCGTGCAGACGGGGTCGTGGGAAGGCACACTCACCGTCGACGGCACGAGCACCGCGGTGAACGGATGGCTCGGCAACCGGGACCGCTCGTGGGGAGTGCGTCCGGTCGGCGAGGCGGAGCCGCCGGGCAGGCGCGCCGTCGACGGCATCGCGAACTTCTTCTGGATCTACTCGGTGATGCAGTTCGACGAGTTCGCCGTATCCGTCATCGTCCAGGAGGACGAGCGCGGACGGCGGATCGTCGAGGAGGCCGTACGCATCTGGCCCGACGCCGCCACGGAACCCGAGTGGCTGGGCCGCCCCGAACACGAACTGCGTTTCGCCCCGGGCACCCGCGACGTGGTCGGTGCGTCCCTGAGTTTCCACCGGCCCACCGGCGAGGTGACGACCGTCGACGCCACCCTGCTGATCCCCAACTACATCGGCATCGGCACCGGATACGGACTCGAACAGGACTGGCGGCACGGGATGTGGCAGGGCGACCTCGTCGTCCAGGGGCTGAGGCGACAGGTCTCCGAGATCGACCCCGCGCTGCGCATGTTCTGTCCCGTCGACAACCTGGCGTCGTTCGAGTTACACGACGACGGCGAGAAGTTCACCGGCACGGGCCTGTTCGAAGTGGCCGCGATCGGGCCCCACGACAAGTACGGCTTCACCGGCTTCACCGACACGGCGCCCTGACCGGCGCGCCGAGAGCACACCGCACCCGACTCACGAGGAATGGACTGATGACCGACAACACGCTGACCGAATACGACCGGCTCTACATCGGCGGACGGTGGGTGGACGCCGCGACCGACGAGGTGCTCGACGTCTTCTCCCCCGCCACCGGCGCCAAGGTGGGCAGCGCACGCGTCGCGTCGGCCGCGGACATCGACACCGCGGTCGCGGCGGCCCGCACCGCGTTCGACGACGGGCCCTGGTCACGGACCACGCCCGCCGAGCGTGGCGAGATCCTCGCCAAGGCCGCGAAACTCATCGAGGAACGCGGCGCGAGCCTGGCCGAGCTTCTCTCCTCGGAAATGGGCCAGCCGCCCGCGATGGTCACGATGATGCAGCAGACGCCCTCGCTCGGCACCCTGAACTTCTATGCCGCCCTGGCGAGCGACTTCGAGTGGGAACAGACCCGGACCGGCATCTTCGGGCAGACGCGGGTCGTCCGCGAGCCCGTCGGCGTCGTCGCCGCCGTCCTGGCCTGGAACGTGCCGATGTTCCTCGCCGTGAACAAGCTCGCGCCTGCCCTGCTCGCCGGCTGCACAGTCCTGCTCAAGCCCGCACCCGAGGCGCCGCTCGGGGTCCATGCCATCGCCGAGATCTTCACGGAGGCCGGCGTTCCCGAAGGGGTGATCTCGGTACTTCCCGGTGGGGCGGAGACCGGCGAGAATCTGGTCTCGCACCCGGACATCGACAAGATCACGTTCACCGGATCGAGTGCCGTGGGGCGGCACATCGGCGAGATCGCCGCGCGCAATCTCAAGCGGTGTTCCCTCGAACTCGGTGGCAAGTCCGCCGCGATCATCCTCGAGGACGCCGACCTGGCGTCCACGATGCCGATGCTGGTGATGTCGGGGCTGATGAACACCGGGCAGGCGTGTGTCGCACAGACCCGGATCCTCGCCCCGCGGTCCCGCTACGACGAGGTGGTCGACGGCCTCGTGGCCGGCGCCCAGCTGATGCAGGTGGGCGACCCGTCCGATCCCGCAACCCAACTCGGCCCGCTGATCTCGGAGAAGCAGCGCGACCGGGTCGAGGAGTACATCGCGAAGGGCAAGGAGGAGGGTGCCCGGCTCGTCCTGGGCGGCGAGCGACCCGACGGCCTCGGTGACGGCTGGTACGTCACGCCGACCGTCTTCGCCGACGTGGACAACTCCATGACGATCGCGCAGGAGGAGATCTTCGGTCCCGTCCTGTCGGTCATCCCCTACGACTCCGAGGACGAGGCGGTCAAGATCGCGAACGACTCGGACTACGGCCTCGCGGGCTCGGTCTTCACCACCGACGTCGAGCACGGCGTGGAGGTGGCCAAGCGAATCCGTACGGGCACGTACGCGATCAACTGGTACGCCTTCGATCCCGGCTCCCCGTTCGGCGGGTACAAGAACTCCGGGATCGGCCGCGAGAACGGACCCGAGGGCCTCGAATCGTTCTGCGAGACCAAGTCGATCCTCATGCCGCTCGGCTACACCGGCTGACCCTCTCCGGCGCCGGCGCCCCACTCCGGCACGATGTCACACGGGTTCGTTCAGATCGAACCGGTGTGACATCGTGCAGGCAGCCGACGAGTCGGTTACCGGCGAGCGTCCGAGACATGAACGCTCGCAACCCTCCTGTGTCCGGCTCGTCGGCACGGCTACTCTGGCCGTCTCTCCGCCCCACCGCGGGGAGACGGCCAGAGCACGACCGAACCGGAGCGCGCATGTCGACCACCACCGACCACCCGAAACCCAGCCCCACGCTCGCCGTGGTGCGGGCCGCGCTGCCCACGCTGGGACCCAGCGAACAGCGGGTGGCGCGCACGATCCTCGCCCGTCCGCGGGAGATCTCCGACTTCTCCACCGCCGATCTGGCGAGCGCCTCCGGCACCTCGCAGGCCACCGTCGTCCGTGCCTGTCAGCGCCTCGGCTTCCGCGGGTACCAGCATCTGCGGCTCGAGCTCGCGCGCATCCCGGCCACCGAGGACCGGCAGACGGGCTCGCCGGTGGACGAGGCGTTCTCGGCCGCGTCGACCGCACTCACGGCCACCAGGAACGCCGTGGACGAGTCCGCCTTCGATGCCACGGTGGAGCGCCTCGTCCACGCCGGACGCGTCCTGATGGTCGGAAACGGGTTCTCGTCGCCGCCCATCCAGGACGCGGCGCTGCGGTTCACGACGATCGGCCGCACCGTGGAGGCTCCGTTGGACATCCTCGCCCAGCAGTTCTCCTCCCGGCTGCTCACCGGGTCCGATCTCTGTCTGGCCGTGAGCTACTCGGGTGCCAACACCCACACGCTGCGGGCGTGCGCGGCCGCGCGCGACCAGGGCGCGACCGTCGTCGCCGTCACCAGCTACAGCCACTCGCCGCTCGCCCGCCTCAGCGACCACCTGCTCTGGGCCGGCGCGGGCCTGCTCGAACACGAGGCCGACTCCTTCGGTTGCCGGATCAGCCAGTCCGCGATCCTCTACGCCCTGTGGCGCGCCACCCTTGCCCACCCCGCTGCACTTCCCGCGGCCCGAACGGCCGACTCCGGTGCCCGCGAGGTCGTCGCCGACGCCCTCAGCGACGAGGGCACCGAGCGTTAACCCAGTCGCCTTCACACATTCGCCTCCGCTCCGCCACCCATTCAGTCCGTCACCGCACGCTGTCGTCGGATGAAACGTCGTTCCCGGTCCAGTGGAACGTTGAGTGGAAGGCGAACCGTGACCACCCTCGAGGTTGCCGGCACCTACAACCTGCGCGACGCCGGAGCCGTCGCAGGCACACCGGGGGTGCTGTATCGCTCTGCCGCCCTGGACGGGCTCGAGCCCGCGGGCGTCCGCCGCCTCGGCGATCTGGGAGTGGGCACCGTTCTCGATCTCCGCGACGCCTCCGAACGTCCACTGCCCGAGACGGATCCGTCGTGGACCGTCGAGTGGGTTCCGCTCTACGACCCGGACACCGGGCCACCGACCCACGGCGACATCACCGACGTCTACCGGGACCTGCTCGACCGTCGTGGCCGACAGATGGCGGCGGCGGTCGCCGCGGTGGCGCGTGCGACGGCACCCGTCCTCGTGCACTGCACCGCGGGAAAGGACCGGACCGGACTGGTGGTCGCTCTCGCGCTGACAGCGGCCGGCGTGCCCGACGACGCCGTCGTCGACGACTACGCGAGGTCCGGGCCCCTGGTGCGCCCGCGCCGCGAAGGGACCGCCCGAGAACTGCTCGCCGCGCAGGACCTCACCGTCGACCAGCACCGTTCCTCGCTCGAGCTGCATCTCGACTCGCCTGCCTCGGCGCTCCACACGGCCCTGGCACACGTGCGCGACCGGTACGGCTCCGTCCGCCACTACCTTCTGCACCACGGTGCGAGCGCGGCCGATCTCGCACGTCTCGACGAGAGGCTCTCCCCCCGTGATGATCTCACTCTCCTCCACGTGAGCGACATCCACGGTTCGAGCGATGCCGGCTCGAGCGAGACCTCCGGACGGATCGACCGGCTCGCGCAGGTGGTCGACCACGTGCTGGGTTCCACGTTCGCCCCGGATGCCCTGATCGTCACCGGCGATCTCGTGCACGAGGGCGACGTCGCCGCCTACCGCCCGGTGGCCGACGCCCTGGAACATGCCGCCCGACGGCTCGCCTGCCCTGTCCTCACCGTGCCGGGAAACCACGACGACCCCGCACTCCTCCGTTCCGTTCTCGCTCCGCCGCGGGTACTGCGCGTGGGCGGATTCCGGCTGGTGGGCATCGACAGCAGCTCCGGCCGCGTCCACGACGACGAACTGGCCTGGCTGCGTGCCGAACTCGCGACTCCGTACGGCCGCGGAACGATTCTCGCGCTGCACCATCCGCCCATCCCGTCGGTGGCCGCCTCGCTCGCCGGGCGCGGGCTCCTGAACGCGGACGCTCTCACGGACGCCGTGCGCGGGTCCGATGTCGTCGCCGTGCTCGCCGGGCACTACCACCATCCGATGAGTGGACACCTCGCGGGAGTGCCCGTATGGGTCGGGGGTTCGCTGGCGTACCTGCAGGACGTACGAACGGGTCCGGACGCCGTCGTGGGTCTCGATGCGCCGTCCTACTCCCTCGTACGCGCCGGATCCACCGGGGTCACCTTCCTGCCGATGTCGCCCACCGACGAGAAGGTGCTGTTCCGAACGTCACCGTCCGCCACCGCCATAGCCACCTGAACCCCCTGCTCCACCCCACACACCCGTTCGAGGAGAAGAGAAACGTGACACCGCTACGTCGACTACTGGCCGGCGCCGCCCTCGGGGCCGTGACGGTCCTCGCCGCCGCCTGCTCCGAGCCCGCCGCATCCGACACCGCCACCTCCGACACCGGCTCGGGATCCGGAGACACGATCACCGTGTACACCTCCGAACCGCAGGCCAAGATCGACGCACTGACCGCGGCGTTCACCGAGGAGACCGGGATCGCCGTCGAGGTCTTCCGCGCCGGTACCGGAGACCTCAACGCGCGCATCGCTTCCGAGCGCGCCACCGGGAGCGTGGCGGCGGACGTGCTGCTGGCTGCCGACGCACCCACCTTCGAGGGATACAAGAAGGACGGGCTGCTGCTGCAGTACACCCCGGCCGAGGCCGGGGCCCTGAACCCCGACGTCGTGGACCCGGACGGCTACTACGTCGGCACCCGCATCATCCCGACGGTGATCGCGTACAACACAAACGACGTCACCGATCCGCCCACCTCGTGGCAGGACCTCACCGACCCGGAGTACTCCGAGCGGATCGTCCTCCCCAACCCCGACGTCTCCGGGGCGGCCGCGTACAACGTCGCCGTGTGGTCGACCACGCCGGGCCTCGGTGAGCCGTGGATCGAGGCACTGGCCGGGAACCGTCCCGTCGTCGCCGAGAGCAACGGTCCGGTCGCCCAGGCCGTCGCCGCGGGCACCCAGCCGGTCGGCATCGTCGTCGACTACCTCGTGCGGGAGCTGTCCGCGAAGGGCTCGCCCATCGCCCTCTCCTACCCGACCGACGGCGTACCGTACGTCTCCCAGCCCGCGGGGATCTTCAGCGATTCCGCGCAGCCCGAGGCCGCGAAGAAGTTCGTCGACTTCCTGATCGGCCGGCGCGGCCAGGAACTCGCCGTGTCGCAGGACTACCTGCCGGTGCGGGCAGACGTGGGAACGCCGGACGGTGCGCCCGCGCTCGAGGACCTCGAACTGCTGACTCCCGATCTCGAGGAGATCACCGCCGTCCAGCCCGAGGCGGTGCGGGCGTTCAATGCCCTCGTCGGTTAACGGCAGGCCCTCGTCGGCCAACGGCAGGCCCTCGTCGGCTGACGGCAGCGGCGCCGCCCGGGTTCGACCCGGGCGGCGCCCTGCCCCGCTCACCGGGAACGGACCGCGCCGGGCTCGGATCGACGGCGTCGACGGCGCCCGGGTGCTCCTGTGGGTGATCGTGGCGGCTCTCGTCGTCGCACCGCTCGGTACGGTCGTCTCGCTCGGTCTCGCCGACAACCACGTCCCGCAATTGGTGGACGACGGCGTCGTCGTGGCCGCGCGGAACAGCGTCGTCTCCGCCGGACTGTCCGCAATCCTCGCGGTCGTGCTCGCCACGGCGATGGCACTCCTCCTCGATCGCACGAACCTGCCCGGCCGCGCGGCACTCCGGCTGATGCTGTTGAGCCCCCTGCTGATTCCTCCGTTCGTGGGCGCGATCGCCTGGACCGGACTCCTCGGTCCCAGTGGGATTCTCAATACCTTCCGGTCCGGCCCGCTCTGGAACATCTACGGTGGCGACGGCGTGGTCTTCCTGCTGACGGTCCATTCGTATCCACTGGCCTATCTCGTCATCGCGGCCGCACTACGCCGCGTCCCCGGCGATCTCGAGCAGGCCGCGCGCATTTCCGGCGCCTCCGCCTGGTACGCGTTGCGGACGGTGACGTTGCCGCTGCTCCGGCCCGCCCTGCTCGCGGCATTCACTCTCACGGCGGTGTCGAATCTCGCCGACTTCGGCATTCCGGCGCTGGTGGGGCTGCCGGAGCGGTACGTCACCCTGTCGACGATGGTCTACCGGTACATCCAGTCCGGCACCGTGGATCGTCCCCTCGAGGTGGTCTCGACCATCGGCATCGCGTTGCTGGTGCTCGCGGTGCTCGCCGTCGGCGTCGACCGCCTCCTCGCCCGGCGCTCGTGGCATCTGGACGGACCGGTCACCGCACCCCAGACGCTGCCGCTGGGTGCGGCCCGCGTGCCCGCGGCCGTGATCGCGTGGACGGCCGGTTCCGCACTGACGGTCCTGCCGATCCTCGCGCTCGCGACCCAGGCGTTGCTTCCCGCACCCGGCGTTCCCCTGCGCTGGGAGAATCTCACTCTGGACAGTCTCGTCGCGGCAACGACGGCGCCGGGAACCCTCGTGGGCGTGAAGAACTCGCTGTTCCTCGCGGTCGGCGCGGCGATCGTGTGCACCGTGCTGGGGTTGGCCGTCGGCGTCCTCACGACCCGGACACGGTCGCGGGACAACACCGCGCTCACGCTGGTCGCCCTGTTGCCACAGGCCGTCCCGGGACTGGTCATCGCCGTCGGCTGGTTGATCGTCGGCCGCTATACGGGGCTCTTCGACACCCGTTGGATCATCCTGTGCGCCTACGTCACGGCATTCCTCGCCATCGTCGTCCAGGCGGTGCGCGCGCCACTGCTCTCCACCCCGGCCGCACTCGAGGAAGCCGCGCGATCGGCGGGCGCGTCGCGGATGCGTGCACTGTTCGACGTGCCCTGGCGCATGACGATTCCCGCCGCACTGACCGGCGGGGTCCTCGTCGCCCTCACCGCCGTGCGCGAACTCACCATGTCGGTCCTGCTCGTGGCCCCGGGCACGCAGACCCTGGGGGTGTCGATCTTCAACCTGCAGCAGGCCGGCGACTACAACGCGGCCGCCGCGCTGTCGCTCCTGGTGGCCCTGGTCGGCATCGCAGGGCTCGGACTGTTCGCGTCCTCGAAGGCGGCGCGATGATCGAATCCTCCATTCCGACAACGACCTCCGCCCGACCATTCCCCTATCCCCGGAGCACATCGCATGGCCGCCATCACGCTCACTGACGTCGATCTCGACTATCCCGACGGCACCGCCGGTCTGCGGCGGATCGACCTGGACATCGACGACGGTGAATTCGTCGCCCTCGTCGGCCCCTCCGGCTCCGGCAAGACGACGCTGCTGCGCACCGTCGCCGGCTTCCTCGCCCCGACCGCGGGCACCATCCGATTGGGAGACGAGGTCGTCGCCGACGGCCGACGGGCGACACCGCCGGAACACCGGCAGTTGGGCATGGTGTTCCAGCAGCACGCGATCTGGCCACACCGCAGCGTAGGCCGCAACGTCTCGTACCCTCTCGAGCGAGCCGGAGTACCGAAACGCACACGGGGACAACGGGTCGACGAGGTTCTCGAACTGGTCGGCCTGGCCGGTTTCCGAGACCGTGACCCGGCCACGTTGTCCGGAGGGCAGCGCCAGCGCGTCGCACTCGCCCGGGCGCTCGCGGCGTCGCCCCGGGCCCTCCTGCTCGACGAGGCGCTGTCCGCACTGGACGAGCCGTTGCGCGACCGGCTGCGGCTCGAACTCCGCTCACTCACTCGCGCGGCTCGCCTGACGGTCGTCCACGTGACCCACGACCGTGCGGAGGCTCTCGCCCTGGCCGACCGGATCGCCGTGCTCGACTCCGGCCGGATCCAGCAGATCGGCACACCGGAAGAGGTCTTGTCCCAGCCGGCCTCGGCGTTCGTGGCAGGCTTCCTCTCCGATGCCAATCTGTGGGACGGCCGAATGGAGCACGGCTCCTTCCGGACGCAGCGTCATCGGTGGGAGGTCCGGGGCGAGCTGATCGAGCGCGCTCGCGCGGGAGCGGGGACGATCGCAGTGCTGCCCGGCGACGTCGAACTGTGCGGCTCCGACGAGGCCGTCTTCGAGGGCATCGTCAGTTCGTCGTTGTTCGGTCGCGACGCCAACGACGTCGTGGTCACCAGCCGAGGTACGGACATCCGGTGTGCGGTGCCGGGCCGGCGACCCGTCGTCGGTGACCGGGTGTCGCTGCGAGTGCGACGCGCACTGTTCTATCCGAGCGACGACGCCGCACGCGGAACGACCACGGCACCGGCAGTACTCGAGGAGGTCCGATGAGCGGCCGTGACGGATCGACCCGAATCGCGCTGGTGCGGCACGGCGAGACCGAGTGGAATCGGCGGCGTCTCCTGCAGGGTGCCACCGACATCCCGCTGAACGACACCGGCCGGTCTCAGGCCCGCCAGACCGGCGCCGTCCTGGCAGCCGAATCCTGGACGGCCCTGGTGAGTTCACCGCTCGTCCGCGCCCGGGAGACCGCCGAGATCATCGGCGCCGCACTCGGACTCGCCCCGTGCCGTACCGACCCGGACCTGATCGAGCGGAGCTACGGTGCAGCCGAAGGGCTGACCCGCGAGCACGCCCACCGGGAATGGCCGCACGGACCGGCTCCGGGCACGGAGGAGATCTCCGCGGCGGTGCTGCGTGGGCGACGCGCCCTGCGCACTCTCGTCGAGGACCTTCCCGGCGCGTCGATCGTGGCAGTCACCCACGGCGCCCTGGTCCGCGGGCTGCTCGAGTCGCTGCTGGGCGAGCCGGTACCCCGCATCCCCAACGGCGCGATCTCCGTGGTGCGCCACACGGCAGGCGACTGGACCGTCGAGAGCGTGGGGACCGGCCCGCCCACCCGGCCTGCCGTCGGCTCACCATGTCGTTGATCCAGACGGCGCACGTCGGATAACCCTCGAGGGACGTGTGGGACGGCCACCGCTCAGATGTACATCGCGGGATCGATGTACGTCGTCGGGTCCACGAGGTCCTGGTGCTGGGCCTGCGTGCGCCTGCGGACGGTCGCGGGGATTCCCACGGCAATGGCATCCGGCGGGACGTCGCGGGTGACGACGGCGTTGGCGCCGACGGCACTGTCGTCACCGACGACCACCGGTCCCAGGATCTTCGCCCCGGCGCCGACGGTGACGCGGTTACCGAGGGTGGGGTGCCGCTTCGTCGCCTCGAGCGAGCGACCGCCGAGGGTGACGCCGTGATAGAGCATCACGTCGTCACCGATCTCCGCGGTCTCGCCGATCACCACCCCCATGCCGTGGTCGATGAAGAACCGGCGCCCGATCCGCGCAGCGGGGTGGATCTCGATCCCGGTGAGGAAGCGGGTGAACTGGGCGAGGATCCGGGCGGGGCCACGGAGTGCCGGGCGCTGCCACATCGCGTACGCGACGCGATGCGACCAGATGGCGTGCAGGCCCGAGTACACGACGGCGTTCTCGACGTCGCCGCGGGCCGCCGGGTCGTGGCTGCGCGCGGCCCGCAAATCCTCGTGCAGGATGCGCAGCAGCCTCGTGTCGCCGATGCGCAGCAGTGCCACGATCAGTCCCGGATGTGCTCGAACAGCGGAGTGGAGATGTAGCGCTCGCCGAAGTCGGGAACCACGACGACGATCAGCTTGCCCGCGTTCTCCGGACGCTTGGCCAGCTCCAGCGCGCCCCACACGTTGGCGCCGGCGGAGATGCCACCCAGGATGCCCTCGTCGGTGCCGAGCGCCCGGGCCACCCGCACCGCATCGTCGAATTCGACGTCGATGATCTCGTCGTAGATCTCGCGATCGAGTACATCCGGCACGAAGTTCGCCCCGATGCCCTGGATCTTGTGCGGGCCGGGCTCGCCGCCGGTGAGGATGGGCGAGTCGGCGGGTTCGACACCGACGATGGTGACCTCGGGCTTGTACTTGCGCAGCGTGCGGCCCACACCCGTGAGCGTGCCACCGGTGCCGATACCCGCGACGAAGATGTCGACGGCGCCCGCGGTGTCGGCCCAGACCTCCTCGCCGGTGGTGGCCTCGTGGATGGCGGGATTGGCCGGGTTCGCGAACTGGCGGGCCAGGATCGCGTTGTCGGTGGTCGCGACGATCTCCTCCGCCTTGCGCACCGCTCCCGCCATGCCCTCCGCACCGGGGGTCAGCACGATCTCGGCACCGTAGGCGCGCAGCATCACCCGACGTTCCGTCGACATCGTCTCCGGCATCGTGAGGATCACCTTGTAGCCACGGGCGGCGGCGACCATCGCCAGCGCGATGCCGGTGTTGCCGGAGGTGCCCTCGACGATGGTGCCGCCCGGCTTCAGCTCGCCCGCCTTCTCGGCGGCGTCGATGATCGCGACGCCGATGCGATCCTTGACGCTGTTGGCCGGGTTGTAGAACTCGAGCTTGGCAACGACCTGGGCTCCGAGGCCTTCCGTGAGACGGTTCAACCGCACCAGCGGCGTCCGTCCGACCAGCTCGCTGACGTTCTCGTGGATTCCACTCATCGGTCGATCCTCCTCCTGGCCGGGTTCCGACCGGTATGTGACGTTTTCACCATTGGACCGCCCGTCCCCGACGCGCCGGCACTCGGGGCCTCTCGACTTCGGGCGTACTACCTGCAGAAACAGCGAATGTCACATTCTCCCGCAAATTCGGGAGAATGTGACATTCGTCGTGAGCGAAAAGGTTGACGATCAGCCGAGACGCTGCTTGAGTGCCTCGAACTCGTCCCGGACGCCGGACGGCACCTTCTCACCGAGGAATTCGAACCACTCCTCGATCAGCGGCACCTCTTCCTTCCATTCGTCGACCGAGACGGCGAGCGCCTCGTCCACGTCACCGGCTTCGACGTCCAGGCCGTCCAGGTCCAGATCCGCAGCGGTCGGCACGTACCCGATCGGAGTGGGCTGGGCACCGGCCTTGTGCTCGATCCGGTCCACGATCCACTTGAGGACGCGGGAGTTCTCGCCGAAACCGGGCCACAGGAAGCGGCCGTCGTCACCGCGGCGGAACCAGTTCACGTAGAAGATCTTCGGCAGCTTCTCCGCATCGGCGTTCTTGCCGATGTTGATCCAGTGGTTGATGTAGTCGCCGGCGTTGTAGCCGATGAACGGCAGCATCGCCATCGGGTCGCGGCGGACGGTGCCGACCTTGCCCTCGGCGGCCGCGGTCTGCTCGGACGAGAGCGTGGCACCGAGGAAGGTTCCGTGCTGCCAGTCGAGGGACTCGCTGACCAGTGGAACCGTGGTCTTGCGGCGCCCACCGAACAGGATCGCCGAGATCGGCACACCCTGCGGGTCGTCCCACTCCGGGGCGAGGATCGGGCACTGCGACATCGGGGTGCAGTACCGCGAGTTCGGGTGCGCGGCCTTGGTGTCGGACTCCGGCGTCCAGTCGTTTCCGAGCCAGTCGATCAGGTGCTCGGGGGTGCCCTCGAGGCCCTCCCACCACACGTCACCGTCGTCGGTGCGCGCCACGTTCGTGTAGAGCGTGTTGCCCGCGTCCACGGTCTTCATGGCGTTGGGGTTCGAGCCGTGGTTGGTGCCGGGAGCGACACCGAAGAAGCCGAATTCGGGGTTGACGGCGTAGAGGCGGCCGTCCTTGCCGAAACGCATCCATGCGATGTCGTCGCCGAGGGTCTCGGCACGCCAGCCCGGGATGGTCGGCTGGATCATCGCGAGGTTCGTCTTGCCGCAGGCGGAGGGGAACGCTGCCGCGATGTAGTAGTTCTTGTTCTCCGGCGAGATCAGCTTGAGGATGAGCATGTGCTCGGCCAGCCAGCCCTCGTCGTGGGCCATCGCCGAGGCGATGCGCAGCGAGTAGCACTTCTTGCCGAGCAGGGCGTTGCCGCCGTAGCCGGATCCGTAGGACCAGATCTCCCGGTCCTCCGGGAAGTGGGTGATGTACTTCGTGTCGTTGCACGGCCACGGCACGTCCTGCTGGCCCGGCTCGAGCGGAGCGCCCACCGAGTGCAGTGCCTTGACGAACGGTTTGTCCGTGCCGAGCTTGTCGAGGGCGGCCGCACCCATGCGGGTCATGATCTTCATCGACACCACGACGTACTCGGAGTCGGTGATCTCGACGCCCAGTTTCGGATCCTCCGCGCCGAGCGGGCCCATGCAGAACGGCACCACGTACATGGTGCGTCCGCGCATGCTGCCCCGGTAGAGCTCGGTCATGATCGACCGCATCTCCGCCGGGTCCATCCAGTTGTTGGTGGGGCCGGCGTCGATCTCCTCCTTCGAGCAGATGTACGTGCGCGACTCGACACGTGCCACGTCCGACGGGTCCGAGTTGCCGAGGAACGAATTCGGCTTCTTCTCGTCGTTCAGGCGGGTGAAGGTACCTGCCTCGACCAGCTGCGACGTCAGACGATCCCATTCCTCTTCGGATCCGTCTGCCCAGACGACACGATCGGGCTGGGTGAGCTCGGCAACCTCGCGCACCCAGGCGAGCAGCTCACTGTGCTGCGTGGGGGGAGTGCCATCGGTTCCGTTCAGACCGGGAATGGTCGCTGAGGTCATCAAACTCTCCTGGGGTGGGCCGGGATCGGATGCGTGCACCATCCGATTTCCCCTCTCGGCGGGGCCACGCCAGGCCGTCCACAGGCGCATGGACGACGCGGGCGCCGGGTGTCCTATTCATAGAGGTTAACTCGACAAGTACCCCCATCGACAACCGGGTGCGGTCGGATCTGTCACAGGATCGATCCAGTACCACCCGGTGACGCGACACCCCGCAGCGCAGGAGAGGTGGCTCACCTCACAGGCCGGAGAGACTGCCCTCGTCCGTCCGGGTCCAGGACTCGGACCCGTCGTCGGCGCGCCGGAACTCCCAGGATTCGAATCCACCGTCCGAGTCGAACATCGTGAGGTGGTCGGCATCGCCGTCGCCATCCGTGTCCGAGGCGACGACGGTGGAATCCCCGACCGAGAAGGTCTGGGTGTCGAGGACCCCGTCTCCGTCGATGTCGTGGGTCAGGTGTGTGAGAGCGACCGGGCCGGAATCGTGGCCGAAGGTCTCCGGATCGAGCTCGGGCAGCAGTGGACTGTCCATGGTTGCCATCGGGTCTCCCCCTTCACGCACGGTCGGTGAGACGACGGTAGCGCGCTCACCCCGGTCCGCGGGAGCCCCCGGCGTCGTTTTCTCGCTCAGTATGACGCACGACATGCCGACCGTCCTCGCTCGCGAGCTCCTGCGCGGCCTCTGCCAACACTTCCAGGTCCTTCTCGCAGGCGGCGAGCTTGCCGGCCCGCTGACCGTTGAGCCTGCGCAGCTCGAGATCTATCGCGGCCAGCCGTTCGTCGACCTCGGCGGCGTGGGCGCGAGCATCGGCGATGATCTGTTCACCGAGCCGCGATTCCGCCTCGAGCAGCCGGGCGAGAACGATCTGTTCCCATCGGCCCCGCACGTGCGCGACGGTCTCGTTCGCCCACTGGCGCATGTGGGCGCGATCGGCGATGTGCGCACGCGCACGCATCAACCACCAGGCGGCACCGGCGCCGAGCACCAAGGTCACGGGTATCGACGCGATGTCCAGGGCGGGGACCGTGGTCAGCGGCGACACGGCGAGCCGCCCGAGCCCCAGTCCCGCGGAGGCGCCGAGGAGGATCGCCATCTGGTCCTCGAGACCACGGCGGCGGCGCTCGGGGCCCTCGAAGTCGTCGGAGTCACCCCCGGGACCGGCGGAGACGGACGGGACGGGGGCGGCGGCCGGCACCCCCGGTCCGGCAGCCGACACGGTGGTACCGACCGACCGCGCCAGATCCTCGACCCGGCGCGCGACCAGATCCTCGACGATCGCGGTGTGCTCGGCCGACTGCTCGGCCAGCCGGGACGGGAAGTCGGCGAGCGCGCGGCGGTCGGCCCGGTCGATGTCGGTACGGGCCGTGGTCGTCGCCGTCCGGGCCAGGCCGGCGACCTCGTGCAACAGTTCCACCTTGGCCAGTTGGACCCGGCCGCGCAGCGCGGCGACCCGCTCGGCACGGCCACCGTCACGACGCGCGGCGACCCGGACCCGTTCCGCGCGCAGCGCGGCCTCCGCGGTGCCGGCTCGGACGGCGCGGGCAGTGCCGGCGATCATCTCCTCGGTGTTCGCCACCAATGCACGCGAACTCTCGACACGACGCTGCGGTGTCCGGCGCGCCCGAGCCGCGTCGAGAATCGCAGTGAGCAGCTCCTCGACGCCCGACGGGCCCCGCGCGGACACCGGGTGGATGGGTGTCCGGCCGAAGCGGGAGTCGTGCCGGGCCAGCAACTCGGCGTTCCGCTCCGCCACCGACGGCCAGTCCCGGTGCACGTCCGTCTTGTTGAGTGCGAACACCACGTCGACGGGCAGCGGCACCGTCGAATCCACCGGCCTCGGCGCGGCGGCGTCGAGAACGGCGAGCTCTTCGCGGCCCAGCGCCGCGGAAGCATCGAGCAGCATGAGCACGACCGAGGCCTCGGCGGGGTCGGCGACGATGTCGACGCCCGCCGGTACGCGGCGGCGCAGTTCGTCTTCGATCGTGCTCTTTCCGGATCGAGGCGGTCCCGCCACGTGGACACCGTCGGCACCGAGCCGGCGCAGCCCCTCGGGGTTCCATCGGGCGATGACCGACCGGGCGGCCGACGGGACGGCCGAGGACGGATCGTCTCGGACGGAACCTGCGGGGCCGGTCGTCACGTGCCGTGCCCGACGGTCGGGGTCCGTGCCGACCTCGCCCAGATCCTGATGCACTCACGATGGATGTCGCGGATCCGGCTGCGGCGCCGCGGCGAGCCCTCCTCGGCGAGGCGCGCCTTCCACCACGCCGCGCAGCGCAGCGCATCCTCGGCGGTCGCGGGATACTCCGGTTCCCGTGCGGCGAGGTCCGGCAGCCCGGCGCGCGCCACCCGAGCGGCGAGGCCGACCGCACGATCGCCGACGAGGAACGTCTCCAGAACGTCGCGGGCCGAACTCCTGGCCGCCTGGATCCGCACCTCGTCCAGCAGAGCCGCCCCGCGGGACGCGAGCACCTGCTCGATCAGGTCGGTCAGCGCGGGCCGCAACACCGTGCCGTTGGCGTGCGCACCCGCCGCGACGAGCGGCAGCGTCCGGACGCCGAGATCGTCACCGCAGGCTCGTGCGCGCGACTCCGGGTCCTCGAGGGTGTCGGCCTTGTTGAGTACTGCCACCACCTGGTCGAGCCGCGCCAGCACGGCCCGGTCGGCATCCCGCGGTGGGTCGACGAGCACATAGACGACGACGTCCGCGTCGACCTCGGGATCCTCGGCCCCGGGGGCGTCGACGGCCCCGGTCTCGGACACGAGGACGGTCCGCGCCGACGGGTTCGCCGCGCCGAACCGCCCCGCAGCCGACTCCGCGCCCAGCGCGCGCACCAGTTCGGCGACCGACGTCCGCCCGACCCCTGCCCGGCCGACCACCTGGATCCGGACCGGTGCGAGATATACCTGCACCGCGTCGCGAACCGCCTCCGCGGCATCCGGGTCCACGGCTCCGGCCGCGCGATCGAGTGCATACAGCTCGTCGATCAGATCGCGGGCGTGCACCTCGTGGGCGTGTACCTCGTGGCCGTCCATCGCCGGTCCCCCTTCTCTCCTTCTGCGCTTCCCGGGCCCACCCGGCCCGCCCCGCCGTCCGCCGATTCTGTCAGACCCACCACATACCGGCCGCTCAACCGGGCAGGCACGAGGGCGAACAGGCACAAAGTCTCGACCAGAACTCGAGACCCGTGTGCCGCAACCCGGGTTCATACGTGACAATGGTCCGGTGAACCACGCAGATCAGGAAACCCCGGCGTCCGCCGGCCCGGCACCCGACGACGCGGCCGCCTCGTTCGACGGACGTCAGGGCGACGGGGACACCGGGCGCTCCCGCGGATCCCGGCTGCACCCCCGGGTGACGAGTTTCCGGTCCCGCCGCGGTTCCCTCACACCCGCGCAGCAGCAGGCCTGGGACCGGATGTGGCCGCAGGTCGGCGCCGAGGTCGGGGACACCCTGCTCGACACCACCGCATGGTTCGGCCGACAGGCGCCGCTCGTCCTCGAGATCGGGTCCGGCACCGGCACCGCGACCGCGGCGATGGCGAAGGCCGAACCGCACGTGAACCTCCTGGCCGTCGAGGTGTACCGGCCGGGCCTGGCCCAGCTGCTGCAACAGATCGAGCGCGACGACATCCCCAATGTCCGGGTGCTGCGCGGCGACGCCGTCGAGGTCCTCGAGAACATGGTGGCACCGGCCTCTCTCACCGGGGTCCGGGTCTTCTTCCCGGATCCGTGGCCGAAGGCGCGGCACCACAAGCGGCGGCTGCTGCAGGCGTCCACCTTCGCGCTGATCGCGAGCCGGCTGCGGCCCGGCGGCGTCCTGCACGTCGCCACCGATCACGCCGAGTACGCGGAGTGGATCGCCGAGGTCGGTGGCGCCGAGCCCGCACTGACCGCTCTCGACTGGGAGTCACCGATGACGCACGAACGCCCGGTGACGAAGTTCGAGGACAAGGCCCATCGCGCCGGAAGCACGATCAACGAGTTCATCTGGGGCAGGATCAGATCATGAGTGTCAGCGAACAGGTCGCAGGTCTCCCCGGCACCGCCTCGGAGCCTTCGGCCGCCGATGCGTCCCGTGACGTCCGCCACCCCGGCCGAGTGCTGCTGGTGTGGGACGCACCGAACCTCGACATGGGACTCGGCGCCATCCTCGGTGGCCGGCCCACCGCCGCCTACCGGCCACGATTCGACGCACTCGGACGCTGGCTACTGAGCCGGACGGCCGAGATTTCCGCCACCTCCGGCAGCGCGCTCGAGCCGGAAGCGACCGTCTTCACGAACATCGCCCCTGGTAGCGCCGATGTCGTCCGTCCGTGGGTCGAGGCCTTGCGTAATGTGGGTTTCGCGGTGTTCGCCAAGCCGAAGATCGATGAGGACAGCGATGTCGATTCCGACATGCTCGACCACATCGCCCTGCGGCAGAGCGAAGGGCTGGCCGGGGTCATGGTGGCGTCGGCCGACGGTCAGGCGTTTCGTGAACCGTTGGAGGACATCGCAGCAACCGGGATTGCAGTCCAGGTGCTCGGATTCCGGGAGCATGCCAGCTGGGCTGTGTCCTCGGAGTTGTTGGACTTCGTCGACCTCGAGGACATCCCGGGCGTGTTCCGGGAGCCGCTGCCGCGGATCAGTCTCGACACGTTGCCCGACGAGGGCGCCTGGTTGCAGCCGTTCCGACCGCTCTCCGCCCTGCTCGTCGGGCGGAAAAGCGCTGCCGAGTAGGAGTTGATCAGTGTTCGCCAGCTGGGGAAGCATCGTCTACCGAGCTCGATTCACCGTCATCGGTGTCATGGTCGCGGCAATGCTCGGGCTGGCGGGCTACGGCTTGTCCCTCGAGGATCACCTGAGCCAGAGCGGATGGGACGATCCCGCCTCGGAGTCGGTCGCGGCGTCCATCCTCGCTGACGAGACCTTCGGCCGCGACACCATGGGCGACGTCCTCGCGCTGTACAAGGCCCCGGACGGCACGACGGTCGACGACCCGGAGTTCCAGGAGACGGTCTCGGCCCATCTCCAGCGGGCCCTCGACGAGAACCCCGACCAGATCCTCAAGGCCAACGGCGGGTTCTTCGAGGTCGGCAACGCCCCCAAGTTCGCCCAGTTCGCGTCCGAGGACCGTCAGTACGCGATCGAGTCGATCGCGATCGCCGGTGCCAACGACACCGAGGTGACCGCGAACTTCCGGGCGATCAAGGACGTCTTCTACATCGACGGCATCGACGTCGAGCTCGCCGGTCTCCAGCCGGTCGCGGGCGCGCTCAACGACACGATGGCGCAGGACATCAAGCGGATGGAGCTCCTCGCGATCCCTGCGGTGGGCATCCTGCTCTTCTTCGTGTTCGGCGGCATCGTCGCGGCCGCGCTGCCGCTGATCATCGGCGGCCTCACCGTCGTCGCCGCCAACGGCGTCGTCCGGCTCATCACCAACTTCACCGAGGTGAACTCGTTCGTCGCTCCGGTCGTCTCCCTCGTCGGCCTCGGGCTGGCGATCGACTACGGGCTGTTCATCGTCAGCCGGTTCCGCGAGGAACTCGGCGAGGGGTACGAAGTCGGCGCCGCGGTGCGGCGCACCGTCATGACGGCGGGCCGGACGGTGGTGTTCTCCGCGACCACGATCGTCGCCGCCCTCGGCGGACTGGTCCTGTTCCCGCAGGGCTTCCTCAAGTCGGTCGCCTACGGCGCCATCGCCACGGTGACCCTCGCCGCGATCGCCTCGATCACGATCCTGCCCGCGCTGCTCGGCATCATCGGCCGTCGTGTCGATGCGCTCACCTTCAAACGCCTGCGCCAGACCAAGAGCGCGGAGGAGATCGAGGCCAGCGTCTGGGGCCGCCTGACCCGCTGGGTGATGCGCAACCCGCTCAAGGTGACGATCCCGATCGTCGTCGGCCTGCTGCTGCTGATCGTCCCGCTCACGGGCATCAAGTTCGGCGGTATCAACGAGACCTATCTGCCCCCGGACAGCTCCACCCGCCTGGCGCAGGAGCAGTTCGACGAGATGTTCCCCGGCCAGCGGACCGAGCCGGTCAAACTCGTCGTCACCGATGCCGACGGCCGCGAGCTGGGCACGATCATCCGGGAAGCGAGCGGTGCGCCGGGCCTGGTGGAGCAGTTCACCCCGACCGGCCCCACCAAGGACGGCGTCACCGTCCTCAAGGCCGGGCTGACCGACCGCAACGACTCCGCCGCGACCATCGAGTACCTGCGCGGCATCGACGTGCCCGACGGCGTCCAGATGCTCGTCGGCGGCACGCCCGCGATCGAATACGACTCGATCGCGGCCCTGCTGCACCATCTGCCGATCATGGTCATCGGCGTGGTCCTGTTGACGACCCTGTTGATGTTCCTCGCGTTCGGCTCCCTGGTGCTGCCCATCAAGGCCGCCCTCATGAGTGCCCTGGGACTGGGATCGACGCTCGGCATCCTGACCTGGATCTTCATCGACGGTCACGGCTCGGAACTGCTGAACTTCACCCCCGGTCCGATCATGTCGCCGGTGCTGGTGCTGATCATCGCGATCGTCTACGGCCTGTCCATCGACTACGAGGTGTTCCTACTCTCGCGGATGGTCGAGGCGCGGGCGCAGGGCGCGAGCACCACCGAGGCCATCCGGATCGGCACCTCGCACACCGGGCGGATCATCACCGCGGCCGCACTGATCCTCATCGTGGTGACCGGCGCGTTCGGCTTCTCCGAACTGGTGATGATGAAGTACATCGCCTACGGCATGATCGCCGCGCTGGTCATCGACGCCACCCTGATCCGCATGTTCCTCGTCCCGGCCGTGATGAAGCTTCTCGGCGACGACTGCTGGTGGGCCCCGGCCTGGATGAAGCGCCTCCAGGAGAAGATCGGACTGGGTGAACCGATCCTGGACAACGAACTGATGCCCAGCGACGTCCCGGAACTCACCCCGGTGGGCGCGGTTCCCGCCGCGGCCGGTGCCGGTGTCGCCACCGCCGTCGCCCCACAGCGTCAGGCCCCCCGCAAGCCGGAGCCACTCACCGAACCGATTCCGCTGGTCACCGCTCAGATGCTGGCCCAGCAGATCACCGACGAGCAGAAGGCAGCCGAGCAAGCCCGCAACGAGGCCCGCCGGTCGGCGACGGGACGCCCGGAACGGGCTCCGGAGATCCCCGACGACGTTCCCGGTGCGACCGCCGCTCCCGCGACGAGCGCCCTGCCCACCGAACGGCCTGCGGCCCCGAGCGCACCGGGCGGCGGCCGACCCGGTGGACCGCACACCGAGTCGCGACCGATCGAGAGTTGGCTCGCGGACCTGCGGAGCACCTCCGGACGGGAGCGCCCACGGCCCGACATCGAGCGCTCCTCCCCTGCCCCGACCGGGGCGAACGGCTCGCCCGGACACGGAAGCAACGGCAACGGGGCCAATGAGTTCACGGGCGCCAACGGGCACGGCGCTACCGGGAACGGCGCGAACGGTCGGCCCGCGAACGCATCGCCGTCGAGCGGTGGAAGCACGCGCAATCCGCTCCCACCGCTCCCCCCACGCAGCCGGCCTCAGCCGCCGTCCGCTCCCGATTCGGGACCGACCGGGGCTGCCCCCGTCACACCGTCGCCGAGACGCCCACTCACTCCCCCCGCCACCGAACCCCGGGACGAGGCGGACGCCACCGAGCAGCCCAGCGGACGCCGCCACCGGGAGGAGCCGACGCAGGGAACCGCGGGGAGGCACCGCGCGGAGGATTCCAACGCGGTGAGTGTCAGCGAACTGATCGCGCGCCAGAACCGCCACTGACGGGCGGCCGATCGGCACGGGCCACGCGGACGGTCCGGTGCCGGTCGCCGATAATGGATCGATGCGGTCACGGAACAAGATTCTCGATGCGGTGCGAGACGTCATCGCCCGGTCCGGGTTCTCCGGCGTCACGATAGCGTCGGTCGCCCAGACCGCCGGCGTGACGAGGCAGACCGTCTACTCCATCTTCGGTACCCGCGAGGACCTGGTGTCCCAGGCCGTCGCCGAGCACCTGACCGAGATCGTCGACGGCGTGCACGAACGGCTGCGCACCGCGCCCACTCCCGCCGACTACGTCGTGGATCTGATCGTCGCGTGCCGGACCATCGTGCGGTCCGATCCGGTCCTGGCCGCCCTCCTGCGTACCGACGGCGACAACCCACTCTTCGATGCGGGCGCACTGGATCGGGCGCGGGCAGTAGGGCTCCGCCTTCTGTCCCCGTTGCAGGAGTTGTTCCCCGAGACCGCGCTCCGGCTGGACGACATCGTCGACATCTCCGTCCACCTGGGCTGGTCCGCAGTGTGTTTCGACGACCCGTCCGTCCGCACGGACGAGGACCTGCGCCGCTTCCTGGGCAGGTGGCTGGCGCCGGCATTCGCCGCATCCGTGGAGGAGTGATCACCCCGGCCTTCAGCCGGGCTCCTGCCGCCTCGCCGGGTGACTCTTTGCCGCGTGATTCTTGACACTATCATCCAGAAGCGTCTAGTTTTCTCCTCGTGTCCATGCGCAGTATCACCCGCAGAACGTTCCTGACCTCCACGGTCGCCGCCGGGATCGGGCTGGCCGGAGCATCGTCCGCAGCCGCTGCCACCGGCATCGGGGCCCGGGTTCGCGGCATCCCGACATCCAGGGAGGAGCATCGGGTCGTCATCGTCGGTTCCGGGTTCGGCGGAGGCGTCGCCGCCCTGCGCCTCGCCCAGGCGGGCGTGCAGACCCTGGTCCTCGAACGCGGACGGCGCTGGCCCACCGGCCCGAACTCGGACACCTTCCCCACGCCGACCAATCTGGACAAGCGGGCGCTCTGGTATCGCTCGAGTCCCGAACTCTTCGGTCGCCCAGTGGCATTCGACCCGTACGTCGGACTGGTGGAGGCAGTCACCGGAGAGAACATGACCGCGCTCTGCACCTCGGGTGTCGGTGGCGG
The DNA here is from genome assembly GCF_014217785.1 of Rhodococcus triatomae. NCBI lineage: Bacteria > Bacillati > Actinomycetota > Actinomycetes > Mycobacteriales > Nocardiaceae > Rhodococcus > Rhodococcus triatomae. The sequence goes on along the minus strand of NZ_CP048814.1, from coordinate 2,696,611 downwards.
CTCCCTCGTCTATCAGGGCATGACGCTGCAACCGGCCGAAGAGGTCTTCTACGAGTGGTTTCCCTCGGACATCGACTGGGCGGCGATGAACGAGATCCACTACCCGACGGTGGCACGCATGCTGCGTCTCGCCGTCGCACCGGACGAACTGGTCGACTCCCCCGACTACCGGGCGCCGCGCGTCTTCGCGGAGAACGTGCGCCGAGCCGGGCTCCCCCTCGCGAAGATCCCGATGCCCATCGACTGGAACTACGCCCTCGCCGAACTCCGGGGTGAGATGAAGCCGTCGTACACGAACGGAGACGGCGCGCTGGGGGTCAACAACGGCGGCAAGCACTCGATCGACGTCACCTACATCGCCGAGGCCGAGGCCACCGGCCGAGCGGAGGTCCGCACCCTGCACGAGGTCACGGACATCGAGCGTGCCGGTGACGGACGATGGAACGTCCACGTCGATCGAATCGACACCGGGGGAAACGTTCTCGAGAAGATCGTCGTCACGACGCCGACCCTCGTCATGGCGGCGGGGAGCATCAACACCACCAAACTCCTCGTCCGTGCCTCGGCGACCGGATTGGTGCCGGACCTACCCGACGATCTCGGAATGCACTGGGGAACCAATGCCGACCGCATCTACCTGTGGACGGATCCGGGCGCCGACTTCGGTGTGTCGCAAGGCGGTCCGGTCGTGTACGGAAGCCTGAACTGGGACACGCCCGCACAGGCACACACCGTCATCCAGGCATCCCTCCCGTCGCTGTCCGTCGACACACACAGCACCGTCCTCGTCGGATACGGCGTGAGCAACGACCGTGGGCGATTCCGCTTCGACTCCCGTTCCGGCCAGGCCGTCCTCGAATGGCCGCGTGGGGGAGACGACTGGATCCTGCGCACCGCGATCGCACCCACCGCCGAGAGGATCGCCGGCCCGTCGGGCATGCTCACCGATACGAACGCGATCGTCAACTCCACCTGGCATCCACTGGGCGGGGCCAACATCGGCAAGGTCTGCGACCTGTCGGGCAGGGTGCTGGGCCAACGCGGACTGTACGTGCTCGACGGCGCGCTCATGCCGGGCACGGCCGCGGCCTGCAACCCCTCGATGACGATCGCCGCACTGGCCGAGTACGCGCTCGCCGACATCGTGTCCCGTGACATCGGCCGAATCATCTGAAATCCCATCACCTGAAACCCCTGCACCACCCACTCGTCCCTACGAACGAGAAGAGACATCGATGTCCGCACGAACCTGGGCGCACCGGCTCCGGCGCGCCGTCGCCACCGCCACGGTCGCATGTGCCGGAGCCGCTGCTGTGACAGCGCTGACGGCACCACCCGCGGCGGGAGCGCCGGTCGACGACTTCTACCTTCCCCCGGCACAACTCGCCGAGGCCCGCGGATCGATCCTGAAGTCCGAGCCGCTGCCCGTGCTGGCGCTGCCGCCGACCGACGGCGGCACCTGGCCGGTGAGCGCCGAGCGGGTGATGTTCACCTCCCGTACCCAGGACGACGTTCCGGTGGCCGTGACCGGGGTGTACGTCGATTCGTCAGCTCCCTGGACCGGGCCGGGTGAACGACCGACCGTGATCATCGCGCCCGGCACCGTCGGCCAGGGCGACAAGTGCGCGCCGTCCGTCGCCTTCGCCAACGGCGTGCACGTCGACGTCGACCCCGGCATCCCCTCGATCTCGGTCAACCAGGAAGCGGTCTCCACCGCACTGTGGACGGCTCGGGGAGCGCGCGTGTTCGTCACCGACTACATCGGTCTCGGCACACCCGGAATCCACACCTACGTCAACCGGCGTGAGAGTGCGCACGCCGTCCTCGATGCAGCGCGGGCCGCGAACACCCTGTCCGGCACCGGACCCGAGACCCCACTCCTGTTCTGGGGTTACTCGCAGGGTGGCGGCGCCACCGCCGCGGCGGCCGAGTTGCAGCCCAGCTACGCACCCGAACTCGATCTGCGGGGCGTGTGGGCGGGAGGACCGGTCGCGGACCTCACTGCCGTCCTCGCGCAGGTCGACGGGAGCCTCATCGGCGGAGCGATCGGCTTCACGCTGAACGGCCTGGCGGACCGCTACCCCGTACTCGAACGCCGGATGGCCGAGGTGCTCACCACCGAGGGCCGCGCGACGCTGAAAGCGTTGGAGTCCGAGTGCATCGGCGACGTCATCTTCTCGCGGCCGTTCCTCCGGACCGACACGTTGACAGTCGACGGTCGCAGCCTCCTCGACTGGCTGTCCGAGATCCCGGAGGCGAAGCCTGTCCTCGACGAGCAGCGCATCGGCCGCCTCACTCCGACGGCCCCGGTGATCATCACCAGTGGCATCAACGACGACAGCGTCCCGTACGGACAGGCTCGACAGTTGGCCGAGGACTGGTGTGCCGGTGGCGCCTCGGTGACCTTCCGGACCAATCACCTGCCCCCGATCGCCCCTGGAACGACGCTGCCGAATCACTTCGGGCCTCAGATCATCGACGGATACGTCGACGACACCGTGATGCGCCATCTCGTCGACCAGCTCGGGGACCGTCCGGCGCAGGGTTGCTCGTTCGACTGACCCTCCCTCCGTTGGCACGATGTCACACCGGTTTCGTCAGATCGATCCGATGTGACATCGTCCCAACAGCTTTCGCCCACCCGACGAGGGACGGGATCAGGCGGCGGAGCCGGGAGGACTGCCGGAGTCTCCCGGCGTGCTCATGCGACGACCGAAATGCGCTGCGGCGAAGAGCAACAGCAAGCCGGCGACGAGGAATGCCGCGACCCGGAACATACCGTCGAGGGTCGCGAGGTCGAAGAAGAACAGTTTCACCAGCGCCGCGCCGGCGAGCACCAGCCCGGCGCCGATCGCGGTCCGGCGATGCGCCGGGGTGTGGAGCCCGAACACGATCGAGCCGGTGGCGGTCAGCATCCACAGAATCGTGGCGGCGCAGTGACCGGCGACGAATCCGGTGCTCGTCGGGCTCACCGACGTCCCGATCGTCACCGCCGTCGCGGTGGCCCCGTACAGCGCGGCCCCGCCTGCCACCGCGTAGAGCACGCCCACCGAGTCGTCGCCCACCAGCCCCAGCGAACGGGCACCGCGTACGGCGAGGAAGGCCGAGATCGCGAGCGCCACACTCGCCGCCACGGCACCCGCGCCGAGGACGTCGATCGCCTCGCGGGATTCGACCAGGGCCTCGGGCGGGACGGTGACCGCATAGGCGAGCCCACCGGCGGCCAGGAACACCAGACCCGAGCCGAGGACGAGGCGGGAACGCACCTGCCGGGCGAGTTCCAGGAACACCGCCGCGTTACCCAGCAGCAGCACCGCGGACAACGAGCCACCGCCGACGAACAGGCACACCTCGAGCAGTGCGACCGTCGCGACACCGGCCACCACGGTCTGCAACGCGCCGGGGATGCGGGTGGCGAAGGCGACGACCGTGAACAGGACCACCGCCGTCACCAGTGCGATCACCGCGCCCCCGAGCGGCGGGAAGGCGGTACCGACCGCGAGGATCGGCACCGCGGCGAGGGCGCACGCCACGCTCGACCCGACGTCCTCCGGATCGCGCGCCGTCAGGGTGACGGCACTCGCCAGACCGAGGAGCGCCACCGCCGCCGCGGCACCGAGGGCCCACCAGGCATCCGCGTCGGGGTATCCGCCCGTCGACACCACGACGGCGATCAGGGCCAGAACCACCGGAACCGTACGGACGACCGACAGGGAACGCCAGCGCCGGTACCACTGCGCCGGGAACGGCGCGAGCTGGACCACCAGGAGGAACGCGACCAGGGTCAGCGTCACGCCGTCCGTCACGACCGCCCCGAGAATCGCGATCGCACCGATCAGCGCCACCGCGAGTGCCTGCACGTCCCAGTGTGCGGCGAGCGCGACACCGGCTCCCGCCACGACCAGCGCGACGGCCAGGGCCAACGGCACGGGAATCCACTCGTAGACGACCGACACCGCCATGATGTCGAAGTACAGGCCTGCGAACCCCGTCGTGGCGAGCGCGATCGCGCCGTACCTGCCGCCGGGCCGGGCGTGCACCCGGATTCCGGCCGCCACCAAGACGAACGACAGCACCGCTCCACCCACCACGCGCGGCACCGGCCCGAAGAACCCGGACTGGGCAGCGAGGACCAGCATCATCACGACCCCGATGAGGGTGACGACACCACCGGCGGCAGCGAGGACCTTGCTCACGGCGCCCTCGCGCTGCCACCACGGCGTCGGGGTGGGAAGCGGCGACCGGGCGGGCGCGGGCATCCGTCCGGGCCCCGGGGGCCCGGTTCGCGGCGGTGCGCCGGCCGGAGGCGGTGCCACCCTGGGTGCAGACGCCATCGGTGGAGCCATCGGCACCGGTGGGTGGGTCGGCGCCGGTGGCCGATACATCGGGGGCGCGGCAGCGGAGACGACGGGCGCACCCGCCAGTTGGTGCTGCAGGACCGCCAGGTTCTCGCCGAATCGGCGTAGCTGCCAGTTCAGCGACGCGGTATCGGCCGACAGCTGTGCCACGAGACGAGGATCGACAGACATGTACTCATCGTTCTCGCCTGCGCCGCCGGGCACATGAGTAGACCTACTCGAGGACGGTGAGGGGATACCCGGCGGTCACGGGAACGGCCGCGGCCTGCCGGTCGCGTCAGCCGCGGCCGAACATGCGCCGGATGGTCGTCCCGAGCGGGTAGCGCACGTTGACGGTGCCGAACCGGACCTTGCCGTGCACCACCAGGTGCAGCGGCCCGTACGGCGGGCCGGTGCGGACCTTGCTCGACGCGGTGGCGCCGATGGTCTCGATGCCGTTGATGTCGGCGGTCGCCTCGGGGGGCACTGTGAGGGAGATGGAGCTGCAGTAGTCGTCGATCGTCAGGTGCACCACCTGGGTGGACATCACCGCTCGGGTGAAGTCGAGGCTGACGTTGGACATCTTGCTGTCCACCAGCAGTTCCGGGGGCACCGTCCATCGACCGCTGCGGTCCACCGACGACATCCGTCCCTTGACGACGGTCTGCGGGGCCGCGTGCGGCGGCAGGCCGGGTGGCACCGGCGGGTGCGGGGAGTGCGGGAGCGGCGGGTGCTGGACGGAGTGCGGCACCGGGGGCGGTACGTGCACCGGATCGGGTGCGGGCAGGTACTCGGGCGAGAGCTGCACACCGGGGAGGTCGACGAGCACGGCGTTCAGCTCGCCGCGGGTCTTGGCGGCCAGCGCCGTGTCCATCCGCTCGGTGAACTCGCCCAGCGACAGCATTCCCTGCCCCACGGCACGCTGGAGCAACTCGCCGACGTGTTCACGTTCCGCATCGGACACCCGCAGATTCCTCGCCTCCATACCTGCCAGGATAGGCCTGCGCGCCGGAACAGGCACGGATGTCCCGGAGTGACCGGTCGCTCGAGGGTCTCGGTAGCGACGGGTCACTCGAGTCCCTGCTCGATCGCGTACCGGGCCAGCTCGACCCGGTTGGCGAGCTGCAGCTTCCGGAGCGTGGCCTGCACGTGGTTCTCGACCGTGCGGTGACTCAGGCTCAGCCGGGTCGCGATCTGTTTGGCACTGAGCCCCTTCGCGACCAGTCGCAGCACCTCGGTCTCCCGCGGCGTCAGCACCGGGGTGGCGTCCACGTCCGGATTCGACGTGTCCGCCGACATGCGCCGGTACTCGCCGAGCACCAGCCCGGCCAGACCGGGCGTGAACACCGCCTGCCCGTCGGCGGTGGACCGCACCGCCCCGATCAGCTCCTCCGCGGACGCACTCTTGACGAGGTAGCCGCAGGCACCCGCCTTCACGGCCTCGAGGACGTCGTCACGCTCGGACGACGCGGACAACACCAGCACCCGACTGCGTGGGGACGCGTCGAGCACCTGCGCGGTCGCCGCGGCCCCGGTGCCGTCGGGAAGGTGCATGTCCATCAGTACGACGTCGGGCTGCGCCGCCGCTGCCCTACGCCGGGCGGCCCCCATTCCGTCCGCGGTGGCGACCACCGCGAAGCCGGCGTTCTCGAGGTCCCTGGCGACGGCGTCGCGCCACATCGGGTGGTCGTCCACGACCATCACGGTGATCGCGTCCGAGCCGGTCCGGCCCGGTTCTCCCTGCGGCACGGTCTCGTTCTGCTGTCCGGTCACTGCCCCGGCGTTCCCTTCGGTACCTGGATCTCCCATTCGGTGCCCTGCCCCGGCTCGGTGTCGAGCGTCGCCGCCCCACCCAGCGACTCGACCCGCCCCAGGATCGACTTCGATACTCCCATGCGGCCTTCCGCCTCGGCCTGCTCCAGCCTGCCCGGGGCGATGCCGACACCGTCGTCGCGCACCGTGACCACCAGATCCTCGCCGAGGTCCTCGAGCAGGACGTAGGCCCGTGCCCCGGCACCGGCGTGGCGGGCGACGTTCGAGAGCGCGGTGTCGATGACGGCGGTGAGTTCCTTGGCCCGCGCCCGCGCCAGCATCACCGGTTCTGCGGGCATCGCCACCGAGACGTTCGCGGACCCTCTGGTGGCGAACAGCTGCCGGACGTCGACGTCCGGGCCGACGTCGACCGGTTCCCGGATCCCCGAGATCAACGTCCGCAACGCCGTCTCCTGCTCGCTCGCCATCTCGGCGAGTTCCCTTGCCGGTCCGCCGATCTCGTTTCCCCGACGACTCACCAGGGCGAGCACCTGGAGAACCCCGTCGTGCACCTCGCGGGCCAGCCGCTCCCGTTCTTCCGCCGCGGCAGCGAGTTTCACCGCGTGCTCGAGCTGGGCCTGGGCCCGTCGCGAGGTGAGCGTCGCCATCCCGAGTGCGAGCCCGACCGACCACAGGACGGGGGCGGTCGCGTCTCGCCACAGATCCCAGTTGATCTGATCGCGCACCACCGCACTGACACCGGCCATCAGTGTGGCCGAAGCGATCCCGAGCCACGGTCCGCCCAGAACGGCAGCCGAGATCACCGCATTGGTGACCCACAACGTCGTCGGCAGGGTCTGGTGTTCGCTGTACCAGGCGTGGTCGGCGACCACCCGCGTCGCGCACATCGCACCGATCGCGACGATCTGGTCCGCGAGGACGACCTGGTATCGCGGCACGGCGCCGCGGGAGAGCAGCACCGCCGAGACGCCGGACCACGCCGCCATGATCGCGACCACCACCCAGCTGAGCGTCTGGTGGGTGTAGAACGGCACGGACGCGATGTGATAGCTGATCGCGTACAGCAGGGTGATGAGGCGGAAGACCTGCGCGGCCTGCCACAGCGGCGCATCCGGCGCGGTGTCCGGTCCGTCGGCCGGGCGGTAGCTCGCTCTCTTCCAGAGCTCACTTCCCTGCGTCCTGGTCGCTGTCCTGATCGCTGTCATCGCTGTCTTCCGGCTCGTCGGGCTCGTCGGGTCGGGCGGGGTAGAGCGGCACCGAGGGGTCGTCCACCTCGATCTCGTCGACCGCGGCCTCGGGATCGTCGGAGAGTAGCGAACGTACCGCGGTGTCGAGGACCGCGACCACCGGCACGGCGAGGAGACCACCGACGATCCCCGCCAGCACGATGCCGGTGGTGATCGCCAGCACGACGGCCAGCGGATGCAACCGCACCGCGCGCCCGAGCAGCAACGGCTGCAGCACGTGTGCCTCGAGCTGCATCACCGCGATGATGATGCCGAGCACCAGCAACGCCGTCAGCAGACCCTTCGCCACCAGCGCGACCAGGACGGCGAGGAAGCCGGCCAGGAATGCGCCCACGATCGGGACGAACGCACCCAGAAACACCAGCGACGCCAGCGGAAGCGCCAGCGGAACGCCGAGCAGCACCAGGCCGGCGCCGATACCGACCGCGTCCACCGCCGCGACAGCCACGGTCGCGCGGACGTAGCCCGTGAGCGAGGCGAATCCCTGCGTGCCGGCGAGCCGGACGCGTCCGCGTGCGCGATGCGGCACGATCCGCGTGACGAACTCCCAGATCTGTCGTCCGCCGTACAGGAAGAAGATGAGGGTGAACAACGTGAGGAACGCGCCGGTGACGATCTCGCCGACCAGCCCCGCGGTGGTGAGAGCCCCGCTGGTGAGCGCCTCGCGGTTCGACTGAACGGCCTGCACCACCGACTCCCCCGCGTGGTGGATCTGGTCGTTGCTGAAATGGAACGGCCCCGCGGTGAGCCAGGACTGGATCTGCCCGATCGAATCGGCGAAGCGGTCCGCCAGCCCGGGAAAACCGACCACGAACTGTTCGACGACGAAGGCCAGGATCGCCGCGACCACGCCCAGCGCCGCGACGAGGACGAGTGCGACCGACACGCCCCTGGTCAGACCCCACCGTTGCAGCCGATCCACCGCGGGGGTGAGCAGCGCGGAACCCAGCAGGGCGAGAGCGACGGGGACGGTGACGGTGTCGAACTTCGCGACGAGGTAGCCCACGACGACGACACCGGCGAACAGGATCAGCAGGCGCCAGGTCCATTCGGCCGCGACCCGGACGATCGGATGCACCGCGTCGGCCGCCGGGGCGGGGGATGCGGGATACTCATTCGCGGTCACGCGCGCGACCCGATCGCGCTCACATCGCGGAGCGTATCGAGAATTCGGGCCGCTCACCCCCGCTTCACGGGAGGTTCGGCAGCGCGGGCGACCCGGAAACGGGCAGTACGGACACGGACGCGTTGGGCACGCACGGAGCACGTGACGCTAAATTGAACGCGTGCGGAGATCATACAGAGCGATTGCGGTGACCATCCGCAGCCGATGGCCGCTCTATATGCTCTCGATGCTCGCCGCGAACTTCATGGGCGCGGTGATGGTCTTCGCCTTCATCCGATACGGCCTGCCCATCCCCGAGTCGGAGAGCATCGTCGCCGACCAGCCACGCAACGTGGTGGTCTTCGGTGTCTACCTGGCAGTGGCGGCAGCCGTGAGCCTCGCCGTCGCCGCGATGATGTTGCGCTCGGTGATCCGCTGGCAGCTGCGCGGCGGTCCGCCGACACGCAGCGAACAGATGTCGGCGCTGCACGCGCCGCTGCGCCAGGCGATCGTCCACCTGGTGCTGTGGATACTCGGCGGCGTCCTGTTCGTGTTCCTCACGGTCGGCGAGATGCCGTCGCTGGCGGTCGCCGTCATCATCACCGTCTGCATGGCGGCCACCACCACGTTCGGGTTCACCTACATGCTCGGCGAACGGATCCTGCGTCCGGTCGCCGCCCGCGCGCTCAGCGAGGGCGAGTTCGACCGGACCATGGCGCCCGGTGTCGGTACCCGGTTGGCGATGACGTGGGGGCTGGGCACGTTGATGCCCGTGATCGGGATCATCCTGCTGTGCGTCACCCAGTTGTCCACGGACCTCGTCTTCTCCCCCAACGCGCTGGCCTGGGCGATCATCCTGATCTCGATCATCACCATCGGGCAGGCGTTCGTCCTGTCGATGCTCACCTCGAGCCAGATCTCGGACCCGATCAAGCAACTGCGTCGGGCGATCGAGCGGGTGCAGCGCGGGGCGACGGACGTCCGGGTCGAGGTGTTCGACGGCAGCGAGATCGGCCGATTGCAGGTCGGGTTCAACCGGATGATGCGCGAGTCGGACGAACGCCGTCTGCTCCGGCAGCTGTTCGGTCAACACGTGGGCGAGGACGTCGCTCGCCGGGCACTGAAGTTCGGCACCGAGCTCGGTGGCGAGACGCGCTTCGTCGCGGTCCTCTTCGTGGACATGGTCGGTTCCACCGGTGCGGCCGCGGAACGGCCGCCCGGTGAGGTCGTGACGTTGCTCAACGAGTTCTTCCGCGTCGTGGTCGACGTCGTGGACCGGCACAACGGGTTCGTCAACAAGTTCATGGGTGACGCGGCTCTCGCCATCTTCGGGGCACCTCTCGACCGGCCGGATGCCCCGACGGCGGCGCTGTCCGCCGCCCGGGAACTGCGGTTCGCGCTGAACGAGATCACCGGCCTCGACATCGGGATCGGCGTCTCCGCAGGCCTGGCGGTCGCGGGGAACATCGGCGCCGCCGAACGCTTCGAGTACACGGTGATCGGCGACCCGGTCAACGAGGCCTCCCGGCTGACCGAGCTCGCCAAGATCCACCCGAGCCGAACCCTGGCCTCGACCAGCGCTTTGTACTTCGCCGACGAGAGCGAGCAGGATCGCTGGGAGCTCGGCGACATGGTCAAGTTGCGCGGGCGCCGTCGCAACACGCACCTGGCCTGGCCGGTCGAGTATCCGGAGTGACGCCGAGACCGTTCGTTACGCTGGCCCGGTGGCACAGCCTCGTTCCGACCCACCTTCTGCCGATACTCCTCGGCCGCGCAGGCGATTCTGGTGGGTCAAGTGGGTGCTGGGCGTTGCCCTGATCGCCCTGCTCACGGCCGAGGCCATCTACCTGTGGCCGACACTCAACGAATCGTGGCGGGCACTCACGGAGATCCACTGGGGCTGGCTGGCCGCCGCCCTCGTCGCGCAGGTGGTCTCCCTCGCCGGATTCGGCGCCGTGCAGCAGCGACTGCTGCGTGCAGGCACGGTGGTGATCAGTCAGCTCGAGTCGCTGTCGGTGATCTTCGCGAGCACCGCGATGGCCGTGACCCTGCCGGCAGGGCAGGTGTTCTCCACCGCCTTCACCTACAAGCAGACCCGGCGCTGGGGTGCTACCCCGGTCGTCGCGTCCTGGCAGATCGCCATCTCGGGGGTCATCGCCGCGGGCAGCCTGGCGCTGCTCGGCGGCGTCGGGGCGATCGCGGTCGGCACCAAGGTCAGCCCGGTGACGCTGCTGCTCACCGGCGGCGCCGCCGTCGCCCTGTTCTTCCTGCTCCGCTACATCGCCCAGAACCCCGAATCGCTGGAAACCATCGGCATCAAGGCGCTGGCCCGCTACAACCGGCTGCGCGGCAACCCCGAGGACACCGGCGCCCTGCGCTGGCAGGCGATCCTGGACCAGCTCGACTCCGTCGAGCTCGGCCGCCGGGATTCGCTGGTGACGTTCGGGTGGTCGGCGGTCCACCGCGGTGCCGACGTCGCGTGCCTGGGCTTCGCCTGCTGGGCCGTCGGTGCCGACCCGTCGTTCGCGGGACTGCTCATCGCGTTCGCCGCGGCGAAGGCGGTCGGGAGCATTCCGCTCGCGCCCGGTGGCCTCGGCTTCGTCGACGGCGCCCTGATCGCGACGCTCACGGCCGCGGGTGCCACTGCTCCCCAGGCGCTGGCCGCGGTGTTCGTCTACCGCATCGCGAGCTACATCATGGTCGCCGTCGTCGGGTGGATCGTGTTCCTGGTGCTGTTCCGCAACAACCAGACGGACGAGGTCGACATGGATCTCGAATTCGAGCAGCACAAGCAGGCCATGCCGAGAAGACGACCGGCTCCCGAGCCGGAGGGAAGACGACCGGCTCCCGAGCCGGAGGGAAGACGACCGGCTCCCGAGCCGGAGGGAAGACGACCGGCTCCCGAGCCGGAGGGAAGACGACCGGCTCCCGAGCCGGAGGGAAGACGACCAGCTCCCGAACCGGACGGACGACACCCGTCCCCCGAACCAGAGCACTGACCGGCCGGGACCCGTCGCACCACCCGTGCGCCCCTATCGGGCGGCGCCACCCAGCTCCCGCAGGAGCGCATCGAGAGGCTCTCGACTCAGCTCGACCGCGCGGGCAGCGTCACCGGAGATCACCGCCTCGACGAGTGCGTGATGGAGATCGGCGTGGTGCTGGTGGAGTGCTCGGTGGACGGCCACACCTCGTGGAGCCTCGGCATGCACCGCTCGAGTATGGCGGCCGCGTTGCGCGCCGTCGTGGCCGCCGTCGATCACGCCCGCCGGAGGGGCACGAAGTCGCGGATCGCCGAGACGATCGCTTCCGGGCAGTCCTCCGGCACGAGCGTGTAGCTGTCGTCCACCTCGTGTAGTTCGCCCCGCGGGTACAGTTCCGCCAGTCGGCGCCCGTGCTCGCGGGGCATCACCCTGTCCTCGGTGGCCCACAGCACCCGCACGGGCCGGTCGAAAGCGCGGTTCGCCTCCGCCCAGCGCAGCAGCGTCGCGTCGGCGGGGACGGATCGGGCGTACTTCACCAGGTCACGCCGGATCAGCGGGTCCTCGGTGGCCGGGCGGAACCAGCCGTCCATGACCTCGTCGGGGATCGGCCGCTTGCTCATCCACCCCCAGCCACCCGGGGCGCGGCGCATCGCCCGGAACTTCAGGGACCACATCAGGGCACGCGCGCCGCCGGGGAGTGCCACGGCGACGGCGACGGCGCGCCCGGGCAGTCCGGGCGGGTAGTTGTCGAACGCCTCGCTCGGAGTGAGGACGACACCGGCGAGCCGGCTCGTGTCGCCGTGCGCGATCAGCACCTGCACCCCGCCCCAGTCGTTCTGCACGAGGGTGACCTCCCGCAGATCCAGCGCCGCGACGAACTCACCGACCAGCAGGCCCATCGCCCGCAAGGACAGGTCGGCGTCCGCGCGCATCGGAATCCGGTGGGAACCGAGCGGCAGCGTGGGAAGGATGCACCGGAAGTCGGGGACCAGCGCGTCGACGACCTTGCGCCACACTGTGCCGTCCATCGTGAGCCCGTGGACGAACACGAGGACCGGCCCCGCCCCGCCGGTGTCCAGGTACTCGACGGTCCCCGCCGAGAGATCGATCCGTTCCATGACCCACTCCGTCCCGGGCTCCTCGATGATCGTGGCGGCCGACGTCCGCCGTTCTTGATAGATCGTTCTACTCAGTTCACGGTACGATCGGGCACCCGGCGGGCACAAGACCTCCGCCGAGATCGGTGGGAGCAGGCATGCACGACACACGAGCCCGGATCCTGGCTGCGAGCAGCGCATTGTTCCGGCGTGCCGGGTACACCGGGACGGGCCTCAAACAGGTCGCCGTCGAGTCCGGGGCGCCGTTCGGGTCGATCTACCACTTCTTCCCCGGCGGCAAACAGGAACTGGGCGAGGAGGTCATCCGCACTTCGGGTTCGGCGTACCAGGATCTGGTGCTCGGCATCCTGCGCAGCACCGACGGCCTGCCGGAGAGCATCGAGGTGGCATTCCGCTCCGCCGGGAGGACGCTGGCCGCCTCCGGCTTCGCCGACGCCTGCCCCATCGCCACGGTGGCGATGGAGGTGGCGAGCACGAACGAGCCGTTGCGTGAGGCAGCCGCGGAGGTCTTCGACGGCTGGCTGACCGCCTGCGCCGCCTACATTCGGGAGTACGGCATCGACGACGCCGGCGCCCGCCACCTCGCCCTCACACTCGTGACCGGCCTGGAAGGCGCGTTCGTCCTGGCCCGCACCCTGCGGAGCACCGAGCCCCTCGACGCGGCCGGAGCCACGGCGGCCGGCCTGGCCCGCACACTCCTCGAGAAGTGACCGACGACACATCCACTCCGGAACAAAGTGGACCACAGTCCGGTTACAGTCGGAGTCGATTGAATTTTCAAATACTTACTCGGAGGAGACACCCGATGAGCACCACCGCCACCACCACGCTTCCCGGCCTCACCCCCGGCACCTGGGCCATCGACCCGGTCCACTCGACCGTCGGCTTCTCCATCCGGCACCTGATGGTCAGCAAGGTCCGCGGCAGCTTCAACGACTTCTCCGGCTCCATCACGGTGGCCGAGGACGGCACCCCGTCGGTCGTCGCCGTCATCAACGTCGACTCCGTCGACACCAAGAACGCCGATCGCGACGCGCACGTCAAGTCGGCCGACTTCTTCGACCACGAGCAGTTCCCCACCGCCACGTTCACCTCGACCGAACTGCGCGCCAAGGGCGACGACTACGTCCTGGCCGGCGAGTTCACCCTGCGCGGCGTGACCAAGACCGTCGAACTCGCACTCGAGTACAACGGCGTGAACCCCGGCATGGGCCAGGGCCCGGTCGCCGGATTCGAGGCGACGACCGTTCTCAACCGCAAGGACTTCGGCATCAGCATCGACATGCCGCTCGAGGGTGGCGGCGCCGTCCTCGGCGACAAGATCACGATCACCCTCGAGATCGAGGCCGGTCTCCAGGCCTGAGCCTCCCCTCACCTCACACAGCGCGCCGTCACCCACGGGTGGCGGCGCGCTGCGTTCCGGTCACGGGACGGCCCACCCCGCACCGAACGCGCGGGCCGTGCGAATCTAGGCTGGGGTCGTGAAGAAGCAGTGGTTCCTCGCACTCGCCGCCGACGTCGTCGTCGTGATCGTGTTCGCTGCCATCGGCCGACGCAGCCACGGCGAGGCCACCGCACTCGCGGGCCTCGCCACCACGGCGTGGCCGTTCCTCACCGGCCTCGCGATCGGCTGGGCCGCGACGTTCGCGCTCTACCGCGACAAGTTCGACGCCTACCTCGTCGTCCCGACGGGAATCCTGGTGTGGCTGTCCACCCTGGTGGTCGGCATGCTCGCCCGGGTGATCAGCGGGCAGGGCACCGCATTCAGCTTCATCCTCGTGGCCGGTACGTTCCTGGCCCTGTTCCTCGTCGGCTGGCGCGCCGTGTTCCGGCTGATCGAATCCCGCACCGGCCCGGCGCGCTGACACCTCGCACGACTGCGGTGCGCTCGATCTCTCACCGCGCGCTTCCCCGCGATCCACCGGCGCCGGTGAGAAAGTCCTGACAGGAACGAAGGCCAGACATGAACTGATGCCGGCGCCGCGGCGCACCACACCCGGACGGTCGCGCTGTTCTTCCTGTCCGTGGCTCTGGGGACCTCGATGGCGGGCACGCTCGCCAAGTACTACGACGAGAACGACGAGGTGCCGTACTTCCGCACCATCGGCATCGCCTCCGTCGCGACGGGCGTCGTGCTCGCCCTGTGTTCGCCGTGGATCTCCCGACTGATGCGTGGGGTGCACTGACCACCGTCAGCGCAACCACAGCCACCCGGCCAGGCCGAAACCGGCGAGTGCGATGACGATGCGCAGGATCGTCGGCGGGACGAGCTTCACCAGCGGTGGCCCACACCAACCGCCGGCGACGGCACCGACGGCCATCGCAACCGCGGCACCCCAGTGCACCGGTCCGAACACGGCGAAGCCGACGGCGGCGACCAGGTTGGCGACCCCGAGAAGGAAGCTCTTGAGGATCGTGGCCCGCCACACCGACTCCGAGGTGAGGATCAACGACGCCGCCAGGAAGATCACGCCCGCACCCGCTCCGAAGTATCCGCCGTAGATCGCGACGAGAAACACCGAGAACGTGTACGTGCGGGACAGATCGCGGCCCCCGGACAGGGCCCGGATCCGCGGCTGCAGAATCAGCGCGAGTGAGGCGAACGCCACCATGAACGGCACGACCGTCTCGAACGAACCGGCGGGAGCCACCAGGAGAATCGTGGCACCGAGGGTGCCGCCGACCGCGGCCCAGACCGTCCAGCGCACCAGCTTCCGGCCGGTGGCCGCCACCTCGCGGGCGGAGTTGGACAGGGCACCGACGCCCACCCCGACCATGGCCACCGTGTTGGTGACGTTCGCGGCGACCGGGGAGAGCCCGACGGCGAGCAGCGCGGGGTAGGACACGATCGAGGCCAGCCCGGTGACGAACCCCACCACCCCGGCGAAGAATCCCGCCACCACGAGGAAGCCGACGTCGAGGAGGGACACAGGACGTCAAGCTACTCGGAGTGTCCGCCGTCCGACCCACCGGCCGCGCACTCACACCGCCCGAGCCGCGGC
The DNA here is from genome assembly GCF_014217785.1 of Rhodococcus triatomae. Lineage (NCBI taxonomy): Bacteria > Bacillati > Actinomycetota > Actinomycetes > Mycobacteriales > Nocardiaceae > Rhodococcus > Rhodococcus triatomae. The sequence goes on along the minus strand of NZ_CP048814.1, from coordinate 2,681,048 downwards.
ACCGACACTCAGCCGGCGGGCGGCTTCGCGAGTTCCCGGAAGAAGCGATCGGTCATCTGGACGGCACGGTCGCCGCCGTCGGCGTCCGCGACGTACACCGCGAAGGCCAGGTCGCCCTGCGACCCGAAGAACCAGCGGTCGTCGTCGCTGCGTGCGGTCATGCCGAGCAGATCGGGGACTCCCCGGAGCAGCGCGCCCGGCCCGTGGGTGACGTTGTCGCGCATCGCCCCGCGCAGATGGTCGAGCACATGCGCCGGCAGCGGCTCCGCACGCTGGTCGGTCTCCGCCGGCTGACCGTGGACGATCATCGGAGTCGGTGCACTGCCACGGGCGATCGACGCCGCGAGCATCGCCATCCCGAACGGCGTCACGGCGGGCAGGTCGTCGTCGCGGGTGGCCATCGCCTGGTCCATGCCGTCGCGCGCCGAGGTGAAGACCGCGGTCTGCTGGTCCAGCCCCGGGATCCGGTAGTCCAGCCCGAGCCCCAGTCGCCGTGCGGTCTCCTCGACGTCCTCGATCGACAGGTCCTTCTCGTCGACTCCGCGATCCAACGCCGCGGCCTGACGGACCAGATCGAGCGCATTTCCCGCCGGATTCAGGCCCTCGAAGGCGATCGACCCCTGCTCGAACGCCTGATTGTTCTGAGCGGCCGCGAGTACCGCTCCGGTGGAAGGCTGGATCGCGACCACGGCGGCGGGAGTCCCGGCGCTGACGACCGCCTCGATGGCGGCGATCTGGATCCGCGAGTCGAGGGTCGCGGCGATGTCCGGCCCGGGCGGGCCCTGGAACCCGGCCTGCGGCAGCAAGGTGCCGTCCGGTTCGACCACGTGGACGGCCCAGCCTGCGGATTCGTCCCGGTTCGCCTGCCAGACGCGGCGCAACGGGTCGAGCAGCGGCGTCGAGATCCGGCGGTCCGCCGTGATCAGCGTCGGTTCCTTCACCACGACGACGCCGGGAATGTCGAACCTGTTCTCGAGGTAGGTGAAGTCGGCGTCGCGCAGTCGCACGGCCGTGACCTGCTCACCGGGATTCTCCCGGAGATCGGTGAGCATCGACTCCGCGGTGATCAGCGGGGCGACGGGCGCGATCGCCGCCGCGAGTCGGTGCGTGGTGTCGATCGGATCCGGCATCGTCGCCGGGTCCAGCACGATCGAGTTGATGGTCTGCTCGTTCATGAGCAGGGCCCCGGTGTTGTCGAACACCAGTGGCGGGGCGGCATCGGTCCGGTCGTACCGGACGAGACGGCCGTTGCCGAGCATCGGCGCGACGACCGTCGGGTCCCAGGAGATGCGCCACCCCACGGACAGGTTCCGCACACCGGCCTGCACCTGATAGCTCCAGTCCTTGCCCTCGCCGAAGTTCCACGACGCCGTCATCGTGAAGAAGCTCGACGACGGACCGAGATCCATGAACTGGGTGAGTTCGAACGTCGCCTGCTTCGGATCGAGGCCGTCGAACACCTGCTGCAACGTCTCCTCGGCCGCGTTCGGGTAGGAGGTCCGTTCGCCGGCTGCGGCCACGTCGCCGTCGTTGAGCGCGGACACGAACTCGTCGACCACGGCGCGGGCCGTCGGCTCGGGTCTGTTCAGCATGCAGGACGCCAGAACCACCACCAGGGCGAGGAGGGCGGCGGCAAGGGTGATCACATAGCTACGTCTTTTTCGTGACCCGATCCCCATGTCCACCATCTTGCTGCCCACCTCCCGCCCAGGGGGCACGAGTTGCGTACGAAGACATTACGGTTGAGCCACAACTTGCCCCCGAATCGCAACACTCGACGGGTTTCATCGCAGAAAACGCCCCGCGGCCTGCACCGCCGGTGCCGAACTGTCACCTTCGGCCACGAACACCGCAAACGCGAGATCGTCCGTGATCCCGACGAACCATCCATGCGCGGAACCACTTCCGGTCTCCGCGGTACCGGTCTTACCGAGTACACCGGGGATGTCGGCGAGGTCGGTGGCGGTGCCCGCGGTGACCGTCTCGCGCATCATGGCCCGCAGATCCGCAGTCACCTCGGGCGGCACCGGAGGAGCCGTACGGTCGGCGGACGCGGTCGCACCGCGCACGATCGTCGGCGACGGGGTGGTGCCGTCCGCGATGGACGCCGCGACGAGCGCCATCCCGAACGGGGACGCCGTGACCGTGCCCTGACCGATGGCGGACTCCACGCGCGCCGCCGGGGTCTCGGCGGGCGGCACCGAACCCGTGACCGTGGTCAGACCCGGAGTCACGTAGTCGATGCCCAGCCCGAACTGCAGTGCGGCGTCGGTGAGCGCATCCGGGCCGAGCCCGACGGCGAGGCGGCCCATCGTGGTGTTGCAGGACCGGGCGAAAGCCGTGTGCAGCGGGACCGAGCCCAGGTCGAAATTGTCGTCGTTCGGTATCTGCCGCCCCTCGATGTTCTCGGTGCCGGGGCAGGGCAGCACGGTGTCCGGGGTGACCTCCCCGGACTGCAGGGCCGCGGAAGTCGTGACGGTCTTGAACGTCGATCCGGGCGGGTAGAGGCCGGTGAGGGCGATCGGTCCCAGTGCGTCGGCCGACGCGTTCTGCGCCACCGCGAGCACCTCGCCGGTCGACGGAGCGATCGCGACGATCGCCGCCTGCTGCGGCAGATCGGCCAGCGCGCTCTCGGCGGCGTACTGCAGGTCCAGATCGAGGGTGGTGGCGATGTCCTCGGCGGGGGTCCCGTCCTGCCCGGCGATCGTCGTCGCCGTGCCGTCCGGCTGCACCAGCTGCACCGCCCAGCCCGCCGATTCGTCCTGGCGTTCCTGCCACAGCGTGGTGAGGTCGCCGAACACCGGCGAGGCGAGGTCCCGGTCGACCGCGAGCAACCGCGTCTGCTCCGATGACGTCACCCCCGTCATCGCACTCAGTGCGGCCGCGATCGGCGCGTGGTCCTCGGCCCGCAGGGTGATCGCCGTGACCGGCGCGCCCTGGGCGGCGGCGACCGACTCGGTGAGGGACTGCGCGGTGATCGTCGGCGCGATCGGCGCGAGCAGGTTCGCGAGCGCGGCGGTGTCGGCGGTGCCGTCGATGCTCACGACCGTCACCACCTGCTCCTGCATCAGCGGAGCACCCGAGGAGGAGAGGATCTCCGGGGCAGGGCCGAGCGTCGGCGTGTAGCGCACCGATTGCCCGGCGGTCATACCCGGAATCAGCACCGCCGGGTCGAAGTCGACGCGCCACTCGTCCCCGACCCGCACCGCGGTGCCGCTGGTCGAGTAGTCCCAGGTCTGTCCCTCGCCGGACGTGCCCTCCCCGGACGTCCCCTCCCCGAATGTCCCCTCCCCGAATGTCCCCTCCCCGAATGTCCAGGAGGCGTCGAGCGAGAAGGTGCCCGCATCGTCTCCGGTCTCCTCCGCAGCGGTCACGGTGAACGAATGCTCGGTGGCGCCGAGGCCGTCGAATGCCGCGGAGAGGGTGTCGGCGGCGGCATCGGGATCGTCGGTCAGTGCCGCGGCGGCTTCCACGTCGCCGCTGCCGAGCGCGGCGGCGAACTCCTCGGCGACGGTCCGGGGCTGGTCCGGGCCGAGACTGCATGCGGCGAGGAGCCCCAGAGTGAGCGCGGCGACGGAGCTGACGGCGAAGGACCGCTTCGGGATACGCACGCTTCCGATCATGCCTCGAGTGGCCGCGCCGGTCGTTCGTCCCGCCGTCATCGGCAGCCGAACCCGCGCCGGGAATGCCGAGCGCGAATAATCCGTTGCACCGGCACGGACCACGCACGTAGTCTGGTCCGGTCGTTGTTTCCGCACAGGAGGTCCCAGGCCGTTGCTCGTTCAGAGGTGATTCGCGCGTACTCGTATCGCACCTCTGGAGGTCTGTCATGGCCGTATACCCTGTCGTTCTTTCCGACATCTCGCTGTCCTGGCCGGACGGCACTCCCCTCTTCGACTCTCTCGACGTCACTTTCGGGGCCGGGCGCACCGGCATCGTCGGCCTCAACGGATCCGGCAAGTCCAGCCTGCTGCGGATCGTCGCCGGCGCGGTGCGTCCGAGCCTGCCCGGAGCACTGCGCCCGGACCGGGGTTCGGTGACCGCGGCGGGTTCCGTGGCCTACCTCCCGCAGGACATCACTCTCGACGCGAGTGTCGCGGTCGAGAGGATCCTCGGAATCGCCGACGCGAGGGCCGCGCTGCAACGAATCGAATCCGGCGCGGGCAGTGAGGAGGACTTCGACCGGATGGCCGGCGCGTGGGACATCGAGGAGCGCGCGATCTCCCTGCTGCATCGTCTCGGTCTCCACACGATCGTCCCGGATCCGGCGGCGCTCGAGCGCACGGTCGGCAGCCTGTCGGGTGGGGAAACCGTGCTCCTCGGCCTCACCGCCCAATTGCTCGCCGAGCCGGACATCCTGCTTCTCGACGAGCCGACGAACAACCTCGACGAGGCATCTCGCGCGCACCTTCACGCTGCACTGCAACAGTTTTCGGGAACGGTGCTCGTTGTCGGCCACGACCGTGAGCTGCTCGATCGGATGGATTCGATCGCCGAGGTCCGCGACGGGGCCGTCCGCACGTTCGGCGGCAACTACACGCACTACCGGGAGGTGATCGACGCCGAACAGGAAGCCGCCCGCGCCGCGGTCCGCGATGCCCGCGGGGACATGCAGAAGCAGAAACGCGAGTTGGTCGAGGCACGCACCAAGATCGATCGCCGAGCGCGCTACGGACAGAAGATGTTCGAGAACAAGCGCGAGCCCAAGATCGTGATGGGAGCGCGCAAGCGGGCCGCTCAGGTGTCGGCCGGAAAGTTGCGGAACAGCCACATCGCCAAGCTCGAGGATGCGGAGTCCACACTGACCCGGGCCCGGGAGGCGGTCCGCGACGACCGGGAGATCCGGGTGGATCTGCCGGACACCCGGGTCCCTGCAGGGCGTGTCGTCGTCGAGTTGGCCGAGACCACACTCGCGACCGGTCAGGACGTGGCGCTCACGATCGTGGGCCCGGAGCGGATCGCGCTCACGGGGAAGAACGGTGTCGGCAAGTCCACCCTGCTCGACAGGCTGGTCGCGGCGGGTCCCCGAGTACCGTATCGGGTGCTTCCGCAGCGCCTGGACGTCTTCGACGAGGAGGCGACCGTCGCGGAGAACGTAGCCGTCGCGGCGCCCACGGCGACGGCCGAGCACGTGCGTTCCCGGTTGGCGCGCTTCCTGTTCCGTGGCGCCGACGCCGACGTCCCGGTGCGAGTGCTGTCCGGCGGCGAACGGCTGCGGGCCGCGCTGGCGACGGTGCTGCTCGCCGACCCGGCCCCGCAGCTGCTCGTGCTGGACGAGCCGACCAACAACCTCGATCTGGCGAGCCTGGCGAATCTCACCGAAGCCCTGGCGGACTACGAGGGTGCGCTGGTCGTGGTGAGCCACGATCGACGGTTCGTGGACGACCTCGGGGTCACGCGGCGGCTGGAACTCACACCCGACGCGCTCGAGGACCACACGTGAGGCAGACTCGGCCACGTGCCCGACATCCACAACCCGGTCGACGGAACCCGCATCTCGTACGAGATCGTCGGTGACGGCCCTCCGGTGCTGTTGCTGCACGGCAGCGCCCTGTCCCGGGCGATCTGGCGCGGCTTCGGGTATGCACGGGCACTACGCGACCGATACCGGCTGATCCTGGTGGACCTGCGGGGTCACGGGCGTAGCGCCAGACCTCACGGGGTGGACGACTATGCGCTCGACCTCGTGGTCGGCGACGTGCTCGCCGTGCTCGACGAGGCCGGTGTCCGCCGCACCCACGTGCTGGGCTACTCGTTCGGCGGCCTCGTCGCGCTCGGGCTCGCCACCCGGGCCCCGGATCGGGTGTCCGGGTTGATCGTCGGCGGGGGAAGCAGCCGGCCCCGCGCGGGCGCCTTCGACCGGTTGTACTTCCCCGGCGCCGCGGACGTGCTGGCCGACGAGGGCATCGACGCGTTCCTCGATCGGTGGAACGCGGTGCGGGCACGGCCGATCGATCCCTCGACCCGCGCCGCGTTCTCCGCCAACGACCCCTCGGCGATGGCCGCCTACATGCGGCGCAGTGATCTCGAGCCGGGAATCCCGGACCGGCTGCTCCGGCAGATCGTCGCCCCCACCCTGATCTTCGTGGGCTCCGAGGACACTCACCGGATCGAGGATGCCCGGCACCTCGCCACCGTGATCCCCGAGGCGTCGCTGGCGATCGTTCCTGGCCGCGATCACTCGACCACGATCGCCGCGAGGGACGAGATCCTGGCCGTGGTCGAGCCGCTGCTCACCTCCCGGTGACCCGGATCAGGCGAGCAGCCCCTTCGCGATGTGCGTGACCTGGATCTCGTTGGAACCGGCGTAGATCATGAGCGACTTCGCATCTCGCGCGAGCTGCTCGACCCGGTACTCGGCCATGTAGCCGTTGCCGCCGAACAACTGCACCGCCTCCATCGCGACCTCCGTCGCGGCGCGGGACGAGTACAGCTTCATCGCCGACGCCTCCGCGAGGGTGACCGGGTCTCCCGCCGCCGTGCGTTCGATCGCGTTGAAGACCATGTTCTGCACGTTGATCCGGGCGATCTCCATCTCGGCGAGCTTGAGCTGGATCAGCTGGAACTGCGCGATCTCACGTCCCCAGAGCTTGCGGGACTTGGCGTAGTCGACGCACAGCCGATGACATTCGTTGATGACCCCGAGAGCCAGTGACGCGATCCCGATTCGTTCTGCCGCGAAACTGTCTTTGGCACTGGACTTTCCATCGGATTTCCCGCCGTCCTCGCTCTCCCCGAGAAGTCGGTCGGGGGTGATGCGCACGTTGTCGAAGAAGAGCTCCCCGGTCGGGGAGGAGTTCATTCCCATCTTCTTGAACGGTGGGCTCTGGGTGAGACCTTCCATGCCCTTGTCGAGGATGAACGCGAGCACCTTCCGGTCCCGCCGATCGATCGAGGTGTCCCCGTCGTCGAGCTTGGCGTACACGATGACGACGTCGGCGTACGGCCCGTTGGTGATGAACGTCTTCTGCCCGTTGAGGATGTAGTCGTCACCGTCGCGGCGCACGTAGGACTTCATTCCGCCGAACGCATCCGACCCGGAATCCGGCTCCGTGATGGCCCAGGCACCGACCTTCTCGAACGTCACCAGTCCCGGCAGCCACCTCTCCTTCTGGGCGAGGGTGCCACGGCTGCGGATCGTGCCCACCGTGAGCCCCAGGCTCACGCCCATCGAGGCGACCAGGCCGAGGCTGACTCCGGCGAGTTCCGAGTTCAGGAGCACGGCCGTGCTGCCCGCCCCCTTGAACACGCCGGAGTCACCGGAGCCGCCCTGCTCCGTGGATTCGCCACGTTCGCGCGCGAGTGACTTGCCGAGCGACTCCCGCGCGAGTTCGTCGAGCCCGAAGGTGGAGAACAGCTTCCGGATGATGTCGAACGGTGGGAGCTCGCCGGTCTCGAGCCGGTCCACGTGGGGCCGCACTTCTTTGTCGATGAAGCCTCGGAGCGCCTCGCGGAACATCAGATCGGTATCGGACCACTGGTACATGCCCCGACAATAGAACACGTTCTCGTTTTTCGACAGGGTATGTCAGCCCGTGATCCCCAGGCGCTGCGCCAACCAGCCGAGCTCCTGCTCGAGGCCCGCCGACCAGACCGCGAAGCTGTGCCCTCCCGGCAGTTCGACGTAACGCACGTCCATGCCCGCGTCCTTCGCCGCCTGGTAGACCTTCTGCGCGCCCGGCCGGTAGTCGGCGTCGTCGCTGCCGACGACGAACACGCCGGCCGAGTCCGGAAACCGCTCACGCGCCAGGATGTCGAGCGGATTGACCTTCTCGAAGGCCTGTTCGTCGCCACCGAACGCCTCGTCCAGGGTGCGCTGCCGGTCGCCGAGCGTCGGTTCCTCCTGTCCGGAGATGTCCAGGAAGGTGGGGTACACCTGCGGATGGTTGGTCGCCATCTGCAGCGCACACGTACCACCGTAGGAGAGCCCACCGATCGCCCACGCCCTCGGATCCTCGTCCACCTGGAGGGTGGAACGCACCCACGCGGGGACGTCGGTGGACAGGTACGTGTCGACGTTCCCGGCAGCCGAGTCCACACAGAGCGGGTTCGCGAACTGGGACCCGGTGCCGTCGGCCACGACGACGATCGGGGCGAGACCGTCGTGGCCGCGCGCGAACTCGTCCATCGTGGTGGCCATCCGGCCCCCGGCGAGCCAATCCTCCGGACTCCCCGGCTGGCCGGCCAGCAGCACCAGGACGGGCAGCAACGGACGCGGGTCGGTGAAGTAGGCCGGGGGGAAGTAGACCTCGGCGTCCCGGGCAGCGAACCCGGACACCGGCCCCGGGACGGGCATCGTCACCACCGATCCCCGGTCCGGCATGCCGGCCGGCGGCGTCCACGCTCCCTGCAACGGGGTGCCGGTCACCACGTTCTCGGTCCGCACCTCGACGTCGGCAGCAGACCGGCGGTCGAACTCCTCCCGCCCGACGACGGTCCCCAGTGTCGGATACGCATCGAACACCAGGTTGATCTGCAGGGCGGACGTCAGCAGGACGGCGAGGGCAGCCACCACCGCGGCGACGGCCGAACGCACCCGCCGGCGGACCAGGGCCCGAGGAACGACGAGGAGCAAGGCCAGCAGCGCCGCCCCGATCCACAGGTACACCGGCAGCTCGATCGGATCCGGGAAGGGTCGCAGCACCTTCTCCACCAGCACCCAGAGCAGCGCGGTGACCACCACGGCGGCGACGGCACAGATCGGCAGAGCCTGCCGCCGGTACCACGGAGCCCGGCCCGCGAGAAGCCAGAGCGCACCGGCCACGCCGAACGCGGTCACGATCGGCGGCACGGGGCCCGAGATCACGTCGAGTCTGCTGAGCCACTCCACTCCGGAAGCCTAGAACGGCGCGGCCCGTAAAGTGGTCGTCGTGACGTTCATCAAGGTCTGCGGGTTGCGCGACGACATGTCGGTGGACACGGCAGTGCGCCTCGGCGTCGATGCCGTCGGGTTCGTCTTCGCGGCCAGTGTCCGGCAGATCTCCCCCGACGACGCTGCCCCGCTCGTCGCCCGTGCCGCGACCGGGACGGTGCCGGTGGGAGTGTTCAAGGGCAACCCGATCGAGGAGATCCTCGCCGTCGCCGCCCGCACCGGGTTGCGCACGGTCCAGGTTCACGACCTGGTCGATGCGCAGCAGGTGGCGCGCCTGCACGCCGCGGGTCTGCACGTCGTCCGGGCGATCGTCGCGGGCGACACCTCGGGCGATCTCGGCGCCGACCGGCTGCTGGTCGACGGCGCCGTCGCGGGCGCGGGGCGCACCTGGGACTGGTCGTCGACCACGGCACCCGACGGCGGGTGGATCCTGGCCGGCGGGCTCGACCCGGACAACGTGGCCGATGCCCTCGCCGCGACCGGCGCGTGGGGCGTCGATGTCTCCAGTGGCGTCGAATCCGAGCGCGGCGTCAAGGACCCGGCTCTGATCGAGAAGTTCGTCGCCGCCGTACGTGCCGTTCGAGCCGACTGAGCCGTTCGCGCCCGGCCCGCTCCGCGGGGCCGTGACGGGATGGGGCCGCTAGGTCGGGAGACCGGCGACGCGGTCCTCGCTCGCCCACGCGGCCAGCACGGTGCGGATTCCCGCGACCAACGGCAACGGCTGGTCGATCATCACGTGGTGCCCGGCGTCCGGAATCTCGGCGACGATCGCGGTCGGACCGAATCGCTCACGCATGTCGGCCATCACGGCGTCGGAGATGATTCCGTGCTCGGCGCGGAAATAGGCGATTCGGCAGCGCGGGTCGTCGGCACCGAGGTGCTCGCTACCGCCGCGTGACATCATCGCCGCGTCGAACTTCCACGACCAGCCGCCCTCCACCGGCCTCATCGAGTGCTCCGCGACATGGGCGAGGACCGCGGGAACGGCACTGTCCTGCGGCGGTACGAACCGGAAGTGTGCGAGCGCTTCCTCACGCGTCGGATACACCTTGACCGGCCCGAAGGCCCGGCGCCTGCGGGCTGCTTCCTCCTCCGGCGTCCTGGCGTGCACCGGAGAGTCGATCAGCACCACCCCGCCCAGCTCCGCGCCGAACAGCCGCGCCGCGACGAACGCGACCATGCCGCCCATGCTGTGCCCGACGAACACCGGGGCACCGTCGATTCCGGCAGGTTTCGCCACGGCGAGAGCCTCCTCGGCCCAGCGCTCGAGCGAGTAGTCGGCCCGACGGTCACTGTCCCCGTGCCCACTGAGATCGAGCGCGACGACCCGCCGACCCTCCGCGAGCTGCGGGGCCAGATGATCCCACCAGCGGCTGTGCGCGGCCCCGCCGTGGATCAACACGATCCCGGGTGCACCCACCGGCCCCCAGGCCCGGTAGGTCACCTCGGCGCCGGCGACGTCGACCCTGCCCGTCTCGACCGGAGCCGCCAGTGCCCGATCGAACCACCCCGGCGTCGTGTGCGTGTGCTCGGTGCTCATCGATCGAACATACCCACACGCTTCCGTTGCGCCCGCGTGCGGCCTGTGCCTGAATATCCCCATGAGCACTGCGGACACCGACAGCACTGCGGACACCGACAGCACTGCGGACACCGACGTGGCAGCGGTGTACGAGCAGTTCACGGATCTGCCGGACGTCCCGATGTACATCGTCACCACGGTGTCCGCCGACGGTCGCCGCGCCGGGTGCCTGATGGGGTTCGCCACCCGGATCAGCATTCGTCCCCCGCGCTTCCTCGCCGGGCTGTCGCGGGTCAACCACACCTTCACCGTGGCTGCCGACGCCGACTATCTCGCCGTCCACCTCATCGGTAAGGAGCGGCGCGATCTCGCGGAGCTGTTCGGCGGAAGGACGGGCGACGAGATCGACAAGTTCGCCGAATGCGCGTGGACGGAGGGGCTGGTGCGGGAGAGCCCCGGATTACCGATCCTCGACGACGCCGCCGCGTGGATGTGTGGACGCATCCTCGAACGTGTCCCGCTCGGCGATCACGTCGGCCATCTCCTCGAACCCGTCGCCACGGAGATCCGTCGCGACGTGCCCGTGGTCTCGTTCTTCGACATCCGTCACCTCACACCGGGGCACCCCGCCTGACGAGCGCGTCAGCGGTCCCCGGTCGGCAGCTCCCGCAGCACTGCCTCGACGGTGCGTGCGACGACGGGGAACTTCTCGGGGGACAGATCGTGCCGCCCACCGTCGATCTCCACGAGCGTCGTCGGGGCCGGGATCAGGTCGAGGGCCGCGGTGATCTCCGCCGTCGTCGCGAAGGTGTCCTTCGACCCGTGCACCACGACGGTGGGCGTGCGCAGCTGCGGGAGATGCTCGGTGCGCGCCTTCTCCGGCTTGCCCGGCGGGTGCAGCGGATACGACGTGAGGAGCAGCCCGTCGGCGAGGTCCGGCTGTTCGGCGAGCAGCATCGACGTCTGCCTGCCTCCGTAGGACTGCCCTCCCGCGATCACCGGGCTACCGGGGACGAATGCCCGCATCTCGGCGATCGCCGCCTCGATCCCGGCCCGGTCCTCCGCCGCCTTCGACGGATGCGGCGGGCCCGACGGCCGGCGCTGACGGTAGGGCAGGTCGAAGCGCAGGACGAGGAACCCCTCCGCGGCGAGCCCGGCGGCGAGCGCCCGCAGGAGCAGCGAGTCGCTGTTGCCGCCCGCACCGTGTGCGAACACCACACCACCGACGATGTCGCCGTCGGGGCGGTGCAGGAACCCGCGGATTCCGCCGCGGTCCACCAGTTCGCTCATTCCGTCCACGGTAGTGGACCGGCCGCGCCCCCCAGCCGTGAACTGCCGGGGAATAGCCGCGGGCCGGCAGCGTTGCACCCAGGGATATAGTTGACAAATCAACTACCCGAGGAGGCCCCCGTGCCCGCTGTGACTGTCGACGACATCCTGACCCTGCCCCGCGTGAACGCTCCCGAGCCGCAGTCCACGGATCGGCCGGTCAAGACCGTGACCACCGCCCCACAGGGCTACGAGGGCGAGGGATTCCCGGTCCGGCGCGCCTTCGCCGGCGTGAGCCTCGGCGCACTGGACCCGTTCATCCACATGGACCAGATGGGCGAGGTGAACTACGCACCGGGCGAACCGAAGGGCACTCCCTGGCACCCGCACCGGGGCTTCGAGACGGTCACCTACATGATCGACGGAATCATGGAGCACCAGGACTCCCACGGTGGCGGCGGCGTCATCGGCGGCGGCGACACCCAGTGGATGACCGCAGGTGAGGGCATCCTGCACATCGAGGCACCGCCGGAACACCTCGTCGTCAGTGGCGGACTCTTCCACGGCATGCAGTTGTGGGTGAACCTGCCCCGCAGCGACAAGATGACGACTCCTCGCTACCAGGACATCACCGGTAAGGAGGTCGCACTCCTCTCGTCCCCGGACGGCGGCGCGCTGATCCGGGTCATCGCCGGGGAGATCGACGGCCATCGGGGACCGGGGTCGACCTACACGCCGATCAGCATCGCGCACCTCAGTATCGCTCCCGGCGCCTCGGTGACGCTGCCGTGGAACCCCGAGTTCAATGCCCTCGCGTACGTGATGGCGGGCAACGGGCTCGTCGGCTCGGAGCGGCGCCCCGTGCACACCGGGCAGCTGTCGGTCTTCGGCCGCGGCGACACGGTCACCCTCGCCGCGGCGGACACCCAGGATTCGCGCAGCGAATCGCTCGAGGTCTACCTGATCGGCGGCAAGCCGATTCGCGAGCCTGTCGCGATGGCCGGCCCGTTCGTGATGAACACGCGCGCCGAGGTGATGCAGGCGTTCGAGGACTTCCAGGCGGGTCGCCTCGGGGTGCCCACCGAGACCCGCGACTGACCGGTGGGCGCCCGCACGCCGGGCAGGTCGTACGCCCGTCCCTGAATTCCGATGGGGGCGGGCGTGTTTCCGTTGCGGTATCGACACCTGGTCCCGCGTCCGGTGACCCGCACCACCTCGTACCCTTGATCGGTATCACCGAAGGAGGCCCGACGATGTCCGCTGTCAGTATCCCCCGCGTCCACGTCCACCGAGCGGGCGACCGTCTCTCGACGCGCATCTCCTGGCTGGACTCGAAACACTCGTTCTCCTTCGGCCAGCACTACGACCCCGACAACACCCACCACGGACTGCTCCTGGTCAACAACGACGACACCGTGCTCCCCGGCGAGGGGTTCGACACCCACCCGCACAAGGACATGGAGATCGTCACCTGGGTTCTACGGGGCTCGCTGGTGCATCAGGACTCGATGGGACACTCCGGGGTCATCTACCCGGGCCTCGCGCAGCGGATGAGCGCCGGCCGCGGCATCATGCACTCGGAGAAGAACGACAGCTGGCGGCTCGAGGGCACCGAGCACCATCAGCCGGTGCGGTTCGTCCAGATGTGGGTGGTGCCCGACGAACCCCGCCTCGACCCCGGATACGAGCAACTCGAGATCGAGGACGAGTTGCTGAAGGGCGGGCTGGTCCCGGTCGCGTCCGGCATGCCCGAGCACCGAGATCACGCGGCGATCCGGATCAACAACAGGGCGGCGGGCCTGCACGTCGCCCGGCTGCGCCCCGGCACCGACGTCGTCCTACCGGAGGCGCCCTACCTGCACGTCTTCGTCGCCCGTGGACGGGTCGAGCTCGAGGGCGTCGGATCTCTGGACGAGGGCGATGCCGTCCGGCTCACGCACTCGGGCGGGCAGCGGATCACCTCGGCGGACGGCGCCGAGGTCCTGGTGTGGGAGATGCACAAGCGAATCGGCGAGTAGCCGGCGCGGCCCTGTGGCCGCGGGCTACCACCGGGGCCCGGCAGCGGGCGGGCAACCGGTGTAAGTATGGAACGATGACCACGAAATCCGGCATCGACCTGACCCATGTCGACGGCGACACCCGCCCCCAGGACGACCTGTTCGAGCACGTCAACGGACAGTGGCTGGCGAACTATACGATCCCGGCCGACCGCGCGGTCGACGGAGCCTTCCGGTATCTCTACGACAAGGCCGAAGAGGACGTCAAGACCATCATCCTCGAGGCCTCGGAATCCTCGCCCCCGGAAGGCACGGACGCCCAGCGGATCGGCGATCTCTACGCCAGCTTCCTGGCCGAGGACCAGGTCGAGGAAGCGGGCCTGACCCCGATCGCCTCGGAACTCGCGGACGTCGCGGACGCACCCGACCGAGTCGCTCTGGCCGCGGTTCTCGCCGGTCTGCAACGCACCGGCATCGGCGGTGCCGTGGGCCACTACGTCGACACCGACGCCAAGGATTCCTCCCGCTATCTCATGCACTTCACCCAGTCCGGGATCGGCCTTCCGGACGAGTCGTACTACCGCGAGGACGAGTACGCCGAGACACGCGCCGCCTACGTCCGGCACATCGGCCGGATGTTCACGCTGGCCGGCCTGGACCACGACCCCGAGCGCGTGATGGCTCTCGAGACGAAACTGGCCGCCGGGCACTGGGACGTCGTCCGTCGGCGGGACGCCGAACTCGGCTACAACCTGCTCACGTTCGGCGAGCTGCCGGAGGGCTTCGACTGGGCGGGCTGGACCACCGCTCTCGGCGGCTCGGGCCAGGACTTCGCCGAGATCGTCGTGCGCCAGCCGGACTTCCTCACCACCTTCGCGGGCCTGTGGCAGAGCGAGTCGCTGGACGACTGGAAGGCGTGGGCGGCCTGGCGGGTCGTGCACGCACGCGCGCCCTACCTGACCTCGGCCCTCGTGGACGAGAACTTCGACTTCTACGGACGCATCCTCACCGGCGCGGAGGAGAACCGGGAACGGTGGAAGCGCGGCGTCTCGCTGGTACAGGACCTGCTCGGCGAGGCCGTGGGCAAGATCTACGTCGAGCGGCACTTCCCCGGAGACGCCAAGGTACGGGTGCGCGAACTCGTCGCGCACCTCATCGAGGCGTACCGCCGGTCGATCACGGCCCTGGACTGGATGGGGCCGGACACCCGGCAAGCGGCCCTGACCAAGCTCGAGAAGTTCACTCCGAAGATCGGCTACCCGGACACCTGGCGCGACTACTCGCGTGTCGTGATCGTGGAAGACGATCTGGTCGGCAACTATCGGCGCGGCTATGCCGCCGAGTACGACCGTGACCTGGCCAAGCTCGGTGGTCCGGTGGATCGCGACGAGTGGTTCATGACCCCGCAGACGGTCAACGCCTACTACAACCCCGGGATGAACGAGATCGTCTTCCCCGCCGCCATCCTGCAACCGCCGTTCTTCGATCCCGACGCCGACGACGCCGCCAATTACGGCGGGATCGGTGCCGTCATCGGCCACGAGATCGGCCACGGGTTCGACGACCAGGGGGCCAAGTACGACGGCGACGGCAACATGGTGGACTGGTGGACCGATTCCGACCGCGCCGAGTTCGGCAAGCGCACCGCGGAACTCATCGCGCAGTACAACCTGTTCGAGCCGAAAGCCCTTCCCGGGCATCATGTCAACGGCGAGTTCACCATCGGCGAGAACATCGGTGATCTCGGCGGGCTGTCCATCGCTCTCGAGGCGTACCGGATCGCGACGGACGGCACCGAACCCCCGGTGCTCGACGGGCTCACGGGGCTCCAGCGGGTGTTCTTCGGCTGGGCGCAGGTGTGGCGGACCAAAGCCCGCGACGCCGAGGCGATCCGGCGTCTGGCGGTCGATCCGCGCTCGCCCCCGGAGTTCCGCTGCAACGGCGTGATCCGGAACCTCGATTCGTTCCACGAGGCCTTCGACGTCCGGCCCGGCGACGCCCTGTACCTCGAACCGGAACGCCGCGTACGGATCTGGTGACCCGGACCCGGCTCACCGTCCGCGCCCCGAGACGTTCGCGTTCGGGCGCGGACGGTGAGCGGTTGAGCTGAGCGGGGCCGTACGGTCCCGCTCAGGTCAACCGTTCCCCCGTCGTCGGCGAGAAGAAGTACACCTGATCCGGCCGCGGCTGGAGGTACAGCTCCTCGCCCGGTCCGAACGGCCGGTGCCGGTCGACCCGCACCACGATGCGGCCGGTCGGTCCCTCCACGTACACGAACGACTCGGCCCCGAGTTCCTCGACCATCTCCGTCTTCGCGGTGAGCGAGCCCTTGCGCCAGGCGCCGACCAGCGTCCAGGATTCGGGGCGAACGCCCACGACGACCCGGCCTTCCGCACCGGCCGGCACCGGAATCCTCAGGTCGCCGAGGACGGCCCTGCGGTCCTCCACCGGGGCCTCCAGGAGATTCATCCCCGGTGAGCCGATGAAGCCCGCGACGAAGGTGTTGACCGGATCGTCGTACAGCTCACGAGGACTGGCGACCTGCTGCAGTACCCCGTCCCGCAGGACCGCGACACGATGACCCATCGTCATCGCCTCCACCTGATCGTGCGTGACGTACACGGTCGTGGTGCCGAGCCGACGTTGCAGTGCCGCGATCTGGGCCCGGGTACTCACGCGCAGCTTGGCGTCGAGGTTGCTCAGTGGCTCGTCCATGCAGAAGACCTGCGGGTGCCGGACGATAGCCCGGCCCATCGCGACCCGTTGCCGTTGCCCGCCGGACAGTTTCGCCGGCTTGCGGTCGAGGAGTTCCTCGAGTTCGAGCATGCGGGCGGCCTCGAGGACCTGCCGGGCGCGGTCCGCCTTGGGCACGCCCGCGTTCCGCAGGGCGAACCCCATGTTCTCGGCCACCGTCATGTTCGGATACAGCGCGTAGTTCTGGAAGACCATCGCCACGTCACGGCCGCTCGGTGGCACCCGGGTGACGTCCCGTCCCCCGATGAGGATGCGGCCACGCTCGACGGCCTCGAGCCCGGCGAGCATCCGCAGGCTGGTGGACTTGCCGCAGCCGGAAGGCCCGACGAGGACCAGGAACTCGCCGTCCTCGACCTCGAGATCGAGCAGGTCGACGGCAGGCTTGTCCGCTCCGGGGTAGCGGTGGGTGACGCCCGAGAAGTGTACGCCCGCCATCACTGCGGCAGCTTGGGTGAGATCTGGCGGTCGATGATCTGCTGCAACTGGTCCGCCACCGAGCCGAAGGTGCTTCTCACGTCGGCGTTCTGCAGCGCGACCTGTTCGAGGCCGGTGCCGATGATCTGGTCGCCGCCGGGGACGAACACCCGCGCATAGTCCTGGGACCGCGTGTGCGCCAGCTGGTCCACGGCCGTCCGGGCATTCGGGTTGGCGTCCAGGAAACTCTTCATCTCCGGATCCTCGGTGGCCGACTTGCGCACCGGCATGTATCCGACGCTCTGGGAGAAGTACGCGGTGTTCGCCCCGTTCGTGACGAAGTCGATGAACGTCAGGGCGTTCTTCTTCCGCTCGTCGGAGATCCGGGCGGGGATCGCCAGGCCCGCACCACCGGTGGGGCACCCGGGGTCGCCGGACGACGACGTCGGCAGGAAGGCCGTGCCGAAGTCGAAACCGGCATTGGCGGTGACGCCGGACAGGTCGCCCGTCGAGGCGATGGTGGATGCCAGAATGCCCGCGGAGAAGTCGTTGGCGATGTCGTTGGCAACTGCGGCGTAACGCTTCTCGTGGATCATGGACTTGAGGAACTCGCCGGCCTGCACGGTGCGGTCGTCGGTCATCGTGAGCCGCCACTGATCGGAGTAGCCTCCACCGAACGTCCAGATCGGTCCCTCGAAAGTCCAGCCCAGATAGTCCGTCGCGTTCCCCCAGCCGTGGGCGAACTTGCCTCCGCCCACCACTCGCTGCAGTTCCGGGCCCCACTCGTCGAACTCGGCCCAGGTCGCGGGCCCGCGATCCGGAAGTCCCGCCTGTTCCCAGATCTGTCGGTTGTAGTAGAACAGCGGCGTCGACCGCGCGTAGGGGAGCGCGAAGTGCTCGCCCTGGAACAGGTAGTCCGCCAGCAGGGAATCGACGTAGTCCCCGGAATCCACACCGACCTCGTCGAACAGCCCGTCGAGTGGTGTGATGGCGCCGGTGAGAGCGTAATTGAACCACCACACATCGGAGAGCACGATCACGTCCGGCAACTCGCCCCCGGACAGCGCGGCGTTGAACTTCTGCGACACTTCCTCGTAGTTCTTGCCTCCGGTCACGAGATCGACGGTGAGGTCCGGGTGCTGGGCCTCGAACCGCGCGATCAACTCACGCTCGACGTCCTGGGACTTGCCGGGGTGGTTCGACCAGAACGTGATGGTGTTCGCATCGCCGGATTCTCCGGAACTCGACCCCGTTCCCGCGCAGGCGGTGAGGGCCGCTCCGGCGGCCACCGCGCCGGCGAGGCCGAGGAAGTTGCGGCGGTTCATGACGGACGGATTCTGGTGGAACGTGGGATAACGCACGGGTGTCGACTCCTTCGAAGTCAGGTTCTCCGCCGATCACAGTGATCGGCGGCCGCCATTCAGCCTTTGACCGCACCGGAGGTGAGGCCCTTGATCATGTGTCGTTGCAGGAGCAGGAAGATCACCAGGATCGGCAGCATCGCCAGCACCGTCCCGGCCATGACCGGCCCCCAGTTGGTGAAGCCGTCGTTGTTCTGCAGCAAGGTCAGTCCGATCGGCAGCGGGGCCACCGAGGCGTCGTCGGACATGAGGAACGGCCAGAGGTACTCGTTCCATTCGTTGACGACGGTGATGATCCCGAATGCCACCATCGTCGGGATCGAGATGGGTAGCACCACCCGCCACAGCAGGCGCCCGTGGCCGGCACCGTCCATCCGCGCGGCCTCGACGACCTCCGTCGGTATCGACAGGAAGTGGTTCCGCATCAGGAAGGTGCCGAACGCGACCCCCGCGAGGGGGACGATGATCCCTTGGAACGTGTTCCGCCAGCCCCATTCCGCGACCAGTGCGTAGTTCGAGATGACCGTGATCTGGTTGGACACCATCAGCGCGCCGATGATCGTCAGGAACAACAGGTTCTTGCCCGGGAACCGGAGGAACACCAGCCCGTACGCACTGAGAGTGCCGAGCACGAACTTGATCGCCGCGAGAATCGTCGTGATGATCACCGAGTTCCGCAGGAACATCCAGAACGGGACACTCGTCGTCGCCTCCCGGTAGTTCTCGGGGTGGAACGTGCCCGGCCACCAGGTGACGGGCTGGACGTAGATGTCGGACCGTTCCTTGAACGAGGTCATCACTATCCAATACAGCGGGACCACCACCACCGCGAGCGCGAGGACCATCGCGACGTAGGCGAGTATCCGCACCGCGATCTTCCTGCGCTGCGCCGATCCGGCGTCCTGGGCGGGCACCGCTGCCGTCTGCGGACGCCGGAGAGTCGCGGTCACCGGTGATCACCCCGATCCATGATGCGTACCTGATACACGGTGATCGACAGCAGGACGAGGAACATGATCGTCGCGACCGTTGCGCCGTAGCCGGCCCGGAAGTTGCGGAACGTCTCGTTGTAGACCTGGTAGACCATCGTCGTCGTTCCGGTTCCCAGTGGCCCGCCACGGGTCATCACGTTGATGATGTCGAAGACCTGCAGGGAGTTCAGCATCACGGTGATGGACAGGAAGAACGTCGTCGGCCGCAATTGCGGGAGCACGACGTGCCGGAAGGTCGACCACCGGCCGGCGCCGTCGATCTCGGCGGCCTCCGAGAGCTCGGCCCGAAGCCCCTGCAGTGCAGCGAGATAGATGACGAAGGTGTACCCGAGGTTCTTCCACATGTAGGTGACCGTGACCATGAACAAGGCCCAGCCGGGGCTCTGGTAGAAGTCCGGGACGGTGAGTCCGACGCGATGCAGCAGATCCTGGACGAGCCCGAAGTTCGGATCGAAGACGAACTGGAACGCCACTCCGACGGCCGCACCGGAGATCACGAAGGGCGCGAAGATCGCGGACCGGACCAGGTTCCTGCCGAACAGCTTCCGGTCGAGCAGCATGGCCAGCGCGAGCCCGAGAACCATCGACCCGGCCACCGTGGCGACGGTGAACAGCACGGTGTTCGACACGATCTGCCAGGTGTCGCTGCGCCCCCACCATTCCCGGTAGTTGCCGAACCCGACGAACGTCGCCACCGGATCGGCGATGTTCCAGTCGAAGAAGGACAGCCGGATGTTGTCCACCAGGGGGCGATAGGTGAACAGGAACAGAAGAGCCAGGTTCGGCCCGACCAGAGCGAGGAACAGTACGTAGTCACGCCACGGTCGGCCGAGCACCTGTGGAACACGCTCGGGACTCGATCTCACTGCGGCAGTCTGGCCTTCGCGGACGAATAGCCGGTGAACCGGAACTGCCCGCCCACTGAACAGTGGGCGGGCAGTCGTCGATCAGGAGGTGATCGGGATGCAGTCGGTGACCGGGGGTGTCAGCGGTTCCAGTCGCCGAGTCCGTCGGAGCCGCTCAGCACGCCGCCGGCGGTGTTCTGCACGATCACCGGGTCACCGCGCCCGACGTTCTCGAAGAACCACTTTCCGTCCTCGGTACTGACGTTGAGGCAGCCGTGGCTGACGTTGCTGTAGCCCTGCTGGCTCACCGACCACGGTGCGGCGTGCACGAAGATCCCGCTGTAGGAGATCCGGGTCGCGTACTCGACATAGGTGCGGTAGCCCTCGGGCGAGTCAACCGGGACACCGTACGTCGACGAGTCCATGTACATGTCCCGCCGCTTCTCACCGACGATGTAGGTGCCGTTCGGGGTCTCGTAGCCGGGCTTGCCCAACGACGTCGGCATCGTCTTGACGACCTCGCCGTTGACCGTGACGGTGATCTGCTTGGTCGCGTCGTCCGCGACCGAGACCACGGCGTCACCGATGGAGAATGCCGAATGCGAGCCGCCCGCGTTCACCGTCACCTGGGTGTGGGCGGGCCAGAACTCGGTCGGCTTCCACCGCACCTGGCTGTCGTTGATCCAGTAGAACGCGCCGTCGACCTCGGGCGTCGTCGTGATCTCGATGGCACGCTCGGCCATACCCCGGTCGCCGATCGGCTCGTCGAAACGGAGTGCGATCGGCTGCGCGACGCCCACCACCTCGCCCGAGGCGGGGCTGATCGCGGGGGCCGAGAAGTTGGCCGGGCCGACGGACGGCTCCGCGGGGGCACCGGGCAACCCGGGAACACCGGGCAGTTCCGGCAGGGGTATCTCGGGCAGACCCGGAATCTCGGGCCCCCCGGGGAACAGTGGCGCCGCAGCGGACGGTCCGGCGAGGACCAGCCCGGATGCGAGCGCGCCGGCGAGAAGAACCGCGAAGCGGCTCCCGAACTTGCTCATGACAAACCTTCGTTCGACGCGTTGGTGCCGCGCGCCCGACTTCGCGCCGCTGATCGGAGTAGCCACCGAAGTGGCTGCTGTCATTCGACATCGAGAGACTACGTCACTCGAGAAGACATCGAGAGACTACGTCACCCGGGAGCCGTGTGGCTGAGGCCTCCGTCACTCCACGGGATCACACCGGGCTCATTCGCGGTGCGCCGCCGCCAGCATGTCCTCGATCCGCACGAGCTTGCGCCGAGGACGCCCGGTGGCTTTGCCCTCGTCGCGCTCCACACGGTCGATCGACTGCCAGCCGCGATAGTCGATCGCCTCCGGCGCCCGTTCGGCGAGCAGGGTCTCGAAGGCGTCGCGTTCCGCCGGATCGTGCAACCGCCCGGCCACGTAGTCGTCGACCAGCATCGACACCGTCTCCGCGGAGCAGTAGCGGTTGGTACCGATGACTCCGGTGGGGCCGCGTTTGATCCAGCCTGCGACGTACACACCGGGAAGCGGGCGCCCGGTTTCCGGGTCGATCACCCGGCCGTTCTCGTTGGGGATCACCCCACGGGCACCGTCGAACGGCACGTCCGGTACGGGAGTGCCCCGGTATCCGACCGAGCGCAGGACCAGTCCGGTCTCGATCGTCGACGTCTGTTCCGACGGCTCGGCGACGAGACGGCCCGTGGCATCGGCGACGAGTGCGTTGCGAACCACCCGCACCCCCTCGACGCCGGTGTCGCCGAGGACCTCGACGGGGGACACGAGGAAACGCAGGACGATGCGGCGCCGGGACGGATCGGGAGTGCGGGCGGCGAGTCCGGCGATCTGGGCGACCTTGAGCCGCACCGACGGTTCCGTGTCGCCGCTGTCGAGAAGCGCCCGGCTCGCGGGGTCGAGTTCCGCCTCGTCGGATTCGACCACGACGTCCACCCCGGCCATCTGGGTGAGCGCGAGCAGTTCCGGATTGGTGAATGCCGCCTGCGCCGGACCACGCCTGCCGAGCACCACCACTTCGCGCACGTTGCTCCGACGCAACGCCTCGAGTGCGTGGTCCGCGAGGTCGGTCTTCGCCAACTCCTCGGGATCGCTCACCAGGATCCGGGCCACGTCGAGGGCGACGTTGCCGTTGCCGACGATCACCACGCGTTCGGACGAGAGGTCGAAGGTGCGATCCGCGTAGTCCGGGTGGCCGTTGTACCAGGCGACGAATTCGGTGGCGGCGTGACTGCCCGGCAGTTCCTCGCCGGGAACACCCAGTGCCCGGTCGCCCGCCGCACCGACCGCGTAGAGGACGGCGTGGTGGTGGGACAGCAGTTCCTCGTGGGTGACGTCGCGGCCCACCTCGACGTTGAAATGGCAGCGCACACTGCGCTTGCCGACCGCGGCGCGGAACTGCTCGGTGACTCCCTTGGTTCCCGGGTGGTCGGGAGCGACCCCCGACCGCACCAACCCGTAGGGGGTGGGCAGGCGATCGAAGACGTCGACCTCGACGCGCGACGTCGACGTCAGTCCCATCGTCGCGTAGCAGGCTGCGGGGCCGGATCCCACGACGGCCACTCGCAGCACGTCTCGATCCTTCGGCACGGCCGGAGTGGTCACCGGTTCCGGCCAGTCCGGACCGGTCGGATGGGCGACGAACCAGTCGCGATTGATGTCGAGGTAGGGCTCGTCGTCCAGCACCAGATCGTTGTCCGGGACGATGGCCTCGACGGGGCACTCCTCGACGCACGCCCCGCAGTCGATGCAGGTGTCGGGATCGATGTACAGCATCTCGGTGGTGGCGAACTGTGGCTCGTCGGGTGTGGGATGGATGCAGTTGACGGGACACACGTCCACGCACGATGCGTCGTTGCAGCAAGGCTGCGTAATCACATAGGTCACGGCACTTCCCTCATCCACGACTCGCGCGACCCGATTCCTCGGAACGTCCTCAGGTCTCGGAACAGCCTCAGACTATAACGTGTTCCAGTTTTGCGCGAGCGTCTGCGCCATCGCCCCGAGCCGCGCCAGGCGGAGATCGCCGAGGGCCGTCAGCGAACTTCCCAGCCGGTTGGTGACGAATCCGAGCGACATGCCGGTGTCCAGGTCCGCGAACCCCCCGGACCCGCCGACGCCGTAGTGCCCGATCGCATTCTGCGGTTGCACCCGGGAGGCGAGAATCGGCCGGTGATAGCCGAGAGACCAGTTCGGCCGGACGGCCAGCACGTAGTCGCGGCCGCGGGCCTGCACCCTCGTACTCTCCTCGATGGTGGCGGGGTCGAGGAATCTGCGACCGCCGATCTCACCACCGTTCGCGATCGCCCCGTACATCCGGGCGACGGCGTCCGCGCTGAACACGCCGTTCCATCCGGGCATGACGGCGTCGTGCACCCGCGGGCTCCGCACGAGCAGGTCGAACCCGTCCGGCATGGCCGCCTCGGCGAGGCCTCGGGTGGGGGCCACGTGCGCGAGGATCGCGCTGGTGAACTGCCAGTTCAAACCACCGGGGTTGATGTGCGGGAACAGTTTCGCGATGCGACCCCGGTGCCCTTCGGGGACGCGGTACCAGTACTCGTCGATCCCCAAGGGGCCGGCGATCTCCTCGGCGACCACATCCTGGAACGGCTTGCCCGTGGCCCGGGCGACCAGTTCGGCGACCAGCCAGCCGTAGGTGACAGCGTGATATCCGGGTCCGTTCAACCGCCTCGGATCCGGACGGGCATTCGCGAGGGCCTCGATGACGGTGTCGTAGTCGAGCATGTCGAACGGTCCACTCAGCAGCCCACGGACCCGATGCAGGCCCGCGCGGTGCGTGAGCAGTTGCCGCACAGTGATCTCGGACTTGCCGTGCGCGGCGAACTCCGGCCAGTACCGCGCCAACGGCAGGTCGTAGTCGATGACGCCGCGTTGAGCCAGACGGTGCACCACCGTGCTCGCGACACCCTTGCCGGTGGAGAAGGACAGGGCGACGGTGTCACGGGACCATCGACGGTCCCGATCCGCCCAGCCGGCCCACACGTCGAGGACCTTCTCGCCGCGCACATAGACGACCAGGGCCCCGCCGCCCTGCTGTGGATTGCGGTACATCGAGAAGAAGCGGTCCGCGAGCGGCAGCAACCGCTGGTCCACCACCATCTCCGTCGGCACCGACCCCTGCGACGCCCGCACACTGCTCGTCACCAGAACCACCTCCGCTCGAACCCACTGGCCCCATTGTGACCTACAACACAACGCCTGTGTGCACCGGATGCCGTTTCAGCCGAGCGTCCAGGTGGAGACGCCATCGTGGAAACATGCCTGGCCTGCAAGCACCTTGACCGCGAGACCGAGCCCACCGGCACACGACACGCCCTGTTCGTCGTCCCCGGCGAAGGATTGGGCGCCGGGGCCACTGACGACGAACGCCCACCCCGGCGTCGAGGTCAGTGCGACACTGTCCGTTCCCACGGCGATCGCCACGCCGGCGCCGAGCCGCGCCTCGACCGCGCCCACGCCCCCGTCGAATCCCAGCGCCAGAGCCGACCCGTGGGTCGCGGCATCGGCGAAACCGACCCCGCCTGCACCGATCGCCAGGGAGTTGCCGGACACGTCCGAGATCGCCCGGCAGGCCGCGCGTCCGTCTGTCACCGCGGTATCGGTGCCCGGCGGCGAGACGCAGGTGGGGGCCGCGGTTGCGGTACCCGACCCGAGAAGAAGGGAGCCGACGACGGTAGCGGTGGCAACCGTGCCTGCGGCAATGACTGTCGAGCGATCCATCGTGGTGACCTCCGAGTCCGAAGGTACAGGGAATGCCACTCGAGCGGCGACCTCACGCTGTCCGCACGGACCTCCCCGCGCTTCGAGCCCATTCACGCGAACATCCTGGAGAAATCACAAGTTTCGGACGCAAATACGGTACTTGATCACGAAGAAGTACGGCGGCCGATTCCTCTACGATCACGCCCCGTGACCTCATTGCGCCCTCTGATCCCGGTGGTTCTGGTGTCTTCGGCCCTCGTCGCGGGCGCCTGCGCGACGACCCCGGACCGGACCGACCGGGCCGACACCCGAACCACCGCCGAGGCGGCCGCAGCCCCCGTCACCGCCAGGGACCAGATCGGATTCCTCCGCCCGATCGGCTCCTGCGGGGAGGTTGCCTGGGTGCTCTCCGACCTTCTCGGCGACCTCGTCGAGATCGACGCGGACGTCTCCGTCGAGGAGTATCGCTGCGCCTGGGGGCCCGAGGGCACCGTCGGCACCGATCCCGCCCGGACCGGCGCCCGAGTGGAGGGTACCGCCACGAACCCCGGATTCACCCCGGACGCCGTACGGGCCGCGCACACGTCGACGCTGCTCAGTTCCCCCGCCACCGAGGCGGCACGCGCCGTGGCCTACTCGAGGGACACCGCGACCACCCGCACCGTGGTCGTGGAGACTCCCGACGCCCGGGTCGAGGTGGTGCTCACCGGCGCACTGTCGGAATCCTCGGCCGACGCCGTACTCGCGGACCTGATGACCCTGATCGAACAACCCTGACTCCCGAACGGCGCCGAGTCCCGAACGGCGCCGACTCCCGAACGGCGCCGAACCGGACTACTTCCGGTCCCGGTCCCGGCTGGGCTGCACCCGTTTCGGCTCACCGGGCATCTTGGGGTAGTTCGGTGGATACGGTAGGTCGCCCAGCCCGGCCGCGGCATCGCGGTCCGCCCGCTCGAGCAGATCGTCCAGGCCGTGCACGTGCCGGTCCATCGCCGCCATCGGATCGCCCCGCCGCGCGAGCAGTGCGGGCACCGTCGCGATGGTGAAGTCGTCGGGATCGGTGTCGGCGAGTTCGTCCCAGGTGACCGGTGTCGAGACCGTCGCGATCGGAGTCTTGCGCGCGGAATAGGCCGAGGCGATCGTCTTGTCCCGATTGTTCTGGTTGTAGTCGAGGAAGATGCGCTCGCCGCGCTCCTCCTTCCACCACGCCGTCGTGGCGCGGCCCGCGCTGCGTCGCTCCACCTCACGGGCCAGCGCGATTCCGGCACGGCGCACCGTCACGAAGTCCCACCGCGGCTCGATCCGCAGGTACACGTGCAGCCCCCGGCCCCCGGAGGTCTTCGGGAAGCCGACCAGACCGAGCTCGTCCAACACGGGGCGCACGACGTCGAGGGCGAGGGACCGGGCGTCACCGAAGTCGGTTCCGGGCTGCGGATCCAGATCGAGCCGCAGCTCGTCGGGGTGGTCGACGTCGGGACAACGGACCGCCCACGGGTGGAACGTGATCGACCCGAGATTGGCCGCCCACACGATGTCGGCGGCGCCGCGCACACGCAGTACGTCGGCGGTCCGTCCCGAGGGGAAGGTGACCTGGCAGCTCGCCACGTGATCGGGCCGCTTCGCCGGCACACGCTTCTGGTAGATCTCCTCGCCCTCGACACCGTCCGGAAAACGCTGCAGGTGGGTGGGGCGGTCGTACAGCGCGCGCAGCAGTGCCCCCTCGGTGGCGACCGCGCGGTAGTACTCGACCAGATGGCGCTTCGTGCCGCCGTCCGCACCCAGGCGTGGGTAGTAGACCTTATCCGGGTTCGACAACCGTACCGCGATGCCGTCGACGTCGAGTTCCTCTGCCGGGCTTGCCATCAGGCCCCTCCTGCCAGGACGTCTGCGAGGTCGTAGCGAACCGGCACCTCGAGCTGGTCGAACGTGCAGTCGCGCGGCGGCTTGTCCGGGCGCCACCGCAGGAACCGGGCGGCGTGCCGGAACCGTGCCCCCTCCATCTGGTCGTAGGCGACCTCGAGCACCCGCTCGGGGCGCAGCGGCACCCAGCTACGGTCCACACCCGAACGCCACCGGGTCGCCTCGCCGTCGGCGACCACGTCCTCACCCATGCGCAGCGGCTGCAACTCGGCCAGCAGTTCCCGCCTGCGGACGTCGGTGAACGCGGAGGCGCCACCCACCATGACCAGTTCTCCGTCCGAATAGAGTCCCAGCAGCAGGGACCCGACCCCGAGTCCGTTCTTGTGCACTCGGTATCCGGCCAGGACGCACTCCGCCGTCCGGGCGTGCTTGACCTTGACCATGTCCCTCTTGCCCGGCACGTAGACGCCGTCCAGCCTCTTCGCGATCACACCGTCGAGCCCCGCGCCCTCGAACGTCTCGAACCACTCGGACGCGATCGCCGCGTCGCGGGTCGCGGCGGTCACGTGGCAGCTCGGCCCTCCGCCCACCGTCGCGACGAGTTCGTCCCGACGTGCCTCGAACACCTCGGCGGTGAGGTCTCGGTCCCCGAGCGCCAGCAGATCGAACCCGACGAACTGGGACGGTGTCTGCTCGGCCAGCAGGCGCACCCGGCTGTCCGCGGGGTGGATGCGTTCGGACAGCGCCTCCCAGTCGAGCCGGACGTGCCCGTCGCGATCCCTGGGGACCACCAACTCGCCGTCGACGACGCAACGGGAGGGGAGCTCGCGCCGGACCGCATCCACCATCTCGGGAAAATACCGAGCCAGGTCCTTCCCGCCGCGCGAGCCCAGCACCACCTCGTCGCCGTCACGGAAGACGATGGTGCGGAAGCCGTCCCACTTCGGCTCGTAGGACCACGCCGGCTCTCCTTCGGGCTGGGACGGCACGGCCGAGGCGGCCTTCGCCAGCATCGGCTGCAGGGGTGGCATGACGGGAAGGTGCACGAGGTCCATCCTGGCACCGAAACGGTGCCGTGGCGACGGAACCCGGACGGAAAGTCCGGGCGCGTGACGTCGGCCGGGCAGCTCTACAGCCAGCCGCGACGCTTGAACACCGTGTACAGGCAGATACAGATCAAGGCCATCAGCCCGACCGCGAACGGGTAGCCGAGATCCCAGTGCAGCTCCGGCATCAGGTCGAAGTTCATCCCGTAGACGGTCCCGATCAGCGTCGGAGCGAACAGAATCGCCGCCCAGGCCGAGACCTTCTTGATCTCCTCGTTCTGCGCATAGCTCGCCTCGGTCATGTTGCGCATCTCCTCGTTCTGCTCCTGCGAGACGAGAGTGGCGTTGACGGTGAGGATGTTGCCGAGCAGCTGACGGAAGCCGTCCGCCCGCTCGACGATGATCGTCGCGTGGTCGTTCACGTCACGCAGGTACCGCTGCAGCTCTTCGTCGGTCTGATACTTGGCGAAGCCCGCCGAGAGCGCCTGCAGGATGCCCAGCAGTGGCCGTGTCGCCCGCTGGAACTCGATGACCTCGCGCGTCAACTCGTAGATGCGGCGGGACACGCCGGGAGCGCCGGAGAACACCTCGGTCTCGATCTCGTCGATGTCGTTCTGCAGGCCGGCGACGACCGGCGCGTAACCGTCGACCACCGCGTCGAGAATCGCGTACAACACCGCCTCGGGCCCCAGGCGCAGCAGATCCGGGTCTCCTTCCATGCGGTCCCGCACGGTGGACAGATCGGGGGATTCACTGTGCCGCACCGTGAGTACGAACGTGGGGCCGCAGAACACGTGTAGCTCACCGAACTCGACGCTCTCGGTGTCGTCGTTGTAGCGGGCCGCCCGCAGCACGACGAACAACGTCTCGCCGTAGCGCTCGAGCTTGGGCCGCTGGTGCGCCGAGATCGCATCCTCCACTGCGAGTTCGTGAAGATCGAACTCCTTTGCCGCGGAGTACAGTTGATCATCAGTCGGACGGTACAGCCCGATCCACGCCATCGACGAGCTGTCCGGGACACTCGACAGCGCCTCCCCGAGCGTCGCCGGGCTCGCGATGCGCTTCCCGTCCCGATAGACGGCGCTGTTGACGACGGTGGACTCGATCGGCCCGGGCGAGACCGGCGGCCTGCGAGGCGTCGCGTGATCGTCGTACGGTTCGGTGAGACCGGCCGAACGGAGTGGGAGCAATGCTCGGAGTGGACGCTTTTCACGCATGGCGACAAGTACTTTCGGGTGTGATTCTGGACAGATACACGAAAGTGAAACCAGCGCACCCGGGTAGGAACGCCGATTTCAGCCGATACTCGGAGGTCGACTGTTGTTCACGCAGCCACACCTCCCTGTCGTCCTTGCCAGTTATCCGGATGGGCCTGCCGCGAAGCCACGATCACGATACTCTTCGCAGCGCGCTCGCGCACACGCTGTCGCGCGACGAGGCGATTCGCGTCTGCCCACGACGGAGAACCCTCTTCTCCCGCCCCTTGTTTCGAACATTCTTTCGAGGTAATGTTCGTGTATGGGGTATCAGGGGGATCGTTTCCGGGAGCGGACCAGTCGTGAGTTGTTGTGTGACGCTGTCGCGTTGAGTGCCCGAATCGCGTCGTTCGAGGCGCAGCGGGTGGCTGTGGTCGCCGAGGTGGAACGCCGGTGTACGCGGGTGGATCATGGTTTCGCGTCGACGAAGGGGTGGTTGTCGTCGGTGACGGTGGTGTCGCCGGGTGCGGCGGGGCGGATCGTGGAACTCGGTGCCGGGTTGGCGGAGCATCCCGCGGTGGCGGAGGCGTTCGATGCGGGTCGGATCGCGTTCGAGCATGCGTTGCTGATTGTCCGGTTCTGCACGAAGCCTCCGAAAGGGATGCCCGCGGAGGCGTTGCCGGGGTGTGTGGCGGCGTTGCTGGCGGCGGCGGACGGGCCGTTGGCGCGTACCGACGGAGTGCGCACGGCGGTTGCGAAGTTGGAGGCGATCTTCGAATCCGATGACCAGCCCGCGTCGGAGGACACCGACCGTAACGAGCTGTACGTGTCGAAGACGTTGAATGGTCGGGTCGCGATTCGTGGTGACGTGGACGCGGTGACCGGGGAGATGCTGCTGACCGCCCTGTCGAAATTCTCGGCCCCACAGCTCGCAGCGGACGGGACACGTGACCCGCGCACGCCGTCCCGACGCCGCGCGGACGGACTCGCCCAGTCGTTGTCGATGCTGCTCGCGTTCGGCGAGCTGGGGGTCGAGGGCGGGGAACGTCCGCACCTGTCGGTACACGTACATGCGCGGGACCTGGGCCAGGACCGGCGGGAAGAGTATGCCCGCAGAACACGGCCGGCCGACAGCACAGACACGCACCCCGCCGATCCTGCTGGTCTTGCCGAGGTGCGGGGTATCGCGTGGTCGCCGTGGATGGGGCCACTCACGGTCAACACCGCACGCCTCCTCGGCTGCGATGCGAACGTCACCGCAATCGTCCTCGACGAGCACGGCGCACCGCTGAGTGTGGGACGCACCCACCGCACCGTCACCAGGGCCCAACGCACAGCGCTCGCCGCCCGCGACGGTGGCTGCGCGTTCCCGGGCTGCGGAGCTACCGCCGCCTGGTGCGAGGGCCACCACATCACGCATTGGGCAGACGGCGGACCCACCGACCTCGACAACCTCGTGTTGCTCTGCGGCACCCACCACCGACTACTCCACACCACCGACTGGGACGTGACGATCGGCAAGACCAGGCACCCGGTATTCACCCCACCGGCGAGCGTCGACCCGACACGAAAACCGATACCGACCAGGAACAGAACCACCACACTCCACCGTCGCCGGGGCACCCACACGGGGCATCCCACCCGGGAAAGGCCCCCGGTCGTGACGAAGGTACGCGCGCCGGCCACGTGAGAGCGGCCGAGTCACGATCCCGACTCCCGGACCATGAGGTCAGGGATCAGGGGATCAGTCCGTGCCTGCGCGCCTCGACGACAGCTTCGTGGCGGCTCCTCACGTCGAGCTTGGCCATGAGGTTGCGCATGTACGTCTTCACGGTCTGAGTGCTCAACGACAGCCGCTCACCGATCTCCGCATTCCGGCATCCGAGCGCCACGTAGTTCAGCACGTCGCGTTCGCGTCGAGAGAGGGCGATCGGTGAGGCAGACGACTCGCCGGAGACGAGGCGCCGTAACGCGTCCTCCACCTGGCGAAATCGGGCCTCCAACTCCGGATCCTCGAGTCGGCCCACGAGTTCCCCGAGTACCACGCAATTCTCCGCGATACCGGCGCGCAGACGCGGATCCTCGACGTCGTCCCGGCCACCGGCCGCGGGCGGCGGGTCGACGGCGGCCTTCAACATCGCCGTGCGGCGGTCCACTTCGTCGCGAATCTCGATCTCACGTGCCAGCGCCGCCGCAGACGTCGCCACCGTTTCGGTCGCCCGATCCCCGAGAGGAAGGTTCTCCCGCAGTCCGCCGTAGAGGGTGCCCCTCGTCCTCCCCCGCACCACGACGGGCACCGCCAGGAGCGTCTCGATTCCCTCGCGCCGCACCGGGGCGTCGTACTCGTGGGTGATTCGTCGAGAGTTGAAGTAGCCCTGGATGCCGACCGGGCGTCGCTCGACCATCGCTCGCCCACCCACACCGCATTCGGCGTCGATCACCAGGTCACGGCAGGACCGTGCTCCGTGTCCCCACGAAACCGGACAACGTCAGCTGTCCCTCCTCCACGACACCACCGAACAGGACGGGAAACGCCGTGCGCCCTCGCAGCCGCCTCAACTCGCCACGCACCGCATCCTGATCGCTCGGCCTGAGCACGCCGTTCGCAACCATGACCAACTCCGTCTCGGATCACATCCCCCGCTACCTACCCACTTCGGAGGGTAGCGACGCCCCTGTGACGACTTCTACCGTCCTTCCAGTCCTGTCGCGCCGATCACAGTTCGTGTTCCATCTGATTTCCGGAGGTTTCGTTGCCCGGCCCCACCCACACATCGGCCCACCGCACGCCACTCAGCCCGCTGCGTTTCCTCGAGCGTTCGGCCGGCGTGTTCCCCGACCGCACCGCGGTGATCCACGGAGATCGCCGGTACACCTATCGCGAGTTCGGAGACGAGGTGGAGCGGTTCGCACGTGCCCTGCGCAGCAGGATCGAACCAGGCGATCGCGTGGCGTTCCTCGCGCCCAACGTCCCGGAACTACTGTTCGCTCACTTCGCCGTTCCCCTGGCCGGCGGGATACTCATCGCACTCAATTCCCGCCTCGCCCCGGCAGAGTTGGAGTACATCCTCGATCATTCCGGCACGAGAATCCTGTTCGTCGATTCCGAGTTCCTCGGGGCCACCTCGACTGCGCGCGCACACGTGCCCGGCCTCGACGAGATCATCGAGGTACCGGATTCCACCGTCTCCGTACCGGAGATCGACGGGATCGAGTCCACGCCGTACACGGAGTTCCTTTCCACCGGAACGAATCTCGAAGACACACCACTGCATTGGGGTGTCGAGGACGAGGATCAGGTCCTCGCGATCAACTACACCTCCGGCACCACCGGCCGCCCCAAGGGGGTGATGTACACCCACCGAGGGGCGTATCTGAACTCGCTGGGGGAGACGTTCCACAACGGCTTCACCGGATCCACGAAATACCTGTGGACCCTGCCGATGTTCCACTGCAACGGCTGGTGCACGCCGTGGGCCGTCACGCAGGCAGGCGGAACGCACGTATGCCTGCGTGCGGTGCGCGAGGATTCGATCTGGGATGCCATCGACGATCTGGGGATCACCCACCTGTGTGGCGCACCCGCCGTGTGCTCGACGATCGCCGGATCGCCGCGCGCCCATCGGGTCGACTCCCTGCGAATCACCACCGCGGGTGCGCCGCCGTCGCCGACCGTCATCGCCCGCCTCGAGGCGATCGGCGTCACCGTCGTCCACGTGTACGGACTCACCGAGGTGTACGGCCCATACACGATCTGCGAGTACCAGGATGCGTGGGACGGGGCAACTCCCGACGAGCGTGCGGCCCTGCTGTCGCGCCAGGGCGTCGGAATGGTGCAGGCCGAAACCGTGCGGGTGGTCGACGAGCAGATGAACGACGTCCCCGCCGACGGAGAGTCGCTGGGTGAGATCGTGCTGCGCGGCAACAACGTGATGGCCGGCTACTACCGTGACCCGGAAGCGACGGCCGAGGCGTTCGCCGGCGGCTGGTTCCACACCGGTGACCTGGGTGTCATGCATCCCGACGGCTATGTCCAACTCAAGGATCGCGCGAAGGACATCGTGATCTCCGGCGGAGAGAACATCTCCACGGTCGAGGTCGAGCAGGCTCTCCTCTCGCACCCGGCCGTCCTCGACGTCGCCGTCGTCGGTGTGCCGCACCCGAAATGGGGCGAACGGCCCAAAGCGTTCGTGGTACTCGAGAAGGGTCGGGCTCTGACGGCCGACGAGTTGATCGCGCACGCCCGCGAGCGGATCGCGCGGTTCAAGGTGCCCGAGGAGTTCGTCTTCCCCCTCGAACTGCCCCGCACCCCCACCGGCAAGGTCCTCAAGTTCGCGCTCCGCGCCGGGTGAGACCGGGACCGAGCCGACGGGGCACGATGACCGCACGAGGGCAGGGCGTGCGAGGGCAGGGCGTGCGAGGGCAGGGTGTGATACTGACAGGCATGACCGAACGCAGCGAGAGTGGCGGCGCGGACCCGGATTTCCGCGTCCACGTCGTCACCCAAGCGATCCGGCTGTTCGCGGAGAACGGCTACGAGTCGACCACGGTCGACCAGATCGCGGCCGCCGCGGGCGTGTCCCGGCGCACCTTCTTCCGGCAGTTCCGGTCCAAGGAAGACGTGATCTTCGCCGACCACGAATCGCTGCTCCAGCACGTCGGCGAGTTCCTGGCACGCTCCGGCCAGGCACGTGACCCGTGGGCGATCGTCTGCGAGGCCGCGGGCGTCGTGTTCGCCCGCTTCCGCGAGAACCGCGATCTGTCGTACCGGCGCTATCAGGTGGTCCAACAGGTTCCCGCGTTGCGCGAACGCGAGATCGTCACGGGCTACCGCTACGAGCGCCTGTTCGTCGAGTATCTGCGCCCCGCCCTCCCCGACGAACCCGTGCTGCGGGTCGTGGGCTTCGCCGCCGCCGTCACCGCCTGCCACAACTACCTGCTCCGCGGAATGATCAAGGGCGACCCGGACACCACTGCCGAGGCACTCGATGCCGCGCTGCTCGACGTGCGCAGGACGTACGGCGTCGCGCCGGACAGCCGGGTGGAGGACGAGGTCGTCGTGCTCCGGTATCCGAGCGGCACCACGATCGACGACATCACCGGCGCGCTGCGTGCACGGCTCACCGAGGAGGAGGCCTGATGCCGGCTCCCTCCCGTGTCGTGGCGTGGGGCCTGTTCGCGTCGTGGCTGGTACACGACCTGGAGGAGTCGGCGACCATGCCCGCGACGTCGCGGGTGCTCGCCTCCCGGCTGGCCGAGTCGTCGTCGCCCGTCGCGCGTGCGCTCGGCGAAAGAGTGGTCACCACACACCGCGAATCCGCCGTCGCGATCGCACTCATGGGGACACTCGTCGCCACCGCCGCGGCACGGGGTGCGCGCACCGGTGGACGGGACCGGTTCTTCCAGGCCGTTCTCGCCGGACTGCACGGGCACGTCCTCACTCATCTCGGAGCGAGTGTGGCCCTACGC
The DNA here is from genome assembly GCF_014217785.1 of Rhodococcus triatomae. Taxonomy (NCBI): domain Bacteria; kingdom Bacillati; phylum Actinomycetota; class Actinomycetes; order Mycobacteriales; family Nocardiaceae; genus Rhodococcus; species Rhodococcus triatomae. Next base: position 2,646,709 of record NZ_CP048814.1, on the reverse strand, counting down.
GGCTACTCGACCGGCGTCGTCACCGCGGTCACGGTGGTGCTGCCCTACAGCCTGTGGGCACGTCGGCAGCTACGGACCAGAGGAGTCCTCGTCGAGGGCAACGGCCCGTACGCGGAGGGCGTCGCCGTGCTCGTTCCGGCAGTGCTCGGAGTCCACGGCGCGGCCCGTCTACTGCGGCGCAGGTGAGCGATCACGCACTTGACTGGCACTCAGTGCCGTGGTTGACTGGCTCGAAGTGGCCGAAGTGTGCCCGAACACCGCCAACCGGCCGCACCACCCGTGGCACCGAGTGCCTCCACTCGATGCCGTCGATACCCATCGAGGAGCATTCATGGCCGGGAATCCGGACTTCGACCTGTTCAAGTTGAACGAAGAGCACGAGGAACTGCGTGCCGCGATCCGCGCGCTCTCCGAGAAGGAGATCGCGCCGTACGCGAAGGACGTCGACGGCAACGCCCGCTTCCCGGAGGAGGCGCTGACCGCGCTGGTCAACTCCGGTTTCAACGCCGTGCACGTGCCCGAGGAGTACGACGGCCAGGGCGCCGACTCCGTGGCCACCTGCATCGTCATCGAGGAGGTCGCCCGCGTCTGTGGTTCGTCTTCCCTGATCCCGGCCGTCAACAAGCTCGGCACGATGGGCCTGATCCTCAACGGCTCCGAGGAGCTCAAGCAGCAGGTCCTTCCCACCCTCGCTTCCGGCGAGGCGATGGCGTCCTACGCGCTGTCCGAGCGCGAGGCCGGTTCGGATGCGGCGAGCATGCGTACCCGCGCCAAGCAGGACGGCGACGACTGGATCCTCAACGGATCGAAGTGCTGGATCACCAACGGCGGCAAGTCCACCTGGTACACCGTCATGGCGGTCACCGACGCCGAGAAGGGTGCCAACGGCATCTCCTCGTTCATCGTCCACAAGGACGACCCGGGCTTCGTCGTCGGACCGCTCGAGCACAAGCTGGGCATCAAGGGTTCCCCCACCGCCGAGCTGTACTTCGAGAACTGCCGCATCCCCGGCGACCGGATCATCGGCGAGCCCGGCACCGGCTTCAAGACGGCACTGCAGACGCTCGACCACACCCGTCCGACCATCGGCGCGCAGGCCGTCGGTCTCGCCCAGGGCGCCCTCGACGCCGCGATCGCATACACCAAGGACCGCAAGCAGTTCGGCAAGTCCGTCAGCGACTTCCAGGCCGTGCAGTTCATGCTCGCCGACATGGCGATGAAGGTCGAGGCCGCACGCCTGATGGTCTACACCTCCGCTGCTCGTGCCGAGCGCGGCGAGAAGAACCTGGGCTTCATCTCGGCTGCCGCGAAGTGCTTCGCCTCGGACGTGGCGATGGAGGTCACCACCGACGCCGTGCAGCTGTTCGGCGGCGCCGGATACACCACCGACTTCCCGGTCGAGCGCATGATGCGTGATGCCAAGATCACGCAGATCTACGAGGGCACCAACCAGATTCAGCGCGTCGTCATGTCTCGCGCGCTGCTCAAGTGAGGACAGTTGTGGAGAAAGTAGGAGTTATCGGCGGCGGCACCATGGGTGCCGGTATCGCCGAGGTCTGTGCCAAGTCCGGCAGCGAGGTCATCGTCGTCGAGACCAAGCAGGAGTTCGCGGACGCGGCGAAGGCACGGATCGAGAAGTCGATCGGCCGTGGCGTCAAGGCCGGCAAGCTCAGCCAGGAGGATGCCGACGCGGCGCTCGCCCGGGTGACGGTGACGCTGAAACTGGAGGATCTCGCCGACCGCGACCTCGTGATCGAGGCGGCCCCCGAGGTCGAGTCCATCAAGACCGACATCTTCGCCAAGCTCGACACCATCGTGAAGCCGTCCGGCATCCTGGCGACCAACACGTCGTCGATCCCGGTCATCAAGATGGCGCAGGCGACGAACCGTCCCGGTCAGGTCGTCGGCGTGCACTTCTTCAATCCGGTGCCGATCATGCCGCTGGTCGAGGTCATCTCGGCACTGACCACCGAGGAAGAAGCCGCCACGGCGGTGTACGACTACGTGAAGAACACGCTCGGCAAGACCGCGGTGCGGGCCGGGGACCGGGCAGGCTTCATCGTGAACGCCCTGCTCATCCCGTACCTGACGTCCGCGGTGCGGATGCTCGAATCGGGTTACGCGACGAAGGAAGACATCGACGCGGCGATGAAGGGCGGCGCCGGGTACCCGATGGGCCCGTTGACGCTCATCGACACCGTGGGGCTGGACATCACGCTCAACGCCGCACAGTCGCTGTACGACGAGTTCGCCGAGCCGCACTACGCGCCTCCGGCGCTGCTGCGCCGCATGGTCGAGGCGGGACGCCTGGGCAAGAAGTCCGGAAAGGGCTTCTACGACTACAGCTGACCTCCCGAGACAGCGTCTCCAGAGGCCAGCTCGATCCTGAAGCGACGGCGCCCACGGTGATCCGTGGGCGCCGTCGTCGTCTCCGTACCCCCGCACGCGCATTCTGCAGCCGCACAACGACTTGCCGAGACGACATGCCGAGGCTCGCAGAATCGGTGTGCGGCTGTGGCGCGAGACCCGGCACTCACCCCTCGCGCACGCCGTACCCCATGTACGAGATCGCGGTGCTGCGCACCTGCCCGAAATCGAAGCGACGGCTCACCTCTCCGTAGCCGAGCCGGCCGCGCGCGGCGCGTGCCATGTCGACCAGGCGCATCGGGTTCCACGACCGCGGCCCCAGCCCCACGACCTCTCCGACGCCGATTCCGTGCGTGTCCAACATCGTCTCGAGTTCGCGTGGCCGCACGTACATCGACCAGTCGTGAATCGGGGTGTCGAACATCCTCGTCAGACGCCACTCCTGCATCAGGCGAATGGTGACGAGACGACTCACGAAGGTGCGGTTGATGGTGTCGAAGAAGTAGAGGCCGCCCGGCCGCAGGACCCTGGCGGTCTCCGCGAGCACGGCACCGAGGTCCTCGACGTGCTCGAGCACGTCACAGCAGTAGACGACGTCGAAGCTCGCGTCCGGGACCGGGAGCCGCTCCCCTGCCGCCCGGCAGTAGTCGATCGGCAGGTCCCCGCCGGCGTGAGCCCGCGCGGCACGCAGGGACACCCCGGACGGGTCGATGCCGACGACACGCACACCCAGCCCCGCGAACTGCTCTGCGAGAAAACCTCCGCCACAACCGATGTCGAGGGCGCGACGGCCGGAGTGCCCGACACCCCACCGGCGATCCAGCACCGACCGGAAGTACGCGAACCGGCCCGCAGTGAGGCTGCCGTGGAGAAGATTGAGCGGGTTGTCCTCGGACCACCAGGTCTGCCCGGTGCGGTTGTAGACATCGTTGTCGATCGTTCGGTCGTCGATCGTTCGGTCGTCGATCGTTCGGTTGTCGATCGTTCGGTTGTCGATCATTCGCTCGACACCACCTCGTCGCTGCTGCTGTGTCTTCGCTCTCGGCGTCGTTCCATCGTCACATGCCCCTGCCCCACGTGCAGGGAAACCCCGCCCGCCCCCACGCTGAGGGGAGCACGATGGTGCCATGACGTCTCCCGGCCTCGCCCTGCACTCGCGCCGCGGCCGGTGGGTGGTCGCCGCCACGGTGCTGGGGTCGAGTCTGGCGATGCTGGACGGAACGATCGTCAACGTCGCGCTCCCGCACATCGGCGAGGACCTGGGCGCGTCGATGTCCGGGCTGCAGTGGACCCTGAGCGGATACACCCTGGCGTTGGCGGCGCTGATCCTGCTGGGTGGCGCGCTCGGGGACCGGATGGGCCGTCGGCGGATCTTCGTGATCGGCACCGTCTGGTTCGCGGTCGCGTCGGCGCTGTGTGCGCTCGCCCCGGATGTCACGATGCTGGTGGTCGCGCGTGTGCTGCAGGGGGTCGGGGCTGCCCTGCTGACGCCCGGGAGCCTCGCGATCATCAACGCGAGCATCCAGGAGGACGACCGGGGCGCCGCGATCGGGCTGTGGTCCGGGCTCGGCGGTATCGCGAGCGCGATCGGCCCGCTGATCGGCGGCTGGCTCGTCGAGTCCGTCGGCTGGCGCGCGGTGTTCCTGATGAACCTGCCCCTCGCCGTGGTGGTGGTGTGGGTGGCGTTGCGGCACGTTCCGGAGAGCCGCGATCCGGATGCCCCGGACAAGCTGGACGTCGTCGGCTCGGTGCTGGCGGTGCTGGGCCTGGGGCTGATCACGTACGGGCTGATCGAGGTTCGTCCGCTGTTCACCGTCGCGGGCCTGCTGGCGATGGCGGTGTTCGTCCAAGTGGAGCGTACGTCGCCGCACGCACTGGTACCGCCGTCTCTGTTCCGTTCACGCGTGTTCACCGCCGCGAACCTCGTGACGTTCGCGGTGTATGCGGCGCTCGGCGGAGTCTTCTTCCTGCTGCTCATGCAGTTGCAGATCGTCGCCGGGTACTCACCGATCGAGGCGGGCGCCGCCACCATTCCCATCACCCTGCTGATGCTGGTCCTGTCGGCCCGGGCCGGTCGCTATGCCCAGCACCACGGGCCGCGGCTGCTGATGACGGTCGGCCCGGCAATCGCCGCCGCCGGACTGCTGTTGATGCTCCGGATCGGACCGGATGCGTCGTACGTGATCGACGTGTTGCCGGGCGTGCTCGTCTTCGGTCTCGGGCTGTCCGCACTCGTCGCGCCGTTGACGGCCGCGGTCCTCGGCTCGGTTCCCGTGGTGCAGTCGGGCATCGCGTCCGGTGTCAACAACGCGATCGCGCGCACCAGCCAGCTCCTCGCGGTGGCGGCGCTGCCCGCGCTGGCCGGAATCAGCGGCATCGGCGTCGGGCAGTCGGAACAGTTCAGCCACGGATTCCGGGTTGCCATGCTGATCTGCGTGGGGTTGCTCGCCGTCGGTGCCGTGGTGGCCGGCGTGCTGATCCGCAATCCGGCGACACCGCCGGAGGACGACACCGTGGCGACCGTGCCCCGCTGCGACGTCACCGGCCCGGCTGTCGCCCCGGGTCCGCAATATCCGGGTCCGCAATATCCGCAATATCATGGAGAACGTGGCAACCCCTGAATCCGCTACCAGCCGGGTGGACAGCTGGACGTGGGCGGTGCGCTTGTTCAAGACCCGTTCCGCTGCGGCCTCCGCATGCCGCGGCGGCCACGTCCGGGTCAACGGAGCGACGGCGAAACCTGCGCAGCCGGTCAAGGCCGGCGACGAGGTGCGGATCCGCAGCGCGGGCACCGAGCGGATCGTGACGGTCACCCGCACGATCACCAAGCGGGTGGGTGCTCCGGTCGCCGTCGAGTGCTACACCGACCACACGCCACCGCCCCCGCCGCGTGAGCTGTTCGCGGCGCTTCCGGTACGTGACCGGGGCGCCGGACGTCCCACCAAGCGCGAGCGCCGCGAGATCGACCGGCTGCGCGGCTTCTGAGCTGCCACCCGAGATGCCGCAGGGTCACATCCGGGAGAAGACGTCCAGGCCCCGCTGGAATCCGGCCAGGCGCTCGGCCAGTCCGTGGTGCCCGCCGTTGACGAGCTCGGACACCCGCACGATCCCGGCGTTGTCGGCAGCCTGGTTGAGGTTGCGCGAGGTCCAGTACCAGACCGCGGTGGAGAAGGCGTGCTCGGGCGCGGCGACCAGTTCGGGGTGGGAGACGAAGTCGATACCGGTGGCCTGGCTCACGCTCTCGTAGTTGTGCCGGCCCGTCACCTGGATGGCGCCGCGGCCCTTGTAGCGCTCACCGTCGCCCGGCTGGGTGTTGCCCAGATCGGCGCGGCCCTCGTAGGCGCGACCGGACGCGTACTCCTCGAAGGTACGGAACGAGTCGGACTCGACGAGCAGCTGCGCGACGAATGCCGCCTTGCGGATCGGGCTGTCGATACCCCCGCTGACCATCGCGGCGTTCAGCGGAGCCGCGTAGGTGGCCAGCTTGTCCGCCGGAATCTGCGGCACGATCGCGGCGAGTTGCTCGGGCGTGATGAACGTCGGCGTCTCCGGTTCCGCCTCGGCGGCTTCTGCCGCCGCCTGCTCGGCCTGGGCAGCAGCATCCGCAACGCGGGCCTGCTGGCCGGGGAGTGTGAGCGCCACGAGCAGCTGGCGCGGGTCGTAGGGGCTCGTCACCGGGGCCTCCCCCCGTTCTGCGGCTGCGGGGGCAGCAGCCGGGGCCGGGGAGGCGAGGGAGGCCGCCGCCGGCAGGGTGGGGCCGACGGTGGCCGCGGCCTCGGGAGTGGCGTGTGCCACAGCAGCGCTGCTGGTGGCCAGGACAGTGGTCGCCGCGGCGGCGAAACCGATTCGACGTGCGTATGTTGAAACGTGCAAGGGACGTGCTCCAAGATTTCGGCCGAGTCATCGACCTTCCGAAACTGAGATGCGGGTGTTGCCGGGGAAGCGAATGTTCCCTCGATGGTCACCAACGCGTCGCAAATGGGTCACAACCAGGTAACGGTGCAGGTCGCGAGGTTTCAAGGAATCGAGACCAGGGCCACATCCAGCCGGCTTTCTGAGATCCAGATCACTCTCACGTCGCTCGAACCCCCGTCCCGGACGCCACCGGTCCCCCGCCCCGAAGGCGCCGCCCACAGTCCCCGTCCGGCAACGCCGCGAACTGCGACGACACGGACGGAAGAAGTCACATCAGTTGCCGCAGAGCACTATTCGTGGATATCCGGGCGGGTGAGGAATGCCCGCCGAGACTCTCGCGTGCTCGGTCCGCGGCTATCCGCGCCGGTCGCGCCAGGCATCGCGCAGCGGGCGAACGGTGACGCCCATTTCTGCCCGTGCACGGCGGCGGAAGACCAGAACTCCGGTGACGGCGATTGCCCAGATCACATATTGGACACACCACGCGACCCGGAAGGACTCGAACGTGTAACCGCCCATCGCATCGAGAATCAGGCCCATCGACTGGAGCACGATCAGGGTCGCGAGGAACCCACCGCTGTTCACCAGCCCCTGCGCTGTGCCCATGCTCGTCGACGGCACCATCATGCGAGCGAAGTCGAAGCCGATCATCGATCCCGGGCCTCCCACCGAAATCACGATCACCAGCAGGCACAGCAGCCACATCGGCGCAGGGCCGGGCAAGGCGAGCACGACCGCCCACATCACCGCGCTGCTCGACATCACGGTGAGCACCATCAGTGACCGGCGCATCGGATAGCGACCGCTGAGGATCCCGATGACGATTCCCGACGTGATGGCTGTCACCACCGACAGCGACAGCAACGCGCCCGCCGCCGTGGCAGACAGGCCTTGCGCCGACATGAGGTACGGGACTCCCCACAGAAGCGCGAAGGTGGTGATCGAGAACTGGGTGCCCATGTGGGTGAAGAATCCGAGGCGGGCCCCGTGGTTGGCGAAGACCGCCCGCACCTGACGGCCCACCTCACGCAGGCCGGCCGGTGCGGCGATCACCGCCAGACCGGGCGGCGAATTGCGCACCACCGCGAGAGACAGCACGAATGCCAGTACACCGAGGGCCGCGGCCGACGAGTACGCGGTCGTCCACCCGGCATCGGCGAGCAGAATCGTGAACGGGACGGCGGAGAGCACCTGTCCCAGCTGCCCGGTGATACCGGTCAGCTGGGACACGAGGGGGACGCGCCGCGGTGCAAACCATTGCGGAACCAGCCGCAGCACCGCGATGAAGGTGAAGGCGTCCCCGGCACCGACGAGCACCCGGGCCGCGATCGCGACCGGCAGCGACTCGGTGAGAGCGAGGGCAAGCTGGCCGGACGCCATCACCACGGCTCCGGTGGAGATCATGGCGCGGGAGCCGAAGCGATCCAGCAGGACGCCGGCCGGGATCTGCATTCCGGCATAGACCACGATCTGGAGGACCACGAAGCTCGAGAGCACGCCGGGTCCTGCCGAGAATCGTTCCGAGGCCGCCAGACCGGACACTCCGAACGAGGTGCGGTGGAGTACCGCGACGACGTAGGCGAAGACGCCGACTCCCCACACCCACCAGACCCGGTTCATACCGAGCTGAGCTTACGACAGGGCGCCGCCCTCACGCAGACGCTCGACCACCTCGGGGCCGTATCGGTACGCCCGGAAGACCGAGTTGTTCGCGCCCTGTGACGAGTCGAGTCCCACACCGGCACCGAAACTGCCGAAGTACGGGATCACGTACTCCCAGACCACCTCGCGATCCGGCGTCACCTCGAAGATGCGGCCGAACGAGCCTTCGGTGATGAGGGTGTTGCCGTTCGGAAGTCTCTGGGCGCTGGACATGTAGGGGCTGTAGAAGTTCTGGGGTGGGTTGTCGGTGTAATCCCACACCACGGTGTTCGTTTCCGGATCCACCTCCACCGCGCGCGAGTACGGGTAGCTCACGGAATCGCGGAAACTACCGTTGTCGAACACCAGAATGTTGCCGTTGTCGAGTTCGTGCGGATAGTGCTGTTGGGAGACGACCGGTGCGGACAGCTGCCACTCGACGTCTCCGGTCGCCCGCGCGACACGCACCACGGTGGACGCACTGCGGAAACCGATCAACAGGTCTCCGGACGACGTTTCACTCACCGTGTTCGCCATCGGCCAGTGCTCGCGGGCGAAGTGCGCGTCGAGCGGCGCATCCTCGAAGGCCAGCCGCTCCGCCGCCGACCATCGCCACACCACGTCTCCGCTCCAGGTCATCTCGACGACCACATCGGCCCAGATCGATCCGTCCGGCGCCTCCGAACCCGGGACACCGCCCCGCACTCGACGTGCGGTGGCCTCGTCCAGTCGCTCGACGGTGAGGACCGCGAGATTTCCGTTGGCGAGGAGGACCGCATCGTGGTGGTGGTAGGGATGTCGCACTTCGCGCAGGATCGAACCGTCCGGCGCGACCTCGGCCAGCACGCCACCGTGATACACGCCCCAGATCGGGAACAACGTCGGTCCGTCGACGTCCTTGCCCTGGTAGAAGAGGTTGCCGTCGGGAAGCAGGCGGGCATGTCTGCCGGGCGGGTAGGGGAGGTCCCACTCGTGCACCACCTGCCCCTCCATGTCCACCAGGTACACCCGCCCCTGTTCGGCGATCGGAGCGAACAGGGTGTATCCCTGCCACGCCCGCGCCGGATCGTGGGCGATCAGCCCGACTCCCCTGCGACGCAACGTGTTCTGATCCACGTTCGTGCCCGATGCCATCGTTTCTGTCCTACTCGTTTCTGTCGTCGTCATAGGCCACCGCTCCTCGTATCCTCGTATCGTCCGGTCCCGGTCACGCACTCTGTCGGCGCTCCGTGATCCCTGCTTCCGCACAGCGCGCGACATGCCGCTGCTCCGTGGTTTTCTCGCCCGTCTGCGCGCTCAGGGCCGGTCGAGGGTGACCGCCCCGGCGTCCACGTTCTGCAGTGGGGAAGGGTGTATCGCGGCCCGGACCGCATCGGGGCCGGTGGCGCTCCGGATCCCCAACGAGTCCACGGCCCAGCTCGCTTCGTCGTCGAGTGAGTCCACCAGCTCGCGATCGAGGCCGATCTCCATGCGGTAGAGGGGCCACAGGTCCGCAGCTGCATCCGCCGAGATCGATCCGTTCGACCCCGCGACCACCGAAGCGCGTGCCGCGGCCTCGTCGGATTCGACGCGTTGCTGGGCTGCAAGCAGCGCACGCAACACCGATTCGATCACGGTGTCGTCGACGTCGGGGCCGGCGACGAGGATCGTCGCGTTCCGGTAGCCGTCGAAGACGAAGTCCGCATACTGCCCACCGAGCAGAGACTCCGTGGTGCCGTAGAAACTGGGAAAGGTCACGCCCGCGTCGATGTCGCCCGCGGCCAGGGACTGGGGTACCTGGTTCGGCGCGAGATTCACCAATTCCACGTCGGACTCGGCGAGCCCGGCGGACTCGAGCACAGCGCTGACCAGGTACTGGAGATTCGTCCCCTGGGCCAGGCCGATCCGTTGTCCACGCAGATCCGCAGGTTCGTCGATTCCCGAGTCCCGAGTGGTGAGCACCCGCCACCCGCTCCCCCGTGAGAGTGAGCCCACCACACGGATGTCCTCACCGGCGAGAATCCCCGTGACCGTCGGGAGATCACCGACGGTCGCGAGGTCGGCCTGACCACCGAGCACGGCGTTGAGTGCGTCGCGGCCGGTCTGGTAGACCTGCAGATCGACATCGAGGGACTCGGACGCCCACAGGTCGTCGTGGTCGGCGACGAACAGTTGCGCGGCACCCACGTAGTCACTACCGGCGATGCTCACCCGGTTCACGGAGGGATCATCCGGTTGCGACGAGCCACACGCGGTGGCGGCCAGTGCCGCTGCCGTCACGAGGGCTCCGAATGCGAGACGAGATCGAATCATGTTCGTTCCTTGGAAGAGTCGAGAATTCGGCGAAAGGAGTGCTGTGGTTCCGACGAGCCGCCGGGACAATGTGCCGTCAATGTCCTCCGAGTCGGGCGACGATCCGGGATCTGACGTCGGCACGCCGGGCGTCGTCGGCACCGAGGAGATCGATGTCGGCGACGATGCGCCCTGGGGCGCTGTCCATCAACAGGATTCGCTGTGACAGAAACAATGCCTCGTCGACGTCGTGGGTGACGAACACGACCGTGCGCCCCGTCTCGGACCACAACGTCAGCGCCAGCTCCTGCATTCTGGCCCGGGTGATCGCGTCGAGTGCGCCGAACGGTTCGTCCATGAGGAGTACGTCGGGCTCCGCTGCCATCGCCCTGGCGATGGCCACCCGCTGCTGCATCCCGCCGGACATCTCACCGGGCATCTTGTCGGCGGCGTCGGAGAGGTGCACCGCGGCGAGGGCCTGCCTGGCGCGGTCGCGGCGCTCGGCGCGGGGCAGCTGCCACCGTTCGAGCGCGAACTCGACGTTCGCCGTCGCCGTCATCCAGGGCAGCAGTGCGTACTGTTGGAAGACCACGGTGCGATCCGGTCCCGGTCCGGTGATCGGATTCCCGTCCAGCTCGGCAGATCCTGCCGACGGCGGCACGAACCCGGCAATGACGTTCAGCAGGGTCGACTTGCCGCAGCCGCTCGGGCCGAGTAGCGCGGTGAACGAGCCGGCGCCGAGCTCGACCGAGGTTTCGGCGAGTGCCCGCGTGCGTCGGCGGGACTTCGTGGAGGTGTAGGTGACCTCCAGCCGGTCGAGTCGGACTCGGCCGGGTGCCGGATCGGCGGTCTTCCCATGGTCTTTCATGATGCGCTCCAGGTGATCCACCGGCGCCCGGCTGCCGCCAGCACCAGGTCGGCAGACGCGCCGAGTGCACCGAGCACGATGAGCCCGACGAACATCCGATCCGTCTGCAGGAACTGCCCGTCGACCTGGATGCGATAGGCGATCCCGGTCTGCGTGCCACCGAGTTCGGCGGCCACCAGAGCCAGGAAGGCGATGCTGCTCCCGTACCGCAGCGCCGTCACGACGGACGGGGCCGCCCCGGGCAACAGCACTTTCCGGAAGGTGCGCACCCGGCCGACACCGAACATCCTCGACACTCGCAGGTATAGCGGAGCCACCCTGGCGACCCCGTCGTGCACGTAGAGCCAGACCGCGAGGAACACCGCGTACGCGATGACGATTCGCTTCGCGTCCTCACCGATACCGAACCAGGCGGTCGCGAGCGGCACGAGTGCGATCACGGGGATCGGTCTGAGGAACGAGACGACCGGGGACACCACGCGCGCGATCGGGGTGATCCGGCCCGAGACGAACCCCACGCCGACTCCGAGCGTCGCACCGATCGCGAAACCCGCTGCGGCACGACCGAGACTCGCCGAGAGGTCCGTGGTGAGGACGCCCTCGTTCCACATCGCCCGCGCGGCGTCCCAGGTCTCGATGGGGGTGGGGAAGAGCGCTCGGCTGACCACCCCGCTGACGGCGACGGCCCACCACAGCACCAGGACGACGGCCAGCGCGGACAGCGGGGGCCAGACCTGGTCCAGCAGAATTCGGGCACGGCCCCACCGGATGGATGAGGCGTCACCACGGACGGAGCGAGTGCCCGCATTCTCAGCGGGTTCCACGCCCGTCGGTGCGGGTGGTGTCGTCGTAGGCATGAACCCATGATCATTGACGACGTCAATAATAGGAAGCCGTCAGCCTGTTACGATCATGTTGATTCGAAAGAGCCTCGGCCTGCGGCTAATGACGTAGTCTATGGAAGTTTCGCGCCTGTTCGGGCGCTCGAGAGCCACGGAGGTTGCCGCATGGGGAGAGCACCCACTCCGGAGGGAGTGGCGGTCGGGGAACGGATTCGTCTCCTCCGCAAGAAGGCCGGGCTCTCGTCCGGCGCGCTCGCCGAGCACTGCGGAATCTCGCAGCCTTTCCTGAGCCAGCTCGAACGCGGCGTCGCGACTCCCAGCCTCACCACTCTCTATCTCCTCGCGGACACCTTCGGTGTCCACCCGGGTGCCCTCCTCGAGAACCGGCCGCAGGCGCCGGTGAGCGTCACGACCCCGGCCGACCGTCAAGTGATCCGCGTCGGCGAGGGCAACCACCAGATGGCGCGCGCACTCATACCCGGCGGTCTGGACACGATGCTCGAGGCCTACGAGCACACGTTCGATCCCGGTGCCGGAGACCGCGACTGGTTCGAGCACCCCGGGGAGGACTTCATCTACGTGCTGTCCGGAACCGTGGAGTTGCAGCTCCGAGGGCACGACCCGGTCCTGCTGACCGCGGGTCAGACCGCTCTGCACACCGGTCTGGTCCCGCACCGCTGCGTCCTCGTCGGGTCCCGGCCCGCCCGAACGATTCTCGTCTCCCGGCACGGGTAGTCCGCCGAGCCGAGAAGCTACTCCCGCCCGAACGACACCCAGCTCGGGTCCGCGGACCGGTGCCCCACCGTCAGGTCGGCGAGCTCGTCCAGGCGGGCGATCTGCTCCGGTGTCAGTGCGACATCGACGGCGCGCGCATTCTCGGCGACCCGCTCCGCGAACCGGGTGCCCGGAATCGGCACGACGGGCAGGCCCAGTTGCCTGCCCTTCTCGTAGAGCCACGCGAGCGAGACCTGCGCGGGAGTCGCACCGGCCTCGGCGGCGACGGTCCGGACGATCTCGAGAACCTTCGCATTGGCCGGTATCGCGTCGGGCGCGAAACGCGGGAAGCGATGGCGCAGATCGGATTCCCCGAGCGCTGCCGGGTCGTACGAGCCCGCCAGGTATCCACGTCCGACCGGCGAGTACGGCACGAACCCGATACCGAGCTCGGCGGCCGCCGGGACCACATGGTTCTCGACGTCGCGGCTCCAGATGCTCCACTCGCTCTGGATCGCCGCGATGGGATGCACGGCATGTGCCCGGCGCAGCTCGTCACCGGTCGCCTCGGACAGGCCGATGTGGCGCACCTTGCCCGCCTGGACGAGTTCGGCGATCGCGCCGACCGTGTCCTCCACCGGAACATTCGGATCCACCCGATGCAGGTAGTACAGATCGACGGAGTCCACACCCAGCCGTTCGAGCGACTCGTCCAGGTAGGTCGCGACGTGCGACGGAGATCCGTCGATACCCCGCCGCCCGGTCGCGATGTTGCCGACCAGCCCGAACTTGGTCGCCAACTGCACTTCGTCACGACGCGTCTTCAGGATCTCCCCCACCGCACGCTCACTGGCTCCCTGGCCGTAGACGTTCGCGGTGTCGAGGAAGGTGACCCCGATGTCGAGGGAGTGATGGAGGGTCGCGAGTGCCTCGGCAGGATCGACGGGGCCGTAGACCGGGGCGACGGACATCGCGCCGTAGCCCTGGGCACTGACGACCAGCCCGTCGCCGAGTGGGACGGTGTCGACGACGGCGGAAGCGCGGGAAGCGGAAGGAACAGTCATGGCTCGATCCTTCCGCACGGTGCCGTCGGGAACACGGGAGTAAATCACGGCGATCTTTATCGGCGACCGTCCCGCGCCACCCCCGTGACACGCCGTTCGAGCAGGTCTCCGACCTCGCAGTCGAGCGCGTCACAGATCGCGACCAGGGTCGAGAACCGAATCGCCTTCGCACGATCGTTCTTGAGGACCGAGAGGTTGACGAGGCTGACTCCGACGATCTCGCTCAACTGCGTCAGGGTCATCTCCCGCTCGGTCAGCAGGATGTCGAGCCTGCAGTGGATGACACTCGCCGGCACGGCACCGGGATCCGCCGCGTCACTCACACGAGCCCCTCGGCGTCTTTCTGAAGCCGCTCACCGGCCTGGAACGCCATTCCGATGACGGCGAGCGCGAGCGCCACGAAGACCGGGGCCCAGTCGACGGCGAACGTGACGTTGTCGTACGTGTAGTCGCTGAGCGCCGCGAATGCCCCGTTCACCCCCATCGTGCCGAACATCGCAACGGCGAACCATCCCGCGGTCACGATGACCGATGACGCGATGATCATCCGGGTATTCGTACGACTGAACGCAATTCCCCTGGCCAGGTTGCGGCACAGCACCACTCCGCAGCCGACCAACGCGAGCACGGTGGCCGCCACCGCGATGTGCGCCAGGATCAGGGAGACCAGCGTGATGCCGGCCATCCCGGACACCTGGACCGTCGCCGTGTCGATGACGGCGTCGACCGGCGCGCCGTCCGGGCCGACGGGGAGCGGTGCCCGCATGTCCACGAACGGAACCTGCACGGCCACATCCTTGTTCGGCAGGATTCGGGCGATCTCCCACACCGCGTCGGCCAGGGCAGCCACCGCGACGACGAGTCCCCCGACCACCGTGAACACGAGCCCCCACCGGTCACTGCGGGTGAGGATCCCGCTCGACGTACTCGACTCGGCCATGGAGGGGCCTCCACTCTCCTCGACTTATCGCTTGTCGATAAGAACATAACGAATATCGATAACTCGAGCAAGCGAGACACCGGCCTCCTCGTCATACCGCTCGCCTCGTCGTGAGAGCATCCTCATCGGGGACGGGGACGGGGACGGGGACGGGGACGGGGACACAGGGGACGACGCGTGAAGCGAACGCAGCGGAAGCGGGCAGGCCGGCCCGACATGGACAGTGGCCCGATCGGCCCTGAACGGACGCGCCCACTGCCCACTCCGCGGGGGTGGTGGATGTGGACGACGACGTGGTCGCGCGGCATCCTCACCGGGCTCGGCGTCGTCATGGTCGTCGCCGTGATGTTCTCGGTGATCGGGACCGGAGAGTTGGCGTCTGCTCTGCCGGCACTCGGGGTGGGGGTACTCGTGCTCCTGGCGATGCCGGAGAGCGTCGCGACCCGTGACTCGGATCTCACCCATGTCGTGGAGGGTTCCGTCGACCCGCGAACCGGAAGGACCTCGCAGTCCCGCCGAGACCGCGACACACTCGACACCGGCGACACCGAGAGCGGCACCGTGATTCCCTATCGGAGCCTGACGGTGGCGCAGTACGCAGGGACAGGGGTGCTCTGCCTACTCGTTGTCACACCGTTCCTGATCTACCTCCTGGTGAAAATCCGACAATCCGGAGGCGAGGTCCTGCTTCTGCTCTTCCTGGTTCTGGTGCTGGTGATCGTCCTGTCGGCCGGATCGAGTCTGGCCTCGGTCAGTCGCAAGATCCTGGCCGAAGGGCAGAGCCTGACGTTGACCGAATCGGGGATATATCTGGCCAGTCCGCTGTACAGCGGCTACATCGCCTGGGACGACCTCGTGGAGGTCCACGCTCACCAGGCCAAGACCGGGCTCGAAATCCACCTCCGCGCGCCCGGGGCCGTCCGCAGCCTCCGGCCTCGTGGTCGACGGGGTCTCCGGACCCGTGGTCGACAGAGTCTCCGGACCCGTGGTGGCGACCGCCCGATCCACTCGATCGGGAAGCTGAGAGTGTCGGCGCTCGCGCACCGCGTCGCCGGCAAGACACTGTTCTACCTGCTCGACGACCTCCATCGCCATCCTCACCTCCGGAGCCGGCTCCGTGGTGGCCAGATCGTGGACCACATTCGCGTCATCGCATCGCACGTCTGACCTGCCGCCCGGCCGGTGACTCTCCTACTGTGGAGTGCATGGACTTCGACTGGATCAGTCTCCAGCGCACCGCCCGCGACGAGTTCGGGGCCCGAGTCGCGATGATCGTCCAGTGGAGCGGCCCGACACCGGACACCGACTGGACCGTCACCGACCTGGTGCGGCATGTCGTCGTCGAGCAGCAGTGGGTGCCACCGCTACTGGCCGGAAAGACCGTCGACCAGGCCCGTTCGGACGTGGCGTCGCTGCACGGCGACCTGCGGGCGGAATGGAACCGATATGCGCACGCCGCATCGCTGGCGTGGGAGGAGACCGACCTCCAGGCGCCCGTGCACCTGTCGTTCGGCACCTTCCCGGTGGAGTACTACCTCCGGCAGCAGACCTCGGACATCGCCGTGCACGCCTGGGACCTGGCCCGCGCCGTCGGCGCCGACGAACGGCTGGACCCCACGCTCGTGGAGGCGGTGTGGCGCGAGCTCGACGGCCAGCGGGACATGCTCGCCGACAGTGGCCTCTTCGGCGATCCGGTGCCGGTCGAGGACGACGCACCACTCCAGGATCGACTCCTCGCGCTCACCGGCCGAAATCCACGCTGACCTCGCGAATTCGCGCGTCCGCACGCAAACGTCGGCAGAACGGGCCAGACTCGGTGTATGAACACCGAACACGACCACGACATCAAACCGCGCAGTCGCGACGTCACCGACGGTCTCGAGAAGACCGCTGCCCGCGGAATGCTCAGGGCAGTGGGGATGGGCGACGAGGACTGGGGCAAGTCCCAGATCGGGGTCGCGTCGTCGTGGAACGAGATCACCCCCTGCAACCTGTCGCTCGATCGACTCGCGAAGGCGGTCAAGGACGGCGTGCACGCGGCGGGCGGTTACCCGCTCGAGTTCGGCACGATTTCGGTGTCCGACGGCATTTCGATGGGACACGAGGGGATGCATTTCTCCCTCGTGTCCCGTGAGGTGATCGCCGACAGCGTCGAGACGGTGATGCAGGCGGAGCGACTCGACGGCTCCGTCCTGCTCGCGGGATGCGACAAGTCCCTTCCCGGAATGCTCATGGCAGCAGCTCGTCTGGATCTCGCGAGCGTGTTCCTGTATGCCGGGTCCACCCTCCCCGGCATCGCGAAACTGGCGGACGGAAGCGAGCGGCAGGTCACGATCATCGACGCGTTCGAGGCCGTCGGTGCCTGCTCGCGCGGGTTGATGAGCCGAGAAGACGTGGACACGATCGAGCGGGTGATCTGCCCGGCCGAGGGCGCCTGCGGCGGCATGTACACCGCGAACACGATGGCGAGCGCGGCCGAGGCACTGGGCATGTCGCTCCCCGGCAGCGCGGCACCACCCGCCTCCGACCGTCGCCGGGACGGGTTCGCCCGGCGTAGCGGCGAGGCGGTCGTCGAACTCCTGCGTCGGGGGATCACCACCTCCGACATCCTCACGAAGGAGTCGTTCGAGAACGCGATCGCGGTGGTGATGGCGTTCGGTGGTTCCACCAACGCCGTGCTGCACCTGCTCGCCATCGCCCACGAGATCGACGTGGACCTCACTCTCGACGACTTCGCCCGTATCGGCGGGCAAGTGCCGCACCTCGCCGACGTCAAGCCCTTCGGTGCCCACGTGATGACGGATGTGGACCGGATCGGCGGGGTGCCGGTGATCATGAAGGCCCTCCTCGACGCCGGTCTGCTCCACGGCGACTGCCTCACCGTCACGGGCCGGACCATGGCCGAGAACCTCGCCGACATCGCACCCCCGGACCCGGATGGAAAGGTGTTGCGGGCGTTGAGCTCACCGATCCATCCGACGGGCGGGATCACGATCTTGAAGGGCACCCTGGCCCCCGGCGGCGCTGTCGTGAAGTCGGCGGGATTCGACTCGCACGTCTTCGAGGGGCGCGCCCGGGTCTTCGACGGTGAGCGTGCCGCGATGGACGCACTCGAGAACGGCACGATCACACACGGCGACGTCGTCGTGATCCGGTACGAGGGCCCGAAGGGTGGCCCCGGTATGCGGGAGATGCTCGCGATCACCGCGGCGATCAAGGGCGCCGGCCTGGGCAAGGACGTCCTCCTCCTCACCGACGGCCGGTTCTCCGGCGGTACCACCGGCCTGTGTGTGGGTCACGTCGCACCGGAGGCCGTCGACGGCGGCCCGATCGCATTCGTCCGCGACGGCGACACGATCCGGTTGAACGTCGCCGACGGAACCCTCGACGTCCTGGTCGACGAGAAGGAGCTCACCGCGCGCGGGCAGGGCTGGGCGCCGCTGCCCCCGCGCTACACGCGGGGCGTGCTCTCCAAGTACGTCAAGCTGGTCGGATCCGCCTCCCAGGGAGCCGTCTGCGGATAGGACCCTCGATCCGCGGGCTGGTTTCCGGCCCGCGGATCAGGAGGCGCTGACCGCTCGTGGTTCCCCGGCGCGCCACAGTTCCCGGTAGACGTCGCTGCCCGCGAGCAACTCCTCGTGGGTTCCGACGGCGTCGACCACTCCGTCGGCCAGGACGACGATCGAATCGACCCCCGTGACGGTGGACAGCCGGTGCGCGATGACGATCACCGTGCGCCCGGCGATCAATGCCGCGAGCGCTTCCTGGATCTTCGCCTCCGTCTCCAGATCGACCGACGCGACGGCCTCGTCGAGAATGAGGATCGGCGAGTTCTTCAGCAGGGCACGGGCTGTCCGCGATCGAGAATCGGATCGAGCGCGCGACCGGATAGGACGGTCAGATCGGTCGGAAGCCCGCGCCCGGGCCGCCGCTGCCGTTCATGTGATGCATGATCAGGTCGAAATTGGTTCCGATCTCCGGACCGATGCACGGATACAGGAAGTAGGCGTTCACCATCGCCACCAGCGTCGTGCCCACCACCAGCGGTGAACCGGAATCACCCTCGACCACACAGGCCTGAGTCCACGTCTCCTGGGTCTGCATCAGATCGCCCCACACCACACCGCAGGTGTTGCCGGTCGTCCGCCCCTCCTTGCATCCGATCTGAGGGAACGCTGCGGGCGGCCCCACGTGCGTGATCGTCACGTTGCCGACCCGGTTGACCGGGACCACCTTGGCAGGATCGAACTGGATCACGGCGTAGTCCAGGTCGTAGTTCGCGGCGACGAAGGTGCCGACCACACCGGAATCCGGCTTGTACTCCGGAACGACCGTCGACCCCACTCGGCCACAGTGACCGGCGGTCAGCCCGACGAGGCGACCCGCGTTGTCGTGACCGATCGTGGTGATCGAACACACCAGCTCGTCGTCGATGACGATGCCCGACCCGCCACCGAGAACCGCCGGAGCAGGCGCCGCGACCGCCGTTCCACCCGCCATTCCCCCGAAGACCAGGGCCGTGGCCCCGATGACGGTCGCGACCCACCTGAAAACGTGCCTGCTGAGCATCTCCCTGCCCTCCGTCGATCCCGACACCGCGTGTTTCTACAGCGTGTCACCCACGGAGACCGTTGGTGGACGTTTTACGCATCGTCCGAGGCAGAAGCACCGGCTGCACAGAGTCCCTCAATCGGCTGCGCAGTATCACTCAATCGGCTGCGCCGAGCGCCTCGAGGGCTGCGCGAGCCTCCTCGAGCTGCCGGCTGAGCTCCTCCACCTTGGCGGCGGCACTCTCGCGGGCGACGGCGAGGATCGACTCGACGGCATCCACCGTCGCAGGATCGCCGAGCTCACGCACCGCTCGTTCGACCGCATCCGCGGTGACCGGTGTCGACTTCGCCGGCCGCTTGGCGCCCGGAGTCACGGCGACGCTCCACTCTCCGTCGGCACCCGCGTGGATGGTCACCGCCACCGCGGCGGGTGCCTTCTTCTTCGCCGGTGCCCGCTTCCGCGGGGCCGGCGGCTCCGCGGAGGACGCCGCGACAGGGGCAGCGGAGGAGGTACGCGGCTTCGGGGCGGGCGGCGGCCCCGGCTCGATACCCTGGTGAACCGCCAGTTCGGTCTTCGTGCCGCCGGCCTTCGACGCAGCCCGTGCAGGGGTGGCACCGGCCGCGGGCTTGGGCCGGCTCGCCAGCAACTCCTCCGCCTCGAAGGGCAGTTCGTCGTCCACACCCTTGGGTCGGATCACCACCGTGTTGCCCGACACCGACAGGGCCTTGGCGGACGTGCCCGCCTCGAGACCGAGACTCGGCATCGCCTCGCGGAGATAGACGGTGGACCGGCGCCCCTCGGCGATCGCGGCGGCCAATGTCGCGAGGTTCTCGGCGGTGAGCCCGGAGGCGCCGGCTCGGGTGCGGGGCGGCATGTCGAGTCCTTTCGGGTGTTCAGGAATTCGCGCACACTCTTGCACACGGCACCGACGCGGGCACGACACCGCCCCGACTCGGCGCCGTCCCGCACACGATGCCCGGCCGAGTGTGCGAGATTGCATCCAGTGCACGACGCACGCCGACGCGCGACCCCGCCGCGGTGCGCCCGATCGAACGGAGAGGCGATGGAGCCGAGGCCCGACGAGCCCGTGAGGCCGGAGTTCGATCCACACGTTCTCGGCGAGATCCAGGAGGAACTCGAGGAGTTCCTCCTGGGTGGCCCACGCAAGTACACCCAGGACGAGATCGCCGCGCTCGCCGGCGTCCCGCGTGAACGCGCGGACCGCCTGTGGGTCTCGATGGGATTCGCCGTGGACGCCGATCCGGATGCCCGGATGTTCACCGACGGGGACGCGCGGGCACTGCGCTCCATCGTCGAGTTCGTCGAGCGTGGCGTGCTGACCCCCGAGGGAGAAGTGGCCGCGGCGCGGGCGCTGGGGCAGGCGATGTCGCGGATCGCCGAATGGCAGGTGTCCCTGCTCAGTACCCACATCCTCGAGGAGCTGGCGGGATCCGGGGTCTCGGAACCCGCGCAGATCCGCGCGCACGTCCACGCGCTGGCCGCCGAGGTGATCCCCGCCGTCGAATCACTCCAGTCATACGTATGGCGACGCCATGTCGCGTCCACCACGGGCCGCAGCGTCGGAAACCCCACGGACGAGGTCGCCAGCCGCACCCTCGTCGTGGGTTTCGCCGACATCGTCGGGTACACGTCGCTGACTCGGCGGCTCGGGGCCCGCGACCTGTCGGATCTGCTCGAACGCTTCGAATCCGTGTCCACCACCGTCATCGCCGGCCACCAGGGGTGGGTGGTCAAGACGGTCGGCGACGAGGTCATGTTCGCCTCCGAGAACCCTGCCGACGCGGCCGAGATCGCGCTGCGGCTGCAGGAATCGGTCCTCACGGACGAGACCGATCCCGGCCTGCGGGTCGGGCTGGCACTCGGCCCCGCCCTGGTCCGGTACGGCGACCTCTACGGCTCGGTCGTCAACACCGCCGCTCGGCTCACCAGCGCGGCTCGGCCGGG
Source organism: Rhodococcus triatomae (assembly GCF_014217785.1). Taxonomy (NCBI): domain Bacteria; kingdom Bacillati; phylum Actinomycetota; class Actinomycetes; order Mycobacteriales; family Nocardiaceae; genus Rhodococcus; species Rhodococcus triatomae. Next base: position 2,625,571 of record NZ_CP048814.1, on the reverse strand, counting down.
CGCGGTCCTCGTCGACGAACGGATGGCCGACGAACTCGCGGGCGAGCCCGCCTATCTCCTCAAGCAACTGCGTCCCCGCCGCGTGCGCGGTATCCGACGGCTGGAACAGTTCGTCCTGCGCCGACGGCCCTGACCACGCCGGTTCTGCGTGCGGTCACTCAGCCGGAAACTGCTTCTGCACAGACTCTTTCGAGCTCCCCCACGACGGCGTCGAGCGGCGACGAGCTGCGCTGTGCCTGCGCCAGCACCAGGGCACCCTCGAGAGCGCCGACCACGAGCACGGCGACCGTCTCCGCCCGGTCGGGGCCGACGCCCTCGCCCACGAGCTTGCTCGCGATCACCGCACACCAGGATTCGAACGCCACCCCCGCGATGTCCCGGGCGCCGCGCTCGTTCCCCAGTGCCGCCGACACGATCGGACAGCCCACGGCGTAGTCGCCCGACTCGAGCCCCCGGCGCCACAGCTCCACCAGCGCGCGCAGGGCGGTCGCCGTGTCCCCCGAGTCGAGAACCCTGCCGATCCCGGCACCGAGCCGTCCGGCGGCATCGCGCGTCGCCTCCTCGACGAGCTGCGCCTTCCCCTCGGGGAAGTGGTAGTAGATCGAGCCTCGCGGCGCACCGCTGCGTGACAGGACGTCCGCGAAGGAGGTGGCGGCCACTCCACGCTCTCGGAAGAGCGCGATCGCGCTGTCGATCATCGCCGCGCGGGCGCCGGTCCGATCCTGCTGCCTGGTCACCTGCATCCGCCTCTCGGTTTGCCGCACTACTGATATGTATGTTGTCATACTTAATATCGGCGAGGTACCGGGATCGCCGACACCGAGTTCACCCGACACCGTGATCACCCGACACCGATCAGCGCAGCCCGGCAGCCGCACCGAGGAGCATCATGACCGAGATCATCGCCCCGACCCACCCGTTCGACTCGGCGATCGATCTCACCCCGGCAGAGGACGGGGTCTTCGCCGGCCACACCTCGGCGGCGTTCGCGAACATGGTGGGCCCCTTCGGCGGCATCACGGCCGCCACCCTGCTGCGCGCCGTCCAGCAACACCCCGACCGGCTCGGCGATCCACTCTCGCTGACGGTCAACTACGCGGGACCCGTCGCCGAGGGCGCATTCGAGATCACGGCGCGCGCCACCCGCACCAATCGCACCACCCAGCACTGGTCGCTGGAACTGACGCAGGCCGGTGTCCTCACCACCACCGCGACGGCGGTGTTCGGCATCCGCCGCGAGACGTGGGAATCGACCGAGTCGGAGATGCCACGCGTTCCGGCCCCCGACGCCGTCGAACCCTCGCCGTTCCCGGAGTTCATCGCCTGGGCCCGCAACTACGACATGCGGTTCGTCGAAGGCGCTGTGCCGAACGAGGACTCGGGCGAGAATCCGGATTCGACGTCGACCCTGTGGGTGCGCCCCACCCCGGCCCGCTCGTTGGACTACCCGGCCCTGGCCGCACTGGCGGACGTGTTCTTCCCCCGCGTGTTCCTGCGCCGCGGCCGGTACATGCCCGCCGGCACCGTCTCGCTCACCGTGTACTTCCACGGCAATCCGGAGGCGCTCGCCACCCAGGCGGACGAGCCCCTCCTCGGCACTGCCAGGACCGGACGATTCGGCAACGGGTACTTCGACCAGTCCGCCGAACTGTGGGGCCGCGACGGGGCACTGCTCGCCACGTCGCACCAGCTCGTCTACTTCAAGGACTGACGGCACGCATCCGCGTTCCGTCGACCGCCCACCGGTGTCGGCACACTGTCACATAGTTTCGGCCCAACGAAACCAGTGTGACACCGTGCCCGACAACCTGTTTCGGCACAATGTCACATTGTTTCGATCTGACGAAACCGGTGTGACATTGTGCCAGCGGCAGGCGGCAGGGCGAGCGGCAGGCGGCAGGGCGAGCGGCAGGCGGCAGGGCAGGCGGCAGGCGAGCTACCGCACCCTGCGACCGCCCTCGCGCATCCGGCGCGCCGCGAGGAAGTCGTCGACGATCTCCTCGCACGCCTCGCGTCCCAGCGGGGACAGGGTGGCCAGCCGGGTGAACACCAGGGGGCCGATCAGCTGGGCGAGCGCCAGGTCGTAGTCGTGTTCGCCGAGCACCTCGAGCCCCTCCGGGGTGCGCAGGATCCGATCGAACGCCTCGCGGTACTGCTCGACCACCGTGCGGCGCAACGTGCGCAGTTCGCGCCGGTCGGCCGCGCTCGACTCCCCACCACCCGACTCGGACGCCGCGGCGCTCGAATAGTCACCGAGTGCCGGTCCGAGCCCCAGCCAGCACATCGCGGTGACGTGCATCGGCGCGTTCTCGATGAGCCGCGCCTGCCCGACGAGGAGTTCCACCAGCCGCGACCGTAGATCACCGGTCTCGGGAACGACCGGCGCGGGCGGCACCAGACGGGCGAACGCCGCCGCGACGAGCTCGGTCCCACTGGCGAAGTGCCGGTAGAGGGTGGCCCGGGCGACGCCGGCCTCGTGGGTCACGGCGTCGATCGTCACCGCATCCGTCCCGCCCTCGGCCAGCAGCCGGGTCGCCGCATCGAGCAGCCGGGTCCGCGAACGCGCCCGCCGTGGATCCTCGTCGACCATTCGCGTCCCCGTCCTGCCGCAGCCCTTGTGAACCGTTAGTCTACATACGATACTGTCAGTCTCGTTTCGAGTCCGGACACCGATCTCGATTCCCCGAGAGCAGTTTCTCGACGACAGTTCGATCCCCGACCGGAAGGCGAACGGCGTGCAGCAGGCCATGGCACAGGAGCAGGCGAAATCGACCAGATGGACGTTCGGCCAGGTGTGGATGCTGCTCGTCGCGTGCGGCGGGGTGGCACTGGTCGTCGCCGCGATGGCCGCGCTCAACACCGCGCTCCCGGATCTGGCCCGCGACACCGGGGCCACCCAGACGCAACTCACCTGGATCGTCGACGGCTACACGCTCACTCTCGCCGCCCTACTGCTTCCGGCGGGCGCGCTCGGCGACCGGTACGGCAGACGGGGCATGCTCATCGGGGGCTTGGCCGTGTTCGCTGCCGCCAATGCCGTTCCGCTGTTCGAGGATTCACCGACCTGGATCATCGCCGCCCGCACGGTGGCGGGCATCGGGGCGGCATTCGTCATGCCCGCGACGCTGTCACTCCTCACCGCCGGGTTCCCACTCGCCCACCGCGGCCGGGCCGTCGGAATCTGGTCGGGCGTGGCCGGATCCGGAGCCATCGCCGGTCTCGTCGTGTCCGGCGCCCTGCTCGAGAGGTTCGCGTGGACGTCCATTTTCGCCGGTCTGGCCCTGGTCTCCGCGATCCTGCTGATCGCCTCGTTCACGATTCCGTCGTCGAAGGACTCGGATGCGACACCTCTGGATCTCCCCGGCGCGGCGCTGATCTCCGGAGCCGTCGCACTGTTCGTGCTCGGCACCATCGAGGCGCCGCATCGCGGGTGGCTCGACCCGATCGTTCTCGCGTTGCTGGTGGGCGGCGTCCTCGCCGCCGGGCTGTTCGCACTCGTCGAATTGCGTACCAGGCAACCGCTTCTCGACGTCCGGCTGTTCGCCAATCGCGCCTTCGGATCGGGTTCGGCCTCGCTGGCCCTGCAGTTCTTCGCCACGCTGGGCGTCTTCTTCTTCACGGTGCAGTATCTGCAACTGGTCCTCGACTACTCACCACTGCAATCGGCACTGGCCATGGCCCCGATCGCGGTGCCGATCCTGGTGCTGTCGGTCCTCATGCCGCTCGCGATCCCGTACACCGGCCTGCGCGTGCTGCTCGCCACCGGCGCGGCGATCCTCGGTGTCGGGCTGCTCCTGATGACTCGGCTCGACATCGACTCCTCCTACGCCGAGGTGGCGGTGCCGCTCTTCGTCGCCGCCCTCGGCATCGGCCTGTGCACGACGCCGGCCACCACCGCGATCGTGGCGAACACCCCCGACCACAAACAGGGGGTCGCGTCGGCGGTGAACGACGCCTCCCGCGAGATCGGCTCGGCGATCGGAATCGCCCTGGCAGGCAGCATCCTGGCCGCGGGCTACGGCCGCAACGTCCAGGAGGCCGTCGACGCCGTGCCCGAGCCGGCCAAGGAAGCGGTGCACGGATCACTCGCATCCGCGCTCCAAGTCGCGGACATGGCGGGCCCGCGGGGCGCAGAACTGGCGGAGTTCGCTCGCGAGGCGTTCCTGAAGGGGATGGACGAGGCATCGATCGTGCTCGGCGCGGTACTGATCGCCTCTGCCGTCGGGCTGGCCTTCTGGGCTCCGGGCCGCGAGCCGCGGAACTGACCTCTTCCGCACGGACTCGGCGCTACGACCGCGCCCATTGCGATTGTGACATCGATCATTGTATCGTTCAGTATCAGTAACCAAGCGTCACACGTAGGGGCAGCTCACGAAGGGGTACGCCATGACCGCGTCGATCGAATCGGCCCGTCCGACCACCTCCGATCGGGAAGAGACCGCACAGCGGCTCCTCGCCTCGTCGGCGCGGAAGTCGTACGACCCGATGGTGGAGGTCGACTGGGAGGCGCCGATCCCGGCGGACAAGTTCGGGCTCACGCCCGAATGGAGCACCCTCTACGGCACCGCACTCTGGGACGAGATGACGGACGAGCAGCGCATCGAGCTCACCAAGCACGAAGCCGCCTGTGTGTCCGGAGTCGGCCTGTGGTTCGAGATCCTGCTCATGCAGATGCTGCTGCGGGACGTGTACGGGCGTGACAAGCATTCCCGCCATGTCCAGTTCGCGCTCACCGAGGTCGCCGACGAATGCCGCCACTCGGTGATGTTCGCCCGCGCCGGCGAGCGGCTGAGCATGCCCGGCTACGGCCCTCCCAAGATCATCCACCGGCTCGGCCGCATCTGGGGCAGCTTCTTCCGCGGTGCCAACGCCTACGCGTCCGTCATGGCCGCGGAGGAGATCCTCGACATGATGCAGCGCGACTTCATGCGCGACGAGAGGGTCCAGCCGGTCACCCGCACGGTGAGCAAGATCCACGTGCTGGAGGAGGCCCGGCACATCCGGTTCGCCCGCGAGGAGGTGCTCCGCCGGATCGAGGGTGCCGGCTGGGGCCGGCTGCAGATCGAGCGGCTCAACACCGCCGTCGTCGTCTACTTCGTGATGAAGTCGATGATCCGCAAGGACGTCTACCGCAACGCCGGGCTCGATCCGCAGCGTGCGCGGGACGAGGCCAAGCACAACCAGCACTACAAGGACATGGTCCGCACGTCCGGGTCCAAGCTCATGCAATTCCTGGACAGCGCCGGGCTCGTCGGTGGCCCGACCAAGCGCCTCTACAAGCGCGTGCACCTGCTCTGACGGTCACCCGAGTTCGCGGGGGCGGGTGACACCCGTGGCGGTCACGTCGAGGACCTGGGCGCTCACGATGTCGAAGAACAGACCCGCCACCCGCACTCGGCCGTCCGCGAAGGCCTCGCCGACGACGGGGTGCCGCTGCAGCGTCTGGACCTGGACCGCGACGTTCGTGATTCCCAGTCGGTCGATCGTCCCGAAGCCCATGCCCGCCGCGTCCCGCGCGGCGGGGTGACCGCTCCGGAATGCCCGCACGCTCGGATGAGCGTGGGAGAGCCACCGGTCGATCGGCCCGTCGGGCTCCCGGACCGCGGTGTCGTCGCTGTCGGGCTCGTTCGACAGCAACGCCGTCATCGCCCCGCAACCGGAGTGTCCGCACACGACCACGGACGTCACCCCGAGTTCGGTCAACGCGAACTCCAGCGCTGCCTCGACCGAGTCGTCCGCACGCCGCCCGGGTACCAGGTTGCCGACGTTGCGGATCGTGAACAGATCCCCCGGCCCGCTACTGGTGATGACGTTCGGCAGAATTCTCGAGTCCGCGCAGGTGAGGAACAACGTGTCGGGGCGCTGACCGTCGCGCAGGCCCCCGAGGTGTGACTGGAGCTGCTCGGCACCGCGCCGGTGGTACTCCGCGACCCCGGCCCGCACCGGCTGCAGCGCCGGCGGGGTCGCGTGCTCCCGCCTGACCTGGGACTGCCAGCTTCGCCACGGGGCGAAACCCGGCGGCGGGGCCACCCGGGTGCCCCGCCGCGGCGGGGCCGCACCGACCGCGTCGACGTCGACCGGGCCGGTGGTCTCGACGGTCACCGATCCGCCGCCACGCCGATGGTGCTTGACCCACTCCTCGATCGCCTCCCACGAGGCGTGGTCGAGGAAGTCGACGGCGAGCTCGATCGTCACCTCCGCACCCGGCGGCACCCGGCCCAGCAAGGACGTGAGCCGCGGCAGCGACAGGAAACTGCACGGCCCCTCGACCGAGACGCGCCAGGGTGCGCCCGGCGCGTCCGGCTCGGACACCTCGAGCGCCGGACGGATCACCCGCCACAGCAACAGCACGACGGCGAGCGCGAGACCGAGGAGAACACCCTCGAGCAGATTGAGGAACACGACGCCCGCGACGGTCACGGCGTACACCCAGATGTCGCCGGTGCGGCGCGCCATCGTGATGTCGGCGAGCTTGATCAGCTGGAGTCCGATCACGACCAGGAGCCCGGCCAGCGCCGCCATCGGCACGCGCTGCACCAATCCGGTGAGCAATGCCGCGAACACCAGGATCCACACGCCGTGCAGGATCGCCGACGCACGGGTCCGGGCCCCGACTGCGACGTTGGTCGAGCTGCGCACGATCACCCCGGTGACCGGCAGTCCGCCGATCGCGCCGGAGACGACGTTCGCCGATCCCTGCCCGACCAGCTCCCTGCTGAAGTTCGTGCGGGGCCCCTCGTGCATCTTGTCGACCGCCACGGCCGAGAGCAGGCTCTCCACACTCGCGATCAACGCAACGGTGAGCACGCCGGTGGCGACGGCGAGCCACGGGCCCTCGGGCATCGAGGGCAGCGCGATCGCATCCACGAGCGATCCGTCGAGAGCGATCCGGGGGACATCCATCGGGACGAGAAGGGACACCACCGTCGCCACGACGACGGCGACCAGTGGCCCGGGAATCATCCGCAGCTTTCCCGGCAGACGTTTCCACACGAGCATGATCACGACGACGAGCGAGCCGATGAGTACCGAATCCCATTGTGGCGACGCGAGTTGTCCCGGAAGCTCGGTGATGTTCTCGAGTACCGAGCTGTGCGAACTCCCCCCGAGCAGGACGTGGATCTGCTGCAGCGCGATCGTGACGCCGATACCGGCGAGCATGGCGTGCACGACGACGGGTGCGATCGCCAGCGCGGCTCGTGCGACGCGGCTCAGCCCGAAGACGATCTGCAGCACGCCGGCCGCGACGGTGACGGCGCACGTCGCCTGCCAGCCGAACGTCGCGACCAGTTCGGCGACCACGACGGTCAGTCCGGCCGCGGGACCGCTCACCTGGAGCGGCGAACCACCGATCGCGCCCGCCACCACTCCGCCGACGATCGCGGCGACGAGACCCGCCATCACGGGGGCGTCGGAGGCGATCGCGATACCCAGCGACAGCGGCAGCGCCACCAGGAACACCACCAGCGAGGCGGGCAGGTCGTACCGGGCGACGATGCCGACGCGGTCCCGCAGTGTCGGCGCGGCCGCCCGACCGTCAGGCGCCGCGACGGTGGCGGTGTCGGCGTTCTCGAGGGTCTGCATGACGCCACACGGTAACCACGTCCGAGGCCCCGGCGGGCGCTTCCGCCGCCCCGGTGTGGCCGGTCTCACCGGGGCCGGGCAGCATCACGAATGTCACCGGAAAATCCTTGAACAACAACAGATTATGGCGAGGTTAACGACGCACCGGCGGGACCCTTCGGGTGGACACGGCAATTCGGTTCCACGCGTTGATCGTGAAGATCACGGCGATGAGCCGCGCCAGCTCCTCGTCCGAAAAGTGCTCCGCGGCAGTCAGGTACACCTCGTCCGGAACGAAGTCGTCGGTTAGCCTGGTCACCGACTCCGCCAATCGCAGTGCGGCGCGCTCCCGGTCGCTGTAGAGCCCCACCATCTCGTTCCACGCGTCGAGCAGGTAGAGCTTCTGCTCGCTCACCCCGATCCGGCGAGCATCGTGGGTGTGCATGTCGAGGCAGAAGGCACAGTGATTGATCTGGGAGCAGCGGGTGAGGACCAGCTCGACGAGTTCGGGGTCGAGCCCTTCGCGCGCCGCGCTGTCGAGGGCGATCATGGCCCGGTACACGTCCGGGGCCTGCCGAGCGAGGTCGATCCGGGGTGCATGCCCGGTGGTTGCGTCTGCGGTGGATGTATCTGCGGTGCGTGCTGCGGTCATACATTCCACGGTAAGTCGAGATCGGACCATTGGTCTGGTTCAATTTCCCCATGAGTTCTTGGGCCAATTCCGGTCTCGATTTCCACCTCGAACTAGCCGGCCACGGCAAGTCCTCGCTGGTCACCGCACTTCGTCAGGCCGTCCGGTCCGGACGTCTGCAGCCCGGCGCGACGCTTCCACCGAGCCGGGCACTCGCCCTCGACCTCGGAATGGCGCGCAACACGGTGGCCGCGGCGTACTCCGACCTGGTCGCCGAAGGATGGTTCGAGGCCCGACAGGGCTCGGGAACACGGGTGGCGCGGGTGCCGTCACCCGATGCGGCACCGGCCCGGCCCCCGTCCCACGTCCGGACCGCGCTGATGAGTCTGGTGCCGGGGGCGACCGACCCGGCCACGTTCCCGCGCACCGCGTGGTCGGCATCGGCGCGCCGGGCCCTGTCCCGGGCACCCGACTCCGCGTTCGGCCCCGGCGATCCCCGTGGCAGGCCGGAACTGCGGCGCGCGCTCGCCGAGTATCTGGCCCGCGCCCGCGGCGTCCGCGTCCACCCGGACACGGTCGTCGTCTGCCCCGGCTCGGGGCACGGGCTACAAGTGCTGGCACAGGCTCTCGACGCCCCCACCATCGGAGTCGAGGAGTACGGCCTGCATCTGCACCGCCGGCTGCTCGAGCGCGCGGGCGTCGCGACGACAGCACTCGAGCTGGACGAGCACGGTGCGCGTCCACCGACCGGCTCGCCCGCTCCGGCCGCGGTCCTCCTCACTCCCGCACACCAGTTCCCCCTGGGCGGCCCTCTTCATCCGACGCGGCGCACCGCCTTCCTCGAATGGGCGAGCAGCACCGGTGGCCTGGTCGTCGAGGACGACTACGACGGCGAATTCCGCTACGACCGAAGGCCCGTCGGGGCAGTGCAGGGCCTGGCTCCGGATCGGGTGGCCTATCTCGGCACGATCGGCAAGAGCGTGACACCGGCCCTGCGGATCGGCTGGATGGTGCTGCCCGAACGTCTGCTCGACCCCGTGCTCGCGATCAAGGGCCCCTACGAGCGCTGGGTCAGCGCGACGGATCAGCTGACACTCGCCGACTTCATCGACACCGGGGGACTCGATCGGCACGTGCGTGCCATGCGGCAACGGTACCGTCGGCGGCGGCAGCGCCTGGTGGACTCGCTGGCCGCGCACGTTCCCCACGCGCAGGTCACCGGAGTCGCCGCCGGGCTGCACGCGGTCGTCGAATTACCCCACGGCACCGAGGATCTCGCTGTCGAGCGCGCCCGTCGCGCAGGCCTCGCACTGGTCGGCGCGCGGCTGTATCGCCACCCGGCGGCACGATCCCCGCACCGGGATGCCGTGGTCATCGGCTACGCGACACCGCCACAGAGCAGATTCGAGGCGACGCTCGACACCCTGTGCACGGTGCTGTCGGACGTCGGCTGATTCGGGAGTCGGCTGAGCGCCGGGACGCCCGGCTCGGGCGTCGACCAGGCGAGCAACGTCCTGTCCAGCATTGGCCGACGCCCTGTCGCTATCTCTGTACCGATCGCCTCACGCCGGTTACAGTCGTCCCGTGAACTCGACGAACGGATCGACCGGACCGCTGCTGACGCGGCGGCGCCACGTCGATTTCGCACTGGTCTGTACCAGCGGGTGTCCGACTCCCCACCGCTCGAGCGACTGAACCTCGAGCCCACCGCCAGTCCTCGGCCGCCGGTATCCGGCGGCCTCGTGGTGCACCTGCGCCACCCGCTGTCCTCGCCGGACGACTGCACCACCCGCTGTCCTCACCGGACGACTGCACCACCCGCTGTCCTCGCCGGACGACAATGCCGACATCTATCGAAACCGGAGCCCCCCGTGACCGACACCCCCGATCCCAGCGCCGACTGGTCGTTCGAGACCCAGCAGATCCACGCCGGACAGACCTCCGACGCCACCACCAAGGCGCGGGCGCTGCCGATCTACCAGACCACCTCGTACACCTTCGACAACACCGACCACGCGGCAGCGCTGTTCGGGCTCGCGGAGCCGGGCAACATCTACACCCGCATCATGAACCCCACCCAGGACGCGGTCGAACAACGCATCGCCACCCTCGAAGGCGGAGTCGCGGCACTGCTGCTCGCGTCCGGACAGGCAGCGGAGACCTTCGCGATCCTCAACATCGCCGAGGCAGGCGACCACATCGTGTCGAGCCCGTACCTCTACGGCGGCACCTACAACCTCTTCCACTACACGCTGCCGAAGCTCGGTATCGAGGTCTCGTTCGTCGACGATCCCGACAACCTGGAGGAGTGGGCCGGCGCGATCCGTCCGAACACCAAGGCGTTCTACGGCGAGACCGTCGCGAACCCGAAGAACCACGTCCTCGACCTTCCCGGAATCTCGAAGGTTGCGCACGACAACGGTATTCCACTGATCGTGGACAATACGGTGGCGACCCCGTACCTCCTCCGTCCGCTCGAGCACGGCGCCGACATCGTGGTCCATTCGGCGACCAAGTACCTCGGCGGACACGGCACCGCGATCGCCGGGGTGATCGTCGACGGCGGCACCTTCGACTGGACGCAGGGGCGGCACCCGAACTTCACCACTCCCGATCCCAGCTACCACGGTGTCGTGTTCGCGGACCTGGGTGCGCCCGCCTACGCACTCAAGGCGCGCGTGCAGTTGCTGCGCGACCTGGGCTCGGCGGTCTCGCCGTTCAACGCGTTCCTCATCAGCCAGGGCATCGAGACCCTGAGCCTGCGTGTCGAGCGGCACGTGGCCAACGCGCAGCGGGTCGCGGCGTGGCTGGAGGGCCGCGACGAGATCGTCTCGGTCGCGTACGCCGGCCTCGAATCCTCACCGTGGTACACCCGCGCGCAGCAGCTCCTGCCCGAGGGAGCAGGTGCGATCGTCACGTTCGAGCTGGCCGGGGGCGTCGATGCCGGTAAGCGGTTCGTCGACGCGCTCACGCTGCACAGCCACGTCGCGAACATCGGTGACGTGCGCTCCCTCGTCATCCACCCCGCGTCCACGACGCACTCACAGCTCACCCCGGACGAGCAGATCGCCGCCGGTGTCACGCCCGGACTCGTACGCCTGGCCGTCGGTATCGAAGGGATCGACGACATCCTCGCCGATCTCGAGACCGGCCTGAAGGCCGCGGGAGCATAACGCGCGTCCGTCACCCCGCGACACACAGCGAGGGCCCGAGCCGTATGGCTCGGGCCCTCGTCGTGTGTGGAGCAGTCGTGTGTCGAGCGGTCCGGTGTCCGGCAGCCCCGTCAGCGCAGATCGGAGATCGGCGTGGCGGGGTCGAGGTCGATCCCCATCCGCCGCAGGTTCGCGTAGAGCACCTGCCAGATCGACACCTCGAGGAACGCGGAGAGTTCGGGGCTGTCCACGGTGGGGTGCGTGATCCACCGGTTGACACTCACGTCCACCAGCCCGATGATGCCGAACGCCAGGGGTTCCGCGGCGTCGCCGTCCCCGCCGAGATGAACGAGCACCTCCTCCAGGAGACCGGTCAGGTGCAACGCGATCGCCGTCTTCGTGCCCGTGACCACCCGCGACCCCGTGGTACGCCGCGACGGGGAACCGGTTCCCAGGAACTGGTGCAGCCGTGGATGCTCCACGATCCACCGCATGTACGCCGAGACCGCCCGGGCGATCGCCTCCTGAATCGTGCCCTGCGGGGTCAGGGTGGGGCTGAGTTGCTCCATCAGCCGCTCGATGATGCGCACCCGCAGCTGTTCGTCGAGGTCGCCGCGATCGGCGAAGATCCGGTACACGACCGAGCGGGGCACGCCGGCACGATCCGCGACCGTCGCGACCCCCACGTCCGGCCCTTCTGTCTCGATCGCTCCCATGGCAGCGTCGAGGATGCGGGTTCGTCTCTCCGCCTTGTGGTCCTGCCATCTCGTGGCGCGCCCGTCAACGGCCAAGGTGGTGCCCCCGCGTTCTCCGCCACGTCGGTGTCGAACCGAGTTCGTCCAGCATCCGCCACACGATACGCCCCGAGGGATTGACTTGGACACCCTGTCTCACCTACTTTTCTGGGACAGGGTGTTACACACATTTTTCATCATGTCTGGTTCCTGGGAGCTGAAATGAGCAACAGAGTCTTCGTGGTCGGCGTCGGCATGACCAAGTTCGAGAAGCCGGGGGCCCGCGAATGGGACTACCCCGACATGGCACGGGAGGCCGGGACCAAGGCCCTCGAGGACGCCGGGATCGACTACAGCCAGGTCGGCCAGGCGTACGTCGGCTACGTGTACGGAGAGTCGACGTCCGGCCAGCGCGCCGTGTACGAACTCGGTCTCACCGGTATCCCCGTGGTCAACGTCAACAACAACTGCTCCACCGGATCCACGGCGTTGTTCCTCGCCACCCAGGCGGTGCGCAGCGGACAGGTGGACAGCGCACTGGCACTCGGCTTCGAGAAGATGCAGAAGGGCTCGCTCGGGTCGACCTACGACGACCGCGAGCAGCCGCTCATGCGCCATCTGCTGGCCCTCGCCGAGCTCCAGGAGTTCGCCATGCCACCGGCGCCGTACATGTTCGGCGCTGCCGGAGTCGAGCACATGGAACGCTTCGGCACCACCGCCGAACAGTTCGCGAAGGTTGCGGTGAAGAACCACGCCCACTCGAAGAACAACCCCTACGCGCAGTTCCAGGACGAGTACACCCTGGACGAGATCCTGGCCTCGCGCCCCATCCACGGCCCGCTCACGAAGCTCCAGTGCTCGCCCACCTCCGACGGCTCCGGCGCGGTGATCGTCGCGAGCGAGGCATTCGTGGAGAAGCACGGTCTCGACGATCGGGCCGTCGAGATCACCGGACAGTCGATGGTCACCGACCTCCCCTCCACGTTCGACGATCGCAGTGCGATCAGCCTCGTCGGCGCGGACATGACCCGCACCGCCGCGCGAAAGGTCTACGAGCAGGCAGGTGTCGGTCCCGACGACGTCGACGTGATCGAGCTGCACGACTGCTTCTCGACGAACGAGTTGCTCACCTACGAGGCACTCGGGCTGTGCGGCGAGGGAGAGAGCGGCAAGCTCATCGACGCCGGGGACACCACCTACGGCGGCCGCTGGGTCGTCAACCCGTCCGGCGGCCTGATCTCCAAAGGCCATCCGCTCGGCGCCACGGGCCTCGCCCAGTGCAGCGAGCTCACCTGGCAGCTCCGCGGAGCGGCCGACGACCGGCAGGTCTCCGGCGCCCGCACCGCCCTCCAGCACAACATCGGCCTCGGCGGCGCCGTCGTCGTCACGGCCTACCGCGCACTCTGACGTACCACCACACCGAAAGGCATCGACATGGCTTCCGTCTCCGTCTCCGCACCCCTGCCCATCGCACCCGAGAAGGCCTGGGACGCACTGGCCGACCTCGCCCGCTGGGAAGAGTGGCTGACGATCCACCAGTCGTGGAAGAGCGACATCCCCTCCGAACTCGTGCTCGGCACCCGGTTCACCGAGGTCGTCTCGGTCATGGGCATGGCCAACAAGATCGAATGGACAATCGCGGAGGTGACCGTGCCGGAGATGGTGCGGATCACCGGTACCGGCATGGCCGGTGTCACCGTCGAGTTCGTGCTGCGGGTCGAGCCCGACGGCTCCGGGTCGACGGCGCACTTCGACGCCAGCTTCACCGGCACGATGATCGTCGGCCCGATCGGCAAGGCCGTCGCCAAGAACGCAAAGTCCGACCTCGAGAACTCGCTGGCGAAGTTCGCCGAACTGGTCGGCTGAGCCGTGAGCACCCCCACCGTCGTCTTCGACACCGCGGGGCTCGGGGAATGGACCGATCCGGAGACCTTCGAGGTCACCGGCGACCGGATCGCCGAATATGCCGCGGCCACCAATGATCCGATCGAACGGCATCTGCGTGGCGAGGTCGCTCCCCCGGTCTTCGCCGTGGTCCCGGTCTTCACGTCCATGGCACCGGCGGCCCTGTCGGTGGCTCCGGTCGAACTCCTGATGAAGCTGGTTCACGGCGAACAGGACTTCGTGTTCCACCGGCCGATCCTCCCCGGGGACAGGCTCGTGGCACGTGCGAAGCCCGTGGGATACGCGGGCCGCGAGAACGGCTCCACCGTCGTCGTGTACGCCGAGACCCGCACCGACGCCGGAGAACTCGTCAACGAACAATGGATGACGGCCTTCTTCCGCAAGGTGGACGCCGGGCCGGGGTCGGGCGAGGGCGCTCCCGAGCACCGGTTCGACGAGTCGCTACGGTCGGCCGCTCCGGCCGCCGTGGTGACCCAGCACGTCGACGAGGACCAGACGTTCCGGTACTCACCCGCCTCCGGCGACCCGATGCCGATCCACCTCGACGACGAGATCGCCCGCATGTCCGGCCTTCCCGGCATCATCAATCACGGACTGTGCACGATGGCGTTCACCTCCTGGGCGGCCCTGACGGAGTTCGGCGACTCCCGGGTGGAGCGCCTGCGCCGTCTGGCGGTGCGTTTCGCCAAGCCCGTCCTCCCCGGCCAGGATGTGGAGACGACCTTCCGGCGGGCGGCGACGGTCGATTCCGCCACCACGTCATACGTATACGAGAGCGCGGTCGGCGAGGACCTCGTCGTCAAGGACGGGCTCGTCGTCCTCGACGATCACTGACCAGGCCGACCGCGAGAACCGACCACCACACGATTCACCCTCACGGAGGACATTCATGGGTACTTTGGACGGACGAGTCGCCATCGTCACCGGCGCCGGTCGCGGTATCGGACGCGAGCACGCACTCCTGTTCGCTCGCGAAGGAGCGAAGGTCGTCGTGAACGACCTCGGCGGCGCGAACGACGGAACGGGGACCGATGCCGGCCCGGCCCAGCAGGTCGTCGACGAGATCGTCGCGGCAGGCGGGCACGCCGTGGCCGACACCGGCAGTGTGCAGTCCTGGGAGGACGCCGAGGCGCTGGTGCGCCGCGCGGTCGACACCTTCGGCAACCTCGACATCCTGGTGAACAATGCCGGAATCCTGCGGGACGCCTTCATCGCCGGCATGACGGAGACCCAGTGGGATGCCGTGATCGGCGTCCACCTCAAGGGACACGCGGCGATGTTGCACCACGCCGCTGCCTACTGGAAGGGACGCAGCAAGGCCGGGGAGAAGGTCAACGCGGCGGTGATCAACACCGCATCGGCGTCCGGCACCTTCATGCCGAACGCCGGACAGGCCAACTACGGTGCGGCGAAGGCCGGGATCGCCGCGCTGACGCTGGTCGCCGCGGACGAACTGGACCGCTACGGCGTCCGGGTCAACGCCATCGCCCCGATCGCGCGCACCCGGCTCACGCTCGCCACGCCGGGGATGGGAGCGCTGTTCGCGCAGGAGGTTCCCGAGGGAGAGTTCGACGCCTTCAGCCCGGCCAACATCTCTCCGCTGGTGGCGTTCCTGGCGGGTGCGGACTGCACACTGACCGGGAAGGTCTATGCGGTGCAGGGCGGTGCCGTCTCCGAGCTCGCCGGCTGGCACGACGTGAACACCATCGAGAGCGACGGCCCCTGGACCGTCGCCGATCTCGCGAAGCAACTGTCCTGAGAGGATCATCGTGGCACGCACTACGTACGCACTCGGGCTCGGTCTGACCGACGAGCACACGGCCCTGGCCGATTCGGTCCACGGATTCGTCGAGCGGACCCTCACCACGGAATCCCGCAGGCACGCACTGGAGCTGGCGGACGAGGAGCCGCGGCCCGCCTTCTGGGCCGCGCTGTCCGCGCAGGATCTGCTGGGCCTGGCGGTGCCCGAGGACAAGGGCGGTCAGGGCGCGGGGCTGCTGACTCTCGCGGTCGCTCTCGAAGCGCTCGGGAGGGCCGCGGCGCCCGGGCCGTTCGTACCCACGGCATTGGTGGCTGCACTGATCGCCGAATCCGACTCCAAGTTCGGCGTGACCGAACTCCCCGGCCTGATGGACGGAAGCCGCACCGCCGCTGTGGCTCTCGACGGTGACTTCGACGCGGAGGTCCTCGAGGACGGATATCGGGTCAGCGGCAGCGCCGACGCCGTTCTCGGAGCCGCTCTCGCGGACCTGCTCCTCGTGCCCGTCACGGTGGATGGGGCGCGGCGATGGATCGCGCTCGACGCGGAGTCGGTCACGATCACGCCACAGGACAGTCTCGACCTGCTGCGACGCTCGGCACGCGTGAGCGCCGACGCGGTGGTGGCGGAGAGCGGACGGCTCCTCGACGGACTCGACGAGACTCGGGCCCGCTCGATCACCACTGTCGTCCTCGGCGCCGAGGCCGTCGGTGTCCTCTCGTGGTGTGTCCAGTCGGCAGCCGAATATGCCGGTACCCGAGTGCAGTTCGGCCGGCCGATCGGGCAGTTCCAGGGCGTGAAGCACAAGTGCGCCGGAATGGGTATCGCGCTGGAACAGGCCCGTGCGGTGATCTGGGATGCCGCGAGCGCACTGGACGCCCGGGACGACACGGCCGACTACGCCGCGGAGATCGCCGCGGTGCTCGTACCCGATCTGGCGGTGGGCGTCGCCCAGGACTGCATTCAGGTCCACGGCGGTATCGGCTTCACATGGGAACACGATGCACACCTGTACTACCGCAGGGCGCTGTCCATTCGAGGAGTGCTCGGAACCCGGGAAGCGCGCGCGGAACGCGTCGCCGAGCGCGCCCTGGCGGGCGTCACCCGCCCCACCGAGATCGAACTTCCCGACGACGCCGAGCCCGTTCGGGCGGTTGTTCGCGCGGCCCTCGAGCCGATCGCCCGGATGGACGAGGACGATCAGCTGATCGCTCTCGGCGACGGCGGCTGGGTGCAACCGCACCTCCCGAAGCCCTACGGCCGCAGCGCGTCCCCACTCGAGCAGATCGTCATCTCCCAGGAGACCAAGGCCGCCGGGATCGCCATGCCCCAGCTACTCATGGGTGGATGGGCCGTGCAGGCCGTCGTCGCGCACGGCACCGAGCAACAGAAGCAGGAACTCGCACTGCCCACCCTCCGTGGGGACCTGGTGTGGTGCCAGCTGTTCAGCGAACCGGGCGCCGGGTCCGACCTGGCGTCGTTGACCACCCGTGCCGAGAAGGTCGACGGCGGCTGGAAGATCACGGGACAGAAGATCTGGACGACGGTCGCCCAATTCTCGGACTGGGCGATGCTTCTCGCCCGAACCGACCCGTCGCGACCCAAGCACGAGGGCATCACCTATTTCGTGCTGGACATGTCGTCACCGGGAATCACGGTACGGCCGCTGCGGGAGATGACCGGTTCTGCACTGTTCAACGAGGTGTTCCTGGACGACGTGTTCGTTCCCGACGAGAACGTCGTCGGAGAGGTGAACGACGGCTGGAACGTCGCACGTACCACCCTGGCCGGTGAACGAGTGGCGCTCAGCCAGAAGATGGAGGCCTACGCGACGGACAAGGACCTCCTCCGGTTCGTTCGCGACCGTCCACTGGGACCGGTCGGCCGATTCCGGCTGGGCGAGTTGATCGCCGAGAGCCAGGCGATCGACCTGATCGGTGCCCGGGTGGTGCTCGGCCAGCTGTCCGGCACGGACATCGGAACAACGTCGAGTGTCGGCAAGCTGCTCGGTATGGGGCTGGGCCAGTCCATCGCCGAGTTCGTCGTCGAGGAACTCGGCGCGGCGGGCACCGTCGCCGTCCCCGGCGAACCCAGCGACAAGGCGATGGAACAGCTCATCGCAGGCCGGGCGACGACGATCTACGGCGGCACCACGGAAGTTCAGCTCAACGTGATCGGTGAGCGGATGCTCGGGTTGCCTCGGGACGTCTGAGCACCGCCCGCGATCGCAATGATCTGCGGATGTCTCCCGCGCCGCGCTCTCGAATCTTCGGGGGCGCGGCGCGGATTTCCGGCGCGAGTCGGCGGGCCCGGCGTTGGAACCCGAACTCGACTCGAGGTCAAGGGCTCCCGGCGATCACGAAGGCCGCCAGCCCCGCGGTCGAGAGGAGGAACCGCACATGGTTGCCCGCGGCCCACCGGCCGATCAGGGACGGCCACCGGGCCCGGTCGGAGGGAACCGCCGGGTCGAGTTCCGCCATCGTCCGGTTGAGGGGCACGTTGTAGGCCGCGGTGACGACGAAGCTCCCGAGAGACAGGAGCGCGCCGCCCAGGCGCCAGGCATCGACCTCGCGGGTCGTGAAGAGCTCGACGGCGACCACTGCCGCGGCCGACAGCGCGGCACCGAAGAAGAGGACCATGAACGGTGGTTTCAGAGCAGCCGTGTTCACCGCCTGCATCACCCCGAGCGCCTCGCCTGGCGGCCGCCTGTGGAGCGCGGGCACGACCATGATCGAGAACGCCCCGTAGACGCCTGCGGTCACCCCGGTCGCGACGGTCGCGGTGACGGTCAGCAGGGTCGTCCCACTCATCGCGCCACCTCGCCTTCTCGGTCGGTCAGGCGCCAGGCGCCGGCGGCCGCCGCCCGGCTCGCGTAGTCGGCGAAGGTCCTCGGTGCGCGGCCCAGCACCTCCTCGACGGTATCGGTCACCGCCTCGTTGCGCCCGTCGAGAACCTCGGCGAACAGCCAGGCCAGTCCCTCGGCATCCTCGGCGGGCACACCCTCACCCGTCAGGTCGGCGACGAACTCCGCCGACGTCACGGTCTCGAAGTCGACCGGTCTCCCGATCGCGAGGGACAGCAACTCCGCCGCCCGGGCGAAACCGATCGCGTCGGGCCCGGTCACCTCGAGGACGCGGCCGGTGAGCGCCGGGTCCGTCAGCGCCCGCACGGCCACGTCCGCGACATCGTCGAGATCGACGAACGGCTCACGTACACCGTCGACGGGAAGTGCCACCCGCCCGCGCAGCACCTGTCCGAGCAGGAAGTGCTCACTGAAGTTCTGGGCGAACCACGAGCTGCGCACCACGACGCCGTCGATCCCGCTCGCGCGCACCAGGTCCTCGCAGGCCCGCGCGCCGTCCTCGCCGCGGCCGGACAGCAACACCAGCCTTCGGACACCCGATTCCACAGCGACACGGGTGAATTCGGCGACGATGTCGTCGACCCCGGGGAGCGCCAGGTCCGGCGAGACGCAGAGGTACACGACGGTCGTCCCCTCGAGTGCGGCGGGCCACGTACCGGAGTCGTGCCAGTCGAAGGGCGGGATCCCGCGGCGGGAGGCGACCCGCACCGGCAGGCCCCGTTCCCGGAGTCGGGTGACGACGCGGTGCCCGGTACGGCCGGTGCCGCCGGTGACGAGGTAGGTGTCGGTGGATGCGGTACCTGTGTTCATGTCTTCGTTCATGTCTTCGTTCATGTCTTCGAGTACACCCGGCGGAACCTGGACGATGAATAGTCTTGAATCCGTAATACATGTTTCATCGTCCGAGCTACGCTGGCACCCGTGGATCCGATCGGCCGACTTCTCGAGCACCCCCGGGCACGGGGTGCGTTCACGCTCCGGTCCGTCATGCGACCGCCGTGGTGGGTACGCGTGCAGGACGGGGCTGCACTCACGGTGCTCGTCGCCTCGGCCGGGGCCACGCAGTTGCACGCCGCCGACCGTCAGTGGGATCTCGAGCCGGGCGACGTGGCACTCGTTCGCGGCCCCGAGCCGTATTCGGTGCAGAGCCCGGACCCGACGCCCGAGCCGTCGGCCGTCATCCATCCCGGACAGTTGTGCACCACTCCCGAGGGCACCTCACTCCACCAGAGCATGGCCCGGGGCCTGCGTACCTGGGGAAACGCGCCGGACGGTCCGGACAGCCTGATCATCGCAAGCTACGAGGACATCGGAGAGGTGGGCCGGCTCGTGACGGATCTCCTCCCTCCCTGCGTCCACCTCCCCGCGGGAACCGTCGATCCGGATCTGCTCGCCTGGCTCGCCCGCGAACTCGACGGCGACGGGTATGCACAGGGCGTCGTTCTGGACCGTCTCGTCGACATCGTGCTGATCACGGCACTGCGCGCATGGATCGGCGAGCGGGGCGCCGCACTGCCGGGATGGGTCCACGGCGGCGGCGACACCGCGGTGGGGGCCGCGCTCGATGCCATTCACGACCATCCCGAGCACCCGTGGACCGTCGCGAGCCTCGCCGACCGGGCGCTGGTGTCCCGCACCAGCCTCGCCGCGCGCTTCTCCGCCGCGGTGGGCATGTCGCCCATCGCCTACCTGTCGCGATGGCGACTGACGGTGGCCGGCGACCTACTGGCCGACGAAACCCTCACTCTGGCAACCGTTGCCGATCGCGTCGGCTACGGCAGCCCGTTCGCGCTCAGTGCCGCCTTCAAGAAACGGTACGGCGTCAGCCCTCGGGAGTTCCGTCGCCGCTCACCGACGGTGATCGGCGACACCAGGGAGAGCAGGGCGCACTGACGCCGGCAGGACTGTCTCGTTGCTTACTTTCGCCGCGACACCGCACCACGCCCCACCCGGATCGGGCAGGGTGGAGTCGAGGGCTCGCAGGGGAGTCCTCGACGCGAACACGAAGGAAGCGCACATGTCCGAATGGAAGAACGTCACGGTGCTCGGCACCGGCGTACTGGGATCGCAGATCGCCTACCAGACCGCCTACAGCGGCTTCGACGTCGTCGCCTTCGACATCGATGCCACGGTCCTGGACGAGGCGAGACAGCGATTCACCGGGTTGGCCCGAACCTATGTCGAGCAAGTCGACGGCGCGGCCGACGGCAAGGCCGACGAGGCGCTGGCCAGGGTCAGCTACTCGTCGGATCTCGCGGAAGCCGTGAAGGATGCCGACCTGGTGATCGAGGCGATCCCGGAGAACTTCGACATCAAGAAGGACACGTACACCCGTCTCGGTGAGGTGGCTCCACCGAAGACGATCTTCGCCACCAACTCGTCCACACTGCTGCCGAGCAGCCTGATGGAGTTCACCGGACGCCCCGAGAAATTCCTCGCGCTGCATTTCGCCAACCAGGTCTGGATCCACAACACCGCCGAGGTGATGGGCACCGAGAAGACCGATCCGAAGGTGTACCAGGAGGTGGCGGACTTCGCGTCCGCCATCGGGATGGTCCCGATCGAGATCAAGAAGGAGAAGGCGGGGTACCTCCTCAATTCGCTGCTCGTACCCTTCCTGGGCGCGGCAGGAGAATTGGTGGCAGACGGGATCGCCGAACCCGAGATGATCGACAAGACATGGAAGATCGCCACCGGGGCTCCGCACGGACCGTTCGAGATCTACGACGTCGTCGGGCTCACCACCGCCTACAACATCTCGTCGGCGGGCGGTCCCAAGCAACAGGAGTTCGCGAGGTACCTGAAGGAGAACTACATCGACGAGGGCAAGCTCGGCGTCGCCACCGGCGAGGGGTTCTACAAGTACCCGCGGGACGCCACCTGATCGGACGTCGAAACGGCTGGGGCACACCATGATGGATGTGCCCCAGCCGCTCGTCGTCTCGGCTCCCGATCGGTATCCGATCAGTTGGCCGACCCGCTCGGGAACAGCGAGGGAAGCTCACCGGACGGAACGGCAGGGCCACCGGGACGCCACTCGAGGGTTCCGTTCTGGAAGTGCTGGGCCCAGCCGCCCTCGATCTCGAACTCGTTGCTCACCGGGAAGCCGAAGCGCCCCGCCTCCGCCCCACTCTCGAGCCACGCCTGGCGGATCTCACCCCACACGGCGAAGGCGCTCGTGCCCGTGTTCGGGTGCCAGTAGATATCCGAGTTTCCCTGGAACGTGTTGTACCTGCCGGTACCGTCCTGCGCGTTCAGTTCGTCGCTGACGGGATACCCGTGGGCACCGGTCTCCCAGCCCTTCCGGGCCCACTCCGCACCGATCGCGCCCCCGATCTGGTGGGCGTCGGACGCCGGCGACCAGTAGATCGAGGAGTCGTTGGTGAACGAGGTACGTTTGCCCACGCCATCGGGATTGGTCAGCTCGTCGGATGTCGGGAGACCGAGAGGCCCGTCGACTCCGCCCAATTCGTTGTACTTGTCGAGAATGCGTCCGCACACCATGAACCAGCTGTCGAGCTGGGGATTCCAGTAGTCCGCACATCCGGGCAGAGCCGCCGCGCCGGGGTCGTTCTCGGCCTGCTTCCGCGATTGCGGCGCATTCGCGTTGGGCCCGTCGGAGTCCGGCCGTGGCGGCATCGTCTCGCTGGGCTGGGCACTCCCGCCCGAGTCCGACCCGTCGGGCTGGGCGAATGCCGTACCGGCGGGCAATATCACCAATGATGCGGCAGCAACGCCGACGGTCAGCGCCCTCAGCTTTCGGCCACCGCTCCGAGACGACGAGATGGAACCCTTTTCGGTGCAGGGTGATTCGATACCGAGAAGATCATGTCGTGACAGCATGGGAGAATCCCTTCGAGGTCGATGATGGTTGAAAGTGCAACCCCCGCATCGCATCTACCGAGTGCAGCGGGCCAGATTCCGGCACCGCCACCGCTGTGTTGCTCTTCGGTTGTGATTCCTCTGTCCGGGGTATCGCCCCATCGACCACGATCTGTTACGGGATTCTCCCGACTCGTCCGAATCGACAGTTGCGACGAATCATCTTGGTACGTCGAGAAACTCCACGACCAGCGGGGACGTCACCCGTCCACGGCAGGGAGCGGGCCACCGGCCGTGCCGGGGAACAATCGTGCCCCGTTGTCGTGGACGACGGCACGAAGCCAGTCGTCGCCGAGGTCGAACCGGGTCAGCCCTTCCAGGGCGTGCAGGTACCGGTAGGGGATGTTCGGGAAGTCACTGCCGAAGAGGATCCGGTCGCGGAGCTCCACCAGTTGCGGGAGGCGTGAGGTGGGGAACGGCGCCACTTCCTCGGAGAAATCGGTGAAGGCCATCGTCGTGTCGAGGTGCACGTTCGGATACCGCGTCGCCAGGTCGAGGAACTCCCCGTACTCGGGCATCCCCATGTGTGCGATCACGAGAGGCAGGCGCGGAAAGCGCGCCAGGAGCCCGGCGATGGGTCCGGGTCCGGTGAATCGCCCGGGCGCCGGCCCCGACCCACAGTGGATCACCACCGGAAGGCCGGCGTCGTCGATCGTGCCCCAGACACCCTCGAGCAGCGGGTCGTCGGGCGAATAGTCGCCCACCTGTATGTGACTCTTGAAGATTCCGACGCCCGAGTCGACGGCATCGCGCACGTAGTCGGCGGCCCCCGGTTCCGGGAAGAAGGTCGCGGTCCGGACGCAGTCCGGCGTGCGGAGAGCGAAGTCCCGGGCCCAGCCGTTGAGCCAGGCTGCCATCGCGGGCTTGTGCGG
The DNA here is from genome assembly GCF_014217785.1 of Rhodococcus triatomae. Lineage (NCBI taxonomy): Bacteria > Bacillati > Actinomycetota > Actinomycetes > Mycobacteriales > Nocardiaceae > Rhodococcus > Rhodococcus triatomae. The sequence goes on along the minus strand of NZ_CP048814.1, from coordinate 2,602,210 downwards.
GTAGATCATCGAGGTGAAGGCCCGCACACCGAACGCCCGCAACCGGGCGACGCGTTCGTCCTCGTCGTGGCGATAGGTGATCGGCCAGGGCCGTCCGGTGAGCGGGCCGGCGGAATCGAAATAGCGCCACACCTTGTCCATCACGTTGGACGGCATGAAGTGGGTGTGGACGTCGACGATTCCCGGTAGGCCGAGCGCCGCGACGAACCGGCGGACCTCCTCGACCTCGCGATCGTCCTCTGTCTCAGCGCTGTCGTGCGTCACCGTTCGATCCATGTCAGAAGAGTGTCAGGGCGTCTTCCGCCGCGGTCACCGGGGTCTGCGGGGCCGCTCGCGGGGACTCCTGCGGCGGCTCGTCGGCGGGGCGCTCGAGTGGTGGACGCGTCGCGGCTGCCGGGGCCGTCGCGACCTCTGCGGGCGGTTTTCCGTCGGCGATCGCCCGGGCCGCCGCACCGGCGAGGGTATCGGCGATCTCGTTGTAGTGGTTGCCGACGTGACCGCGTACCCAGCGGAAACGGACCGGGCCGGAGCGTCGGGTGATGGCCTCGTCGATGCTCCGCACGAGCTCGAGGTTCTTGACCGGGGCACCGGACGACGTCTTCCAGCCCTTCCGCCGCCAGCCGGGGAGCCAGTCGGACGCGCATTTGATCGCGTACTGCGAATCCGACTCGATGAGCAGGGGCGCGTCGCCGGGGTGGGCGCGAATCGCTTCGAGCAGCGCCATGAGCTCGGCGATCTGGTTGGTTCCGGACTCGGCCCCACCCGATGCGCTGGGCCCTTCGTGATCGACCCACGCCCAACCGATGGCCCCGCCGGGGTTGCGCAGACACGATCCGTCGGTGCTCACGATGATCATGTCCCGAGACGATACGTCCGTTCGCCGACAGCCCGCGCGCCTGTCGGCCCGACGCGCCGATAGGCTGAGACCGATGACCGCAACGCTCGACAGGATCGCCACCACGGTGACTGCTCGGCGCCCGTTCGATGCCGCGCTCGCGTTGGCCCCTGCCCGTCGCGGTCCGTACGACCCGTGTTTCCATGCCGCCGCGGACGGGTCGATCTGGCGCACCTCGCGGCAGCCGAGCGGGCCGGTGACATTCCGGATCACCCAGGTCGATGCCCGGACGGCTCGGTGCGACGCGTGGGGCCCGGGTGCCCCGGACCTGGTCGACGCGGTGCCGGCGTTGCTCGGCATCCACGACGACGCCACTGCATTCGCGCCCTCCCATCCCGTCCTGGCCGAGGCGCACCGCCGGCACCCCGATCTGCGGATCGGCCGAACGAACCGTGTTCTCGAGGCGCTGGTACCGGCGGTACTCGAACAGCGGGTGCACAGCGTGGCTGCGTACGCGTCCTGGCGCAGGCTGGTCACCCGGTTCGGGGAGGTCGCACCCGGACCGGCACCGCAGGGTATGCGGGTATCGCCTGCCGCCGAGACCTGGCGACGCATCCCGTCGTGGGAGTTCCACCGGGCAAATGTCGATCCCGCGCGCTCGCGGACGATCGTGCGGTGCGCGGGAGTGGCCGACAGCCTCGAGCGCCTCGTGGACGTCCCGCCCGACGAGGCGGCTCGTCGGCTCAGGTCCGTCTCCGGCATCGGAGTGTGGACCGCCGCCGAGGTCGCGCAGCGCGCGCTCGGCGACGCCGATGCGCTGTCCGTCGGCGACTACAACCTCGCGGCGATCGTGGGATGGTCCCTCACCGGCCGACCGATGGACGACGAGGAGATGGTCGCGTATCTCGAGCCGATGCGGCCGCACCGCTACCGAGCGGTCCGGCTGCTGATGCTCAGCGGCCGCGCGGTGAAACCGAAGTTCGGTCCGCGGACGCCGGTGACGGACCATCGGTGGCACTGATCTCCGATCACAAATCACATCTCCGATCACAACCGGCACTGAATCCCCTGGAGCCACAACGGTCACAGGCACGGGGTGTCGAAAAGTCTTCGTCGACGGGCACTCTCGGAGGCGCCATCGAAAAACCCGTCGCGATTCGGCGAAAAGCCTCCGCGCCGTCACCGCGGTGGAGAAGCATCGGATGAGGGACACGATCCCCCGACACGAAGTCTCAACTGTACGAACAACTCACTGTACGAAATCCAATCGAACGTGAACACGGTCCGCCGTGGGCATTCGCACCACGCAGCCCGGTAGGTCGGCACGACCACCGACAGCGACGCGCCGTGTTCGTCTCTCCATTCGCGACGGGAATCCATCCGATGAAGTGCGTCAAAATCGTTGCGGTAACGGTCATGATCGGCCTGTGTGCCCTGGTGGGCTCGGGCCTTGCCACCGCCGAGCCCCCTCCGCCTCCACAGATCGACCTCACCCAACCCCTCATGACGCCGACCGACGACGGCAACAGTCAGGTCGCCACGGCGCTGTTTCCCGAGAACGATCCGAAACAGACGTCGTTCGACGACATGACCCGCGAGATCGACATCGGTTGGAACAACGGCGGCATGGCCGGCGCAGCGATCGGTGCGTACGCGGGAATGGCGATCGGGTGCGTGTCGATCTTCCCGAACTTCATCGCCGGATGCATCATCGGCAACGTGGTGGGCACCGTCGTCGGTGCCGTGGTGGGTATCGGCTACGGGAATCCGGATGCGCAACCCGCGGTCGAACAGTTCCTGTCGACGCCGTGACAGCGGTGGCAGGATCGGGGTGTGAACCTCGACGCCGCGGCGGACGAACTGTACGAACTGCCTCCCTCGGAGTTCGTCGGCGCCCGCACGCGATGGGTGCAGGAAGCGCGATCCGCCGGTGACCGTTCGCTGGCCACGGCGATCGGGAAACTGAAGAAGCCGACCACCGCGGCGTGGACGGTCAACCTGCTCGCCCGTACCGAGCCGGGCGCGGTGCAGGAGTTGCTGCAGCTCGGCGTGGAGCTGGGGGACGCACAGCGGCGTCTGTCCGCCACCGAACTGCGGGAACTGTCGAGCCGACGGCAGGCAACGGTCCACGCGCTCACCGGTAGAGCCGCGGAACTGGCCGCCGAACGAGGACACCGGGTCGGCGAGACGGTGCTACGCGACGTCGCCCAGACCCTCGGTGCCGCGCTGGCCGATCCGGACGTCGCCGTCGCCGTCAGGAGTGGGCGTCTCCTGACGGCGACCAGCTACAGCGGCTTCGGCCCGGTCGGACTCTCACTCGTCACCGATGTGGACGAATCGGTCACGGATGCGGACAACTCCGGGGCCCCGGTAACCGTCGCGGACAGCGACGCCGATACCGACCGGAGCCCGGAGACCGCTCCCGTCGACGCCGACCGTCTCGCTGCCGCGGAGGAGGTGCTCACCGACGCGCGCCGACGTGCCGAGGCGGCGCGAGCACGGCTCGCCGCGGCCGAGGAACAGGTGGCGGAGGTGACCGGGCGGATCGAGCAACTTCGCCGGAGACTCGAAAACGCCGAGCAGGAGGGACAGTTCGCGATCAGCTCCCGCGAGGACGCGCAACGCGAACTCACCGAGCTGACGTCCGCGGTGTCGGCGGCGGAATCCGCACTCCAGGCCCTCCGGGACCGCGCAGGGAGTTGAGAGCCGAGGGCGGCCGGCTCGATACGCCGTACGACTCCCCTCAGCTCCCCGTCCAACGAGGTGGACGCTTCTCGACGAACGCGCGCGGCCCCTCCGCCGCATCGGCGGTCTGCGCGATCACCGCGTGCTCGGCCGCCGACCGCGCCCACGCCTCCCGGTCGGTGACGACCTCGCCGTCGACGATCCCTGCCACCAGGCGTTTCGTCGCCTGCACGGCCAGAGGCGCGTTGGCTGCCACCGCCTCCGCCACCGCGAGGGCGCCGGACAGCGCGCCGCCACGGGGTACGACCCTGTTCACGAGTCCCCAGCGCTGCGCCTGTTCGGCGTCGAATCGATCCCCGACCAGGAGGATCTCCATGGCCACCGCGCGTGGGACCCGCTGCGCGAGCCAGATCGCACCACCGCCGGAGGCGATGAACCCGTTGCGTACCTCGGGCAGCGAGAACCGGGCGGTCTCGTCCGCGACCACGAGATCACAGGCCATCGCGATTTCCGTGCCGCCGCCGATCGCGAATCCGTTCACCGCGGCGACGATCGGCTTGTCGATCGGGTGCGCGCAGATCCCGGCGAAGCCCCACCGGGCACGCGGCGGATCTCCCGGCTGCAGCGACCGCCCCGCCGCCATCTCGGCGAGGTCACCCCCGCCGCAGAAGGCCTGGTCCCCTGCACCGGTGATCACGACTGCCCGCACCTCCGGGTCGGTGTTCGCCGCTTCCAGTGCGTCGCCGATTCCTCCGGCCACCGCGGCATTCACCGCGTTGCGCACCTCGGGACGGTTGATGGTCACGATCAGCACGTGGCCCCGGAGCTCGGTGAGCACCACCGGCGCGTCGTCCCGGCGCATCCCGGCATCTGCCGATGCCGGTGCGGCCCCGCTCATCGTGCCGACTCCACCACGGCGGCCAGACCCTGTCCTCCGCCGATGCACATGGTGATCAGCGCCCTGCCGCCACCGCGGCGGCCGAGCTCGTGCAGGGCAGTGGTGGCCATACGGGCTCCGGTCGCACCGACAGGATGCCCGAGAGAGATTCCGGATCCGTTGACGTTCAACCGATCCCGATCCTCGAAATCCCATTCCGCGAGCACGCCGAGCACCTGGCAGGCGAACGCCTCGTTGAGTTCGACGAGGTCGAAGTCCGACCACCCGAGTCCGGTCTTGCGCATCAACTTCTCGGTCGCCGGAACGGGCCCCAGCCCCATCAGCGCGGGTTCGCATCCGGCAGCTGCCCAGCCGGTGAGGAAGCCGAGCGGCTCGAGACCGTACTCGTCGAGACGGTCCTCGGCCACGACGAGCATCGCCGAGGCCGCATCGTTCTGCTGGCTGGCGTTCCCCGCGGTGACGACGCCTCCCGGCGTCAGCGCACGCAACGTCGCGAGTGATTCGATCGTCGTGTCGGCGCGGACGCCCTCGTCCCGCGCGAAGTCGGACGTGTTGCCCTTGCGGTCGGTGAGTTCGACGGCGACGATCTCGTCGTCGAACCGGCCCGCCTCCCACGCTCGCGCGGCCTTCTGCTGGCTCTGCGCAGCGTACTCGTCGGACTGTTCCCGAGTGATTCCCGTTCGCTCGGCGACGTTTTCGGCTGTTTCGATCATTCCGCTGATCCTTCCGAACCGCCACTCGGGCTGCGAGCGCTCCCGTCCCCGGTCGAGCCGGTCGTACAGATTCAGCCCGCCCGCGCGGGTGCCCCATCGTGCCCCGGTCGTGTAGTGCTCGATACCGCTCATCGATTCGACGCCGCCCGCGAGAACGACATCGGCCGTTCCCGTCTGCACCATCATCGACGCGGTCGCGATGGCTTGCAGGCCCGTCCCACAGCGCCGGTCCGTCTGCAGGCCGGCCACCGAGATCGGCAGTCCTGCGTCGAGAGCTGCCCATCGACCGATGCACGGCGCCTCGGAATTCGCATAGGACTGGCCCATCGCGACGTCCTCGATCACCTCGGGGTCGATACCCGAACGAGCAACGGCCTCCCTGATCACGGTGGCGGCGAGCGTCTGGGCCGGGACGTCCCGGAGCCCTCCCCCGTACCGGCCGACGGCGGTGCGCACAGGCGCCACCAATGCTGCTCGCCTCATCACGCCCGGCACCTCACGGAACCATCACGACGACGGTTTCGGCGACACACGCGGGCTTGCTCTCGCCCTCGATCTCGATCGTGTAGGCGACGACGACCGTGGCTCCCTTGGCGGTGCGCTCGACCGACACGATCTCGCCCGTCGCCCGAATGGAGGACCCCACCTTCACCGGCTGTGGGAACCGAACCTTGTTGAGCCCGTAATTGATCTTCATCTTCAGTCCGTCGACCCGCAACAGTCCGGCACCGAGCTTCGGCAACAGCGAGAGCGTCAGGTAGCCGTGTGCGATGGGGGCGCCGAACGGGCCGTCCGCGGCGCGGACGGGATCGACGTGGATCCACTGGTGGTCTTCGGTGGCGTCGGCGAACAGGTTCACCCGGTCCTGGGTGACCTCGAGCCAATCGGTGTGGCCGAGGCTCTCGCCCACTGCGGCTTCCACTTCGTCGATTCCGTCGAGTACGCGCATGATTCTCCTGTAATCCGGCTACCGGACGTATCCGTCCGGTGGCGACTCAGCGCCCGCTGCGGCGCAACGTGACGCGGTACGTGTAGTGCTCTGGCAGGAAGTAGCTGACCGCCAGTTCGGTGGCCAGCCCCTCGGTATCGCTGTAGAGGCGGTCGACCCGCAGCATCGGATGCCCTTCGGCGCAGCCGAGTTCAGCCGCAACCCTGGGCGAGGCCGCGCCGACGGTGATGGATTGGGCAGCCTCACCGATCGGGTGTGTCAGGTGCGGTTCGAGCAGCCCGATGATGGTGTGCTCGCTGGTTGCGCCCGATTGCAGTTCCGGGGCATCGAGAACCGGGCGTGCCACCCGCTGCGGAAGGAACACGGTTGTCACGACGAAGGGCACCCCGTCGTGCAACCGGGCGAACACCAGGCGGTACACGACGTCGGTGTCCAGCCGCAGCCGACTCGCGACGTCGACGTCGATGCGTCGGGTGAGCGGCTCGATCACCCGCATCGTGGTGTCCGCGGACAGGTTCATCAGATCCTCGATGGACCCGAGCTGACGCAGATACCGGCCGTCCGACTCGATGGCGAACGTACCGCGGCCCGGCACCCGGTAGACGATTCCCTCGGCGACGAGATCCTGGAAGGCGCGGCGCACCGTCTGACGGCTCAGACCGTGTTCCTCGGACAGCTGCGCCTCGGTGGGCAGGCGAACCCCACCCCGATAGCGACCGGCGGCGATCTCACGGCGCAGCTCGCCGGACAGCACACGGTAGGCAGGTTCGCTCTCGTTCATCGCGCCCCGATCCTAGCCACCGCGCCCGGCCTACAGGCCGCCGCGGGCCACGAGTTGACCGACGATGACATTGCGCTGGATCTCGTTCGTGCCCTCACCGACGATCATCAGCGGCGCATCCCGGAAGTAGCGTTCGACGTCGTACTCGGTGGAGTACCCGTATCCGCCGTGGATGCGGACGGCGTTCATGGCTATCTCCATCGCGACCTCGGAGGCGAACAACTTGGCCATCCCGGCCTCCATGTCGCACCGCTCCCCGCTGTCGTACTTCTCGGCGGCGTAGCGGGTGAGCTGGCGCGCGGCGGTGAGTTTGGTCGCCATGTCGGCAAGGTAGTTGCCCACCGACTGGTGCTTCCAGATCGGCTTCCCGAAGCTCTCCCGCTGCTGTGCGTATGCGAGCGAGTCCTCGAGCGCCGCGGTGGCGACGCCGAGCGCCCGACTGGCCACCTGGAGGCGACCGGTCTCGAGCCCCTTCATCATCTGCCCGAATCCTCGACCGGGTTCGCCGCCGAGGATCGCGGTGGCCGGGATCCGGTAGTCGTCGAACGACAGCTCACAGCTCTCGACGCCCTTGTAGCCGAGCTTGGGCAGATCGCGGGAGACGGTCAGGCCGGGACCGTGCTCGACCAGCACGATCGAGATACCGGAGTGCCGGGGAGTGGCCTGGGGGTCGGTCTTGCACAGGAGGGCGATGAGCCCGGACCGGCGCGCGTTGGAGATCCAGGTCTTGGATCCGTTGATCACCAGATCGTCGCCGTCGGTTCGCGCCGTGGTGCCCATGTTCTGCAGGTCGGAACCGCCACCGGGCTCCGTGAGCGCCATCGTGGCACGCATCTCACCGGTGGCCAGGAGCGGGAGGTACCGCTGCTTCTGGTCGTCGGTGCCGAACAGCGTGAGCAGTTTCGCGACGACGGTGTGTCCGCCCATCGCACCGGCGAGACTCATCCATCCGCGGGAGAGCTCCTCGGTGACCTGCACGTAGCAGGGCATCGACACGGGCGTCCCGCCGAACTCCTCCGGCACGGCGAGACCGTAGACGCCGATCTGCTTCATCTGCTCGATCCACTTCTCGGGGTACTCGTTCGCGTGCTCCACCTCCTGCACCGTGGGCTTGACATCGCGATCGATGAAGGCGCGCACGGTATCGACCAGGAAACCTTCCTCCTGGTTCAACGTGCTCGCGGTCGAAGTGGTCATGGTCCCGTCCTGCCGATGGTTCGTGGGTTCGTTCGCCCGAGAATATGTACGGCCATATTTGAACATATCTCCGGGGAAGTCAACACTTCACGCCGAATCTGCCGTGTGATAGGAAGAATGCGGCGAGACATTGGCCGCACAAATATCGACAGAATCCTCCAGATGCCGTCGCACGAGAAGGACCCCACCCACAGTGACATTCCCAGCCGCGACGACCCCGGCCGCTGCCCGACAGCATCCCCCCGTCCGCCGCCGTGCCGTGCTCGTCGCACCCGCGTCGGACGAGCGCAAGGCCCGCAAGGCCCTCGAGTCCGGTGCCGACGAGGTGGTACTCGACCTCGAGGACGCCGTCACCGCCGCACACAAGGAATCAGCCCGCGCCGCCGCCACCGCGCTGGTCGCCGAGTACGGCGCCCACCGCACGGTGTCGGTCCGGGTGAACGGCCTCGACACGGACTGGGCTCGCGACGACCTGCAGACCTGCGGCGACCTCGGCGCCGCACTCGCGTCCGCGGTGCTTCCGAAGACGGAGTCCACGGAGCAGTTGAGCGAGGCGGCGACGTTGCTCGGCAGGTCCGTCCCGCTCCAGGCGCTGGTGGAGACGCCCCGCGCGATAGAGGACATCGGGCGAATCTGCGCCGCGGAACGAGTGGAGGCGGTGATCATCGGATACGCGGACCTCGGTGCCGCACTGGGCCGCTCGGCCACGGCGCAACCGCAACACTGGCTCGCCGTACAGGACCGGGTCCTGCACGCGGCCCGTGCCGCGGGGATCCAGGCGATCGACGGACCGTTTCTGGGTATCCGCGACGACGACTCATTCCGCACCGCGAAACGCTGGGTGAGTGAGCTCGGATTCGACGGCACCTGGGCCATCCACCCCGCTCAGATCGACACGGCGACCGCCTTCTTCACTCCGTCCGAGGAGGCCGTCGACGACGCCCGGCGGGTGCTCGCAGCACTCGACGACGCCAGGTCCCGAGGCGCCGGTGCCGCGCGACTCGACGGCAGGATGCTCGACGAGGCAGTCGCCGTCGCCGCCCGTCGCACCCTGGCGAAGGCAGGCGCACGATGACACCGGTTCCCGTGGGCGGACCGTACTTCGACGAGCTCTCCGTCGGGCAGACGTTCGATGCCGCACCCGCGGTGACCCTCACCAGCGGCCTCGCCGCGACGCATCAGGCCATTCTCGGGGACCGGTTGCGACTGCCCCTCGACGCACACCTGTCGGCCGCGGTGACCGGAAACGCCGCGCCTGTCGCGCACGCCGGACTCGTGTGCGACCTCGCGATCGGACAGTCGACGCTCGCCACTCATCACGTCAAGGCGAATCTCTTCTACCGCGGCCTGCGGTTCCACCGGTATCCGCATCTGGGCGACACCCTGTACACGCGGACCGCGGTCGTGGGGCTGCGGGAGAATTCCACCAAGCCCGGTCGGGCGCCCACCGGGCTCGCGGCACTGCGGATACGCACCACCGATCAGGACGGAAGGACGGTGCTCGATTTCCACCGGTGTGCCATGCTGCCGCTGAGCCCGGAGGCCGACCCGTCCCGCACCGTGCACGCCGACGACCTCTCGCGCATCGGAACGCCGTCGCCGCTCGGCCGGAAGCCGATCGGCGAGGAGTCCCTCGTCGTCCCCGAGGGATGGGACCTGAGCGCGTATCGCGAACGCATACCCGGACCGCACTTCACGGAAGATCTCGCCGGACAGGTGTCGAGCAGTAGCGGCGACGTCGTCTCCGGCGCACCGGAACTGGCGCGGCTGACGCTCAACATCGCGGCGACACACCATGATGCCCGGGTCGGGCAGGCCGGACGGCTCGTCTACGGCGGGCACACCATCGGCCTCGCGCTGAGCCAGGCGACGCGAGCGTTGCCGAACCTCGTGACCGTGCTCGGCTGGCATTCGTGCGATCACACCGGGCCGGTGCACGAGGGCGACACACTCACCAGCGAGCTGCACATCGAATCCGCTCGGACACTGCCCGATTCGGACTCCGGGATCCTGGAGCTGCGATCGCTGGTGTACGCACACGACACCGAGGAACCACGCCCCGTCCTGGACTGGCGATTCACCGCCCTGATGGCCTGAACCGAGCAGAGGAAACCCGTGAGCACATTCGACAGCCGCCCTCTCACCGGCCTACGCGTCGTCGAGGTCTCCAGCTTCGTCGCGTCCCCACTGTGCGGCCTCACCCTCTCCCAGTTGGGTGCCGAGGTCATCCGTGTCGATCCGCCGGGAGGAGCCGCCGACTACCGGCGCTGGCCGGTGACCGACGCCGGGGAGAGCATCTACTGGACCGGCCTGAATCGCGGGAAGCGTTCGGTGGAGGTCGACCTCCGCAGCGAGGAGGGTCAGCGATCGGTGCAACGTCTCGTCACCGAGTCCGGTGACGGAGGCGGCATCCTCGTCACCAATGCCGCCGGTCGATCGTGGTCGAGCCACGAGACGCTGTCGGCCCTGCGCCCCGACGTCATCACCGTCGAGATCCTCGGCGGAAGCGACGGGACGCCCGCCGTGGACTACACGGTGAACGCCGGACTCGGATTCCCCCGGATCACCGGGCCCACCGATCACTCCGGCGTCGTCAATCATGCTCTGCCCGCGTGGGATGTCACGTGTGGGATCTACGCGGCGCTGGCGGTGACGTCCGCGGTACGTCGCCGCGAGCGCACCGGGCAGGGAGCCCGGGTGACCCTCCCGCTCGAGGATGTCGCCCTCGCGACCGCGGGCACGCTCGGGTATCTCACCGAGGTACAGGTCAACGGCGTTACCAGGGAAGCCACCGGCAACGACGTGTACGGCACGTACGGCACCGATTTCGTCACCGGCGACGGAGACCGGTTCATGATCGTCGCGCTCACGCCGCGTCATTTCCGCGATCTCGTGGCGGTGACGGGGACAGGTGAAGCCGTCGCGGCACTGGAGAAGGCACTCGGCGTCGACTTCTCGACCGAGGCGGACCGGTACCGGCACCGGGAGGTGCTCACCGCGGTGTTCGCGGCGTGGTTCCGCGAGCACACCACCGAACAGGTGGCCGCGTCGCTACGCGGCTCGTCCGTACTGCACCAACGCTATCGCTCGTTCGCCGACACCGCGGCGACACTCGCCGGACGACCCCTGTTCGGCCGGCTCGAACAGCCGCGGATCGGTAGCTATCTGGCAGCGGCGATGCCCGCCTCCTTCGACGGCGAACACCTGTTCACCGGACCGGCACCGGCAGTGGGGGACGACACCGAATCCGTGCTGGGCGAACTCGGCTAGCCTGGGCACATGGATATCCGGGACGCCGAATACCTGGTCGCGGTGGTCGACCACGGTGGCGTCACCCGAGCATCGAAGGCCCTGTTCATCGCGCAGCCTTCGCTGTCCCAGGCCATTCGGGCTCTCGAACGGGACCTCGGTGTCGAACTGTTCACGCGCGGCGGCCGCGAACTCCAGCCGACCGAGGCAGGTCTCGCGTTCACCGCGGCCGCGAGGCGCGTCCTCGCCGACGTGGACCGTGGCCGCGCGGCAGTTCGGGACGTGGTGGACCTGACCGGTGGGGTCCTGACGCTGTCCGTCCTCAACTCGCTCGCTGCCGACCCCCTTCCTGCGCTCGCCGGGCGATTCCACCGCAGGTTCCCGGAGGTCCGGCTCCGTAGCCTGTCCGCCGACACACCGGACACGGTGCTGCGAGCTCTGCGGACGGGCGAAGCGGATGCCGGTCTCAGCGAGACAGGCGAGTTCACTCACGGACTCGATGTCGCGCGGCTCCCCGACCAGGAACTCGTCCTCGCACTGCACCGCGATCTCGCAGAGGAGCTACCGGACCCGGTGCCGGTGTCCGCACTCGCCGACATTCCGATGATCGTCGAGATCGGGGAGACGGTGCAGCCACCGCTCGAGAACGTCGCCGTCGAATGTGCACATCGGCAGGCGGTGTGGGAGCTGGTGTCGCAGGGCGCCGGCGCGACGCTGGTTCCTGCTGCCGTCGCGGCGCGGGAACTCCGGGACGTCGAGGCCCGCCGTCTCGACCCACCGATGGTCCGCGACGTCGGGGTGCTCAGTCGGTCGGGCCGGAAGCCCCCGGCACTCGCGGGCTTGCTCGCACTCCTCTGACACATCAGAGCATGTCGAGGAACGCGGCCGCGGCAGGTGAGAGTCTGCGCGGGTCGTAGACGACGCCGTAGCCGAGCGTGATCGGTGGATCGGGGCGCCGGACCACCGCCCCGGCCGCCCCGGCGCGACGGGCGAGCGAACGTTCGATGAAGGACATACCGACCCCCTCCACGACGAAAGAGCCGACGGCTTCGCGCTGTTCGAGCACCGTCGACATCACCGTGTGGCTCCCGGCCGCCTGCAGCGCCCGTTCGACGACCGACCGCGACGACGCCTCCTTGGGAACTCCGACGACCCTGATGTCCGGGAGCAAGCCGAGGGGAAAGGGGTCGTCGTCCGGGACGTCGGTGCCGGGAGGGAAGGCGACCCAGTACTCGTGCTGCCCGACACTCCGGACGGTCAGGCCCGGAGCGGCGACGGGGAGATGGCTGAACACGATCTCGCAGTGACCGTCGCGGATCAACGCACCGACCGGATCGGCGGGACGAACTCCCGCCAGTCGCACCGAGACCGACGGGTAGCGTTTTCGGAACCTCCCGATCACCCCGGCCACCGGCCCTTCCGCCACATACGCGGACGCGCAGATGTCCAGACGCCCACGCGGCAGTCCGTCCGGTGCCACGTAGGCACTCTCCGCGGCCACGGTGTCACGCACGATCTGCCGGGCAGGTCCGACGAAGGCCTTTCCCGCAGCGCTGAGCACCATCCCCCGGCCCACCCGGTGGAACAGGTCGGCACCGAGATCCTTCTCGAGGCTGCGGAGCCCGCTGGACAGCGACGGCTTGCTCACACCGAGTGCAGCCGCCGCCGACCCGAGACCGTCGTGGTCGACGGCCGCGAGGAAGTACTCGACATGACGTAGCTCCACGACGTCAGGCTATCGGTCGGGGCGGCCGGAGACCGAAGTGCCGTCAGATGTGTCGGCCGCCGGTGACCTCGAGGACGTTGCCGGTCATATAGCTCGACAGATCGGAGGCGAGGAAGAGCGCGACGTTCGCGACTTCCTCCGGTTCCGCACCACGGCCCATCGGGATCTCCGCGAGTTTGGCGGCGATGATGTCCTCGCGCAACGCACGCACCATGTCCGTGTAGACCAGGCCGGGTTGGATCGCGTTGACCCGCACCCCCAGGTGTGCCAGTTCCTTCGCCGCGGCCTTGGTGAGACCGACGATGCCGGCCTTGGCCGCGCTGTAGTTGGTCTGCCCGACGAGTCCCACCTTCCCGGAGATCGACGAGATGTTGACGATCGCGCCGGAACCGGCCTCACGCATCGCGAGCGACGCCCGGCGGGTACCGAGCCAGCTGCCCTGCAGGTGCACGTCCACGACCGCCCGGAACTGGTCGAGCGTCATCTTCCGCAGTGTCGCATCACGAGTGATGCCCGCATTGTTCACCCAGACGTCGATCCGGCCGAAGGTCTCCAGCGCCGCGTCGCCGAGGCGGTTCACCTGCTCCTCGCTGGTGACGTCGCATTCGACCGCGAGGGCCTCGTGTCCGGCGGCCTTCAGTTCCTCGGCAGCGGCCTGTGTGCGCCCGGGGTCGAGATCGCCGAGCACGATCTTCGCGCCGTTCTCGGCGAACGTCGTCGCCATCGCGAGCCCGATCCCCTGGGCTCCACCGGTGACCACGGCGGTGCGTCCTTCGAGAAGTGTCATGTCGTCTTTCCCTTCAGCTGTAGGTACGCAGCAGACCACGGCTGATGATCTGCTTCTGGATGTCGCTGGTGCCCTCACCGATCAACAGGAACGGTGCCTCACGCATCAGGCGTTCGATCTCGTATTCCTTCGAGTATCCGTAGCCCCCGTGGATCCGGAAGCTGTCCTCGGTGACTTCGGAGCAGTATTCACTGGCCAGATACTTGGCCATCCCGGCGGCGACGTCGTTGCGCTCCCCGGAGTCCTTGAGCCTGGCGGCATTCACCATCATCAGATGTGCTGCTTCGACTTTCGTCGCCATCTCGGCGAGACGGAAGGCGATCGCCTGGTGTTCGGCGATGGGTTCGCCGAACGTCTCCCGCGTCTTCGCATAGCGCACGGCGAGCTCGAACGCCCGTTGCGCGATGCCGCAGGCGCGGGCAGCCACATTGACCCGACCGACCTCGACCCCGTCCATCATCTGCCGGAACCCTCGCCCGGGAGCGCCGCCGAGGACGGTGTCGGCGGGCGCGACGTAGCCGTCGAAGAACAACTCGGTCGTGTCGATGCCCTTGTACCCCATCTTGTCGATCTTCCCCGGGATCGTCAGTCCGGGAAGGGCTTCACCGAACCCGGCGGGCTTCTCGATCAGAAACGCAGTGAGATTGTCGTGCGCCCTGTCCGCCCCCTCCTCGGTACGGACCAGCACGGCGACCAGGGTGGACGAGGCCCCGTTGGTGAGCCACATCTTCTGTCCGTCGATCCGGTAGTCGCCGGTTCCGGTGCGCTTCGCCCGGGTCCTGATCGCTGCGACGTCCGAACCGAGCTCCGGCTCGGACATGGAGAACGCCCCACGAAGTTCGCCGGTCGCCATCCGCGGCAGGTACTGCTGCTTCTGCTCTTCCGTACCGTGCCGTGCGATCATGTGCGCGACGATGAAATGGGTGTTGATCACCCCCGAAACGCTCATCCACCCACGAGCGATCTCCTCGACACACAGCGCATACGTGAGCAGCGACTCGCCGATGCCGCCGTACTCCGGGTCGATCGTGAGCCCGAACAGACCCATGTCCTTCATTCCGTCGACGATCTCCTGGGGATACACGTCGCCGTGTTCGAGTTCCTGCGCCCGGGGGATGATCTTCTTGTCCGCGAAATCCCTTACTGCGCCGATAATGTCGCGCTGATTCTCGGTCAGGCCGGCAGTCTGTGCCAAGCGTGCCATGATGTCCTCTCGTTCCTGCTCTCATCGGCCCTGCGTCCGGCGGGCGGCCCGAGCGCGGCCCTCGGGCGTTGCCGGCAACTCGTCCACGAACACGACATCGTGGATGCGTTTGTAGCGGGGGACGGCGCCCGCCACCCGGGCGAGCAGCCCGTCGATGTCGACCGCGCCCGGCGAGTGGGGCACGACGAGCGCCACGGGCAACTCACCGACGGACGGGTCGGGTCGACCCACCACCACCGCGGCACGCACGCCACGAAACCGCGACACCAATTCCTCCAGTTCGCCGGGGTCCACTCGATAACCCTTGTAGAAGAGCATCGGACCACCATTTCTCGCACCGGACGATTCGCGTTGCCCACACCTTCGCCTGCCGCCGGACGCGGCACGGGAATTCCCCGATTCGAGTAGACGGCACGGCGCACGCACACACAAAGACCGGCACGCTTACGCATCGTCAGGCTGCGCCTATAAGCCGAGTTCAGCGGTGCTTCATGCCGGCATCGACGTCCGCGTCGGCACTTGACAGCATCGATCGGGCGATCGAATACTCGCTGTCATGCCAGTAGTGAGCGACGACGACTTCAAGGATATTCTCGCGCAGACCCGCGCATTCATCCAGAAGGAAGTAATTCCCCGGGAATCGGAGATCGCGGACACCGACACCATTCCCGACGACATCCGCCGGAATGCCGCCGAGATGGGCCTGTTCGGGTACGCCATTCCTCAGGAGTGGGGCGGCCTGGGTCTCGACCTCGCCCAGGACGTCGAGCTCGCCTTCGAGTTCGGCTACACCTCGCTCGCGTTGCGGTCCATGTTCGGTACCAACAACGGCATCGCAGGCCAGGTACTCGTGAATTTCGGTACGGACGAACAGAAGTCGACGTGGCTCGAGCGGATCGCTTCCGGCGAGGTCGTGGCCTCGTTCGCGCTCACCGAGGCGGAGGCCGGGTCCAATCCGGCCGGCTTGACCACCAAGGCCGTGCTGCGCGACGGCGCATGGGTCGTCAACGGCACCAAGCGGTTCATCACCAACGCTCCCGCCGCGCACCTGTTCGTCGTGTTCGCACGCACCCGTCCCGCGGACGAGAACGGCACGGGCATCGCCGTGTTCCTCGTACCCGCCGACACTCCGGGGATCACGGTGGGGCCCAAGGACAGGAAGATGGGCCAGGAGGGTGCCTGGACATCCGAGGTCAGCTTCGACGACGTGGTGGTGGAGGAGTCCGCACTCGTCGGCGGATCCGAGGATGCCGGATACCGAGCTGCCATGACCTCACTCGCGCGCGGCCGGGTGCACATCGCCGCCCTCGCCGTGGGTTCTGCCCAGCGTGCGCTCGACGAGTCGGTCGCGTTCGCGGCCGTCACCCGTCAAGGGGGCACCCCGATCGGGGACTTCCAACTGGTTCAGGCGATGCTGGCCGATCAGCAAGTGGGTGTCAGCGCCGGACGGGCACTCGTCCGCGATGTGGCGCGCAAGTACGTGAGCGGCGAGGATCGTCGTATCGGGCCGTCGGTCGCGAAACTGTACTGCACCGAGATGGCAGGCAAGGTCGCCGATCTCGCGGTCCAGGTGCACGGTGGGAGCGGATACATGCGCGGCGTCGCGGTCGAACGGATCTATCGCGACATCCGGTTGCTCCGCCTGTACGAGGGCACCAGCGAGATCCAGCGGCTGATCATCGGGGGCGGCCTCGTGCGCGCTGCGAAGAAGACGTCGTGAGCGCGGTGCGCGCCCTGCACGATGCAGTGATCTGCGAACCGCTGCGCACTCCCGTCGGCGGTTTCGGCGGCGTGTTCCGGGACGTCCCCGTGACGACACTCGCGGCGACCGTGCTGCGGGGGCTGGTCGAGCGGACCGGAATCACCTCCGGTGACATCGACGACGTGGTCTTCGGCCAGGGGTACGCGAACGGGGAAGCCGCGGCGATCGGGCGCATCGCCGCGCTGGATGCCGGTCTGGACGTCGAGGTGCCAGGGCTGCAGCTGGACCGCCGCTGCGGATCGGGCGTCCAGGCACTGATCTACGCCGCGATGCAGGTACAGACGGGCATGAGCGACCTGGTGATCGCCGGCGGGGCCGAATCCATGAGCCGGACCGAGTTCTACAGCACCGACATGCGCTGGGGAACCAGACGTCCGTCCGTGGAGTTCCACGACCGGCTGGCCAAGCCGCGGGTCAACTCCGGAGGCGAGCGGTTCCCCGTGGAAGGCGGCATGATCGAGACGGCCGAGAACCTCCGGCGCGAGTACTCGATCGGACGCGCCGAGCAGGACGCGTACGCGGCCGAGTCACATACGCGGGCGGTACGCGCCCGGGACACCGGACTGTTCGACGACGAGACGGTGCCCGTGACCGTCACGCGACGTGGCAAGGACCCCGTCACCGTGACCGCGGACGAGCACCCCCGCCGGGACGTCACCGTGGAACAGCTCGCCGAGCTCCGGCCGATCCGCGCCCGCGTCGATCCCGACGCCACGGTCACCGCGGGCAACGCCTGCGGGCAGAACGATGCCGCCGCCGCGGCGATCGTGACGACACCGGAGAACGCCGCACGACTGGGACTACGTCCGTACGTACGACTGGTCAGCTGGGGCGTGGCCGGCGTGGAGCCCCACCGCATGGGTATCGGCCCCGTTCCGGCCGTGGCGAAGGCCCTTGCCCGCACCGATCTCTCGCTCGACGACATCGGCCTCATCGAGGTCAACGAGGCCTTCGCCGCCCAGGTCCTCGCCTGCGCGCGGGAATGGAAGCTCACCGACGAGGACATACGGGACCGGTTCAATGTCAACGGGTCCGGGATCTCGCTCGGGCACCCCGTCGGAGCCACCGGCGGACGAATCCTCGCCGGTCTCGTTCGCGAGATGGAGCGACGGTCGGTTCGCTACGGTGTCGAGACGATGTGTATCGGTGGCGGTCAGGGTATCGCCGCGGTGTTCGAGAACGTCCGGCTCTGATCACACCCGCCGGCACCCGACCGAAAGGAAGACTCCATGTCCGACGAAGTACTCACCGAGCGCCGTGGACGCACCCTCGTCGTCACGATCAATCGGCCCCAGGCCCGCAATGCGGTCAACGGCGCCGTCAGCCGCGGCCTCGCCGCAGCTGTCGACGAACTCGACGACAGCGACGATCTGTCGGTGGCGGTGATCACCGGCGCAGGTGGAAACTTCTGCGCGGGAATGGACCTCAAGGCATTTGCCGCGGGAGAAGATGTCACCGTCGAGGGCCGGGGCCTCGGCTTCACGTCCCAGCCACCTCGTAAGCCGATGATCTCCGCGGTCGAGGGATTCGCCCTCGCCGGCGGAACGGAACTCGTGCTCGCGACGGATCTGGTCGTGGCATCGACGACAGCGAAGTTCGGGATCCCGGAGGTCAAGCGTGGCCTCGTCGCAGCCGGTGGCGGCCTCCTACGACTCCCCGAACGGATTCCGTATCAGCGGGCGATGGAACTCGCACTCACCGGCGACAACTTCGACGCCGAGGAGGGCTTCCGCCTCGGCTTCGTCAACCGCCTCACCGAGCCGGGCGAGGCCCTGGCCGCAGCTCTCGAACTGGCCGACAAGATCGCGGCCAACGGCCCACTCGCCGTGGCCGCGACGAAGCAGGTGCTCGTGGCTGCGCGGGACTGGCCGTCGGACCAGTTCTTCGCGAAGCAGGCCGAGATCACCGGCCCGGTCTTCGTCTCGGAGGACGCCCGCGAGGGTGCCACGGCGTTCGCCGAGAAGCGCCCCGCGGTCTGGAAGGGCCGCTGACCTAACGCACCACGTTCCGTGCCCGGAGTTCGGCGATCTCCGTCTCGCTCCAGCCGAGATCGCCGAGCACCGCGGCGGTGTGCTCCCCCAGCGCCGGAACGGCGTCCATCCGCAACTCGACATCGTGGAATGTCATGGGCGGCAGTACCGCCCGCACCGAGCCGTGCTCGGTACCGACCTCCCGCCAGCGGTCCCGGACGGCCAGCTGAGGGTGCTCCACCATGCCCGCGACGTCCCTGATCCGGGCTGCAGGGATCCCCGCGTCCGCGAGACGGGCGTCGAGATCCGCCGTGGAGCACTGCCGGGTCTGCTCCGCGACCACTGCATCGACCTCGGCCCGGTGCCGCACCCGTTCCACGTTGGTGGCGAACCGCGGATCGTCGGCGAGATCAGGGAGCGAGAACACCTCGGTCACCAATTGTCGCCAGCCACGGTCGTTCTGGACGCCGATGAGGATCTCCCCGTCCACCGTCGGGTAGGCGTCGTAGGGCACGATGGCCGGATGGCCGAGCCCGGCACGCGGGATCTGCCGGTCGGCGTACAGCGAGATGTACATCGGGTGCCCCATCCACTCCACCGTCGCGTCGAACATCGACACATCGATGTGGGCACCCTTCCCGGTACGGCCACGACGCAGCAGAGCAGCGAGAATCGCGCTGAGCGCGTACATTCCGGTCGCGATGTCGGAGGCGGCCACTCCCGTCTTGGTCGCGGTGTCCGGCGTGCCGGTCACCGAGATCAGTCCCGCCTCGGCCTGGACGAGCATGTCGTAGGCCTTGCGATCCCGCAGTGGACCTTCGGTGCCGTACCCGGTGATGTCGACGGCCACGAGTTCGGGTCGCGTGGCACGAAGCTGCTCCGCCCCCAGCCCGAGTCGCGCCGCCGCCCCAGGCGCGAGGTTCTGCACCACGACGTCCGCGTGCTCGACCAGCCGGCGCACGACGTCCCGTCCCGACTCGGTCTTGAGGTCCACGGCGACGGATTCCTTGCCCCGGTTCAGCCACACGAAATGCGAGGCCTGCCCGTGCACCACGTCGTCGTAGGCCCGGGCGAAGTCGCCGCCTTCGACGCGTTCGATCTTGATCACCCGGGCCCCCATGTCCGCAAGATGACGGGTCGCCAGTGGCGCGGCGACGGCCTGTTCGAGCGCGACGACGGTGACGCCGTCGAGCGGGAGCGGAGCGCTTTCGGTCACACTCGAACCTTCGCCGAGGCGGCCGTCGGTGTCAATCGCCCTGCGTACGGCAATGTTCGAAGGTTCCGCTCGATCACTGTGGGGTGCATCTGTTCCGACGCGAAGGCCGCGCCACATAGGCAGGGCCTCACGGTCCGTACGCGTCTACGTCTTTGTCGCGGCGATCACAGTGATGCTCCACTGAGGAGGACGATCGTCCCGCGGCTCCTCCGGCCTGCCGCCCTACCGGCGGCGCCCCTGCCGGAGCCGCACCACAGCTTCCCAGGAGTGCGATGTGAACGGACTGCACCTACCCGACCGGATTCGGCGCTACGCCGTGGACCGAGCCGACCGCCCCGCGCTCAGCTTCCGCGACTCGTCCTGGACCTTCGCCGAACTCGACCGGGAGACGAACCGCGTCGCGACGGCACTGACGTCGCTCGCCGCCCCGGGCAGCAGGGTGGGTGCGCTGCTCCGGATGCAACCGGAGGGCGCGGCGGGCTTCATCGGTGCGGCGAAGGCCGGGATGGTGTTCACTCCCCTCAACTGGCGGCTGCCGGCCACCGAGATCGCCGACATCGCGGTGGATGCCGAACTCTCCGTACTGATCGCCCACACCGACTTCCGGGAATCGGCCGATGCCGTCCGAGCCGCCCTCCCCGCCGTGCAGGTCGTCTGGGTCGACGACGCACACTCCAGCGACAGTTCGGGCGGCGGGACCGGTGATGCCGGGTGGGCCTCGTTCGTCGCCTCCGGGTCGGAGGACGATCCCGGGTACGGCACCGATCCCGACACTGCCGTCCTGCAGCTGTACACGTCCGGCACCACGGGGCGGCCCAAGGGCGTGGTGTCGACGCACCGCAACCTCCACAACGACGACGCGGGGCTACGGGTCTACCGATGGAAGGACGACTCCGTCTCACTCGACGCGATGCCGCTGTTCCACATCGCGGGCGCCGGGTGGCTCTCCTCGAGCCTGTCGGCCGGCGCCCACGTGGTGCTGCTCGACAACTTCGATGCCGCGGAGGTCCTGGGACTCGTCGAGACCCACGGAATCACGCACGCGTTCCTGGTGCCGTCGACGGTGCGCATGCTTCTCGACGTCCCGACTCTCGAGGACCACGACCTGAGCAGCCTCGAGGTGGTGTTCTACGGCTCGTCGCCCGCGACGGCGGCACTGCTCACCGAGGCGATCACCCGGCTGGGGTGCGGATTCGTCCAGCGCTACGGGATGACCGAGACGACGGGCTCCGTCTCCGCGCTCGCGGTGGAGGACCACGACCCGAGCGGCCCACGGGCGCACCTGCTCAGCTCCGCGGGAAGGCCGATGCCAGGCGTCGAGATCGACATCCGGGACGTGGTCACCGGTGCGCCCCTGCCGACGGGAGACACCGGTGAGATCGTCTGCCGCTCCCGCAACAACGTCTCCGGATACTGGAAGCGTCCGACGGAGACGGCGGAGTTGTTCACGGCCGACGGGTTCCTGCGCACCGGCGATGCCGGTCATCTCGATGCGGACGGATATCTCTACGTCACGGACCGCCTCAAGGACATGATCATCTCGGGTGGGGAGAACGTCTACCCGATCGAGGTGGAATCGGCCCTCGTCGAGCATCCCGCAGTCGCGGAGGCGGCCGTGGTCGGTATTCCCGACGCGGTGTGGGGCGAAGCCGTCACCGCGGCCGTGCGACTCGTGCCCGGGGCGCTCGCCCCGAGTGCGGGGGAGCTGGTGGACTTCGCCGCATCACGACTCGCGTCCTACAAGAAGCCCCGGCACGTGCACTTCGTCGACGAACTGCCCCGCAACGCGGGCGGCAAGATCCTCAAACGCACCTTGCGGGAACAACTCGGCGGCCGGCTCCCGGAGGAGCCGGGGCCCGGGACCTCGCACCGATCGGGAGCCCACGCATGATCGAGATCACCGGCCACCGTCAGCGAGAAGCCTGGCGCGACAAGGTACTTCCTCCGGTCGAGCAGGTACGTCCGGGGATCTGGTCCATCCCGGTCCCGATGCCGGGCAATCCGTTGCGCTACGTCCTCGTCTACGCGTTGGCACTGCCGGACGGACTCGCCCTGATCGATGCCGGATGGGACAGCGAGGAATCCTGGGCCGCGCTGACAGCGGGTATTCGTGCGACCGGCCACGACGTGCGCGAGGTCCGCTACACCGCGATCACCCACCTGCACCCCGATCACTTCGGCCTCGTACCCCGACTGCGCGCCGCGAGCGGAACGGCGGTCGCGATGCACCGTTCGGATGCTGCGCTGCTCCGGCACCACGACGAGCCGCGGGCACACGAGCAGCAGGCCGTCGCCGCCGCCCAACTGCACCAGCTGGGCGCTCCGGGGCGAGTGGCGGAATCCGGGATGGTCGAACTCGTGCGCTTCGCGGAAGGGGACGGGGCGGACATCCTGCTCGACGACGGCGCCGGGTTGCACCTGCCCGGGTGGAGCCTGCGCGCCGCGTGGACCCCCGGACACACCCCGGGCCACCTGTGCTTCGTCGACGACGACGCCGGACTCGTGTTCAGCGGTGACCATGTACTCCCGAGGATCAGCCCCAACATCTCCACGATTCCGGGCCAGTTGCCGGACCCGCTGGGCAAGTATCTGCGCTCGCTCGATGCCACCGTCGACTTCCCCGAGGGAGAAGTCCTCCCGTCGCACGAGTACCGGTTCCGCGGCCTGGCCGCCCGCGCCCGCGACCTCCGGGCGCACCACGAGGCGCGTCTCGACGAGATCCGCGCGGCCACGGCCGCGTATCCGGAGTCGACGGCGTGGGAGATCACCACGCAGATCTCGTGGTCGAGACCGTTCGATGAGATGACAGAGAATCTGGGACGCCTCGCGGTGCGGGAGACCCAGGCCCATCTCGTCGTCCTCGAGGATCGCGGTCTGGTGCACCGGGCGGGCACCCGGCCGGAGCGGTGGCACGCGGTACCGGCTCGTATCGCGGACATCGCTACTGCCTCGTACAGCAGTTCCGTACGATAGAGCAGTGGATCTGCACCTCGTCACGTACTTCGTCGCGGTGGTCGACCACGGCGGTATCACCCGGGCGGCGCAGTCCCTGTACATCTCGCAGCCGTCGCTGTCGCAGGCGATTCGCACACTCGAGCGCCGGCTCGGCGTCACCCTCTTCGACCGCACCGGGCGCAGGCTCGAGCTCACCGAGGCCGGGCGCAGGCTGGACGTGGCGGCACGGCGCATTCTCGCGGACGTCGCGCGGGCCAAAGCGTCCGTCGCCTCCGTACGGACACTCGCCGCCGGGCGGGTCGACGTCGTGACCTACTCGGCGTTCTCGATCGACCCGCTCATCGGAATCGTGCGGCGCTTCCGCGAACATTTCCCCGGGATCATCGTCCGGTTGATCTCGGCCGAGGGCCCGGGCTCCGCCGCGGCGACGATCCGGCGCGGCGAGGCCGAGATCGGGGTCGTGGACCTCGACAGCGACCACGGCCCTCTCTCCGTACACCCTCTCGGCGTACAGGAGCTGGTCCTGGCGCTGCCGGAACATCTGTCCACCGACCTTCCCGATCCCGTTCCCCGCGTGGCGGTCCGGGATCTTCCTCTGGTACTGGATCTCGGCGATCGGGGCAACACGGTGCTGTTCGCCGAACTCTTCGGAGAGGGTGCACCCAACGTCGTGGTCGACTGCGCCCACCCGACGGCCACCTGGGAGTTCGTGGTCCGTGGCGTCGGAGCCACGGTGCTGCCGCGTTCGGTCGCCGAGAATCATGTTCCCGGTTCGGTCGTCCGCTCGTTCGATCCTCCGGTGACCCGATCGGTGGGGCTCCTCACCAGGCCGGGTCGGCCCTCACCCGCTGCCGAGGCATTCCTCTCCGTCGCCGGCGCCGGGCTACCCGGTCTCGATCACTCCGGTCTCGATCACTCCGGCCGCGATCTCTCCCGAGCCGACGAACCCGTCCCAGACGAGCAGGGAGGCCACTGACCGTGGAACTACGCCAGGTCGAATACTTCCTCGCCGTCGTCGAATACGACGGTATCGGCGGGGCCGCCGCCGCTCTCGGAGTCGCGCAGCCGACCGTGTCGCAGGCCCTACGAGGGCTCGAACGCGAACTCGGTGTCCAACTGTTCCACCGGATCGGCCGCGGGATGGTACTCAGTGCGGCCGGCCGCGCACTGGTCGGGCCGGGACGGCAGATCCTGCGGGACGTGACCGCGGTCCGGGACAGGCTGGCCGCCTCCGGCGGCGAACTCGCCGGGCGACTGGAGATCTCCGCTTTCCCGCCCATCGCCGTCGGACGGCTCGTCGAACTGATCGCCGAGTTCCGAGCGATGTATCCCGGCGTGACGGTGAGGTTCTCCGAGCTCCGTGACGAGGGTCAGGCGGCAGCGACCATCCGCGACGGTCACAGCGAGTTCGTCGTGACGCATCTTCCACTCGACGACGGCGACCTGGCGGTGGAGATCCTCGGTGAGCAGGAGTACTGGCTGGTCTATCCGGACGGTACCGATCTTCCGGAAGGCCCGGTGCACCTGTCGGATCTGCCGAACATCCCGATGGTCTTCGTCCCTCGGGGCGGCTCGGTCGCGGACGAGATCGAGGCCGGAATCCGGGCAGCCGGGGTACGCCCGGAGATCGCCGTGCTGTCCGAGCACCGCGAAGCCCGGCTGCCACTGGTGACAGCCGGGCTCGGTGGAACGCTGGTCGAGCGTTCGATGGCCGAATCGGTCGCCGATCGCACGGTGGTGCGGCCGGTGGTTCCGCGCTTCGTCCGGCCGTTCGGCGTCGGTTACGACCCCGAGCGGCTCTCCCCTGCCGGCCAGGCGTTCATCGAGCTGATCAGGGCGTCGTGAACGACCGGCCGGCGGGCCGGGTCAGGATCCGGTCGCCGCGTCGGCGACCAGTTGCTCACGCAGCCGGGCCTTGACGATCTTGCCCGCGGCGGACGTGGGGAGCGCGTCCACGACCACGACGTCGCGGATCTTCTTGTAGGGCAGCACCTGTTCGGCGACGAAGTCACACATCGCCTTCTCGTCGACGTCGTGTCCGGGCTCGGGAACCACGAACGCCACCGGTTCCTGGCCGATGCTTCCCGCATCACGCCCGACGACCGCAGCGGCCGACACACCCGGATGCGTCACCAGGATCTCCTCGAGCTCCCGCGGATACACGTTGTACCCCTTGTAGATCAGCATGTCCTTGGCGCGGTCGCAGATGTAGAGGTATCCGTCGTCGTCGCGGTATGCGATGTCTCCGGTGTCGAGCCAGCCGTCGACGTACTGCTCCGCCGTCGTCTCCGGGTGTCCGAGATAGCCGTCGGTCACCTGCGGCCCTCGGACCCACAGCTGTCCACGCTCCCCCGCAGGAAGCACGGTCCCCGGATCGCCCACGGCGCGGATCTCGACCTCCGTGTCGAAGGTCGGTACCCCGACGCTCCCGATCCGGTAGCCGGCCCGCCGAGTCAGCGGCGCCGAGGCCACGAGGCAGGTGGCCTCGGTGAGCCCGTAGCCTTCCACCACCCGTGCCGAAGGGAAGGCCCGGCCGAGCGCGTCGAGCGTGACGCGATCGATCGGCGCGGCACCGGAGGACACCACCCGCACCGAGTCGGTGTCCCGGGTCCGGGCGTCCGGGTGGGTCGCCACGGCGTGCCACATCGCCGGGCTACCGGTGATGTAGGTGGCCCGGTGTTCCTCGATCAGCGCCAGCATCCGAGCCGGATCGAACCGTCCGGCGAGAACCTGAGTCGCCCCGCTCAGCAGCAGGAACGATGTGTTGATCAGGGCGTGAGCGTGGAACATCGGGGAAACCACGATCGTGGCGCCCGCCCCCGGTTCCACACCCCGATCCTCCACCTCGGTCATCGGCTCCAGCGTGAGCAGACCATCCGATCCGGCGAGTACCCGATGCCCGGCCCGCCAGCCGATCATCTGGGTCACGTTGGCAATCACGTTGCGGTGCAACACCCGAACGCCCTTCGACACACCGGTGGTACCGCCCGTGTAGGCGAGGTGGGCGACGTCGTCCCCGGTGACGCCGATCGGGAATTCCTCGGCCGGAGCCCGGGTCAGGAACTCGTCGAAGGTCACGACCGGGACCGAGCCCTGCGGTACCGCCTCGTCCCCGGTCACGAGGACGACGGACCCGACGGTGGTGTCCTCCGCCGCCGCGAACAGGTTCACCGCCTGCGCGGCCTCGGTCACCGCGACGACGGCACCGGTCTCGACGATCTGGTTGCGCAGGCCGGGCACGGGCTGCAGCGGATTGACCAGGGTCACGGTGGCCCCCGCTCGCAGGCTGCCGTAGTACGCGACGAGGAACTCGATGCCGTTGCCCAGGTGCAGCAGCACGACGTCACGCTCGGCGACGCCACCGGCACGCAGCGCTGCCGCGAACGCGGCAGTCCGCGCGTCGAGTTCGCGGTAGGTGATCGTGCGGGTGCCGTCCACGACGGCCAGGCGATCTCCGTAGGACGCGGCCATGCTCGGGGGCAGCGAAGCCAGCGTGACCCGGGGGTAGTTCAGGACGGTGCTCGTCGCGGTGCTCTCTGCCGTGGACACGGATGCTCCTGTTCTCCGGATCACCGGGGTGCCATGCGGATTGCCCCGTCGAGCCGGATCGTCTCGCCGTTGAGGTAACCGTTCTCGAGGATCGACGCCGCGAGATGACCGAACTCGTCCGGCTGCCCGAGCCGGGACGGGTTGGGCACAGACTTCTCCAGCGAGGCGCGGACGTCGTCCCGCAGGCGCGCGAGCAGCGGGGTGTCCATGATGCCGGGAGCGATCGTGCAGACCCGGATCCGCCTGCTGGCGAGATCGCGGGCCGCGGTCACCGTCATCCCGACGATGCCCGCCTTGGAGGCGGTGTAGTTGATCTGCCCGATCTGTCCCTCGAACGCCGCGACGGATGCGGTGAGCACGACGGCGCCGCGCTCACCGTCGATCTCGTCGTTCCGGGCCATCCGCTCGGCACCGAGTCGCAGCGCGTTGAACGACCCGACGAGATTGAGCCGGACGACGAACTCGAAATCCTCGAGCGAGCCGGCGCGCCCGTCCGAATCGAGGATTCGCATCCGGCGTCCGGCACCGGCGCAGTGGACGAGCCCGCGGAGCCCGCCCCGGGAATCCGCGACATCGAGCGCGGCCGCGAACTGGTCGGCGTCGGTGACATCGGCCGCCGCGAATCGGGTGTCGGCCCCGAGTTCCGCCGCGGCTTCCTCGCCGCGGGAGGACGGCAGATCGATCAGCGTGACCTGGGCCCCCGCATCGACGAGTCGACGTGCGGTTGCCAGCCCCAACCCGGAGGCGCCTCCGGTGACGGCGGTGGACAGTCCTTTGAGATTCATGTTCTTCCTGTTCGAGAGTGCGAGAGAGGTCGGGAGCCGGATCAGACGAGTTCGAGGATGGTGGCGTTGGCCTGACCACCGGCCTCGCACATCGTCTGCAGCCCGTACCGGATCCCGTTGTCGACCATGTGGTGGACGAGTCGGGTCATCAGGATCGCGCCGGATCCACCGAGTGGATGCCCCACCGCGATCGCACCACCGAGCGGGTTCATCCGGGACGGATCCGCCGCGGTCTCGATCTGCCAGGCCAGAGGGACCGGCGCGAATGCCTCGTTCACCTCGAAGGCACCGATGTCGCCGATGGACAGCCCCGACCGCGACAGCGCCTTCTCGGTGGCCGTGATCGGCCCGGTGAGCATGATGACCGGGTCGTCCGCGGCGACGACGCTGGTGTGCACCCGCACCAACGGCGTCAACCCGAGCGCGGCCGCCTTCTCGCTCGTCGTCACCAGGAGCGCACCGGCACCGTCCGAGATCTGCGACGAGTTGCCCGCGTGGATGACACCGTCCTCCTTGAAGACGGTGCGCAGCTTGCCGAGGGAGTCGAGGGTACCGCCCCGCCGGACTCCCTCGTCGCCGGACAGGACATCCGGGACCGGCGCGAGCTGCCGGTCGAACGCTCCGGAATCTGCTGCGGCGGCCGCTCGTTCGTGCGACAGGAGCGAGTACTCGTCGAGCACTGTGCGGGAGAGCGCCCATTTCTGCGCCATCATCTCTGCACCGGTCCCCTGGCTGAATCCGTCCACGCCGTACCGGTCGAGGACCGAGGCCGGATTGTGCTCGCCGTTCTTGCTCGCACTGCCCATCGGGACCCGGCTCATCGATTCCACACCGCCGGCGAGGATCATGTCCTCCTGACCGGCGATCACCGCAGCCGCGGCGAAGGCGACGGCCTGCTGGCTCGAACCACATGCCCGGGTGAGGGTGGTCCCCGGGACACTCTCCGGCCAACCGGCTGCGAGCACCGCGGTGCGGGCCACGTTGCCCGCCTGCTCGCCGGATTGGCTCACGCATCCCCAGATCACGTCGCCGACCACGGCCGGATCGATTCCGGTCCGTGCGGCGATCGCCTCGAGCAGGTGGGCGGACAGATCCGCGGGGTGGATTCCCGACAGGGCGCCGCCTCGGCGTCCGATCGGAGTACGGACGGCGTCGACGATCACTGCATCACGCATGGTCTTCCTTCGTTGGTCGGGTGTCGTGTCTACCAATCGATCACGAACGGCTGCGCAGAACAACGGGATTCGAGTGATCGAACGATGAGTGGATTCCTATGGAAGCGCGGACGGCCTACTTCGCGGCGCCCGGAGCTTCGATGGCCGACGGCGCCACCCCACGCACGAGTGCCTTGTCCCGCTCCGGGTCGGCCAGCAGCAGTGCGGCGAGCGCGCACACCGCCGCGACGACGCCCAGCGCCTGGAAGGCCGTGGCGTACCCGGCGGCCGGGGTGCTGGCGGCGTCCACGATGAGACCGGTGGCGTACGGGGCGACGAGCCCGCCGATCGCCATGATCGCCATGAAGACACCCAGTGTTCCCGCGGTCTGCCGGGGCGGGCAGATCTCCGAGATCGCCGCGTTGAGAAGTGGGAACACCGAGGCCGCGAACCCGTAGCCGACGGACACGACGAGCACCGCCAGGCCGGGGGTGGAGATCGACGGCAGCATGAAGAGAATGGCGCCGCAGATCAGGACGCCGGTGGCCGGCACGATGACACGGATGACTCGGCTGGTGGCGCCGCGCGTGATCAGCCGGTCACCGACCGACGAGGTCAGGAGCATGAGCGCCAGGCCCGCGATGCTGGGGAACGCGAACATCGAGCCCGCCTGCAGCCGGCTGTACCCGAGCCCCACCTCGAAGTACGAGGGCAGCCAGGTGAGCACGACGGTGACCAGGGCGTACACGCTCATCACCAGGAACACGCCGCTGACGAACGTGCGGGTGGTGAAGATCCGGATCCACGGCACGTGCGGCTCCGTGGCCGCGGGGACGACGGCTTCCTCGCCCACGCCCTCTTCGTCCGCGGCGGCGACCGCCTTCTTGCCACCGGCCTTCTTACCGGCGATGTAGGGGCCTTCCTTCCACACGGCCAGCCAGACGACGCACCACACCAGGCCCGCGATGGAGAGCGCGATCAGTGCGGCCCGCCATCCCCAGGTGACGGTGATGAAGGCCAGCGCGGGTGCGACCGCGATCTTCGAGATCGACGCCGCTCCGGCGATGAGCGCGCCGGGGAGGCCGCGACGTTCCGGTGCGTGCCAGGAGTAGGCCGCGGTGTGCACGAGCGCCGAGCTCGGCCCCTCCGCGAGGCCGAGGAACAACCGGCTGCCGATCAGTACGACGAACGTCGCGACCACGACCATCGGCAGCATTGCCACCGACCAGCACAGCGCGAGCACGACCAGCGCCCAGCGCAGGGTCATCCACTTGTTGATGGCCCCGGCGAAGAATCCGCCGATGGTGAAGGTCAGGAAGAAGAGGCTTCCGACGAGGCCGATCTGGGAGGAGCTGAGGCCGAGTTCCTGCGCGACGGGCTGGGCGATGATGCCCAGCACCGCCTTGTCCGCGTAGTTGACCACGTAGAGGACGACGAGCAGGGAGGTCAGTCCCCAGGCGGTGCGGCGGGACTCGGTGCCGGGCTCGACTACCCTGCTCACCGCGCCCGAGATGGTTCCGGTACTCACTTCGGATGGTCCTTTCGGAGGATCTGTCGTCGGCTGCCCCACGTCACATCAGCCCCCTGTAGTGGCGTAGTTCACAGCAACGCTGCACTCATTGAATCCGGCCACCGAGGGGCGATCAATACGCCGACGCCGAAGCGAGTGGCTGCCGCTGCCTATACGTCGGCGCGAGCAGGAGTCATTGGCAGGCGCTATGCGACCGATAGCCGACAGGCCCCTGCCGAGGCCGCCGGGTCTGCGGCACGGTGAGGTCATCCACCCCGTGGCGGCACCACGGGAGTCGAGGAGGGCGCCCGATCCGGACGGCGCCCCTCAGAGAGCGGGAGTTGTCATGCAGCGCACGGTGTTCGGCGAGGATCACGAGCTCTTCCGTAAGACGGTCCGCGACTTCGTCGCCAAGGAAGTCGTCCCCGCCCACCCGCAGTGGGAGGAACTCGGGCATCCTCCGCGCGACTTCTACAACCGGCTGGGCGAATTGGGCATCCTCGGTATCCAGGTGCCCGAGGAGTTCGGCGGCGCCGGCGAGGAGAGCTTCAAGTTCGCCGCCGTCGTCGCGGAGGAGACCGCGGCAGCAGGCGTGTCCTTCGGTGCCTACTCCGTGCACAGCAACCTCATCCTCCCCTACCTGCTCGAGTATGCGAACGACGAGCAGAAGCAGCGGTGGTTGCCCGCCTTCGCCGACGGCGATCTGATGTTCGCGATCGCGATGACGGAGCCGGGTACCGGTTCGGACCTGGCGAACATCTCCACCACGGCGAAACTGTCCGCCGACGGCAGCCACTACGTTCTCGACGGAGCCAAGACCTTCATCACCGGTGGCGCCCAGGCCGACCGGGTACTGGTGGTCTGCCGCACGGCGCCGGCGACGGACGAGGACCGCCGCGCCGGCCTGACGATCCTCGTCGTCGATGCCACGACGGAGGGCTACTCCGTCGGCCGCAAGCTCGACAAGATCGGCCTCCGGACGTCGGACACGGCCGAATTGTCCTTCGCCGGGGTACGGGTGCCCGTCGAGGACCGGCTCGGGGACGAAGGCGCCGCCTTCTCCTACCTGACGCACAACCTCGCTCAGGAGCGGCTGGCCATCGCGATGGGCGCCTCCGCCACGGCAGCGGCAGCCCTGTCCCACGCTCTCGCCTACACGCGCGAGCGGAAGGTCTTCGGCCGCGCCGTCGCCAGCTTCCAGAACAGCAAGTTCGTCCTCGCCGAATGCTCCACGGAGGTGCAGGCGATCCAGCTCCTGTCGGACCGGGCGCTGGATCTGCACGACGACGGGCAGCTGACGGTGGCCGACGCTGCCCGGGCCAAGCTGTTCTGCACCGAAGCCGCAGGCCGGGTCATCGACAAATGTCTGCAACTGCACGGCGGATACGGCTACATCACCGAATACCCGATCGCCCGGCTGTACGCCGACACCAGGGTGACGCGCATCTACGGCGGCACCAGCGAGGTCATGAAGACGATCATCGCCAAGGATCTGGGCCTGTAGAGGTCCTCGGTCGGCAGAAGCACTCGTCGCACGGGCTGTGGACGGTCCGAGTCACCCGGTGCGCGTCGATCCGCGCCGCCGCGTCATCCGGCGGCGCGGAGTTCTCGCTTGAGCAGTTTGCCGCTCTGGTTCTTGGGGAGCGACTCCACGAAGCGGATCGACTTGGGCACCTTGAACGGGGCGATCCGGCCCTTCACGTGCGCAATGAGATCGTCCTCGCTGATCCGAGAACCGTTCTCACGCAAGACGACGACGGCCGTGACGGCCTCGATCCACTTCTCGTCCGGGGTACCGATCACCGCGACCTCGGCCACGTCCGGGTGCGTGTAGATCGCGTCCTCGACCTCCCGCGAGGCCACCAGGATTCCGCCGGTGTTGATGACGTCCTTGATCCGGTCGACCACCGTCAGGTACCCCTCGGCATCCCGGGTGACCAGATCACCGGAGTGGAACCACCCGTCCCGGAATGCCTCCGCCGTGGCGCCCGGGTTGTCCCAGTAGCCCAGACACAGCTGGGGCGAGCGGTAGAGGACCTCGCCGGGAGAGTCGTCCGGCACGTCGTTCCCGTCCGCGTCGACCACCCGCGTCTCCACGAAGTACACCGGGCGACCGGCCGACGACGGGCGCAGTTCGTGCTCTTCCGGACGGAGAACCGTGGCGAGCGGGCCGATTTCGGACTGCCCGAAGCAGTTGTAGAAGCCCAGATCCGGATAGCGCTCGCGGAGACGATTCAGCACCGTCACCGGCATGATCGACGCACCGTACTGAGCCTTGGTCAGCGTGGACAGATCCCGGTGTTCGAGATCGGGATGCCCGGCCAGCGGCACCCACACCGTCGGCGCCAGGAACAGCGAGCCGATCCGGTCCCGTTCGATTCTGCGCAGGATCTCGGGAATGTCCGGTGCCGCCATGAGATTGACCGTCGCACCGATCGACAGGTAGGGCAGCGTGAACACGTGCATCGCGGCCGAGTGATAGAGCGGCATGCAGACCAGCGGATTGTCCTGTGCGGCGAGGTCCAGCGCGGTCACCGCCGACAGGTATTCGTGGACGAGCCCGCCGTGACTCATCATGGCGCCCTTGGGTTTCGATGTCGTCCCCGAGGTGTAGAGCAGCTGTGCGAGGTCGCGGGCATCGGCCGCGTCCGGCAGTGGCGTCACCGCCCCGGACGCGGCGCGCCCGAGCAGCGACTGCGGCGCATCACGCAGGGTGATGACGTGCTCGATTCCTCCGGCCCCCGGCACCGATGCCCACTTCTCCTGCAACGCAGGATCGATCAGAACAGCGCGCGCCGCGCACTGGCTCACCAGATAGGCCAACTCGTCCCCGACGAGCGCGTAGTTGATCGGGACGTGCACGAGACCGGCACGCGCGCAGGCGAGGAAGGCGAGGACGTACGCGTCCGAATTGGTGCCGTACGCGGCGACCCGATCGCCGGGAGCGAGCCCGAGACCACGCAGGTGGCTCGCCGCCCGGGTGACCGCATCGTCGAGTTCACGGTAGGTCCAGGTTCGCCCCTCGAACGTGAGAGCGGTCGTGGCGGGATTGCGAGCGGCAGACCGACGGAGCACCCCGTCGACCGTGTCGGAGCGCACATCAATACTCATGCACGGCACATTATCGGACGTCCAATTAATTGGGAAGGGTGCGAGTCGCCGCGGCCGCGGCCACGAGTGCCACCGCGTCCTCGGCGAGGGCCGCGGGCAGGTCCGGGAGATCGTGCCCGGCGATCGCAGCGCGCCAGGAGTGCCCGGCGTACGCGCCGACGACGGATGCCCCGGCTCCGAGCGCGAGGGCGGGCAACGCAGGACGCCCGCACCGGCGTGCGAGCACCGATGCCCCGTACGCACCGGTTGCGATACGGGGAAGGAGTCCGGCCGGAGCCAGCCGGGACGGCGTCTGCGGAAGCTTGTCCCCGATCAGTTCGCCCACCACGAGAGCACCGGCAGCGAGCAGGCGCGGGGTGCGCCGGCCACCGTCCCCGGCAGGAACCCACAACCCGGAGACCCACGGAGCGGCGATGCCGAGCGAACTCCTGAGCCCGGCCGCGAGGCCGAGCAGTGCGGCGCGGCGAGCGAGATCGGCATCCATCGTCACCACTACGACGATAGGGAGTTCACCTCGCCGCGGCGGAGGATTGCGATTCGGCAGCCGGTCAGGGACGCAGGGCCGACAGGACGGTCCGGAACTTCGCGTGTGTCTCGGCAACCTCGAGTGCGGGGTCGGAACCTGCCACGATGCCGCCGCCCGCATGTGCGGTGACGGTGCGCCGGTCCGCCGCGACCTCCGCGCAGCGGATCGCGACCATCCACTCGCCGTCGCCTGCCGCGTCGCACCAGCCGACCGTGCCGGCGTAGAACCCTCGCTCGGGCTCCACCTGCCGCAGATACGCCAGTGACGATTCGGACGGGGTGCCGCACACGGCGGGGGTCGGATGGATCGCCCGGGCCAGGTCGAATGCCGTCACCTCGGGCGACTTCAAGGTGCCCACGATGGGCGTACCGAGGTGCCAGAGCTGTCCGGTGGCGGTGAGAGCGGGACGCTCGGGTACCTCGAGGGCGCGGCAGAGCGGCTCGAGTGCCCGGCGCAGGTAGTCGACGACCAGGGCGTGCTCGCGGCTGTCCTTCTCGCTTCCCAGAAGGCCTTCGGAGATCGCCGTGTCCTCGTCGGGCGTCGCGCCCCGCGCCGCCGAACCGGCCAGCGGGTGGCAGCTGACGTGCAGGCCGCGCCGACGGACCAGCACCTCGGGGCTGGAACCGACCAGCACCGGATGGGCG
This sequence comes from Rhodococcus triatomae, assembly GCF_014217785.1. Classification (NCBI taxonomy): domain Bacteria; kingdom Bacillati; phylum Actinomycetota; class Actinomycetes; order Mycobacteriales; family Nocardiaceae; genus Rhodococcus; species Rhodococcus triatomae. Next base: position 2,568,004 of record NZ_CP048814.1, on the reverse strand, counting down.
ACGCCGCCCCTCGGGTCACCGAGCTCGACGAGGTATCCGTTGCCTGCCGGGTCCCCGGCCACCAGGCGGGCGAGCAGATCGGCGGGATCGAGCTCGGAATCCGCAGCGAGCACGGCACGTCGGGAGAGAACGACCTTGTCGAAGGCGCCCTCACGGATCGATGCCAGGGCCCGATCCACGTTCTGCGCGTGCACGTCGTCGGCAGGCAGGTATCGCGGCTCCCCGACCCGCACCTGTGCAGCCCGTCCACCCGAGTTCTGCCACGGCCCGGGCGTCGAGCGCAGCTCGACGGGTTCGACGAGTGAGCACGGCCCGTCCGGGTCGAACGGAAGCGCACCCACCAGGGCCGACACTCGACCTTCACGGAAGGCGTCGCGGGCGGCGGCCGGGTCGTCGAAGTACTGGCGGACCCCGCGGCCCTCGACCGTTCCGGAGGGCCGGGAGAGCACGAAACCCGTTGCTTCGGAAGTCGGTTGCGAATCCTCGGCCACATCGCCGATCACCTGTCCGGTCGCCATTCCTGCCCTTCCGCCGTTCCGGTTCCGCCGCCTCCCGAGCACCTGCGGCATGTGGTTAGGCTAACCTGACACCCACCCTCCTTGGCAACGGAGTGGTGTCGTTCACACCGGGATCCGGTAGTCCACCGGCCCCTAGCCGGACTCGGCTGCGACCTGAACCTCCGGCTGATGTCCGGCATGTGTCCGCAGACCGCGCAGGACCACCGCGAGGAGCCCGAGGACCACGACGCCCGCGAGGCCGTATACGAGAAAAGCGGCCTGTGGCCCCACCAGGCTACCGACGACACCGGCGACGAGCGCACCCACGGCCACCCCGGTGGAGATCTGCGCGCCCCACACGCCGGCCATCCGTCCGCGGTACTCCTCCGGGGTCTGGGTCTGGATGATGGCGTACCGCAGGATGTCCCCGATCACCCGGCCGAACCCGTGCGCCACCAGGCCGAGGAAGGCCACCAGGAACAGCGGCGCCGCGCCGACCCCCGCCAACCCGGCCGCGGCGACGATCGACGACGCGAAGACGATGAGCCCGGACCGCCTCGTCGTTCCGGTCCATCCACTGGTGAGCGAGCCGGCCAGGGCACCGATCGCCGGGGCGCTGTAGAGCAGGCCGGTCAGTGCGGGGCCGGCATCGAGCACCTCGCGCGCGAACGCCGGCAGGAGGACGTTCCACCCCGTGAGCATCATCGCGCAGAAGCCGACGAGCAACGTCCCGCCCACCACCGGATCGTGGGCGGCGTAGGAGAACCCGCCTGCCACCGAGCGCAGCGGATTCTCCGTGTTGCGCACGGGCGGCGGCAGCGAGGGCAACCGAGCGATGCAGTAGGTGGTCACCACCGCCGAGAGCGCCGCCACCGTGTAGGCGACACCCACCGAGGAGGACGCGATGATCAGGCCGCCGAGCGCGGGCGATGCCACGGTCCCCAGATCCGCCATGACGGTCATCAACGCACCGGCCGCTGCCATCTTCGCCTTCGGCAGCAACGACGGGATGACCGCCATGAGCGCGGTCGACGACACTCCGCCTGCCAGGCCGTCGATCACCCCACACACGTAGATCGCCCACAACTGCGGCGTCGGCACGAAGGCGTTGACCGCGAGCAACGCGAACGCCACGCCCGCGACCGATCGGGCGATCGAGATGACGACCCGCCGGTCGAAGCGATCGGCGAGGACACCCCCGAACAGGGTGCCGACGAAGACTGCGGCACCGACCGCCACGGCCGCAGTACCGACGGCGAAGGTCGAGCCGGTCATGTCGTAGACCTGGAGCGGAACCGCGACCAGGATCATGCCGATGCCGAAGATCGACACCGTGCGGGCGACGAAGATGTACCGGAATTCCCGGCTGCCTCGCAGCGGAGACAGGTCGATCGCGAAACGGGAGGCTTGCGCCCTCGTCATACGTTCCCCTCGGTGTGAATACGGTCCGGCCTCGCCGGGGTGTGGATACGGTCCGGCTTCGCCGGGGTGCATATAGTTAGGCTTCGCTAAGTAGGTACGTTCGGGAACCTACCCCGGAGGCCACCCTCCAGGACACAGGCCCCCGCACAATGCTCGGCGACGGACGACTGTTCGGCGACGACACTCCTACCACCCACGACCGGACAGACGGACGACACGGACATCCCGTACAGCAGATGGAGGCGATCGGTGACTCACCTGACCCGCGAACAGATCCGAGGCGACGTGGCCGAGGTGCTCGGCGTTCCCCTCACCGATATCGAGGACACCGCGAATCTTCTCGACGAGGGCCTCGACTCGATTCGCGCCATGACTCTGGTCGAACGGTGGCGGTCGGGCGGCACCGACGTGGACCTGGTCGATCTCGTCGCCGAACCGACCATCGATGCCTGGGTGGAGGTCACGCAGGCGGCCTGACCACGGTGGCCACCCTTGACACTTTGCTCGAGTTGTCTCATTGTCGATACATGACAACAGGAGTGTCTCGACCAGTGTCGTTCCGCCCGCTCTCCGGTGCCTCCTGGCGCTCGCCGTGGCAGATGTACGCCGACCTGCGCGAACACGACCCGGTGCACCACGTCGTCCCGGACGAGGACCCGGGGGCCGACTACTGGGTGCTCTCCCGGCACGCAGACGTCTATGCGGCCGCCCGAGACCACGAACGGTTCTCCTCCGGGCAGGGGCTGACCGTCACCTACGGCGAACTCGAGAAGATCGGACTCGCGGACAATCCACCGCTGGTCATGCTCGACCCGCCGGATCACACCGCCTTCCGGCGGCTGGTGTCCCGGGGATTCACTCCTCGCCAGGTCACCGCGGTGGAGCCCGCGGTGCGGGAGTTCGTCGTCCGACGCATCGAGGAGCTGCGGGCAGCCGGCGAAGGGGACGTGGTGACGCAGCTCTTCAAACCCCTGCCCAGCATGGTCGTGGCCCACTATCTCGGAGTGCCGGAGGCCGACAGGGCCCGATTCGACGGCTGGACCGAGGCCATCGTCGCCGCGAACGCGAACGGTAACGCCATCGAGGCGGCCGACGCGGTCACCGAACTGATGGCGTACTTCGGCGGGCTGATCGAGATGCGCCGCCGCGACCCGGGCGACGACACGATCTCGCATCTCGTGGCGGCGGGCATGGGCGCGGACGGCGACGTCGCCGGGATGCTCTCGATCCTCGGATTCGCCTTCACGATGGTCACGGGCGGCAACGACACCACCACCGGAATGCTCGGAGGCGCCGTGCAACTACTCACCCGGAACCCCGAACAGCAGCGCGCGCTCGCCTCGGATCCGTCCCTGATCGCCGATGCCGTCGAGGAGTTCCTCCGGCTGACCTCACCGGTACAGGGCCTGGCTCGCACCACCACGGAGGATGTCACCGTCGCGGGCACGACCATTCCCCGCGGCCGGAAGGTGTTGCTGCTCTACGGTTCCGCAAATCGCGACCCCAGGGCGTTCGGACCCGATGCCGAGGAACTCGACATCCGACGGCGCCCGAAGCAAATCCTCACGTTCAGCCACGGCGCGCACCACTGCCTGGGCGCAGCGGCCGCGCGGATGCAGGCACGGGTCGCCCTCGAGGAGTTGCTCGCACGCTGCCCGGAGTTCGTCGTGGACGTCGACGCGGTGGTCTACGCGGACGGCAACTACGTGCGTCGGCCACTCCACGTCCCGTTCCGGGCAGTGGCATGAGCGGCGACTGGATGCGCGACGAGCGCTCGAGTGCGGCCGCCCAGCGAATCCTCGACGCTGCGGCACAGCTGTTCGCCGAGCGTGGCATCGACTCGGTGGGTATGGGGGACGTGGCGACCGCGGCCGGCTGTTCGCGCGCCACCCTCTACCGCTATTTCGACAACCGGGCCGCCCTGCAGTCGGCGTTCGTCCACCGCGAGGCGCGGCGGATAGGCGCCCGTGTCGCCGAATCGGTGTCCGGGACCGACGACCCGGAGGAACGGGTCGTGGCGGCTGCCCTGACCGCCGTGCGACTGGTCCGCGAGGAGCCGATCCTCGCCGCCTGGTTCCGGATGGGGAACTCCGGTCTGGCCGCGGAACTGTCCCACACGTCGGAGGTGATCTCGTCCCTGGCGACGGCTTTCCTCGCTGGATCCGGAGCCGCGGACGCCCCGGCGGCCGCGAAGTGGCTGGTGCGGATCATCGTGTCACTGCTGACCGTTCCCGGGGCGGACGACGCGGAGGAGCGAGACATGCTCGCGCGCTTCGTCGCCCCGGTGGTCACCGGTTCCCCGGCGGGGCAGCGCCCCGCAGACCGCTAACGGAACATCTGGACGTTGCCGAGGCGCTGACCACCGTCGATCACCATCGTCTCGCCGGTGATCCACTTCGCGCCGTCGGAGACGAGATACGCGATGGCCGAGGCGATGTCCTCCGGCTCACCGATGCGGCCCAGTGCCGTGCCCGCGGCGACCAGCTGCTCGTGGTCGCGCCACAGCGCCTCGGCCAGCCTGGTGCGCACGACACCGGGGGCCACGGCGTTGACCCGGATCGTCGGCGACAACTCCAGCGCCAGTTGTTTCGTGAGGTGGATGAGTGCGGCCTTGGACGCGTTGTAGACACCGAGGCCCGCCTCGAATCCCATACCGCCGATGGAGGCGGTGTTCACCACCGCGCCACCGTGCTCGCGCATCCAGGCCCGTGCCGCGAGCGACGTCCACAGCACCGGCGCCCACAGGTTGACGTCGAAGGTCTTGGCGAAACGCGCGTGGTCCTGGTCGATCACCGGGCCGAACGCGGGATTGGTCCCCGCGTTGTTGACCAGGATGTCGATCCTGCCGAACTTCTCGAGCGTGAAGTCGATGCATGCCCGAGCGGCGTCCTCGTCGACGGCATGGGCACCGTAACCGACTGCGCTACCATCGATTCCGGCCGCAGCCTCGTCCGCGGACTCTTGCTTGCGGGAGGTGAGTACGACATCGGCCCCGCGGGCCGCGAGCTCCGCCGCCGTGGCCAGGCCGATGCCGCGGGATGCCCCGGTGACGATCGCCGTGCGACCGGCGAGATCCTGCGTGGCCTCCCGGGCCGACGTGTTGTCCTCGGTCATGGTCAGTGTCCTCCGGATTCGGTCATCAGGTCGCGATACCTGCGCAGCTCCTGGCGGGCGATGGCGCGCTTGTGCACCTCGTCCGGGCCGTCCGCCAGCCGCAGCGTGCGCAGATGTGCGTACGCCATCGCGAGCGGGAAGTCGTCGGTGACGCCTGCGCCGCCGTGCACCTGGATCGCCCGGTCCACGATCTTCAGGGCCATGTTCGGGGCCGCCACCTTGATCGCCGCGATCTCGGTGCGCGCCTCCTTGTTTCCGACGGTGTCCATCATGTGTGCCGCCTTCAGGGTCAGCAGCCGCACCATCTCGATCTCGATACGCGCCTCGGCGATCCAGTCCTGGATGTTCGACCGGCGGGCGAGGACCTGCCCGAAGGTGACCCTCGTACTCGCCCGGGTGCACATCAGCTCGAGCGCGCGCTCCGCCATTCCGATGGCTCGCATGCAGTGATGGATCCGCCCCGGACCGAGCCGCGCCTGACTGATCGCGAAACCCTCGCCGGGGCCGGCGAGGATGTCCTTCGAGGGAACCCGCACGTTCTCGAAGGAGATCTCCGCGTGGCCCTCCCGGTCGTGGTAGCCGAACACCGGAAGATTGCGCACCACGGTTACGCCGGGGGCGTCGATCGGGACGACGAGCATCGACTGCTGCCGATGCGGGGCCGCGTCCGGGTCGGTCTTGCCCATCACGATGAGCACCTTGCAATTGCGGTGCATCGCATTGGAGGCGAACCACTTTCGGCCGTCGAGGACGTAGTCGTCGCCGTCGCGGACCATGCTCATCCGGATGTTCGTGGCATCGGAGCTGGCGACGGCGGGTTCGGTCATGGCGAACGCCGAGCGGATGGCGCCCTCGAGCAACGGCTTCAGATACTTCTCCTTGTGCTCCGCCGTACCGAACAGCGCGAGGATCTCCATGTTGCCGGTGTCCGGCGCGTTACAGTTGCACGCCTCCGGCGCCAGCGGGCTACGGCCCATGATCTCCGCGAGCGGCGCGTAGTCGAGGTTGGACAGGCCCGCGCCCCATTCCGAGTCCGGCAGGAAGAGGTTCCACAGCCCGCGCCGGCGTGCCTCGACCTTGAGATCTTCCAGGATCGGCGGCTGGAAGTGCGGATCGCCGGCCTCGCGCATCTGCTGCTCGTAGACCGCCTCCGCCGGGTAGACGTGCGAATCCATGAACTCGAGCAGATCGGACCGGTACTGTTCGGCCTGTTCGGAGAACTCGAACAACGGCATCGGATACTCCTGACATCGGCGTGACATGACGCGTGATCGTGTCCGGAGCATAGTTGAATCTGGATTCAACTTCAATACTGGATCCGGCCTCGGGCACCCCGTCCACGGGACGCGACGTAGCGGAGGTCACGTCGCCGAATGGCCGGACAGACGGGGGTGGTTCGCCCACACTGAGTGGCATGACGGATGTCGACCCACCAGCCGGACGTACAGAATCGGTGCGCAGGATCGTCGGCTCGCCGCGGTTCTGGATCGCACCGATCGCCCTCGTCACCTTCGTCATGGCGATACTCGGGGCGCTCTACATGGACTCGATGCTCGATCCCGAGCGCAACATGAACAACTTTCCGATCGCCGTCGTCAACCGGGACGACGGCGACATCATGGTGGGCTCCGATCCCCCCGAACACGTGGTGCTCGGTGACCAGGTCGTCGCGGGCCTGGCCGACGAGGTGGACCCGAACCAGATCGATCTGCGCCCGATGGGCATCGCCCAGGCCCAGCAGGAGCTGAACACCGGAAAGATCTACGGAGCCATCGTCGTTCCGCTGGACTTCACCAAGCGGACCATGATCCTCGCCCAGGCGAGTGTCGTGCCGGGCGACATCGAGCGTCCGGTCATCACCGTCTACACCAACCCGCGGTCGGGGACACTCGCGGGGAACATCGCCCGCGTCATCGGTGAGCGTGTCGGCACGTCCCTCAACGAACAGATGGGACGTCAGCTCACCGAGCAGGTCACGGCCGAACTGGCGGCCACGGCACCGGATCTGCAACTGTCCGGCGCGAGTTCGCTCCTGCTGAGCGAGCCGGTGGACGTGCGGCTGGTCGAGAACAACCCGCTGCCGCCGGGCACCGGGTTCGGGCTCGCCGCCTTCTACTTCACGCTGCTGCTCGTGCTCGCGGGGTTCACCGGCGCCACCATCGTCAACACCGTCGTCGACGGCATGCTCGGATTCACTCCCACCGAGGTCGGGCCGCTGTACCTGCACAACGAGTCGGTTCCCCTGTCACGGTTCCAGACCCTGCTCGTCAAATGGGCGATGATGGTCGTCCTCGGGTTCGTCGTGTCCGCGGTGTATCTGTGGATATCGATACTGCTCGGCCTGCCGGTGCCGCAGCCCTTGGCTCTCTATCAGTACGGTGCCCTCGCGATCGCCGCGGTCGGGATCACCTCGATCTCGGTCATGGCGATCTTCGGCAATCTCGGGCTGCTCATCAACCTGTTCGTCTTCATCATCCTCGGGCTCCCGTCCTCCGGTGGCGCGATCCCCCTCGACGCCGCCCCGCCGCTGTACGCCTGGCTCGCCAACTTCGAACCCATGCACCAGATCTACGTCGGGGTGCGGGCGATCCTGTTCTTCGACGCCAATCCCGACGCCGGTCTCGGCCAGGCAGCATGGATGACGGTGTTCGGGCTCCTCTTCGGCCTGGTCGTCGGCGGTGTCGTCACCATGCTCTACGACCGTCGCGGGCTGCGGCGTGTTCACCGGGCGAAGGCACCCACGCCGTCCTGATCAGGCGCCCTCCTCCGGCGACGGCTCGCGTTCAGGCGGCCTGTTCGAGAGCCAGCAGGGCGGCCTTCGCCTCCGCTCCGCCCGCATATCGACCCAGGCTGCCGTCGCTGCGCACGACCCGATGGCACGGCACCACGATCGGCAGCGGGTTGAGCGCGCACGCCGTCCCCACCGCACGGACCGCGCGGGGGCTTCCCGCCGCAGCGGCGATCTCGGCATAGCTCGCCGTGTGCCCGTACCCGATGTGCGGGAGCCGGGACACCACCTCGCGGCGGAAACCGTGTGTGAGACGGAGATCGAAAGCGAGATCGAACGTGGTGCGTCGCCCGACGAAGTACTCGTCGAGTTCCCGCACGGCGTCCTCGAGCCTCCCGGGCGCGCGGAGTATCCGCGGGCTGATCGCCCCGGACAGTTCGACGAGTTCCGCGTCGAGCCCCGCGCTGCGCAGGTATGCCACGCGAACCAGCCCGGCGGAGGTGGCGGCCAGCAACAGCTCACCGACCGGGGTATCCATCGTGCGGTAGGCGACGTCGAGGTCACCGGCCGCGTCGGAGCTGCGGGCGAGGCGATCGCGCAGCCGAGCCGAGTCGGCTTCCGAGGGCACGGCGTACTCGCCGAAGAGACTGTCTGCGTGGGTCATCGGTACTCCCGAGTGGAGGCGAGGTTCTTGCGGAGGGAAGCGACCCCGTCGGCGGCGGCCCGTCGCGCCGCCGCGGGCGAGTTGCCGAGGATGCGGGCGATCTCGTCGTAGGGCAGACCGGCCAGGTGGTGGTAGGCGACGGCGGCACGCTGCTTGGGCGGGAGCGCCGCGAGCGCCGCATCGAGCGCGTCGTCACGCGAATCCGGGATCCCGTCGCGGCTCGGCCGGTCCGGAAGGCTTTCGACCGGGACGGCTCGTCGGCCGGCCGCCCGGTGCACGTCGATCGCCTTCCGGTGCGCGATGGTCACCAGCCACGCCTCGACGTTGCTCCCGGGCGGGAGTTCCGGATAGGCCCGCATCGCGGCGAGGAACGTCTCGGACCAGGCGTCGTCGGCGTCCACCGGCCCGACGACGGCGCGGCACACCCGCAGCACCATCTCCGAGTGCGCGGCGACGACCCGCTCGAAGGGCGGCAGGCTCACGTGGCGGAGCCTTCGAGGTCGAGCAGGAATCGCTTGCGTGCGAGACCACCCGCATAGCCGGTGAGCGAACCGTCGCTGCCGACCACCCGGTGGCAGGGCACCACGATGCTCAGCGGATTGCGGGCATTCGCCGAGGCCACGGCCCGCACCGCGGTCGGCTTCCCGGCGGCCTCGGCCAGTTGCCGGTAGGTCCACGTCCGCCCGTAGGGGACGGTGGCGAGCAACTCCCACACTCGTCGCTGGAACGGCGTACCGCGCGGCGACAAGGGCAGGTCGAACCGGCTCCGTTCTCCGCGGAAGTACTCCGCGAGTTGCGCCGACGCGGGCCCGAATCCGGTGTCGTCCCGAGTCCCCAGTTGCGACGGGTCGGGTCCGTGCCGATGCTCGGCCAGGTAGACCCCCGACAGGCCCGCACTCGTCGCCACCAGGGTCAACGGCCCGATCGGCGAGTCGACGAGCGTGTGGGTGAGGCTGTCCGAGTACACGGGGCTGTCCGGGTACCCGAGAGAATCAGGGGCCATGATTCGATCCTTCCAGTCGACGACGCTCTCATCCCGTAGACGTCCGGGACGCACGGAATGTGAGATCGTGCCGGTCAGTGAGTCTCCGCGGGACCGGTCGAGGAAGAGCCGCGATCCCCCGTCGCCCCCAGTTCGTCGTGATGCGCCCGCATCGATTCGACCAGAACCGTGAACACGCGGTGCGCGGCCGCCAGGTCGTCGTCCGGAACCGCGCGCAGTGCGTGCGTCGTCCGCGCACCGAGCGGGGCGAAGAACTCCCGCGCGACCTCGAGACCTTGCGTGTCGTACCTGAGGAGGACTCTTCGCCGGTCCGACGGATCCGCCTCCCGGCGAATGTGCCCGGACGCCAGCAACCGCTCGACCAGATACGTCATCGCCGCCGGGGAGAGCCCCAGCATCGATCCCAGTTCACCGGCACGCAGGGGCCGTCCGCCCGTCTCGGCCACCATGATGTGCATCAACGCATGGAAGTCGTTGTGGCCCAGATCGTGTGTGGCCGCGAAGACTCGTCCGATCTGCTCGGACACCGCCGTCACCTCACGCAGGTCGGCCGAGATCTCGGCCTCGAGCCGGGATCTCCTGTCCGACGGCACGCGACCGGAACTACCCTCCACCATCCACCGGCCCCTTCTCCGCAATCCCGAACGCCCGACATGTACTCGGCATTATTTCATTTGTTGAACATTTCAGAATATGAAATGATTCGGCGATGGACTCCTCGACGGGCAACCTACCCGGCGGCGGGGCCTGGGATCGCCTGGCCGCCGCGGTCACCGGCCGCCGGTCCTGGTCGATCGCGCTCGCCGTCCTCGTGTCGGCTGTCGCGATCATGGCGCTCGTCGGCGGCAACGACGCGGCGGGAGAAGCGCCCTCCGCACTGCCCGAATCCGCCGAATCCGCGCAGGTCCAGCAACGGTTGGCCGAGTTCCCCCAGTCGGAGACCGCCTCGGCCGTCCTCGTCGGCAGCCGCTCCGACGGGGCCGAGTTGACCTCGGCAGACCTCACCGAATTCGACGCCGTCCACACACGCATGCTCGCGGTCGGGGAAGCCGATGACGGCGCTCCGGCGCCCGCGATGGTGCCCTCCCCCGACGGCAAGGCGGTTCTCGGCCCGGTACCGGTCGACGCCGAACTGTCCGGCTTCGCCCTGAGCGACCAGGTGTCCGCGCTGCGCGACGCCGCCTCCACCGGCCTGCCGGACGAACTCCGCGCCGAGGTCACCGGCGGTCCCGCCTTCGGTGCCGACATCGCGGACTCTTTCTCCGGTGCCAATACGACCCTGCTCGCGGTCACGGCCCTGGTGGTCGCGGCCCTCCTCGTTCTCACCTACCGCTCGCCGATCCTCTGGCTCGTCCCGCTCGCGGTCATCGGATTCGCCGATCGATTCGCCGGGACCGTGGGTACGGCCCTGGCCGAGATCACCGGCCTGTCCTTCGACGGATCGACCTCCGGGATCACCAGCGTTCTGGTGTTCGGCGCGGGGACCAACTACGCCCTGCTCCTGATCTCGCGCTACCGGCAGGAATTGCGCTCGGAGGCCGACCACCGGCTCGCCCTGCGGCACGCCGTCCGGCAGGCGGGGCCGACGATCCTCGCCTCCAACGGCACCGTCGTCCTGGCACTGCTCACGCTGCTCCTGACCTCGATTCCGAGTACCCGCAGTCTGGGTGCACTCGCGGCCGCGGGGCTCCTGGTGGCCCTGGTCTTCGTGCTCCTGGTCCTGCCACCGGCACTCGCGCTCTGCGGAAAGAAGCTGTTCTGGCCGTTCGTGCCGAAGGTCGGAGATCCCGACACCACCTCGGGCGGAACGTGGTTCCGCGTCGCGTCGGCCGTCGCCCGGCATCCGTGGCGCACGTCGGTCACCGCCGTCGCGGCACTGGGAATCTGCGCCACCGGAGTTCTCGGCATCCAGGTGGGGCTGTCGCAGACCGAACAGTTCCGCGTCACCGCCGAGTCCGTCGACGGTCTCGACACGCTGGCCGCGCACTTCCCCTCCGGGCTCTCGAACCCCACGACCGTGCTCGTCGACACCGGAGCCGCGCAGGACACGGCGAGTGTCCTCGCCGCCACGCCCGGCGTCTCCTCCGTCACCGAAGCCGGCCGATCCGACACGGGCCTCACCCGGTTCACCGTGGTCCTCGACGCCCCACCCGCCACCGACGAGGCGTTCGCCACCATCGAGACCATCCGCGAGACCCTCCCGCCCCCGGGAGGAACCGAGGCCCTGGTCGGGGGAAGTGACGCCGAAGCCCTCGATCAGCGGAACGCCGCCGTCCGCGACCAGCTGATCGCCGTTCCGATCATCCTCGCCGTCGTCCTCGCCGTCCTGATCGTCCTGCTCCGGGCCGTCGTCGCACCCGTCGTTCTGGTCGCGACGACGGTGCTGAGTTCACTCGCCGCCCTCGGGCTCGGCAATGGGGTGAGCACGTACGTCTTCGGCTTCCCGGCCCTCGACGACACCGTCCCGCTCTTCGCCTTCCTGTTCCTGGTGGCGCTGGGTGTCGACTACACCATGTTCCTCGTGGCGCGCGCCCGCGAGGAGACTCCCGGCCACGGCACCCGAGGCGGGATCGTGCGTGCGGTCGCCGCCACCGGAGGAGTCATCACCAGCGCCGGGATCGTCCTGGCGGCGGTGTTCACCGTCCTCGGTGTCCTGCCCCTGATCACGCTGACCCAACTGGGAATCGTCGTCGGCCTCGGAATCCTGTTGGACACCTTCGTCGTCCGCACGCTCGTCGTCCCGGCCCTGTTCACCCTGATCGGGCCGAGAGTGTGGTGGCCGAGTACCTTCGACCCCGCACCGGCTCCCACCGACAGCCCGGCGGGTTCGGGCATCGAGGCGCGCCAGTAGTCCCAGTCCTCCTCAGTAGTCCCAGTCCTCGTCGGTCGTCTCGGCGTGAGTCCCGATGACGTACGAGCTTCCGGAACCGGAAAAGAAGTCGTGGTTCTCGTCCGCGCCCGGACTCAGGGCCGCGAGGATCACCGGGTCGGCCTGCGCCTCGTCGAGCGGAAACATCGGACCGTATCCGAGGTTCGCGAGCGCCTTGTTCGCGTTGTAGCGCATGAAGGGCAGCACCGCGTCGGTGAGTCCGGCGTCGTCGTAGAGGTCACGGGCATACCGGATCTCGTTGCGGTACAGCACGTCGAGCAATTCGCGGGTGTAGCTCTCGTGCTCGCGCCTGGTCGACTCCTCGGCGTCGTCGAGAGCGCGCCGGCACTTGTAGCCGATGTAGTAGCCGTGCACCGCCTCGTCGCGGATGATCAGCCGGATCACGTCGGCCGTGTTGGTGAGCTTGCCCCGTGACGACCAGTGCAGCGGGAGGTAGAAGCCCGAGTAGAACAGGAACGACTCCAGCAGCACCGACGCGGCCTTGCGTGCGAGGGGGTCGTCGCCGCGGTAGTAGTCGACGACGATCTGCGCCTTCGTCTGCAGGTACTCGTTGGTCTCGGACCAGTCGAAGGCCTCGTCGATCTGCACCGTCGAGCAGAGTGTCGAGAAGATCGAACTGTAGCTCTTCGCGTGTACCGACTCCATGAAGGCGATGTTGGTGAGCACCGCCTCTTCGTGCGGTGTGCGAGCGTCGTCGATCATGGCGACGGCGCCGACGGTGGACTGCACGGTGTCGAGCAGCGTCAGGCCGGTGAACACGCGCACGGTCATCGTCTGTTCCGCGTCGCTCAGTGAGTGCCACGTCGGCAGATCGTTGGACAACGGGACCTTCTCGGGAAGCCAGAAGTTGCCGGTGAGCCGCGCCCACACCTGCGCATCCTTCTCGTCGTCGAGTCGATTCCAGTTGATCGCGTGTACGCGATCGATCAGCCCACCGCTCACCGTTCCACCAAGTTCCCTTGAGCCATACTTTTATTTTCGGGTAGCCGAACTATAGCGAATCTCGCACGATCGAGGGGAGCCACCTCGGTGACGTGACGGCACTCGTGCAGGATGGCAGCCATGTCCGCACTCGTCCCCCGCCCGCACGACGTGGTGCGCGGCGTGCGCGATGTCGTGGGATGGACGGTGGCTACCACGGCGCTGGTGGCCTCGCTCCCGGGGCGAATCGGCGCACTCCTCGACGAGGTCGAAGCGCTCGTCGAGCGGATAGACCTCGTCACGCGCCGCGCCGATCACGTCGTCACCCGCGCGGCGCTGGCCACCGTGGAAGTGGAGACCGTCGTCGTCGACACGGCGCGCCTGTCGGCCACGGCCCAGGAACTACTCGACCTCTACGCTCCGCTCGCCGCGCGGGCGGCCCCGCTGGCGGCGCGATTCGTGGACGAGATCGGCGAGGACGAGGTCCACGCGGCAGTCGCGTTGATCGACTACCTTCCCGAGTTGACCGTACGAATGACGGCGATCATGCCGATCCTGGCGACGCTCGACACCGTCGCTCCCGAGATCCACGAACTCCTCGAAGTGGTCAAGGACGTCCGGCAGGCGATCCAGGGGGTTCCCGGGTTCAGTTTCTTTCGCCGTCGCGGCGAAGCCCGCGACACTTGAGGGCAAACTGCGGCGAAGCCCGCGACACTCGAGGGCAAACTGCGGCGAAGCCCGCGACACCTGAGGGCAAACAGCGGCAGTCGGTCACATCCCTCGCGCGGCGTGCAGTCCGGCGGCGACGAATTCCGGTACGGCGGCACCGGCACGGTCGAAGCCTTCGCCCCGCGTCGCACCCGCGCGGTAGCGATGGTCGATACCGGCTGCGATGACGGCCAGCTTGAAACAGGCCAGCGCCAGATAGAACGGCCAGTGGTCGAGATCCCGGCCCGCCGCAACGCTGTAGCGGTGGGCGATGTCCTCCGCCGAGGGCAGACGCGAACTGGTCCACGCCGCCGGCTCACCGAGTACCAGATCCATGGCGGGGTGCCGGTAGACGCACATCAAGGCGACGTCCGTGAGCGGATCTCCGAGCGTGGAGAGCTCCCAATCGACCACGGCTGCAACCGTACCCACATCCTCGGTACCCAGGATCGTGTTGTCGATCCGGTAGTCCCCGTGGACGATCGCCGAGGCCGAGCGCTCCGGGATCGCGCCCGCGAGAAGCCCCGCCAGCCGATCCACGTCGGGGTGGTCGGCCGCCTTCACCCGTTCCCACTGACCCGTCCACAGCTTCACCTGACGAGCGACATACCCGTCGGGCCGACCGAACTCACCGAGGCCGCAGGAGCGGTAGTCGACCGAATGCAGCCGGGCGAGTACCTCGATCAGCTCCGCCATGCAGCGGTCGACATCGTTGTCCGACAACATGTCCAGTTGGCTCCGGGTACGGATCACCTGGCCGGGGACGAACTCCACCACCGTGAACGGCGCGCCCATCACCGCCTCGTCCTCACATAGCGACACGGTGGGAGCCACCGGCACGCCGGTACCCGCCAACGCGGAGGTGATCCGGAACTCCCTGGCGACGTCGTGGGCCGAGGGCGTCAGGCCGGCTGTGGGTGGGCGTCGCAGGATCCACGACGAGACGCCGTCCGTGACGCCGAAGGTGAGATTCGACTTGCCCCCGGAGATCAGGTTCGCCGTCAGCTCACCCGCGACGGCGACCCCGCTGTCGGTCAGATGGTTCTGCAGCGCAGCGAGATCGAGTCCGTCGTATGTGTTCGAGGCCGAGCCGTTCGGGCTGTTCGGGCTGTTCGAGTCGTTCGGCGTGTCAGCCATGTCGGTTCCCCTCCCTTGCCGCGCGCTTGGCGGCGCCGACCGCGCGCTTCGCGATCGACCAGCGGTGCACCTCGGACGGCCCGTCGTACACCCGGAACGGGCGCACCTCGCGGGACAGTCGGGCGAGCGGGAGATCACCGGACACTCCGAGCCCGCCGCACATCTGGATGGAGCGGTCCACGATCCGTCCGACAGCTTCGGCCGCGAACGTCTTGGCGATCGACGTGGAATCCGACGCCCGTTCTCCGCGGTCGAGTTCCCAACACGCACGCACCAGGAGCGCCCGCGTCGCGGCGATATCGATCTCGTTGTCCGCCACCATCTTCTGCACCATTCCGAGGTCTCCGAGCCTCGAGCCGAAGCCCGCACGGCCCGCCACGTGCGCCACCGCGACGTCGTGGGCCCTGCGGGCGGCACCGAGCCAGCGCATGACATGGGTCATCCGCGCCGGACCGAGCCGTACCTGTGCGTAGGCGAACCCTTCGTCGACCCGGCCCAGGACGGCGTCGTCCGGCACGAAGACGTCGTCGAAGCGCACTTCGCAGTGTCCACCGATCATCGCCCGGTCCAACGTCTCGATGTGCCGCCCGACTTCGAGTCCGGGCGCTCCCGCGGGGAGCAGGAACATCGTCGCCCCACCCCGGTCACCCGGTTCGCCCGAGGTGCGGGCCATCACGATGAAGAATCCGGCCCCGTCGGCGCCGGTGATGAACCACTTGTGCCCGTTGATCTTCCAGCCTCCGGCAACCTTCTCGGCGCGGGTGCGCAGGGCCGAGGGGTCCGAGCCGGCGCCCGGAGCGGGCTCGGTCATGGCGAAGGCGGACCTGACCTCGCCGTGCGCGAGCGGCGCCAGGAACTCCCGCTTCTGCGCGTCGTCGGCAACGTGCGCGAGCAGGTGGACGTTACCTTCGTCCGGGGCCGCGATGTTGGTCGCGATCGGGCCGAAGAGCGAGTACCCCGCCTCCTCGAAGACCGGGGCACGATCACTCATCCCCAGCCCGTGGCCGCCGAACTCCACCGGCACGTGCGGCGCGAACACACCCGCCTCCTTCGCGGCCCGCTGCAGTGCGATGCGGAGTTCGTCGCCCCCTGCGGCGGTGACGTCACCGCTGTTGGCGTCCTCGATCGGCAGAACGTGCTCGCGGGTGAATGCCCGCGTCTTCGAGATCAGATCCCGGACCGGGGCGGAGTAACTCAGATCGACGGTCATTCGGACAACCTTCCACTCACCCGGACAGTGCGCCGACCGATCGATCGCTCGGTACCGGTGACCGTGCCATGCACACTGCCTGCACGTCAAGCATGCAGCGCGAATCCCCGGGTCAGGACTCCACGGTGGCGCGGGCAATGCGCACGTAGCGCTCGACCAGTTCGTCGGGAGTGAGTGGTCCGTCCTCCCGGTACCAGGTGGACAGACCCACACACATCGTCACGACCGCACGACTGGCATCCTCGGGGAACGGCGTCCGGAACACACCGTCCGCGACTCCGGCGACCACGATGTCGTCGAGCATGCGCTGCTGTTCGTCCCGCTGCGCGATGTAGGCGGCGCGGGCCTGCGGCTCCATGCTGCGGGTCTCCCGCGACGCGACGAACGCCTGGTCGCGGCGGAACATGTGGAACCGCAACAAGCTCTCCACGACCGCGTCGAAACGCTCGCTCGCGGTGGGCCCGGCCTCCGCCACTGCGGCACGACTGCGCGCCAGCAACTCCTCCATCACCGCGTCGGTCAAACCGACCAGCAGGGCCTGCTTCGACGGGTAGTGATGGTAGAGACCAGGCACGGACAGGCCTGCGCGAACGGCGATCTCCCTGATCGACGCACCGTCGTACCCACGCTCGGCGAACGCGGACAGCGCCGCCGCGAGCACCCTCGTCAGGCCCTGATCGCGGTACACGCGCCACGACGCCGGCTCGATGCTCTCCTCCGTCATGCGGTACACCGTAGAGCAGTGGCAGCATGGGAACGCGGCGGCACGGGACAGCGGCGGGGGCGCACCGCCGAGAAAGCCGGGCAATGTACCCAGTACAGTCTGTCACAGTAATTACGGATCGACGCAAAGGACGCCCTCATGATCCACATCCGTCACTCCGCCTCCGCCGCCGCTCCGATCGAGGTCGTCTTCGCCTACATCGACGACCACAGCACCGTGCCCGACTGGATGTTCGGCGTCTCCCAGTTCACGCCGGTCGGCGAGTTCACGCAGGGTCTGGGCGCGCAGTTCGATGCCGTCATGAAGATCGGGCCGGCCAGCCTCGAATCGCGGCTGGAAGTGACCGAATGGGTGGAGAACGAGGTCATCACGCTGTCGTCGCTCGGCGGGGTCTCGAACTCGTCGTCGTGGCGCTTCATCCGCAAGGGCGATTCCGCCACCGAACTGAGCGTCGACTTCGCCTACCAGCTGCCCGGCGGGCTGGCGGGCAAGGCCCTCGGCCGGATCGTCGAACCCTTCGTGGGTACGGCGATCAAGAACACCGAGGAGACCCTGCGCCGCAACGTCGAGGAGATCTACGCCCGCGAGGCGTGATCAGTCCTTCGGCCCGCCGGCCACGTAGATGACCTGACCCGACACGAAGCCCGCGCCCTCGCTCGCGAAGAACGATGCGGTGTGCGCGATGTCGGCCGGCTCGCCCACCCGCGCCACCGGGATCTGGCCGGCAGCCGCCGCCTTGAAGTCCTCGAAGTCGGCGCCGACCCGCGCCGCGGTGGCGGCGGTCATCTCGGTCGCGATGAATCCCGGCGCGATGGCATTGGCGGTGACACCGAACTTGCCGAGCTCGATGGCGAGCGTCTTGGTGAATCCCTGCATGCCCGCCTTGGCCGCCGAGTAGTTGGCCTGGCCCCGGTTGCCGAGCGCAGACGTGCTCGACAGGTTGACGATCCGACCGAACTTCGCGTCCACCATGTACTTCTGCACGGCGCGGGCCATGAGGAAAGCGCCCCGCAGGTGCACGTTCAGTACCGCATCCCAGTCGTCGACACTCATCTTGAACAGCAGATTGTCGCGCAGGATTCCGGCATTGTTGACGAGGATCGTCGGCTCACCGAGTTCCGCGGCGATCCGCTCGACCGCGGCGGCGACCGAGGCCTCGTCGGCCACGTCTGCACCGACGGCGAGGGCGCGGCCCCCGGCCGCCTCGATGGCGGCCACGGTGTCCGCACAGGCGGCCTCGTCGAGGTCGAGCACGGCGACGGCGTTTCCGTCGGCCGCCAGCCTCTGAGCGACGGCGGCGCCGATCCCTCGGGCGGCACCGGTGACGATCGCAGTTCTACTACCTGCCATGGTTCTGTTCCTCCTGAATACCGAAAGTCCGGCCGAGACGTTCTCGCCGGAGATGATGTTCTCGCCGAAGACGTGGCCCCGGCGATGTTCCGACGCGTCCACCGCCGATCAGGTCGTGGGATCCGTCCGTGCCACGAGAGTGGCACGGTAACGCTGCATTCCGCGCAACCACCGGTCGTAGTCCGCCGCTTTCTGGCGGTACATGTCCAGCACCTCCGGATGCGGCAGGATCAGGAACTGCCCGGACTCGATGCCGGCGAGCACGCATTCGGCCACCTCCTCCGGGGACAGTACGCGCCCGGCGGTCTTGACGGCCCTGGCCGCGGTGTCGGAGAGTGCGGCGTCGTCGTGGAGCAGCTTGGTGTCCACCCCCATCGGGCACACACAGCTGACCCCTACTCCCCGATCTCCGTACGTGACCGACAGCCATTCGGCGAATCCCACCGCCGCATGCTTGGTGACCGAGTACGGAGCGGACCCGATCTGGGTGAGCAGACCTGCCGCCGACGCGGTGCCGACGAAGTAGCCCTCGCCCCGCTCGATCCAGCCCGGGACCAGGCGGCGTGCGGCCCGGATGTGCGCCCGGAGGTTCACGTCCAGGGCGAGGTCCCAGACGGCCTCGTCCGGTTCGAGTTCGTCCCCCGCCGCGACACCGGCATTCGCGACATAGAGGTCGACCGCGCCGAATTCCTTCTCCGCGAAGGCGATCACGTCGTCGATCGAGGACTCGTCCGCGGCGTCGGACATCTGTGCCAGCGCCGAACGCGGGTGTTCCGACTCGATCTCCGCCGCGACGGCCGCGACGGCCACCCCGTCCAGGTCGGTGAGAACCACTCGCGCACCGGCGGCGGCGAGACGGTGGGCGATCGCCGCGCCGATGCCGTTGCCGGCCCCGGTGACGACGGCGACCTTCTGGGAGACCTGCACGCCTGCCCCTTTCTGGGTGATCGTGATGCCGCCGTCGACGGCTGGGTGATCGTGATACCGCCGACCACGGCTAGGTGATCGTGATACCGCCGTCGACGGCCAGGGTCTGCCCGGTGACGTACCCGGCCGCGTCCGACGCCAACCACACGACCGTGGCGGCCAGTTCGGCGGGATCGCCCAGACGCGGGATCACCAGGCGGGCAGCCATGGCGTCCAGATAGCCGTCCTTGTACTGGTCGGTCATCTCGGAACGGAAGAATCCCGGCGCGATCGCGTTAACCCGGATTCCCTTCCGTGCACCCCACTGCTGGGCGAGGTCGCGAGTGAGCCCGATGACCCCGGCCTTGCTCGCCGCGTAGGCGGCCTGCGGCAGGCCTGCCGTGGTCAGTCCCAGCACGCTGGAGATGTTGACGATGGCGCTACCGGGCTGCATCACCCGCCCGGCCGCCTGGGCGGCCCAGTAGGAGCCGTTGAGGTTGATGTCGATCACCTGACGGAACTCGTCCGCCGTCTCGCGGGTGGCCGGCACCGCGGTACCGACACCCGCGTTGTTGATCAACACATCCACCTTGCCGAACTGCTCCATCGCGGCATCGATCATGTGCTGGGCCTGTGCCGGATCGGCGATGTCGGTCGCCACGGAGAGCGGCGTGCGGCCGGCGGCGCGCACCAGATCGGCGGTACCCGCGAGCCGGTCGACGCGACGTGCGGCGAGGACGACGTCCGCCCCGGCCTCGGCCGCCGCCTGCGCGAACGCGACCCCGAGTCCCGATGACGCTCCGGTGACCACTACCACCTTGTCGGTCAGGCGGAATCTGTCGAGCACTGACATAAGTGAATCTCCATTCGTCATCGAGGTCCGTCGACTATACGTCTATCAGAGACCGAGATCGCGGCCGATGAGCTCCTTCATGATCTCGTTGGACCCGGCCCAGATCTTGGTGACGCGAGCGTCCTTCCACGCCCGGGCGGCACGGTACTCGTTCATGAAGCCGTATCCGCCGTGCAACTGGACGCAATGATCGAGGATCTCGTTCTGCACCTGCGCCGTCCACCACTTCGCCTTGGCGGCGTCGACGGCCGACAGCTCACCTTCGGCGTGAGCGGCGACGCACTGGTCGACGAACGCCTGGGTGACCTCCACCCGAGTCACCAGGTCGGCGAGCAGGAATTTGTTCCACTGGAGCGAGCCGATCGGCTGACCGAAAGCCTTGCGCTCCTTGGCGTAGGCGATGGTCTCCTCGAGAATCGGCGCCGCGTGCGCGAGGTTGGAGACGGCCGCGCCCACCCGCTCCTGCGGCAGCATCTCCATCATGTGCACGAAACCACGGTCGATCTCGCCGATGATGTTGTCCGACGGGACGCGGACGTTCTCGAAGAACAGCTCGGCCGTGTCGGATTCGGGCTGCCCCACCTTGTCGAGCTTCCGTCCACGCTCGAAACCGGGCATTCCGGTCTCCACCGCGAAGAGGGTGATGCCCTTGGCCTTCTTCTCAGGGCTGGTACGCGCCGCGACGATCACCAGGTCCGCATTGAACCCGTTGGTGATGAACGTCTTCGAGCCGTTGACGATCCAGTCGTCACCGTCACGGACCGCCGTCGTCTTGAGTGCGGCCAGATCGGATCCGCCGGACGGCTCGGTCATGCCGATGGCGGTGAGCAGCTCGCCCGTGCAGAACTTGGGCAACCAGCGCTGCTTCTGCTCCTCGGTGGTGAGCTGCACCAGGTACGGCGCACACACGTCGGCGTGGATGCCGAAGCTCGAGGCCAGCGCCGCACTGCTGCGCGAGAGCTCCTCGGCGAGAACCGCATTGAACCGGTAGTCGCCGGCCTCGCTGCCGCCGTAGGCTTCCGGAACCTCGAGGCCGAGGAATCCGTTCCTGCCCGCCTCGAGCCAGATGTCGCGGTCGATGAACCGCTGCTCGATCAGCTTCTCCTCCACGGGCACGACATTGCGGTTGACGAACTCGCGCGCCGACTCGCGGAACGCCTCGTGGTCGGGGCCGTACAGGGTGCGTCGCATGGGACTGTCCTCCAGAATGTAAGCATTCGCTTATTTTCTAAGCAGTCGCTTATACTGCTGCCCGGGCGGGATATTGTCAACAGCTCGTGCGGACACCCACGAGCGCAGGGACCGCAGGCCCCGCACCGCAACACTGGAGCAGCGAATGACCAAGCCACCGAGCCCGGTGACCAGCACGTCGAAGGCGGCGGCCCGCATCCGTGCCGCCGCGGTCGACGCGTTCGCCACCAACGGGTACGGCGGCACCACGACCAGGGAGATCGCCGCCCGTCTCGACATGAGCCCGGCCGCGATGTACCCGCACTACCGGTCGAAGGAAGACCTGCTGTTCGCCATCAGCTACGACGGCCACGCCACGACACGCGAGGTCATCTCGGCGGCCGATCTCCCCGGCGAGCCGCCGACGGCCCGGTTGCGCTCGATGATCGCGGCCTTCGCCCGCTGGCAGGCGGATCACCACGCGCAAGCGCGGGTCGTCCAGTACGAACTGACCGCCCTCACCCCCGAGCACTATCGCGACGTCGTCGCCATCCGCCGCGAGATCACCCAGCACTTCCGCCAGGTCGTGGAGGCGGGGGCCGCGGCAGGCGAGTTCACCGTCCCGGACGCCGAGGGCGTGACCCTCGCCCTGATGTCCCTGTGCGTGGACGTCTGCCGCTGGTTCCCCGCCGGGGCCTACACCGACGCCGACGCCGTCGCGAGTCTCTACGCGGACCTCGCGATGCGCCTCGTCGGCGCCGACTGAGCCCACCGCCCCCTCTTCTCCGCGCCCCTCAGCGCCGCCTCCCCCTCCCCCTCCCCGGCACGATGTCACATCGGTTCGGTTGAACGAAACCGATGTGACATCGTCCCGCCGAAAGTGACGTCTTCCCGTGGTGGAGGACGTAATTCGGGCTAGCATCTGTACATCGACTCGGGGGAGTCGAGTCAGGGTAAGTCCGAGCAGGGGGACTCATGGCGATCCAACCGGCGTCCGTCGGACGCGCCCGGCACCGTCAGGGCATCGAGACGCTCGGCGCCCACATCGGCGGCGAACCCGATGCGCCCTATGTCACCGACCCCGACGTGTTCTCCGGAATGAGCAAGCAGGAGATGGCGCTGGGGGTCTCCGGCATCGACGCCGGTGTCGTCACCGAGGTCGCCCGCGCCTATCACTCACTCGCGAGCACGTTCAACATCACCTGGGGTCTGGTCAATCTCCGGCGCATCGCGGGCGGCGCCCGCTGGGAGGGAGCGGCAGCCGACGCCGCGAGCATCGCGATCGGCGCGTTGATGACACCGGTATCCGAGACCAGCGCCTCGTTGCAGACGATCGGACTGAAGCTGCAACTGGCCGCCGACGCCGCCGGCGAGGTGAAACCCCGGGTCCAGAGCCTGGTGTCCGGAACCCGACGGCCTCCGGCGCTCACCGGCGGCGACGCTGTGGCCGCGAAAGCGAGGGACGAGGAGGAACGGGCCGAGGCGGCGCGGGTCCTCGACGCCCTCTACAAGGCGACGTTGGTCGATTCGGGCACCAATGTGCCGCCGATCCTCCCGCCCACTCCTGCTGCCAGCCCTCCCGGCGTCCTCGTGGACGAGGCCGTCGGCGGAGCGAGCATCCCCGGAGAAGGCACGGAGGAAGGCACACCCGCTCAGGAGCCGATCTCGGTCCACGAGGCGACTCACGACCGGGGCGGGCCGACGGCGGGCAGCTCTCCCGGTCGCGTGGCACTCACCGGCGGCGGCAGCCCTCGCGACTCCGAGGACGATCTCGCGGCCGAGACCCGGGCCGCCACGGCCGACGCCCACCCGCCCGGCACGGGAGCCGCCGGCACTCCGGGAACCGGGGCAGTTGCCGCAGGGTCGTCGCAACCGTTCGCGCCCACGAACGCCGCAGGAGCGCACGCGGGTTTCGGTGCGGGAACCTCCGCCGCAGGCAGCCCCTCGGGCGGGTACGGCCCCGCCGTGCGCGGTGGAACGGGGCGAGCGTCCTTCGGAAGCGACCCCGGCCCCCGTGGCGATCCCGGTCCCCGTCGCGACGGCCCGAGGACCGGGCCCCAGGGCGGCATGCCGATACCCGGCGCCGTGCTGCCCGGACCCGGTGCGGGAACCGCGCCCGTCGCGACGGCCGCGACGGACCCCAGGCCCGGCAGAGGCCGCGCCGGTCCGGGTACGGCAATGCCGATCGGGATGGCGGCTGCGCGAGCGAGGGGCGCCGAGGACACCGAGCACACGACTCCGAGCTACCTCGTGACGGTGGAGAACGGACACGCACTGATCGGTGACATCGCCCCTGTCGCCCCACCCGTTCTCGGCGCATGAACCGGACGCTGACCTCCGCGCAGTTCATGCATCTGTGGGAGGCGACGGGTCTCGACCGGATGCCGCATCCTTTCGAGCACCGCACGTCCGCCCGACTCGAGAGCGAGCGGGGTGCGGAGGAGCGGACACTCGAACACCGGTCCGCGGATGATCCGGGTTCGGGCATCGTCGACGCGATCGACGTCCTGCGCCGGCCCGAGGTGTCCGTCAGTGTCTACCTGCCGAACACACCCCCGATCCTGCGTCGCGGAGCGATCCGCGGACGCGTCTGCGTGGTTGCGGATCAACGGCACACGGCGGAGGGAACCGGGGATCTCGAACTCCGGGTCGGGGCCGGCCACCACGCGCCGGATGTCCGGGCATTCGTCCGTGCGCTGCTCGACGGCGTTCCTCCGAATACTCCAGGGCGCACCCGGTCCGTCAACGTGCATCCGGACGAGCTCGGGCGTCGACCTCGAAGTGGCACGTCGGTGCTCCACGACGTCCTCGAATCCGGGGCGCCGCTGCTCGAACACGTCCTTGCCGCGCGGACCACCACCGGATACCTCTGCCTGCACCGTCCGTGGCGCGGTGCCGAGGACCAGGTGGTCGACTCGCTCACCTGGTTCGACGTCCCCGGAGACGGGCGATATCTCTACCACGAGGGTCACCGTGTCGAGCTCCGGTCGGCGATGCCCGGCCTGGTCGACCGCGAACTGGAAACGCGCGTGCGGAAAGCGCTCGCGGAGCCCTCGACACAGCGGAGCCGCACGCTACCCTGGTCCCCATGCCGGAAAGGGACCGGGACCCGACGGGCCGACCACTGAACTCGCGCCCGCGCGACGGGCTGGGCCGCCCGCTGCCGCGCGATGTCGAGGGCGTTCCCCGCGTCCCCGAGGATCTGCGGCTACCGCCGGACGAGGCAATCACCGAAGCCCAGCGCCTGTTCGATCACGACCTGCCCTTCCATGCGCACGAAGTTCTCGAGGGCGCCTGGAAGAGTGCGCCCGAGGACGAGCGGGAGCTGTGGCAGGGACTCGCTCAACTCGCCGTCGGTCTCACTCATCTCCTGCGGGGAAACGAGACTGGCGCCCGCTCGTTGCTCCGGCAGGGTCACGACCGGATCCGCCACTACGAGACCGAACCCCCGCACGGGCTGGACGTCGCCGGCCTGATGACCTGGACCGACCATGTGCTCCTCGAAATCGACAGCACAGAAACACTTCCGGAGATCCCTGTCCCCCGATTGAGAATCCCGTAGATGGCGACAACCCAGATGACCACCATTCCGATGTTCCCGCTCGGCACCGCACTGCTTCCGGACCAGCCGCTCCCGCTCAACGTCTTCGAGCCCCGGTACCGGCAACTGGTTCAGGACTGTCTCGCCTCCCCCGAGGGGCCCGTGTTCGGCGTCGTCCTCATCGCTCGCGGCAACGAGGTCGGCGGCGGGGACGTTCGCCACGACGTGGGCCTGCTGGCCCGGATCGAGGACCACACTGCGCTGGCCGACGGGCGCTACGAGTTGCGCTGCCGTACACAGGAGCGGATCCGGGTACGGAAGTGGCTGCCCGACAACCCTTATCCCCTGGCAGAAGTCGAACTGTGGGCGGACGAGAATGCCGGGACCCAGACCGTGGACTACGAGTTCCCGGCCCTCGTCGAGCGAATCGAGCTTCTGTACGGACTGCTCGCCCGGCTCGCGCACCAGCAGGGCACACCACCTCCCGACCCGCCTGTCGTCGCGCCGTTTCGCGGAGCTCTCGGCAACCGGCTCTACGAGCTCGCCGCGCTGGTGCCGATGGGCGACGCCGACCGGTACGCGATCCTCGCTGCCCCCGGAGCCGACGAGCGACTTCGCGCCGTGTCCGAGACCATCGAGAACGCCATCGAGATGGTCCAGTTCCGGCTCCAATAGGCATCTGTCGACACCACCGAGGAGCATTGTGCCCGAACGGATCACGCACTTCACCCGCGATTCCCTGGTGTTCGACGTCCGCGACGAGGGGCCGATCTCGGGGACACCGGTGGTGCTGTTGCACGGCTTCCCGCAGGACTCGCGCAGCTGGGACGCGGTGGTCCCGGCACTGCACACGGCCGGCTTCCGCACCCTGGCCCCCGATCAGCGAGGGTATTCACCGGGAGCGCGGCCCCGCCGTCGACGCGACTACCGCGGCGAGGAACTGGCCGCGGACGTCGCCGCGCTGATCGCGGCGGTGGACGCGGGCCCGGTCCATCTCGTGGGCCACGACTGGGGAGCGGCGGCGGGATGGCAGGTCGCGGCCGGCTACCCGGACCTGATCCGGACCCTCACCGCCGTGTCGGTGCCCCACCCCGCGGCGATGGTGCGCGCGATCCGCACCAGCAGACAGGCATTCCGCTCCTGGTACATGCTCGCGTTCCAGGTTCCGTGGATCCCGGAGTTGCTGCTCACGAAACCGGCGTTGACCCGCAGCATCCTGGAACGAATGGGGCAGACCCCGCAGCGCGCTGCCCGGGACCAGTCGAACCTCGCCCACCGGACGGCGGCCCGCGGAGCGGTTCACTGGTATCGCGGGCTGCCGTTCACCGATCGCCACACCACGTCCCGGGCGGTGCGCGTACCGACCCTGCTGGTCTGGAGCGACCGGGACAAGGCGATCGGTCCCGAGGGCCCCGAGCTGACCGAGCGCTACGTGCGCGCTCCCTACCGCCTCGTCACCCTTCCCGGCGTCAGTCATTGGATCCCGGACGAGGCGCCGGAGGAACTCGCCGAACTGATCCTCGACCACGCGTCCACGCCCGGCTGACCCACACCCTGGTCGGAGCACCCTCCGGGAGCGTGTATGGTGGTGACTACGACGCGGGGTGGAGCAGCTCGGTAGCTCGCTGGGCTCATAACCCAGAGGTCGCAGGTTCAAATCCTGTCCCCGCTACGAAAAAGTCCAGGTCAGCCATTGGCTGACCTGGACTTTCGCTGTAGGGCCGGCGGTTCTGGGACCGGGCGGCGAAACGAGTACGGTGCAGG
The DNA here is from genome assembly GCF_014217785.1 of Rhodococcus triatomae. NCBI lineage: Bacteria > Bacillati > Actinomycetota > Actinomycetes > Mycobacteriales > Nocardiaceae > Rhodococcus > Rhodococcus triatomae. The sequence goes on along the minus strand of NZ_CP048814.1, from coordinate 2,541,402 downwards.
ACACCGCGTCGTCGAAGTCGGCGGCCGGTCTCGACTACCGCGCCCCGAAATCGACGACCAAGCGCATGACGAGTTCGCCGTCGACGATCCGCGATCGCCCGGCACAGATCGCATCGAGGTAGCGGGGCGCTTCTTCCACGCTCACCTCGTGGGTGAGCAAGGCATCGATCGATCCACCCCAGTCGACCAGTTCCCCCGCCGCCGCGACGAGTTGAGTGTTCGTGACTCCTCGGTTCCCGCTGCACACGATGCGTCGGTCCCGCTGCGCGAAAGTGACGGTGGAAGGAGGCCACGGCCCGCCGGTGTTCGCAGCCCGGACCGCAGGCAGATCGACGCCCGGCAGGAGCGGAGTGCGTGCGTCCGGTGCGAGCCCGCCGATCGGATGCACGGCGCGCAAGCGTGCGCCGAGCCCTCGCACCGCGCCCTCGATCGCGGGAATCGTGCCCCCGCGGTGGGTGGCCACGAGGACGGCGACGGCATCCCCGACGCCGTCGTACAACGTCGGATCGGTATCGAGAGCGCTCCTGGTACCTGCCGGTGCATGCCGGCCCGTCCACTCCATCCCCTCGCTGCTCCGATGTACGACCACGACCTGCCCGGAGGGGAGCAGGAAGTGGGGAGCCAAGAAAGCAGCGAGGTTCCCGATCAACCCGTCGCCGTGAATGATCAGCGTGTCGGGCGTTGCCGCGGCCAGTGCAGCGAGCGCGTACCGCACCACCGCGAAGGGCTCCACCAATGTCGCGCGGGAGGCGGACAACTCGTCGGGTAGCAGTGAGACCAACCCGCCGGACACTGCCGACGCAGCGATGACGACCCGCTCCTGGAACAGGCCTTCGACGTTGTGGCCCAGCAGGAACGAGGAATCGTCGGGGTGAGTCGGGTTGATCACGACGCGGTCACCGATCCGGAACCCGTCGACCCCCGCGCCCACGCCCACCACCCGGGCGGCACCCTCGTGCCCGACGATGTCGGAAGGGTCGTCGCGATCTCCCCGGAGGATCTGGATGTCGGTGCCGCACAGGCTCACCTTCTCCGGGGCCACGGCCAGCTCTCCGGGGCCCGGGGGGCGATCCGGCCTCGACTCGACGGCGCACCACCTTCCGCGCCGGACGATCGCCTTGTGCACGGTATTCGATTGCAGGGCAGTCATCTCGCCTCTCCTCAGTCCACAGTTTCCGGGTGATGTCTGTGATGTCGGCGATGTCAGATCTTGGACACCGTGAGCGCGCCATCCGCCATCGCCACGACGCCGTCGAGTGGGTCGACGTCCCCCGGCTCACAGACGTGCAGACGATCGCCGAGATGCTCGACATCGAGCCCCCGGTCCGCGTACGAGCGCACGGTCGCCACCTGCCGGAACAACTCGTCGCGGTACAGCGCCGTCCTGGCCTCGACGAATCCGCCACCGATCCCGATGAGGTCGATCTGCGGGTCCAGCGACCAGACGGTGCGCACCAGTTCCGCGATGGGTTCGACGACGAGGGTCCACAGCCGGATCGCCGCGTCGTCACCGCCTCGGACACGCGCTTCCAGTTCCTCACGCAGCGTTTCGGTCCGGCCCGTGCCGAGGGCCCGGGCGACCCCGTCGAGAGCCGGGCCCGCCGCAATGGAGGAGACGTGGCCACGGCCGCCGCACGGACAGGGCAGCGACTGCACGGCGGCGGGGCCGCTCGTGACAGCGCGTAGGTGCCCGACCTCCCCCTGGAGGCCCGCACCGTCCACCGGAATCGTGTGGGTGCGCACATCGGCGGTGCGCAAGGCGATTCCACTGCTCACCGTGAGGTAGCAGACCTTCCGGTGACCCGGCCGGGCATGACGGCGCACGAAATCCGCGAGCGCTGCCGTTACGTCGTTCACCAGGTGCCACTCCGAGTCGGGGCGCCGCTCGGACAGTAGGTCCACCAACCGGATCGGACGTTCGATGCCGGAGCCCCACAGTGGTCCCGACCCGTGGATCTCCTTCCGCTCCTCATCCATCGCGGCCCCGCAGGACACTGCGACCCGGCTACCGGTGGGGACCCTCGAACACAGTGCGTCGAGCAGGCGCTCCACCAGTTCCTCCACCGGCACCCCGGGATGACGGAGAGCACTCGGTGCGGGCACCCGACAGGTACCGTCCGCGCCACGGATCCGGAGCCACGTGCCGCCGAGGTCGACAGCGACGGTCGGCAGTCCGGTCACGTGCCGAACTCCACCACCACGCGGTTCTCCCGCGGCCACACCGAGATCCGCGACAGGTCCGCCACCGCCCGGGCACCGGGATACGTTGCGCCGACGGCGACCGCGGACGCACCGGCGCGGGCGATGGCCTCCAAACCCGCAGTGGAGTCCTCGAACGCGAGGCACTCCCCCGGGTCGGCACCGAGCATACGGGCAGCCGACAGGAATCCCTCCGGATCAGGTTTCCCCGCGCGGACGTCCTCGGCGCAGACCGCGAACGCAGGTAACGGTAGCCCTGCCGCCTCCAGGCGAAGTTCCATCATCGTCCTGGTCGCGGACGTCACGATCGCCCACCGCTGCGCGGGCAGTGCGGCGAGCAGCCGCGCGGCTCCCCTGATCGCCCGGATGCCGTCCACACGGCCCGACTCGCACTCGCGGACCCACCGTACTTCCGCGTCGACGTCGGCTTCCGGACCGAGGAGCCCGGCCACGATGTCGGGCGCCGTACGTCCCGGCAGCGCAGTGAGGACGGCGACCGGATCGAGGACGTGTCGCCTGGCGAAGGCCAACCACACGCGTTCGATCGACATGGCGGAATCGACCAGAGTGCCGTCCATGTCGAACAGTAACGCCTGCACGGTGACGGCTTCCGCTCCTGTGGCGTCGACCAGTCTCACGACAGCTCCAGGACATCGGCCGCCACTCGGATGTGGTCCACGTCGTCGCGCCATTCGCGGCGGAGCCGCTGATCGCCGGGGTCGGTGTCGAGGACGATCGTGTCCGCCCCCAGACCGCGGAGGAACTCGATGTCGTCGCGGATCTGACCGACCGAACCGTAGCCGAGCGGGCGGTCACCGGATACGGCCGTCCGGGCGGGCAGGAAGAAGATGCGGGGCGAGAATGTCTTGTCCTGCTTCAGCATCGACGTCCCTTCCACACAGAGCCGTCGATCCGGGTGCAGCGGATGCCAGGTCGTTCCGTATCGGTTCACCCGGTCGATCGCCGGTCGCCCGTTGCCGCCGATCCACAGTGGCGGATGCGGGTCCTGCACCGGGAAGGGCTCGGTGTGGACTCGGTGGGCACGTTCGCTTCCCGAATACTCGATGACGGGGTTCGTCCAGGCCCGTACGAGGGTCTCGAGCAGGTGGTCGGTGAGAGCACCGCGGCGTCGGAAGGGGATGCCCAGGACGTCGAATGCCTGGCGGGTCCACCCGACTCCCACTCCCACGGTCAGCCGTCCGGCGCTCAGCCGGTCGATCGTCGCGGTCGCATGGGCGAGTTCGACGGGGTGCCGGTGCGGACCGATGAGTACACCGGTACCCAGCCGGATGGTGTCGGTCTTGCCGGCGAGCCACGCCAGTGTGGACAGACTCTCGAAGAACGGTGCCGGAGAACGGCGGTGTGCATCGTCGGTCAGTGCGACGTGGTCGGAGACGAGCACGGTGTCGAACCCGAGCCGCTCGGCTTCCCGAGTCCAGACGAGCAGGCCCTCGACCGTCATCTGCGGCCCGAAGTTGGGCAGGTTGATCCCGAACTTCGGGCCCGGGCCCGTCATCTCCCGAACTCCGTACCGACGACGATCCCGAACTCGGTCTCCACCGCGCTCTCCGGTGCGCAGTCCTGCGCGTGCAGAGCCAGCACGTTCCCGCCGGGGGCGCGAGGCGGGCGCGGCGGGTCCTGTGCGCCGACACTGTGCTCGAAGAGTTCGATGTTGAGCGCATCGTCGACCACCAGCATCGCCATCGTCGAGGTGCCTTCGACGTCGATTCCGAACTGCGCCGACATGAAGTCGCGTCCGGCGTCTATCCGGGTCCGCAACACCTCCGTCGCCCCGTGCCGGTCGACGAGGTAGCGGATGGTGGCCTCGAGGTCCCGGACGCTGTATCCCGTGTGGTCGAGCCCCAGTAACGACGGCAGCCGCGCATCGTCCGCCGGGGACTGTCCGTGGAAGAGCCGGGCGCTCGTGTCGGCCTGGTACGCGGGATGTTTCGGCCATTGCTGCAGTTCGAACAGCGTTCCCCACGGGGACCGGAAGTAGATCCACCGGTTTCCCCGTATCGGACCGTCGGGCACGGTGACGATGTCGCCCAGGACTCGAACCCCCGGCTGCTCGGCCAGATATGCTGCAGCGACGTCGATGTCACCGACGCGGAAGCACAGATGGTTCGTCCCGACGTCGACGACTCGGGGCGGCGATCCGAACGCAGCGTCGGGTGCCACCGGAATCAACGTCACATCGGTGTTCGGAGCGAAGGCGACCGTACGGACGAGATCGGCGGCGGCTCGCACCGGTGAGTCGCCGACGATCGACGCGAAGAACTCGACCGCCCGGTCGACGTCGGGAACTGCCACGCCGATCCGGTGAGGGGTCGACTCATTCACACCGGTCACCGTCGGCGGTGCAGGCGCGGGCACGGGTTCGGACGGGGTCGTGACGTTCGACGAAGTCATGGGATCAGCAGTACCTTTCCTCGAGTGCCGCCTGCAGCGAGTACGCCGTGGGCGCGGGCGGCGTCGTCCAGCGGGAACTTGTGGGCAACAGGAACGGACAGCAACCCGGCGTCGATCCTTGCGACGATCTCGGCCAGTTGCACACCGTTCTCGTCCACGTAGTTCTTCGCCGGAGTGACACCCCGTTCGGGATCGGGCTGCTCGTTGTCGTCGATCGACACGAACCGACCGTTGTCTCGTACCGCCCGCACCGCGGCGGCCACACCCGCCGTGTCGACGACTCCGGCATACCGCCTCGCGGGTAGCGCCTGCGGCCGGTCGAACACCGCATGTGCCCCGAGGTCCCGGAGCTCGTCGGTGTCCGATGCACGCGCCAATGCGTCCACCTCGTGTCCTCGCCGGATCAGTAGCTGCGTGACGATCCGACCGACCGCGCCTGCCGCTCCGGTGACCAGGACGGGGGTTCCCTCGGCGACATGGAGTGCGGCCGTCGTCTGCCAGGCCGTCAGCGCAGCGAGCGGGATCGCCGCGGCCTCGTCCAACGGCAGCGAGCGGGGTGCCTGGGCGAACAGCGACTGATCGGCCACGACGCGCTCGGCGTACGTCCCGTACCGGTGGACTGGCTGCGCGATCATTCCGACGACACGGTCGCCGACGGCGAAGCGATCCACGGCGGCACCGACAGCGGTCACGATGCCCGCCACGTCCCAGCCCAGCACCGCGGGAAAAGTCAGCACGATGTCGGACAGGAATCCTGAACGGGTCTTGAGATCAACCGGGTTCACCGCAGCGCCCGCGACGGTGACCTGGACGTCCCCGGACCCGACGGCCGGTTCCTCGACGTCTCCCGGCACCAGGACGTCCGGGCTTCCCTGGCCGGCCAATACCACTGCTCTCATGCGGTCCTCTCGTTTCCTGTCGGGTCGTGCGAGTCGCGAGCGGATCCTGCCGCCCGGGCGCCGCGGCGTGCATTCGCCTCGGCCGCCGTCAGCGAGAGCCCACCGTCGACGGTCACCGAGCCGCCGGTCACGTAGGCGGCATCCGGCGAGGCAAGATAGGCGACCAGGGAAGCGACCTCACCGACTCCGGCTGGTCGGCCGAACGGTATGTCCGGGCGTGTGATTCGCAGATAGTCGGATTCGTCGGCGCCGTTCATCGCAGTGGCCGTCTCGCCCGGCGCCACCGAGTTCACCCGAATTCCGTGCGGGGCGAACTCGAGCGCCATGACCTTGGTGGACATACCGAGTGCCGCCTTCGCGGCACAATAGAAGGTGCCCCCGGTGATCGGTATGGTCTCGTGCACCGAGGTGACGTTGACGATCGTTCCGGCGATCCCCCGGTCGATCATGTGGCGGCCCACGACCGATGCGAGCGCGATCGGGGAGAGAGCATTGATCGCGAACACCTCTGCCATGCGGGCGACGTCTGCCGACGCGGCGGGTGTCCGATCGTTGATTCCGGCGTTGTTCACCAGGCACCCGACGGCGCCTGCATCGGCGATCACGGCGTCGACGTTCTCGGCCGCGGTGGCAGGATCGCGCAGATCGAGATGTACTGCCCGGCAGGTCGTCCCGTACAGCCCGTGCAGATCCTCGATCACGCTCCGGATACGAGTCTCGCCGGAGGAGTAGCCGAGAATCAGCGGGTGGCCTCGGCGTGCGAGTGCATGGGCGACAGCCCTGCCGATCCCGCTGCTCGCACCGGTGATCAGAGCGGCATCCTTCGTACTCGTCGTCTCACCCAAGGTCGATCACCACCTTGGGCCGGGTACGCCCGCGCTCGAGCAACGCGAACGCACGATCCACCTGCCTCAGCGGGACCACCTCGTCGACGAGAGCGTCGAACTGCGCCCCCGATTCGGTGACGAGGCGGGCTGCCCGGTGATAATGGTCGACACCGTGTCGCACCCCGACGATGCGGAGACCGTCCAGCGCGATCACTGCGGGATCGACGGACTCGGCGCCGACAGCCACACCGACGAGCAGGCACAGCCCGCCCGGAACCGCCGCGCGCAGCGACTCGCCGAGCATTCCCGGCGCTCCCGAACACTCGACGACGACGTCGTACGCGCGCGACGCAACCTCGGACGGTGACCGGTGATGCCGCCGGTACGACAACGGGTCCAGGTGCGGCAGGGCACCGGGCTCGAGTATCTCGACTGTCACGGGGTACCGCGAGAGCACCACGGCAGCAAGACTTCCGATGGTTCCGGCCCCGACCACCAGGACCGTGGTTCCCGGTGCGAGTTCGGTGTGCGCGAGCGCCTCCAAGACCGTCACCAACGGTTCGATCAGCACGTGCGCGGGACGCGGCCCGCCGTCCGGACGGCCGAGCGAGACCACCGCGTGCCGTGGCATCGCGAGGAAGTCGGCTGCCGCACCCGGCCAGCCGTAGAGACCGACCTCACACAGTCCCGAGCACAGATTCCGGCGACCCGCGGAGCACTCCCGGCACGATTGACAGTGGATCATCGTGCTGCCTGTAACCACCTCACCTACCGCGAGATCGTCGACTGCGACACCGGTGGTGACCACGGAACCGACCCATTCGTGACCGAATCTGTGTGGGTACGACGCGCGGCCGTCGACCAGGTACTGCGACGTTCCGTGCGCCAGTTCGAGATCCGTTCCGCACAGTCCCACGTAGGCGATCCGGACCAGGACGTCGCGTGGGCCGACTGTCGGGCGGGACGCGGAGATCACGGACAGCGAGCGCGGGGCGTCGATCACCGCGGTCCGCATCGACGGCTCACCCATCGGCAGTGACACCTGCCGGGACCGAGCGCCGTGTCAGGGTGCTCAGTGTGAGGACTCCGAGCGCCGCCACACCCAGCACGGCCCCGACGACGGGCAGCGCTGACAGGCCGGCCCCGCCCGACAGGGTGAGCGATCCGATCCAGGCGCCGGCCGCGTTGGCGAGCTGGAAGCCGGCGATGTTCACCGTCGCCGCGAGATGCGGCGCCTCCGAGGCAGCACCGATGATCTTCGACGCCAGTGGCGGAATGATGGAGAACCCGGCGGCACCGAGAACGAACATCCACGGCGCGACGAACCACTTCTGGGTCCCGAAGAGCGCCAGCAACGCCAGTGCCACGACGAGGGCGGTGAGGGCGACGTACAAGGTCCGGTCGATCGACTTGTCGGCGAAGTACCCGCCGAGCTGGTTTCCCAGAACCGATCCGATTCCGAAGACGAAGAGGAGCACGGTGACCTGACCGGCGGTGAAGCCGGAAAGATCCTGCAGGAACGGCGACACGAAGGTGAAGACCACGAACAACGCTGCCTGACTCAGGGCGGTGAGCCCGATCGCCCACACCACCGTCGGGCGGGTGAACACCCTCAGCTCCGAGACGATGCTCCCCACCTCGTGGGAGGGCGCGTGCCTTGTCGAGGACAGCAACCCGGCCGTCACGACGACCTGGAACACGGCGACGATCACGAACGACCAACGCCACCCGAGTTGGGTGCCGATCAGGGTCCCCAACGGAACCCCGAGTACCGTCGCCAGATTCAACCCCAGTGTGACTCGGGCGATCACTCTGCCCTGGAACTCGGGCGGAACCAACGACGTCGCGAGTACGAGGCACAGCGCGAAGAACGTGGCGTGTGGCAACGCGGTCACCACCCGGAAGAAGATCAGCACAGGAAAGTTGGGCGCCAGGGCCGTACCGATGTTGCCGACGACGAAGACCGCCATCAGCGCCGCGATCAACGTGTTTCGGGGGATCCGGATGGTCACGATGGTGAGCAGCGGACCCCCGATCATCACGGTGAGGGCGTATACGGTGATCAGCAACCCTCCCGTCGCGTCCGAGACTCCGACGTCACCGGTGATGTCCTTGAGCACGCCCGCGACGACGTACTCCACCGTTCCGACTCCGAACACCGCCAACAGCATCCAGACGATCGCCGCGTTCGCGTGGACGCTCGGTGGTGTGGCCTGGTCCGTGTCGCCGGTACCGGTGCCGGTCGCGGGCTCGGTACCGCCCTTCGTACTCGTCATCGACGCTCGTTCCCCTCGTCCGCATCTGTTCCGGTGTATTCCACGACCGCACATCCCCAGGTGAATCCGACGCCGATTCCGATGAGCATCAGCCGATCCCCGGCCTCGAGGTCGTGGTTGCGCCGCACCAGATCGAGTCCGACGAACGGATCTGCGGCGCCGGTGTGGCCGATCTCCCGTCCGTACCGGAACAACGTCTGCTCCGGCGGAATCTTCAGCGGCTCGAGGCATTGCTTGCGCAACAGGACGTTGCCGAAGTTCGGAAGGACCCAGGTGGCGATGTCGCCGTGTTCGCTTCCCGAGTCGTCGAGTGCCGTCTGCGCGCATGCGGACACCGCGGCCGCATTGCGAGTCCAGAACTCGTCGATGTCGTGGCTCCGCGTGTAGCCACCCACCCGTCTGCGGAGGTCGATCGGCAGGTTGCCCGAATAGTGCGGCAGCGCCATCGATTCGTCCCCCCGGTGCATCTGCTCGAGGTGGGGGTCACTCACCACCGAGGTCGACAGCACCCGGAACGGGCCACCCTCGAATCCGAGAACGACGGCTCCGGCCCCGTCCCCGTAGGCGAGCCCACTGTCCGACGCCCATCGGTCGAAGAGCGGGCGCTGCCACACGTCGGCAGCAGTCACCATTCCCTTGCCGGATCCGCCGCAGTATCGACCCACCAATTCGATCCCGAGAATCCCCCCGGCACACGCAGTTCGTATCTCGATGGGGATACAGCCCTCGATTCCCATCTGCCCCTGGAGATAGGACCCGCAGTTCCACGCCTCGAGCCCGTTGTGCAGCACCACGGCGTGAATGAGTACGTCGATCTCCGACGGGTGTCGACCCGCGTCCGCGAGCGCCGCTCGACCGGCCACGACGGCCATCTCGGGTGCCGTCTCGCCCTCCTCCGGACGGGCGACCACCACCGAGACCTGGCCCGTCTTCTGATGTTCGATCTCGTCGTAGCGTCCGACAGCGACCATGTCCACAGCCCGCTCCCGCTCGGCGGGGAGGTACGACGAGAAGCCCTCGATGTAGAGGTTCGGCCACTTCACGGACGGCCGCCGACCAGAGCAGAGGGTCGCGCCTGTATGGATCCGAGAACACCGAGCGCACGGGAGAGTTCGGCCGGTGTGACGTCGTCGACGAACCGGTGACGGCCGATGCCCAGCGGCAACGGAAGCCGCTGGTGGCCGTCCCGGTGACGTACGGTGTCGGCCAGGGCGCCGTCGAGGATTCCCGGCCGTGCCAGGACATCGGTCCACACCGGGAGCCCGAGCGCTGTCATCAGATCCAGGATCCGGTCGGTGTCGGCGGCGCCGACGTCACCGCGCAGGTGGGCGATCACCGTCGTCAGTGCCATGTCGATGCAGACCGCCTCGCCGTGCAGGAGCGTGGGGAGCGCCTCCATTTCGAGTGTGGGACTGAAGGTGTGCCCGTAGTCGACGCACCGCTCGAGGCACGATTCCCACAGATTCGGCTGCAGTTCCTCGAGCATGAGGTGGATCGCCTCGTCCGTCACCGCGACGGCCGCGGCGTCGAGGTCCCCGGTCGAGCCCTGGAACCGGTCCGCGATGAGCCGCGGGCCATAGGATTCGAGCAACCCGAAGAGCTCGGCCGACTTGATCAGGGCGAGCTTCAGGATCTCGGCGAGGCCGTTGGCGAGGTGCCGTTCGTCCAGCGTGCGGAGGAAGGTCCGGTCGATGTAGGTCGCGGTCGCGGGAGCATAGGTTCCCAGCCGGTTCTTTCCCCGGCCGTAGTTCACACCCGTCTTGACGCCGACCCCCGCGTCCACCAGTCCGATGAGCGTCGTCGGGATCCGGATGTACGGTGTCCCCCTGCGATACACGCTTGCGGCGAAACCGACGACGTCTGTCAGGACACCGCCTCCGATCGCGATGACCGGTTCCCTCCTACGGTCGATCCCGAAGGCGTTCATCGCGTCGACCACCGTGGTCACGGTGTCCCAACCCTTCACCGCTTCGTCCGCACGCAGGGAAAGCATGGTGGTTTCCACTCCGTGGTGACGGAAGTACGACTCGATCCTATTCCCTTGCAGGCGAGCGACATTGGAGTCGATGACGAGCAGCCGCCGGTCACCCGGAGCGAGCGGAGCCTCCGGACAAGCGTCCAGAAGTCGGGTGTTGGACGGATCGAAGAGATCGCGCGTCGCGATCACGTGGTACTTGACCTGCTTGACCGCCTCGACGGTCCATATCGCGTGTGTGTCGTGACTCTGACTGAGCCCGTGCCTGAACGATGCACCACTGCGCATGTGCCGAATCCCCTCATCGAATGTGTGGCCCTGCCCGACTCCAGGCTCTGGTGTTCCTGCACGTTCACTCGACAGATCCGAGGCGACGACACCGTCGCGGTCCCGGGGCGACCCGGGGGCCGCACGCGGCCACCTCGTCGATCAAGACGCATCCCCGCGCCCCATGCGAGGACGCTACCACTCCTGTAGTGATCGATACAGGAGTAGAATCGGACCTGTTCCGGTGACATGAGTCACAGGACTCGAAGGAGGTGGCATGTCCGGGATCCGCGGGCAAGGCAGAAAGTTCGACCTCGACGAGGCGACGGACGCGGCGATGCATACGTTCTGGAACCACGGCTACGAGGGGACGTCGATCGCGATGCTCACGAGCGCGATGGGCATCAAGGCACCCAGTCTGTACGCCGCCTTCGGGAGCAAGGAGGAACTGTTCTTCTGCGTCGTCGAGCACTACAACAGCACGCGTGGCGGATACATGAAGCGCGCCTTCGACGAGGAGCGGCACTCCCCCACACTGGTTCGGCGGCTACTCCTGGAATCCGCCGTACACTACGCGGCCACGGACAGCCCTGGAGGGTGCCTCGTCATCAGCTCCGCGATCTGTGTCGGGAGCGACAACGCGCACGTCGCCGACCGGCTCCGCGCCCTCCGCAACGCCAACATCGAGACCCTGCGGGCGCGGCTCGACGCCGACCGCAGGAACGGCGTCGTCCCGGCGCAGACGGACCCGGACGCGACCGCCTCGTTCGCGGCCGCGGTACTCCAGGGCATGTCGCAACGCGGACGCGACGGGGCGAGCCGCGACGAGCTCGAGGTCACGGCGGAAATGGCGTGCCGGGCCATGGGCTTCCCCTGATCTTTCGGCGACCTTTCTGGCACGCTGGACCCATGGCCACCGTCGACGCCGTCGTGATCGGATCCGGCCCGAACGGCTTGGTCGCGGCAGCCATCCTCGCCGACGCCGGATGGGACGTCCTCGTCCTCGAGGCCCAGGCGACTCCGGGCGGCGCCGTCCGGACGGCCGAGCTCTTTCCCGGGTATCGCTCCGACCTCTTCAGTGCCTTTCACCCGCTGGCCGTGGCGTCGCCCGCGATCCGGGACCTCCACCTCGAGGACCACGGTCTGCGATGGAGCAGGTCCCGGTTCGCCGTCGGTCACGCGCGAAGTCCACACGACGAGGACGCTCCCGTCATCCACGCCGACGCCGCCGAGACAGCCGCGGATCTCGACCGGCACGCCCCCGGCGACGGCGATACCTGGATGCGGCTCGTACGGCAGTGGGAGGCCGTGCAGGAACCGCTGCTCGACACGTTGTTCACCTCGTTCCCGCCGGTGCGTGGTCCGGCCCGACTGGCTCGGACACTCGGTACCGCGGAGGCGCTACGGTTCGTCCGCTTCCTGGCACTTCCCGCGCGACGGATGGTGCGCGAACTGTTCTCGGGCGATGCGGCGCGACTGCTGTTCCTGGGCAACGCCATGCATGCCGACGTGCCCACCGACGCGCCGGGAAGTGGGGTGATGGGGTATCTGCTGACGATGCTGGCGCAGAGCGTCGGCTACCCGACTCCGACCGGTGGCGCCGGCTCCCTCACCGCGGCCCTGATCCGGCGCGCCGAATCCGCGGGCGTGACGGTTCGATGCGCAGAGCCCGTGGTCGCGGTCGACGTGCGCGACGGTCGCGTCCGTGGTGTGCGCACCGCCGGTGGCGAGCGCATCGCCGTTCGCCGTGCCGTCGTCGCCGATACCTCGGCACCGTCGCTGTACCGCGACCTCCTGCCCGAGAAGTCCGTTCCCCGTCGCGTTCTCGACGATCTCGACCGGTTCGAGTGGGACACTCCGACAGTGAAGGTCAACTACGCGTTGTCCGGAAAGGTCCCGTGGATCTCGCGTCGCCTCGGCGAGGCGGGCACCGTCCACCTCGGGGCCGACGACGACGGACTGGTCCGCTGGAACGCGGATCTGACGACCGGCGTGGTCCCGACGAGTCCGTTCCTCCTGTTCGGCCAGATGACGACCGCGGACGCTTCCCGATCGCCGGCGGGCACCGAAAGTTGCTGGGCCTACACACACCTGCCCCGCGGCGTCACCGACGACGACTCGGCCGAGCAGCTGGCACAGCGGGTGGACGACACCCTCGAGGCGCACGCGCCGGGCTTCGCCGATCTGACCGTCGGCCGGACGGTGCAACGCCCGAGCGACCTCGAGGCGGCCGATGCGAACCTGGTGGGCGGCGCGGTCGGGGGCGGCACCTCGCAGCTGCACCAGCAACTCGTCTTCCGCCCCACAGTAGGGTTCGGTCGCTCCGAAACCCCCATCGCGGGACTCTATCTGGGGAGCGCCGCGGCACACCCCGGCGGTGGCGTCCACGGGGTGTGCGGCCGCAACGCGGCACGGGCCGCTCTGGCCGACCGCAACGTGATCCGCCGCCGTGTGACTCGCACCGTCATCGACCTGGCGTCCCGTGACTGAGCACGGTGCCATGCGCCATGGCCGGCAGCCACCGGCACCTCGGTCACGGGCGAGGCGAATGCCGCTGGTCGTCACGGCGGCAATTCTCGGCGCACTGTGCCTGGCCGGCTGCTCGCCCAATGCGGGAACGGCGTTCGGATCCGAGTTCGAGCAGTACCTCGAGAGCCGGGACGACGTCGCGGATTTCACCGTGCGTGGCCACAACGACGCCCCCTTCCGGGGCTCCGCCGACAGCGAGATCTCGCTCGTCCGCGGATTGGACGACGCCCGGATCGCGCAGGTTGCCGCCGAGATCGCCGACCAGCCGCTCCCGCGAAGCATCTCGCACCACCGGATCACGCTGTACTTCGATGCGGTCAACGCCTCCGGCGCCGACGCCGCCGTCTCGGTCGCCGTGCCACCCGGCGCGGACGATGCCGCCCGCTACCGGGAGCAGATCGGCAGCGTACGCAGCCTCGCAGCCGACGATCCCGGACTCGTCCAGTTGCGCACCACGTCGAATTCCCTGCTGGCGCAGACGGAGTACGACCCGTTCGTCACCGCGGAACTCCTGTCCGGCTTCCTCCGGGAGGCCCCGGCAGACATCGACTTCGTCCTCGTCGAACGCGACGGTCGGGAGTTCGTCGGCTTCGACACGGGCGATAACCTGGACGAGTTGCTCCGGATGCGCCGGGTGATCGCGGCAGTCCCCGAGGAGATCACCCCGCGGCGATGGTCGGCATCGTCGCGCGCTCCGCTCGAACGAGCGAGGCTCGAGATCGTCCTGCCACCCGGGACGGACCCCTCGGTCCTGGACATCCTGTACCGGGAGGCGGTCGCCGCTGGGGTGGAACTCGACGCGACGACGGCGCGCTGACCCGGTTCCTCCGGCTACGCGGAGGCTCGGCCCACCCGTTCCCGAGCCGTGTCCACCGCCGTGCGCAGTGAACCCCGGTAGGCGGGGCCGTGCCCGGGGAGCAGGATGTCGGCGGGCAGGTCGGCCAGCGCCTCGACCGTCTCGTGCGTCTGGGGCTCATCGTGGTGGAACATCGGCAGCAGGAACTGGGGCCCGTCGACCCGTGACGTGGCGTGCGCCGTGACGAGTGCATCTCCGGAGACCACGGCGCCGGCACCGGGCAGGAGATATCCGGTGTGACCGCTGGTATGGCCGGGCAGTGGCACGGGGATCGGATGCCCCGGAACGTCCAGCGCTCCGCCGCCCGACGGGAATGCCTGCACCTCGGGAACGGAGACCGGCTTCAACGCTCCGACCCGGACGATGTGCAGACTCCAGGGCAACACGCCGGGCCGCCACGCATTGGCCGCGACCTGCAACGGCCCCGCCTGCTGGAGGTACTCGCGTCTCGCGTGCGGCACCTCCTCGGGGGAGGCGAACACGGGGAACGAATACTGCTGCGCCAGAGCGGATGCGGAGCCGATGTGGTCGACGTGGGCATGTGTGATCAGCATTGCCCGGATGTCCTCGGGCCGACGGCCGATCGAGGCCACCGAATCCTCGACGGCCTCGCGGTGCGCCGGATAGCCGGAATCGACGAGTGTCAGGGCACCGTCCTCCTCGAGGAGGATCCAATTGGTGTGTCCGGCGCTCACGAGGAACACTCCGTCTGCGACCTGGAAGGGTGTCGTCATGACGACACCCTACGTGTCATGATCGTCACACCCGGGAAGTATGCGCACCCGCCAGGAGGGATGTCATGGAGCGGCACGAATCGTCCTTACTCGCCGAGGACGGCACCCGGATCGTGTATGACCTGTGGCAGCCCGCGGGCGAGGTCCGCGGAGTCCTGGTGCTGTGTCACGGTTTCGGCGAGCACGCCCGCCGCTACGACCATGTGGCCGACAGGTTGGGCGAGCTGGGACTCGTCGTCTACGCCCCCGATCACCGCGGTCACGGCCGTTCGGGCGGAAAGCGGGTCCACCTGCGGGAGTGGTCCGACTTCCTGGACGACCTGTCCCGGCTCTTCGAGGTCGTCTCCCGCGAACACCCCGGGGCCGACCGGTTCCTCCTCGGGCACAGCATGGGCGGTGAGCTGGCGTTGACCTACGCCCTCGACCATCAGGCCGATCTGAAGGCACTCGCGCTGTCCGGCCCGGCCGTCGACGTCACCAGCGGCACCCCACGGATCGTGGTGGAAGTCGGCAAACTGCTCGGCCGGTTCCTTCCCGGCGTTCCGGTGCAGACCCTGGACTCCGCCGCGATCTCACGCGATGCCGCGGTGGTGGCGGCGTACGAGGCGGATCCACTGGTGCATCACGGCAAGGTACCCGCCGGGATCGCGCGCGGCCTGGTGGTCGCGGCCGAGCAACTCCCGAAACGGCTCCCCTCCCTGACGATTCCGATCCTGCTCCAGCACGGGCGCGAGGACGCACTGGCGAGCGTGCGCGGAACCGAGATGATCGCCGCCGCCGTCGGCTCGTCCGACGTGACGGTGAAGATCTACGACGGCCTGTACCACGAGGTGTTCAACGAACCGGAGCAGCAGATGGTCCTCGACGACCTGATCGACTGGCTACGGCCGCGGGTCGGGTCCTGAGCTCTCCTCCGAAAGCCGTTCGGCCAGAACGTCCAATTGAATCTTCCTGGCGTCGGCGTACACGGCCCGGCCCTGCTCGGTGACGTCGACGAAGACACCGCGGCGGTCCGCCTCGCACAACGCCCGCGCCACCAGACCGGCCTTCTCGAGTCGGGCGACGCTGCGGGACAACGCGCTGGGGCTCAGATACATGTCCGCGGCCAGATCCTGCATGCGGGGACGCTCGCAACTCGGAGCCATCAGCCGGTCCAGCGCCTCGAAGTCGCTCATGCTCAGCCCGTGGGCCTGTTGCATCCGCCTGTCCAGCTCGCAGGCGATGCCGTTGTAGCTGTCCAGCAGCCCGCGCCACGTGCTGCGCAGTTCGGCATCGGACTTCATGCTTCCGCACCTTAGTGTGCACGCGCAATTACTGCAAGTAAACCAATTGCAAACACATTTTGTGCTTGTGCATTGATTGCATGTGCATCTAGATTGACCCGTGTGACTCTCAGTGATGCCTCCACTCGGACTTCCGCGCCACCGACAGCGACTTCGGCCACGGCAGGTGCCCCCGTACAGCCGCCCGCGCCACCCGTCTCCTGGGCACCCCGGCTGTGGGCGATCCTCGCGGTGCTGTGCCTGGTGATGTTCCTCGACGGCCTCGACGTCTCGATGGTCGGCGTCGCCCTCCCCTCGCTGGGAGCCGAACTCGGCCTGTCCACCACGGCGCTGCAATGGATCGTCAACGGTTACGTCCTCGGCTTCGGCGGCTTGCTGCTGCTGGGCGGACGCACCGCCGATCTGCTCGGACGGCGCCGCGTGTTCCTCGTCGCGCTGGCCGTCTTCGCGGTCGCGTCCCTGGTCGGCGGCCTCGTCGACGACCCGACGCTGCTCATCGCCAGCCGCTTCGTGAAGGGCCTCGCGGCCGCCTTCACCGCACCGACCGCGATGTCGATCCTCACCACCACCTTCAAGGAAGGTCCGTCGCGCAACCGCGCGCTGGCCATCTTCTCGGTGTTCGGGGCCAGCGGCTACTCCTCCGGGCTCATCCTGGGTGGACTGCTGACCAGCGCCGGGTGGCGATGGACCTTCCTCATGCCGGTGCCGTTCGCGCTACTCGCCCTCGTCGTCGGTGCCGCGCTCATCCCACGGCAGCCCCGGGCCGACACCGGTGGCCACGACCTGTTCGGGGCGGCGACGCTCGTCTCCGGAATGCTCCTCGCGGTCTACACCGTCGTCGCAGCACCTGCCCGCGGCTGGACCGATCCGCTGACGGTGGTGTCCTTCGTCGGCGCCGCGGCACTACTCGCCGCCTTCCTGGTGATCGAGCAGAAGGTGCCACATCCGCTGGTCCGCCTGGGGGTCCTGAGAATCGGCTCCATCGTGCGCGCCAACCTCGCGATCGTCGCCCTGTTCGGCTCCTACCTGAGTTTCCAGTTCATGATGACGATCTTCCTGCAGTCGATACTGGGCTGGTCGCCACTGAAGATGGCGCTCGCGCTGCTCCCCGCGGGTGTGATCGTCGCGATCGGATCGCCGTTCGTCGGCAGGCTGATCGACCGATTCGGCACGCCGCGGATCATCGCCGCCGCCCTCGCGTCGCTGAGTGCCGGCTACGTGTGGTTCCTGATCGCCGGGAGTGACCAGCCGTCCTATCCCGTTGCGGTCCTCCCGAGCGTCCTCCTGCTCGGCGTCGGGTTCGCCCTCGGATTCACCTCGATCATGTCGCAGGCCACCGAAGGGGTGGACGATTCGGAGCAGGGCCTCGCCTCGGGCCTCGTCCAGACGTCGGCCCAGGTCGGCGCGGCCCTCGTGCTCGCCCTCACGACGGCGCTGGTCACCTCCGGATCCCATTCGGCGACCGCGGTGGCCGGGTTCCATCAGTTCCAACCGGGCCTGGTGCTCGTCACCGGCGTGGCGCTGGTCGGACTGGCGATCACGACGTGGCCGCTGACCCGCCACGCCCTGTCGCCTCGTCACTGACACCGTCGGTGCCCGTCTCGACGTCGCGACGGGCACCGATGGCACGCTCGGCGAAATCGATGCTGAGGCCGATGATCGCTCTGCTCTCCCGCAGGATCTTGCCGATCACCGGAAACGCGTGGATCTGCCCCCGCCAGAGGTGGGTCTCCACCGTTCGGCCGGCCGCGTGGAGGGTGGCGGTCATCGCCTCGAGATCGGGGCGGAGCATTTCGTTCTCGGCGGCCGAGAAGAAGACCGGCGGAAAGCCACGGGGATCGGCGTCGACCGGCGACTGGGCCCCGGGAATGACGTCCGGCCCCGCGAGCCAGCGCTCCTTCACCGCGATCACCTTGTCCAGCGGCAGGTATGCATCGCGGGACAGGAGCGCTCGGTCGTGGGCCTCGAAGTCGAGGTTCAACAGCGGCGAGTATCCGATCACCGCAACGGGAGCCGGTAGTCCGAGCGAGGTGGCGACCTCGGCGATCTTCATGGCGAGGTAGCCGCCCGCGGAGTCTCCCGCGACGATCACCTTCGACGGGTCCTCGCACTCCTCGACCAGCGCGGCGTACGCGGCCAGAGCGTCGGCGACCGAGGCACCGATCGCCCCCTCGGGCAGTTGCCGATACTCCACCGACGTCACCGGCACGCCACTGGCCGCGGCCAGCAGGCCGCACAGCGGACGGTGCGTGGCCAGGCCGCAGAACACGAAACCACCACCGTGGAAGTAGAGGATGGAGGCTCCGCGAAGATCGCCGGTCGCCGTCCGGGGGTGCGTGATTCGTTCACATCGCACCCCACCGAGCCGCACCGTTTCGATGTCGACGCCCCGCGGCTTCGGGAGCAGATCCACCGCCTGTTCCAGTCGGGCCAGGGCAGCCAGGCCGCGGTCGGTGAGCGGCCAGTACGTGAACAGGGGCTTGACCAGGACCTGCGCGAAGAGGTGGACGAGTCCGGCACGTCGGCTCACGTCGTCGTGCCGGATCACCGGTGACCCAGTGGACGTCATACCGACTTCTCCTCGTGCTTCTCCTGGTGCACGCCAACTCCTGTACCCGAACGCCCCCGGCTCCCTTCACCATAGGACGGGGTCGGCGCCGGTGGTGGCAGATCTCACCGGCCGTGTCGCGTAACGGTGAGTATTCTCGAAGACGTCGATCGACACCCGGACGAGCGCACCGTACCCGGCCAGCGACAAGACGGTGCAGGAGTTGTCGTCATGGCTTGGCTGGTTCTCGTCGTCTCCGGGGTTCTCGAAGCGGTCTGGGCGACCGCGCTCGGTCGTTCCGAAGGTTTCACCCGCACAGGCCCGACCACCGTGTTCGTGGTCGGGCTCGTCTTCAGCATGATCGGGCTGGCGTACGCGATGCGCACCCTTCCGACGGGGACCGCCTATGCGGTGTGGGTCGGAATCGGTGCGTCACTCACCGTCGGCTACGCGATGGTCACCGGCGCGGAGTCGGCGTCGCTGGTCAAGATCGCATTGATCCTCGGAATCGTCGCGTGCGTGGTCGGTTTGAAGGTGCTGCACTGACCCCGGCGTCGATCACGCCGGGGTCGGCGCAGGTCGCTCGGGCGCGGTCAGGTGCGGCTACGAACGGCGTTCACGATCCACAGCAGGATCACCGCACCGAGCAGGCAGGTGAAGAAGCTGAAGAACCAGCCGGCACTTTCGACGTCGACGCCGAAGATGCTCAGCAGGAAGCCGCCGAGCAGTCCTCCGACGACGCCCACGACGATGTTCAGCACGATGCCCTGCTGCTCGTCCGTTCCCATGATCTTGCTGCCGATCCACCCGGCGAGACCGCCGATGATGATCCATCCGATGATTCCGAGACCGAGCATGTCTCCTCCAGCGCGTCGAGGTAGAGAGTTCCTACATCCTCACAATGCACCCTCGGCGAGGGCCGGGGCGCCAACTCGGGGAATCTGCCCCGCGGATCACTCTCCGGTGGGACGCTGAGGTCGTTCACACAGGCTCGACGGTGAGGAGTCGCGATGTCGCGTCCGGTCAATGTCGTCGTTCTCGGGGCCGGATCGTGGGGTACGACGGTGGCCTCGCTGTCCGTCAGGAACACCCCGACACTGCTGTGGGCTCGGGATCCGGACGTCGCCGTCGAGATCGAGACCGACCGGCGCAACAGCCGCTACCTGGGCGATCGCCTCCTTCCGGAAGGCATCCGGGCCACCGACGATCTGGGTCGGGCGGCACGCGAGGCAGACGTGCTCGTCGTGGGCGTGCCCTCGCACGCGGTTCGGATGACGCTGATGCAGATCGCGAACGACCTACGCGCGTGGGTTCCCGTGCTGTCCCTGGTCAAGGGGCTGGAGCCGGAGTCACGTCTCCGTCCGACCGAGGTGATCGCACAGTGCCTGCCCGGCCATCCCGTCGGGTTGCTCGCCGGCCCCAACATCGCCAGCGAGATCGTCGACGGCTTCGCTGCCGCGGCAGTCGTCGCCACCCAGGACGACCGTGTGGCCTCGGCGCTGCAGCCGCTGTTCGCCACCGCGGTGTTCCGGGTCTACCGCAACACCGACGTCCTCGGCTGCGAACTGGGCGGTGTCCTCAAGAACATCATCGCCATCGCCTCGGGCATGGCGGACGGCCTGGACGTCGGCGACAACACCCGCGCGATGGTGCTCGCCCGGGGACTGGCCGAGATGACCCGGCTCGGCGAGACGATGGGCGCGAACCCACGGACGTTCGCCGGTCTGACCGGGGTGGGCGACCTGATCGCCACCTGCATGAGCCCACGATCGAGGAACCGCAGGGTGGGGGAATCGATCGCCCGCGGTATGACGGTCCAGGAGGCGGTCGCCGATCTCGGCCAGGTCGCCGAGGGCGTGAAGACCGCGCCGACCGTCATGGCACTGTCCCGGGACTACGGCGTGGACATGCCGATCGCCGCGGAGGTCGAGGCGGTGGTGGCGGGCCTCCGGTCCCCCGCCGAGGCATACCGCGGTCTGCGGCGTCTCGCCCCCGGCGGGGAGCACGACGTCGCCTGAACGGTCCGCGCCATGACGCCCTCCGGCGACCTCTGGGAGTTCTCACAGACTTGCCGTGTTGCAGGTCACATCCCTTCGCGGTCGACCTAGTGTCGAGCCCGCCCACAGAGTCGGGGGGCGCTGCCGCAACGAGTAGCCGGTGAACCGTTCACCGGACCACGAGCAGCGAATCGGCGCCTGGTCGGGCAGTTCGACGATTGCCACCTCCTCGACGGGGGAACCACGAGCACAACCCAGGAGCGCCATGCCGATTCGTCCATCCCGCCTGCTTCCCGCCGGCCTTCTCGCCGTCGCCGTCGCGGTGGCGCTACCCGCCACCGGCGGCGCCACGTCGCCGGCCACCATCGCCAACGGGATCCTCTCGACCACGCCGTCCTGTATGAACGGACCGCGCGATGCGCTCCTCGACTGCGCGAGGCGGGAAGTGCTCACCGCGGAAGCCCCGGTGATGTTGCAGCTCAACCCGATCGGGACGCACATCGTCGTCCTCGGCGCGGGTCTGTTCCCGGACGGCACGATCCGCCCGGTCCTCGACGGCAGGCTGCGCGGGGCACTCACACTCGCACAACAGTTTCCGTACACACCGATCGTGGTCAGCGGGGGCGTGCCGCGCGCAGGCGTCACCGAGGCGCAGGCGATGGCCGACTGGCTCGTGGCCCACGGAGTCCACCCGGGGCGGATCATCCAGGAGGGCGCGTCACGGAGCACGGTCGAGAATGCCCGCAACACCACCGCGATCCTGGCCGGACGCGGCGCGTCCGGTGCCGTCGTCGTCACGAGCCCGGATCACCTGCAGCGTGCGATGGTCGACTTCCGCGCCGCGGCGGGCGGGAGGTACCCGATCGCGGGGGTGATCACGCCGTGAACTCGCACTCGACATACGAATATCAGTCTCTCTCGGATAAACGCTAGACATCCCGAGATTCTGTGAGAGCCTCCAGATAACGCGCGGTCACGTGACGCTGTATCCGCCTGCCGACCGGGGCGGTCACCCGGTTCCACCACAGGGCGGGCCGGGAGAACGCAATCACGCTCAGCACGACGGCGTCGTCCGCGCCCCATTCCACACAGAACCGTTCCTCACCCCGTTCCGGGTGCCCGTCGAGAGTTCCGTACGCGAATCCCCGACGGCGGTCGTCGTCCACCACATAGATCACCTCGCACGGCGCATCGAGATGCAGCAGGCGACCACCCCACCGGAGCGACACGCGCACGCCCGTGGCCGCGTCCGGGGTCTCCGGAGCCACCTCGATTCCGGCTCGCCGGTGCATGTCCCAGTGCATCAGGTCGGCGACCGCGCGCCGGAAGACGTGCTCACCGGTTCCCAGCGTGCACCGGCGCTCGAGATGGTCGTATCCCGGCGGGAGAGCACCTGCGGTGGCACCGACCTCGGCATAGGTCAATCGCCGTTGCGACAGCGGAGTCCGCGACATCGATCAGTCGTGCTGTGCGCGGAGATAGCGGCCGAAGTGCGGCACCGTGAAACCGATGGATCCTCGCTCCGCCGAGTAGATCAACCCCTTCTTGATCAGCCCGTCGCGGGCGGGTGACAACGATGCAGGTTTACGTTCCAACAACTTCGCGATCGACGCCGTCGCCACCGGGCCGTCGTCCCCGGACAGGTCTGCCATGGCTCGCATGTACTCCCGCTCGGCGGGTGTGGCCCGCTCGTAGCGAGAACCGAAGAACCCGACTGCCAGTTCCTCCTCCGCCGTCGGGGCGCCGACCCGCACGTCCTCCACCGAGATCGGACTGGTCGCGGCCACGTCCCACGTCGCCTTGCCGTATGCCTGAACGAAATACGGGTATCCGTCGGCGGCGAGGTACAGGGCGTCGAGCGCCTCGTCGCTGTACTTGACCTCCTCACGTTCCGCGGGGGCGATCAACGCGAGATCCGCGGCCTCACGGTCGAGCCGGTCGATCCGGTGGTAGCTGAACAACCGCTCGGAGTAGCTCTTCGACGCCGAGAGGACCGCAGGCAGATGCGGCAGCCCGGCGCCGACGACGGTTGCGTCCATGACGATGGTGTAAGAGCCGGATCAGGACGTCACCGGCGTGTCGTAGCCGGAAAGTAGGCGGTCATCGCGTGATTCTTCGAGAGAGCTACCAACTCGACTCGACGAAAGAGCACGCGATGACCACTGCCCACGATATCGACCTGGACCAGTTCCTGACCGATCGCCTCACCGACGCCAGCCCCGACCTGCTGCGCAGCCTGCTGTCCACGTTCATCGACGCGCTGATGGGCGCCGAGGCCGACAGCCTGTGCGGCGCCGGTTTTGGTGAACGCTCCGAGGACCGCACCAACAGCCGGAACGGTTACCGCCACCGGGACTTCGACACCCGCGCCGGAACCCTCGACATCGCGATCCCCAAGCTGCGTCAGGGCTCGTACTTTCCTGATTGGTTACTGCAGCGCCGCAAGCGTGCCGAGCGGGCCCTGACGTCGGTGGTGGCCACCTGCTACCTGCTCGGGGTCTCGACCCGACGGATGGAGAAACTCGTCGACTCGCTCGGCATCACCAGCCTGTCGAAATCCCAGGTGTCGGTGATGGCGAAGGACCTCGACACCCAGGTGGAGGCGTTCCGCAGCCGCCCGCTCGACGCCGGCCCGTACACGTTCGTCGCCGCCGACGCCCTCGTCCTGAAGGTCCGCGAGAACGGCCGGGTGGTGAACGTGCACGCCCTGGTCGCGGTCGGAGTGAACGCCGAGGGTTACCGCGAGATCCTGGGAATCGAGGTGACCTCCGCCGAGGACGGGGCCGGTTGGTTGGCTTTCTTCCGGTCGCTGGTCGCCCGCGGCCTGTCCGGAGTGCGGTTGGTGACCTCCGACGCCCACGCCGGCCTCGTGTCGGCGATCGGCGCCACCCTGCCCGGGGCCGCTTGGCAGAGGTGCCGGACGCATTATTCGACCAATCTCATGTCCCAGACACCGAAGAACTCGTGGCCCTGGGTGCGTGCGCTCCTGCACTCCGTCTACGACCAGCCGGACGCCGATTCTGTTCATGCTCAATATGATCGGGTGATCGACGCCTTGTCGGAGAAGCTCCCAACGGTAGCCGATCATCTCGACTCCGCGCGGGCAGACCTCCTCGCCTTCACGGCCTTCCCGAAGCAGATCTGGCGGCAGATCTGGTCGAACAATCCTCAGGAACGGCTCAACAAGGAGATCCGGCGCAGAACCGACGTGGTCGGGATCTTCCCCGATCGCACCGCCCTGATTCGGCTCGTCGGCGCGGTACTCGCCGAGCAGCATGACGAGTGGATCGAAGGCCGCCGCTACCTCGGCCTCGACGTGCTGACTCGGTCCCGCGGCACCCACGAACCTACCGAGGAGGTGACGCCGGCGGCTCTGACCGCATAACCCCACGAGGAGTCACGCGACGACCGTCGTACACCACGCCCTGGGACTTGACCCCGACGACGATCAACGGTGCCGCATCCTGGCTGAGTTCGTGGCAGGCACCGCAGATGGCGGACACGTCCGCGGGAGACAGATCCTGCATCTCGTCGATGAACAGCGCGATACCCACACCGACATCCCGCGCCAGCGACGACGCGTCGAGCAGGAGTTCGACCAGATCGATCTCGATGTCCCCGGAGTCGGCCCGGCCCTTCACCGCCGGGGCATCGATACCCGGTTGCCAGCGTTCGCGCATCCCCTTGTCCGCCGTCGCCCGCAGCGCGAACGACTTGAGGACGCCGAGGAAGTTCTCCACCCGCTCCGGATCACGGTGCGACGGTGCGATCTCCCGTACCGCCATGTGCAACGCGGAGGACAGCGGCCGACGGAGATCCTGGTCCGGCCGCGCCTCGATCTTGCCTGTCCCCCAACCGCGTCCGATCGCGGCCGAACGAAGCTGATTGAGCAGAACGGTCTTTCCCACGCCGCGCAACCCGGTCAGCATCACACTGCGCTCGGGGCGGCCCCGCGCAACCCGTTCGAGCACCACGTCGAAGGCGTCGAGCTGGCGGGTGCGGCCGGCGAGCTCCGGCGGCCGTTGACCGGCGCCGGGAGCGTACGGGTTACGGACCGGGTCCATGCGGACGAAGGTAACAACCTCGTCAGAGGTTTCTGCGGACATCTAGCGCGTGTCCTAGATCCGATTAGATCCCGCTGACATACGCCTCGGCGCCGCAGACCGTGCGCGTGCGGCAACCCAGGGTTGACGTTCGTCATGCGTCAACCTAAGGTTGACGCATGACCATACCCGACCCCCGCCCCACGGCGGCCACCCAGCCGATCCGACTCGACGACCTCATCGAGACCATCAAGAAGGTGCACACCGACGCCCTCGAGCAACTGACCGACGCCGTGCTGGCTGCCGAACATCTCGGCGACGTCGCCGACCATCTCATCGGCCACTTCGTCGACCAGGCGCGCAGGTCAGGGGCTTCCTGGACGGACATCGGCAAGAGCATGGGGGTGACCAAGCAGGCAGCGCAGAAGCGCTTCGTCGCCAAGCCGGGGGAAGCACCCGATCTCGATGCCAACCAGGGCTTCAGCCGCTTCACGGCCCGGGCGCGCAACGTCATGATGGCCTCGTTGAACGAGGCGCGGGCCGCCGGCAACCCCGAGATCTCGCCCCTGCACCTCACCCTGGGCCTGCTCAGCGAGCCGGAATCCCTCGGCGCGAGAGCGCTCACCAGCGAGGGAGTGTCGCTCGACGAGGTCCGGGCCGCGGTGACTGCCGCACTTCCGGCGGCCGCACCGGATCCGGTCCCGGACCTGATCCCCTACGACGCCGCGGCGCGCAAGACCCTGGAACTGACGTTCCGCGAGGCACTCCGCCTCGGCCACAACTACGTGGGCACCGAGCACGTCCTCCTCGCACTGCTCGAACTCGAGGACGGCGAGGGGCCCCTCACCGGCATCGGAGTGCGCAAGTCCGCCGTCGAGGCGCTACTCGTCGAGGTGCTCGCCTCGATGAGCGTCGACCCGTCCGCGCAGGTCGAGCAGAAGCCCTAGACCTCCAGGGTCAGCACCTCGGAGGTGAAGGGCAGCAGAGCCATCCGCCATCGTCCGCACGCGCAGCGCTGATAGTGCAGCATCCCCTCGCTGGTGCGATGGCGCGAGGCGCTCTCCCAGGAATGACGGTGTTCACGGTTCATGCCCCCAGCGTGATGTAATGCCATTGTGCATCTCAACCCTTACGGCGAGTACGCGGTCGTGCTGGCGGCCGATCTCGTGAACACACCGCCGCAGTCGATCGACGAACTCGTGGATCGTTGCGTCGACGCCGGGATCGTCGTCGACTTCCCGGTGGAGTACGACGACCTCGATGCCGTCCACGAGGTACTCCGACGCTGGCTGGCCGTGGTCGACGCGACCACCGAACGACACCGCGCCGACCTGGTCAACGAGATGCTCGCGTCCGCCTCGGCATATCCGCGGCTGACCGACCACGCCGGTGACGGCTGGCATCTGCACTACCGGGACGACCAGCATTCGCTCGCCGGGGTGCTCGCCGCGCTGTTCTCCGTGGGCACGGCCCTGCACCTGGTGGGCCGAGGCATGTACCGTCTCGGCCGATGCACCGCGGACGACTGCGATCGCGTCTACGCCGACGTGTCCCGCAACGGGACCCAGAGATACTGCTCCCCGCGCTGCGCCAATCGAGACGCCGTGCGCCGGCACCGGTCCCGGCACCGCTGACCCGGCACCGTCGACCCCGCCGACACCGCACCCCGAGTGAACCCTGATCCCGCCCCGGGGAAATGGGGGCTTCACCCGATGGCTTCCCTCGCTCGCGCGACGCACGGTGGAGGGATGCGTCGGCGGAGGTGATGCGGTGAACATCGTCGACTACATCGAGCAGTCGAATTGGCTGCTCCCCCTACTGTTCCTGGCAGTCGCCGCGGACGGGGTCTTTCCCCCGCTGCCGAGCGAGTTGCTGGTGCTGTCGGTCGTCGCGGTCGCGGCGGCCACCGGGAATCCACCGATGTGGCACCTACTGCTCGCCGCCGGACTCGGCGCACTGGTGGGCGACCATCTGGCGTACGGGGTCGGCAACCGCCTCGCGACGCGCACTCGCGGGCCGGTGCGAGCGGGACTCGCTCGTGCCGCGGTGCCGATCGAACGCCACGGCGCCACCGCACTGATGGTCGGCCGATTCCTTCCCGCGGGCCGCGTCGCCGTCAACGCCGCAGCGGGCGCCACCGGGTTTCCGTACCGGACGTATGTCGCGGTCACTTTGGCCACG
The DNA here is from genome assembly GCF_014217785.1 of Rhodococcus triatomae. Lineage (NCBI taxonomy): Bacteria > Bacillati > Actinomycetota > Actinomycetes > Mycobacteriales > Nocardiaceae > Rhodococcus > Rhodococcus triatomae. Next base: position 2,514,376 of record NZ_CP048814.1, on the reverse strand, counting down.
TCCACTGCCTGGGCCGGGTACTGCGGACTGGTCGGGACGGTGAGTGCGCGGTGGGCGGACGGGAATCCGCTGACCGCAACCCTCATCGCCGCGGGAACCGCCCTCGCCCTCGGTGCCGTGGTGGACGTCGTGCGGCGGCGAACCGCCGTCGTCTCCGATGATCTACCCAAATCTAGCTTGAAGAGTAGAAACCGATAGATATTGCTGACGGCCGCTCAGTGCGGGAACTCACCGCCCTCGAACTCGCGCTCCTCGACCAGTACCAGCCAGTTTCCGGAGTTGTCACGCATCACCGCTTCGATCCCGTACGGCCGCTCGGACGGCGGCTGGGTGAACTCGACACCGCGAGCGGAGAGTTCCTCGTAGGTCTTACGACAGTCGGTGGTCGAGAGCCCGAAGCCGCCCATCGTCCCCGCGGCCAGCGACCGTCGGATCGCCGCCGCCATGTCCTCGTCGAGAGGCGGTCCGGGAACCATCAGGGTGACCTGCAGTTCACGGTGCGCCGGGTGCGACACGGTGACCCAGCGGAACCCGTCTCCCATCGACACGTCGGTGGTCTCCTCGAACCCGAGTACGTCGGTGTAGAACTTCTTCGCCTCGTCCTGATCGGTGACCCACAGCGTCACCAGCGATACGTTCGTGATCACGGCCCTGCCCTCTCGTCGAGTGTCTGCCCCCTCGACGCTATCGACACGGCGTTCCGTCGGCTTCTCGGAAATTGCGCTCCTCACCGGCGATCACCGAGACCGCGCATGAACAGGTAGCAGCCGGGGATCCGCGGCACCCCACTGCGGGCGAACTCGGCCTGATATGCAGACGGAGACACCCCGACCAACTGTCTGAACTTCACGCTGAACGACCCGAGCGAGCTGTATCCGACCAGATGACAGACCTCGGTGACGGTGAGGTTCGACGAGCGCAGGAGATCCTGGGCGCGTTCGATGCGCCGCTCGGCCAGGTAGGCCGACGGCGTGATCCCGTAGGTGGCCCGGAAGCAGCGGATGAAGTGGTACTTCGACACCCCGGCGACCGCCGCGAGACGCTCCGACCGCAACGGCAGCGCGTACTCGCGGTCCATCAGATCACGGGCACGACGAAGATGGGGCAGGACGTCGTCGGGCGCCCGGCCGTCACCGTAGCGGAGGGTCACTCACCGAGTATGCGTCAACGGGTCGGGGCGAGAAATGCTCCCGACCCCGAGAGATCCCCCGCGCGCGGCGTGCGTGCCTGGACCAGGCCACGCTTCTCCAGGATCGGGCGCACGCCCTCACCGAACTGGTACGCCTCCTCGAGGTGCGGGTAGCCGGAGAGGACGAAGTGGTCCAGTCCCAGCGCCGCGTACTCGGCGATACGGTCCGCGACCTCGGCGTGCGAGCCCACCAATGCCGTGCCGGCACCGCCCCGCACGAGCCCCACCCCTGCCCACAGGTTCGGCGCCACCTCGAAGTTGCGGGCCCCGGTGCCCGCGTCGAATCCGGCGCCACCGCCGTGGAGTTCGAGCATCCGCTTCTGCCCCTCCGAGGCGGATCGGGACAGCGCGTCCTGCGCGGCCCGCACCGTCGCCGGATCGAGAGCGCCGATCAACCGGTCCGCCTCCGCCCAGGCCTGCTCGGAGGTGTCCCGGCTGATGACGTGCAACCGGATGCCGTAGTCGAGCCGACGCCCCTGCACCTCGGCGAGGTCGCGGATCCACGCGATCTTGGCCGCCACCGCTGCGGGCGGCTCCCCCCACGTGAGGTAGGTATCGGCGAACTGCGAGGCCACCGTGCCCGCGGCCGGGGAAGAACCACCGAAGAAGATCGGCGGGACGGGGTCGGGGACACGTTGCAGTTGCGCGTTCTCCACCTCCACGTACTCGCCGTGGAACGTCACCGGTCCGTCGCCTCGCCACAGGCGACGGATCACGTCGAGGTACTCCCCGCACCGCGCGTACCGCTGGTCCTTGGACAGGAAGTCGCCGTAGGCCCGCTGCTCGAGGTCCTCACCTCCGGTGACCACGTTGAGGAGCAACCGTCCCCCGGACTGCCACTGGAACGTCGACGCCATCTGCGCGGCGAGCGTCGGGCTCAGCAGCCCCGGCCGGAGCGCCACCAGGAACTTCAGGGTTTCGGTGGTCTCGATCAGCATCGCCGTCGTGAGCCACGCATCTTCGCACCACGCCCCGGTGGGTGTGAGAACGGATTCGAATCCGTTGGCCTCCGCGGCTGCCGACAGCTGGGACAGGTACCGGAGCGTGGCCGGGCGGTCGCCCGACATCGAACTGCCGTGCCCGCCCGCCATGAGGTTGCGGGAGTCACCGTAGGTGGGCAGGAACCAGTGGAAGTGCGCAGACATGCGTCCGATTCCATCAGCGGTGTCGTCGTCTCGACAGGTTTCGAATCATCGTGATCGCTACCGGACGCGCCGCATGCTTGCGATACACCAATGTATCGGATTCATTGATGTATCGGATACACCTGTGTAGCGTCGAAGCCGTGGAACAGACGGTCCGAGTCACCAAGAGGCGTGGGGAAACCCGCAGCCGGCTCCTCGACGCGGCCGTCGACGTGTTCGCCGAGAACGGATTCGGGCGATCCACCGTCGAACAGATCTGCGAGCGGGCCGGATACACGCGGGGTGCCTTCTACTCGAACTTCGACTCGCTGGACGAGATGTTCTTCGCGATGTGGGAACTGCGGTCGAGGGCGATGCTCGACGGGCTCCGCGCCGCGGCCGAACGAGCGATGCCCGACATCGCCGCCCTCGCCCCCGCCATGCGCCTCCACGTCGTGGTGGAGAAGGCGCTCGAGTTCGTGCCGGTGGACGACGCCTGGTACCGGATCAACGCCGAGTTCACGGCGCACGCCCTCCGCACCCCCGCCGTACGCGACTCGATCGCCCGACGAGAGGAAGCGATCATCGCCACCATCGCACCGATCGTCGAGAAGTCGTTGTCCGCCATCGACCGTCGAGTGGTGGGAGACCCGGCCACCCTGGGCCGGGCGCTCGTCGCGGTGCACGACGGCACATCGGTGCAGTGCCTGGTCGACACCGATCCCGCATCCGCACGCGCCCTGCGCACCGAACTCTTCACCCGCGTTCTCGAGTCCTACACCGAACCCGCCCACTCAGAAACGGAGCGTCCCCAGTGACCGAACAGGCCGATGTGATCGTCGTCGGTGCCGGACTCGCCGGCCTCGTCGCCACCTACGAAATGGTTCGGGCGGGACGCACCGTCCTCGTCGTCGATCAGGAGAACGAGGCGAACCTCGGCGGCCAGGCATTCTGGTCCCTCGGCGGGCTGTTCCTCGTCGACAGCCCCGAGCAACGCCGACTCGGCATCAAGGACTCCTACGATCTCGCGTACCAGGATTGGCTGGGCACCGCCGCATTCGACCGCGAGCGCGAGGATCACTGGCCACGTCAGTGGGCGCAGGCATACGTCGAGTTCGCCGCCGGCGAGAAGCGCAGGTACCTCCACGACCTCGGTCTGCGGGTGATGCCCAACGTGGGTTGGGCAGAGCGCGGCGACGGCACCGCACTCGGACACGGCAATTCGGTGCCCCGCTTCCACATCACCTGGGGCACCGGGCCCGGCGTCGTCGAGGTGTTCCTCCGGCCGGTGCTGGAGGCACAGCAGCGCGGCCTGGTGACCTTCCGGCACCGGCACCAGGTGGACGACATCGTGGTCACGGACGGGGCCGCGACCGGCGTCCGGGGAACAGTTCTGGAGCCGTCCGCCGAACCCCGCGGAGTGAAGAGTTCCCGAACAGCGGTGGGCGAATTCGAGTTCTCCGCCCAGGCCGTCGTCGTGACGTCCGGGGGCATCGGCGGCAATGCCGAACTGGTCCGCGAGAACTGGCCTGCACGGCTGGGGAACCCGCCGCAGCACATGCTCACCGGGGTCCCCGCCCACGTGGACGGGCGCATGCTCGGGATCACCGAGGACGCCGGCGGCAACATCGTCAACCGCGACCGCATGTGGCACTACACCGAGGGCATCGCCAACTGGGATCCGATCTGGCCGAACCATGCCATCCGGATCATTCCCGGCCCGTCGTCCCTGTGGTTCGACGCCACCGGAAAACGTCTTCCCGCACCATTGTTCCCCGGATTCGACACGATGGGCACACTCGCGCACATCATGAAGACCGGCCACGAACACACCTGGTTCGTCCTCGACCAGAAGATCATCGAGAAGGAGTTCGCCCTCTCCGGCTCCGAACAGAACCCCGACATCACCGGCCGTGACGTCAAACTCCTCGCCAACCGTATCAAGAAGGGTGCGCCCGGCCCGGTGGAGGCCTTCACACAGCGCGGCGCAGACTTCGTCGTCCGCGACAATCTCCGCGACCTCGTCGACGGAATGAACGCGCTCACCGACGAACCGCTTCTGTCCTACGAGGACATCGAGAGGCAGATCATCGGCCGGGACCGCGAGGTGAAGAACAAGTACACCAAGGACTTCCAGATCATGGCCATCCGCAACGCGCGGGGCGTGCTCACCGAGAAGCTGACCCGTGTCGTCGCCCCACACGAGATCCTCGACCCGAAGAACGGGCCGCTGATCGCGGTGAAGCTGCATCTCCTCACCCGCAAGACGCTGGGCGGCCTGGAGACGAACCTCGATTCCCAGGTGATCCGCGCCGACGGCACTCCCTTCCCCGGCCTCTATGCTGCCGGGGAAGTCGCCGGATTCGGTGGCGGCGGCGTGCACGGCTACAGCGCACTCGAAGGCACCTTCCTGGGCGGCTGCATCTTCTCCGGCCGCGCTGCCGGCCGCGCCCTGGCCCGCCGCCTCTGATCGCTCCCCGTGCCTGATCCCCTGCGGCACAATGTCACATCGGTTCGCCCAGATCGATCCGATGTGACATCGTGCCGGGGAGGGGCCGGGCCGTCGGTCAGCGGTCGACGTCGGCGTGCATGAGGAAGACGTTGTAGTCGGACCAGGTCGACATGGTGAAGTACAGGTCGCCCTCCGTGGACCACGGATGGATGAATCCGCCGTAGAGCTCCGGATATTCGAGGGCACTGACCATGGGCGCGCTCTCGGTCCACAAACCCTGTGGGGAGTTCGACTCGCGCAGGACGATCGCAGCCTTGGACGTGTCGAGGTACACCATCTGCCACAGGTCGGACTCCGGCACGTAGCGCACCGACAGCTCGGCTGCGGGGGCGGGCACGATCGTGGACGCCTCGTTCGGGCCGCCCACCGGAGTCCAGGACCCGTCCTGCCAGTACTGGTAGGCGGTCTTGTCCAGGACCTGGTCGACCGGGACCCGCGCGACGCCGACGCCACCGAGCCGGGTGTTGCGGGTCCCGAACATGTAGACGTGGTCACCCGCGGGCACCATCGACGCCACCTGGAACTGTGTGACACCGAAGATGTTCTCCCAGCGCGCGTGCGGATCCTTCGTCCAGGTGGATCCGCCGTCGTCGGAGTACGCGATCCCACCGTGATTGGTCCACCACGTCGCGGGGATGCTGTTCCACGTCCGGATCGACATGTAACTCATGTACTGGCGGTCGCCGACAGCGAAACCGGATGTGGGAATCGTGGTGATCTCGACGTTGTCGAGTTTGCGGCTGCTGAGGACCTCCGCGGCGTGACACCGGCTGTCCTGCACCATCGAATCCAGGCTCATCCCGTCGGCGAGGTGCCGGTCGCTGCTGAACCCGAGCACGTTGCTGCGCCAGTCCTCGCCCTGCCCACCGGGCGGGTGGAATCCCTTCCCGACCGTGTCACCGAACGCCACCGCGATCTGGTCGGGGGCACTCTCCCACATGATGCCGAGGTCGGTGCCGTTCACCTGGTATCGCTTGTCCGTCCGGCTGACCGAACCCGCACCGGTCACCTTGGCCACGCGGGTCACGTCGCCGATACGGGGCGCGGGTGGGAGTGGGCTCACCGGCGCCGACTCCACGGGCGGAGACGACGGCCCGGGCGGCGGGGGCACCGGGCCGGGATCCGGACCCGGTACCGGGATGCCGAGGTGGAACGGCGACGGCTTCAGCGAAATCTGCGGAATGCCCAGGACACTGGACAGATTCCCCGGCGGCACGAACTGGTCGTCGTCGGTGAGATCGGGGCACGGGTCGAGGCAGGGATCCAGCGGCAACGGGTCGGGAACATGCCGCACCTGCTCCGGCTCCGGCGCCGGATAGGGCACTTCGGTCACGGTGGGGACGGGCACCGGGATCTCCACCCGATCCGGAATGAGCGACGCCGTCTCGTTCGACAGTTCCGCCAGACAGGGGCCGGTCCCCGGGGCCCCGTTCGCCACCGGCTCCGCACCGGCCGGGCCGACCGCCGCGATCACTCCGCTTCCCAACAGCACCGCGGCAACCGCCGCCGACGCCCCGACTCGACCCGGCATTCCTCACCTCACGCAATTCGATTATGCCCGAACGTAACACCCCGATATGGGAGGGCGCGGGAAGTCAGGACACATTCGTTCCGAACAGCAAGCCGAGCAGGTAGGTCGCCGCCGCGGCCCCGTATCCGATGGCCAGCTGCCGAAGCGCGCGACGCAGCGGAGGGCCACCCGACAGCACCCCCACGACGAAACCCGTTGCCAACAAGGCTATCCCGACGAGAATCGCAGCAACGAGGATCGCCGCCGTCCCCTGCATGCCGAACAGGAACGGCAGTACCGGGATGATCGCACCCGACCCGAAGAACAGGAAGCTCGACACCGCAGCGCGGGTTCCGGTTCCGATCTCCTCGTGTTCGTCGGTGCGGGTCTCGTCGACGGTACGGTGCGTCCGCAACACCTCGTCGGCACGCGCCTGGGCCTCGTCCGCGCTCATCCCCCGGGCCCGATACACCAGGGCCAGCTCGTTCTCGTCGACGTCGAGGAGTGGAACGGCGTCCGCGGCCGCGGGGTCCGGCCTCGACGCCTCCAGCAGTTCGCGCTGCGAGCGGACGGAGACGTACTCGCCCGCACCCATCGACAGCGCGCCGGCGAGAAGACCGGCGAGACCGGTGAGCAGGATGAACTCGTTCGAGACCCCGCTGCCCGCGATCCCCAGGACCAGTGCGAGGTTGCTCACCAACCCGTCGTTGGCTCCGAACACGGCGGCCCGGAACGTTCCGGACAACCGGTTGCGTCCCCGGGTGGCGAGCGCACGGATCACTTCCTCGTGGATCTGCTCGTCCGCCACCATCGCCTCGGTGGCGTCCGCGTCGGAGGCGTACGGGGATCGCGCCTCGGCCCGCTGAGCCAGAGCGAGGACGAACACGGACCCGAATCTGCGTGCGAGGACACCGAGGAACCGGCTCCGGATGTCGGCGCGGACCGGCGCGCCGACGTCGTCTCCGAGCAATCTCAGCCAGTAGGCCGCGTGTCGCTCCTCGGCGTCCGCGAGCCCGAGCAGGATCTCCCGTTCCTCCCCGCTCCGCCGAGCGGCGAGGTCCCGGTACACAGCCGATTCCGCGCGTTCGTCGGCCAGGTACCGGCGCCAGCGACGGAGCTCCCGCGCCGTCGGAATGCGTCCGGACGGGGCGGATCCCGGATCCGGCACGATGCGCCCCTTCCCGACGTGAGAACTCGACTCGCTCGCAGCCTAACCCGCCGGGGTCGCGGTGTCGTCGAGTCGAGCGGAGGGCTCGTCGGCACCACCCCGGCGCCCGAAACGAGCGCCCGCCACACACAGGATCGTGCCCGCCGCGATCCAGCAGGCGAGGACGACAAGAGCACCACCCGCGCCGTGGCCGTCGAAGTATCCGGCGGACCGGACGACGGTTCCGGTGGCACCGGGAGGAAGAAGCTGACCGAGCGTGCCCCACCCGGCCGGCAGCCAGGACCCGGTGGTCGCCATACCGGAGAGCGGGTTGGCGACGAAGACCATCGTCACCGCTCCCACCGCGAAACCCGGCAGCCCGAAGAGTGACTCGAGACCCAGCAGGGTGAGGGAGATCGCGCCGATCCCGGCAGACACCGCGAGCGACGTCCCGACGAAGTTGCCGGTCAGACTGCCGAAGCCGTACTGAAGGACCGCGGTGAGGGCGAATCCGGCGAGAATCGCGAACGAGACAGCCCCGACGATGCGCTGGGTGAGGCTGTGCGCGAACAGACGAACGAGCGCGATCGCGGGCACCATCCCGCCGAACACGAGGGGCAGAGCGAGCATGCTCAGTCCGGCACCGGTGGGGTCGTCGGCAGGCAGTGGCACGACGTCCTCGACCGGCACGGGCGCCCCCGTCGCCTCACGCAATCCTTCTGCGAGACCGGTGAGTGCCTGGGAAATCGGCACCCCACCCGCCGATGCCACCATAACGGTGGGCCCCTCCGGGCCGACGACGATGCCGCCCACCACCTCGCGATACTCGATCCCGGTACGCACGGCATCGGCGTCGGGGTACTCGCGGGTCTCGAACGCGCCGGGGCGCATCTCGGAGAGGCCGGCCTCGATCTGCGAGACGGCTGCCTCGGGCCCGGCGACTCCGAGAGGCAGGTCGTGGGGACCGCTGTTGATCGTCGGAAGGACGAAGGCGAGGAGCATGGCGGTGATGACCGCGGTCAGTGCCACGACCACACCTGCGAGCTTCACGGCGGCCGGTGGTCCTGTGGGGGCGCCCCGGTCGGTGGTCGATGCGGTTTCGGCGGACATGACGGACCTTCCCTGACGGAGAATGATTAGTGGAGGATTTTCCTCCGTATATGTGGAGAATTTTTCTCCGGTTAGAGTGGTTTGTCAACACGTGACGTGCGAACGGAGGTGAGACATGCGCGCGGATGCGGCACGACGACGGGACGCGCTGATCTCGGCGGCCCGGTCGGTGTTCGCCGAACGGGGGCACACCGCGCCCCTCGACGCGATCGCGGAGGAGGCGGGCGTGGGGATCGCCACCCTCTACCGCAACTTCCCCACCCGCGAGGACCTCGCGTATGCCGTGGCGATGGCCACCCTGGAGGACATGAGCACGGCGGCCGACCGTGCCCTCGCGAAGGCCGCACACGACCCGGCGGCCGCGGTACGGGACTTCGTCGACGCCGCGGTGGAGTTCCGGATCGGCGCCATCATGCCCGCCGTCGTGAACGAGAGCTTTCAGGAACTTCCCGACGCCGTACTGCAGAAGCGGGCCGGGACGAAGGACACCGTCACCCGGTTGATCCGGACGGCACAGCAGGCAGGCGTCATGCGAGCCGATGTGGAACCGCTCGAGTTCATTCTCGGGATCGCGCTCCTCACCAGGCCGCAGGTGCGCGTCGTCGAGGAGATGACCGCGCAGATGGTGTCCAAGCTCGTCGACATCTTCCTCGACGGGCTGCGATGCGGTGCGACAGCGACATCTGCGGCGTCGTCCGCAACGTCCGGGCGGGACGGCCGATGACGGCCGGGTGCCTGCCGGCGATCAGGGCATCTCGACGGTTTCCGCACGGGCGATCTCGTCGACCGCGCGCCGAGTGGCCGCCGCTACCGGAACCTGTGCCGCGGCGGCGAGATCGGCGATGACGACGACGGAGGCTGCGAGGACACCGCCTCGCTGCGGCGCCACGGACTCGTCGGGATCGCCGAGCCCCAGCGCCCCGGTGAGCACGGTTCCGAGCGCACCGACGTCCAGGTCGGGAAACCAGCTCACGGCACCGGCGCATCGACGCAGGACGTCCTGGGCGTTCTCCGTGGACAATCCGTCCGGGTGCGCGGCTTCGAGGAGCTCCCGCACGATTCCCGAGTGAGTCGCGACGACCTGATCCGCGGGCAGTTCCGCCAAGCGGTCCAGGGCCTCGCCGCATGCGCCGCGCCGTGTGCCGTGCGCGGCCTCGACCGCGTCGACCGTGGCCGCGGCGATGTCACGGGCCGTCCGCGGCCAATGGCCGGGCCACACCTGGTCGGGACACATCGCTCACTCCTGCCTGTTCACGTGCGCCGCTGCCGGCGCGCCGTCCACCTTGCCAGAGCTCACCGACACGGTTCAGAGGGCCAGTTCGGACGCCATCAGTTCGGCGGCGAGACGGGGGCGCGGTTCGGTCGGACGCAACCGATCCACGCACCGGAGGATCTCGCGGGCGACCTCGTCGGCACCTGCCTCCCGCAGAAGTCGGTCCGCGGAGACTTCGACTGCCGTGAGACCGAGGTGGTCGGCTCGGACCACCACTGCGGGCACACCGCTCGCGCACACGACATCGCTGGTGGCACTCCTCGTCTCGTCCGGCCGATCCCCCGGATCGAATACCGACGTCGAGACCAGTCGAGGAAGTTCACGCCACGTGCGACGGACCCGCGCCCGCACCGCCCGCCGGTATCCCGCCATGACGGCGTCGCCGAGGTCCGCCGGCGATCGGTCACGGCACCAACCCGTATCGATCACGATCCGGTCGGGCAGCAGGTGTTCGTCGATACGGACCTCGACCCCCACCCCGGCCCGCACCGGTGGTTCCTGCAACGATCCTCGTATCACGTGTCCCCCTCCATCGTTCGACGACGGCTCGGCCCCCACCCGGCCGGACATTTCCGTCACCGCGAAGGGTAGCCGCGGGGGCGGGCCCGGTCCATTCGTCGAGCGACTCACACCACGAGCCGGTCCAGCCGCCGGGCATCCCGCGGCGCGAAGCCCTTCATGTCGTTGTCGAAATAGGCGTACACGTCGCGGCCGTCGGCGACGTACGCCCGGATGTGGCTCGCCCACCGGTCCAACGCCTCGGCCGTGTAGCCGCTCGCATACAACTCGCGGTCGCCGTGGAGGCGAAGGTACGCGAACTCCTCTGCCGGAGAATCGATCACCGGGTAGCGGCCCGCTGTGTCGGCGAGGACTACGGCCACCTCGTGCCGCTCGAACAGCGCGCGGGCGGGCGCCGTGTCGAAACTCGGGTGGCGCACCTCGATCGCGTGCCGCACCGGCACATCCGCCACGACATCGAGGTACACCCGATCCCCGGAGACCTTCTCGCCGTGCCGGGCACCGAGTGCTGCCGCGTCCGTGGTGCTGCGCGGAAGCTGCTGCAGAAAGGCGCCCAGCAGGTCGGCATCGAACTGCAGCGTCGGGGGCAACTGCCACAGCAGTGGCCCCAGCTTGGGCCCGAGCGCCAACACCCCGGAGGCGAAGAAGTTGGCGAGTGCCTCGGTCACGTCCCGCAACCGCTCGACATGGGTGATGTAGCGGCCGCCCTTCACCGCGAACACGAACTCGGCGGGCGTCTCGTCCCGCCACCGGGCATAACTCGACGGCTTCTGCAGCGCGTAGAAGGATCCGTTGATCTCGATCGACGCCAGTCGCTCCGCCGCGTAGGCCAGTTCTCGTCGACGAGGCAACCCCGCCGGATAGAAGTCGCCCCGCCACCCCGGGTATGTCCACCCCGAGATTCCGATGCGGGCCCGAGCCATCCTCACAGCCTAGGACGACGCCCCGCGCGTGAAACGGAATCCCGGGCAAGCCCGGCGGGTTGAATCGGAGCATGACCGATTCAGGAGCGACCACACCCCCACTCGGAACATTCGGTGTCTGGCGCACGGCCTACGGGCTCACGCCGCGACAGGGCACGGAGATCGAGAAGCTCGGCTACGGGACCCTGTGGGTCGGCGGCTCGCCGGCGGCCGACCTCGGCATCGTCGAAGAACTGCTCGACGCCACCGATCACCTCACGATCGCCACCGGGATCGTGAACATCTGGACGGCGCCCGCCGCCGACATCGCCGAGTCCTACCACCGGATCGAACGGCGTCACCCGGGCCGCTTCCTGCTCGGTATCGGCGTCGGCCACCGGGAACAGGGCCAGGCCTATCGGGCGCCGTACGCCTCGCTGATCGAGTATCTCGACGTTCTCGACGCGGCCGGGGTGCCGAGCGAGCGACGCGTCCTCGCCGCGCTCGGGCCGAAGGTGCTCGAGTTGTCGGCGACCCGCGCCGCGGGAGCACACCCGTACCTGACCACGCCGCGCCACACGCACGACGCCCGCGCGATTCTCGGCCCGGACAAGATCCTCGCTCCCGAGGAGAAGGTGATGCTCGGAACCGACCCGGCCGTGGCGCGGCCGATCGGACGCGATGCCGTCGAGAACCCCTACCTGCACCTGCGCAACTACGTGAACAACCTGAAGCGGCTCGGGTACCGGGACGAGGACCTCGCCGACGGCGGCAGCGACGCGCTGATCGACGCGCTCGTCGCGCACGGCGATGCCCCCGCGGTGGCCGGGCAGCTGCGCCTGCATCTGGACGCCGGGGCCGATCATGTGGCAATCCAGGTACTTCCTGCACCGGACGATCCGATCCCTGCGCTGCGCGAACTGGCCGCTGAGCTGGGTATTTGACGGCTTCCGGCTACCGGTCCGGACGCGGAGTTCGGCCGTAGCTGTGATCCGGGCTACCGTTGCGGGCAACACCTCGGTAAGAAAGAGAATCGTGGGAACTACAGCCTCCGACGCAGGCCCGGGCCGGTCGAGCACCGGCCGGCCGAGCCCTGTCCCGCAGGAACCCGGTCCTTCGCACGGAAGGGAACAGCACGTGCCGCAGTCCCGACCGGTCGGCCCGTTCGCGGGCGGGCCGCCTGCCGAGGCCCTGACGGTGCATTCGGAGCCGCTCGAGCGGTTCCGGCTGGCCGAGATCTCGCGCGCGCTGGTCATCGCCGTCGCGGTCGTGGTGCACACGCTGTGGGCACTGCTCACGTGGGCGGTCCGGCCGCGAGGCAGACGCGCGGTGGACGTGGCCTGCGAGGGCATCGTCAACGGCTTCGAGGCGCTGGGCCCGACGTTCGTCAAGCTCGGCCAGCTCATGGCGTCGTCGTCCGGCGTGTTCCCCGCGCCCCTGGCGAACGCCTGTCTCCGCTGCCTGGACGACGTCCCGCCGGTGTCGGCCGAGAAGGCCCGTCGAGTCGTCGAGGAGGACCTCGGGTACCCCGTCGACGAGTTGTTCGACGAGTTCGACGACCGTCCGCTGGCCGCCGCGTCGGTGGCACAGGTGCACGCGTGCACCCTGCCCGACGGCCGCAAGGCCGTGCTCAAGGTCCAGCGTCCCGACATCTTCCGGCGCATGGTGGTGGACCTGCGTACGGCGTACTGGGGAGCACGTCATCTCGAGCGGCTCGAGTTCTTCCGGATCGCGAACGCCACCGCGATCATCCGGGACCTGCACGCGGCCACGATGACGGAGCTCAACAGTGCCGTCGAAGCGGACCGGCAGGCCCGGTTCCGGGAGAACATCGGTGCCTTCGGCGACAACAAGGGCGTCACCACCCCGGAGATCTACTGGGACTACTGCGGGCCGCACGTGATCTGCATGGAGCGCATGTACGGCATTCCGCTGGATCGCTTCGACGATCTCCACCACCTGGACACCCGGATGCTCATCCGACGCGGGGTCAAGGTCTGGATCGAGGCGGTCCTGTTGCACGGCCCGTTCCACGGCGACGTGCACGCCGGAAACCTGTGGGTCCTCGAGGACGGCCGCATGACGCTGCTCGACTTCGGCATCGTCGGTGAGCTTCCCGAGGAATGGCGCCTGATCCTGCGCTCCCTCTTCTACGCCACGCTCATCGACGGGGACTTCGCGAAGGTTGCCCAGGGAATCCGGGCCCTCGGGTATGCCGTCGACCACAAGGCCACCGACGAGGAGATCGGCAGGCAGGTCGCGTTCGCTCTCACCCCGATCCTCACTCGCGACCTCGGCGAGCTGAAGATCAGTGACCTGATCGGCGCTCTGGTGGCGATCGGCAAGAAGTGGGGCGTGGCCAGCCCCGAGGAGATGGTGCTGTTCGGCAAGCAGCTCGGATACTTCGAGCGGTACGCCACCCAGCTCGCACCCGGCTGGATCCTCGGCCAGGATCTGTACCTCTTCCGCAACGTCTTCCCGGACGAGGTCGCCGCGAAGGCGGCCGAACGCGGCGAGGTTCTCCCCGCCGACTAGCCGCGACCGGAACTGCGGCACCCTCGACCGGCCTCGTCAGGCGATCAGGCGCCGCAGCTGGTCCCAGAGGCCGTCGAGCGAGCCGGTGTCGTTCCGGAGTTTCGCGAACAGTACGACACCCTCGAGCTGCGCCAGCAGGGCGGCCGCGACGTCGCGGACCTGCGTCTCCGGTACCAGTTCCCCGGCCGCCACGGCCTCGTCGAGGACGTCGGCGACCAACGTCGTCTGCTCGTCGAAGACCGCCTCGAGGTCTGCCCTGATGTCGGGATCGCGAGTGGACAGTTCCAACGACAGGTTCGCGAAGAGGCAGCCGTTGATCGCGCCGCCCGCGGCCTGCTCGGAACGGAGATCGTCCGCCTGCATCGCGAAGAGTGCCTCCAGCCGGTCCAGGGGGGCTCCCGGGCCGGTGAGCCGGGCGATCCACCTGGCTCGCTCGGTGGCCCAGTGGCCCTCGATCACCGTGCGGGTCAGGGCCTGTTTGGACTCGAAGTAGTGGTAGAAGCTGCCCTTGCGGACGTCCGCGGCAGCGCACACCTCTGCCACGCCGACGGCGGAGTACCCACGATCCCGGATCATGCCGCAGGCGGCGTCGAGGATGCGTTCGCGTGCGTCACTGGTCCGTCCCACGGGCCCACGATACAACCCTCTCGTTGCATTTAGTTGACCGGTCGTCTAGTTTCAATTCCGAGCCGGGACCCGACCGGCCGGACAAGGAGGCCGAACCTCGTGAACGACTGGACACGAACACCATTCACCGACCTGCTCGGCGTGCGATATCCGATCGTGCAGGGCCCCTTCGGGGGCGGAATCTCCCGCATCGCTCTCACCGCCGCAGTCTCCGAGGCCGGCGGCCTCGGTTCCTTCGGGGCCCACCATCTGCACCCGCATGAGGTGGACGCGACGATCGCCCGGCTGCAGGCGAGCACCGACCGGCCGTTCGCGGTGAACCTGTGGGTGCCCCTGCCCGGGGAACCGACGAGGCTCGACCCGCTCGTCCACCGACATCGGTCCGCGTCGCTGGCGCCGTGGTTCCGTCGCGTGGGCCTCGCCCCGGAAGACCACTCCGCGCCGGCTGCCGTCGACTTCGAGGCGCAGGTGGACGCCGTGCTCGCACGGAAGCCCGCCGTGTTCAGCTTCGTGTTCGGAGTCCCCCGTGCCGAGATTCTCGCCGAGTGCCGGCGACTGGGCATCAGAACGGTCGGCGCGGCAACCCATCTCGACGAGGGGCTCGCATTGCAGGATGCGGGTGTGGACGCCGTCGTCGCCTCCGGATACGAGGCGGGAGGGCACCGGCCGGCGTTCCTGCGCCCGGGCGGCGACACGATGGCCACCGGGCCACTGACGGCCCGGCTGTCGGCCGCACTCACCGTGCCGGTGATCGCCGCAGGAGGCATCACCGACGGGCGCGGCGTCGCATCCGCCATGATCCTGGGGGCCGCCGCGGTACAGCTGGGTACCGCGTTCCTCGCCACCGACCAATCGGGAGCACCGGAAGTACACAAGGAGATACTGCGGTCACCCCGAGCCCGATACACCACGCTCACCCGGGCGTTCTCCGGCCGGCTCGCCCGCGGTGTCCGGAACGAATTCCTCGACGAGCAGACCGATTCCGACGGTCTCCTGCCCTACCCGCAACAGTCCTGGGTCACCGCACCGCTCCGCGCGGCCGCCGCAGCACGAGGCGACGCCGAACTCCTCGCACTGTGGTCCGGTCAGGGCGCGCCGGTCTCCGCCGACCGGCGAGACGCCACCGAGGTGTTCGAGTACCTCGTCGCCGACACCGCCCGAACACTCGCCACAGCCACCGGCAGCCGAACCGAATCGAAAGCAGTCACGTCATGAGCATCGTCACCGTCGCCGTCGTCTTCCACAGTGGCTACGGCCACACCGCTCGCCAAGCGGAATCCGTTGCCCGCGGGGCATCCTCGGTACCGAACGTCCGTGTGCACCTGCTCGACGTCACCGACCGCGGTGCGGACTTCTGGACAATCCTCGACAGTGCGGACGCCCTCGTCTTCGGCGCACCCACCTACATGGGCAGCGCGTCCGCGGAGTTCCGCCGGTTCGCCGAGGAGTCGGCGACGGCGTGGTCGTCGCAGGCGTGGCGAGACAAGTACGCGGCCGGCTTCACCAACTCGGCCGGCGTCAACGGGGACAAACTGAGCACGCTGCAGAGCTTCGTGGTCCTTGCCGCGCAGCACGGAATGCACTGGGTCAGTCTGGGTCTGCCGCCCGGCTGGCTGTACTCCGCGAACGGCTCCGCGGAGGACCTGAACCGGCTCGGCGGCTTCCTCGGTGCCATGGCGCAGTCTCCGTCGGATGCGCCACCGGCCGTATCGCCGTCCGATTCGGACCTACGGACAGCGGAGCACCTCGGCCGACGGGTGGCCTCGACGGTGTCGACCGCCCGCGGCCGGGAACATGCGGTCGCGGGAGCGCCGGCCGAGGCGTAGTGCCGAGGGGTGGTCAGACCCGCAGGGCTCGGCTCGCCACCTCGACCACCGACCACGCCTCGTCCCGGTCCAACGGACGGTGTCCCGCCAGCCACCGGTACATCAACGGACCGAGGAGCAGATCCCGCACCATCTCGGCGGGTACGTCGGCGCTCATCTGCCCCGCCTGCACGGCGAGTTCGACCAACTGCTCCACCGCGGCGCTCCGCCGGGAGAAGCAGTCGCCGGTGAGCGCCTCGGCGAGCGTCGGATCGTGCTGTGCCTCGGCCCGGATCACGAACACGGTGTCGGCGAAACCGGATCGGGACAGCGCGAGGACGTACTCGACGGCGAGTGCCTGCAGATCGCGCAGGGCATCGCCGGTGAGGTCGACGGCGACGGTGGGAACGGCCTCGCCCAGCACCGCCGCGACCATCGCGGCCTTGTTCGGCCAGCGTCGGTAGATCGTCGCGCGAGTGACCGAGGCCGCGGTCGCCACCGCGTCCACCGTCAGGCTCGCGTAGCCCCGGGCCGCGAGTATTCCGAGGACCGCCTCGGAGATCCGCGCGTCGACCCCGGGGCTGCGCGGGCGTCCACGCGCGCGCTTGTCCTCGGGCGTGCGGGCAGGCATACTCTCACCCTACTTTCAATACAGTTCGTATCGTAAAGATACGGCGAGGAGGGAGCACTCATGACCGAGCGAGCGGCCCGCCGGGCCGGAGCAGCCGTGGCGGGTGTCGCGGCGATCGGGCTGGCACTCGCCGCCGTGCCTGCGGCTACCGCGCAGGAGCCGGGCACCGCGCCCACGTCCTGTGCAGACGCCGCGTCCGCCGTCGAGATCGGCGCGGGCGTCCCCCTCCTCGACTGGTCGGAGAACGTCGGCTTCGACGGCGACGGCAATCTCTGGGTGTCCCGGGTGCTCCGCGGCGAGGTCCAGCGCCATGACGAGACCGGCGCGGTGACCGCGTCCGTCGCCGTCGACTCCCCCGGTGCCATCCGCCTCGGCCCCGACGGCCTGCTGTACGTCACCTTCGGCGACACCGTCACCAACATGCTCCCCGGCGTCGACGGCGGCGGCGTCGTCCGATTCGACCCCTCCGCAACGGATCCGGTCGTCGAGGAGTTCGTCACCGGGCTCGGCATGGCCAACGGCGCGGATTTCGACGAGGACGGGAACCTGTACGTCGCCGATACCGGATCCGGAGTCGTCCGGATCGGAACCGACGGCGTGGTGGACACGGAATGGTCGGCGCAGACGCAGCGCTTCATGGTCAACGGCGTCGCGGTACGGGACGGGTCCGTGTACGTCACGGTGATGCACACCGGCGAAATCCTGCGGATTCCGATCGATGATCCCGCGAACCCGGCGGTCGTCGCCCGGACGACGCTCGGGACGACGCCGATTTCCGCCGTTCCCGACGACCTCGCGTTCGGGGCCGACGGGGCGCTGTACGTCGCCACCTCGATCGGGCGTCTGGTACGCGTCGACCCGGACAGCGGAGCCGGTTGCACGGTGGCGGCCGGCGAGCCGCTCACGTCCGTCGTCACGATTCCCGGCACCCCCGACCTCGCCGTGGGCACCCTGGCCGGGAACATCCTCCGCGTCACCCCGGCCTCCTGATCCCTCCCCGCGCAGGGTGATCGGACCCTTCGGCTCGTCAGATCGGTCGAATGGTCCCTTCACCCGGGAGGGGTGGGGGTGGAAGCAGGAGGGTCGAGGAGGGGGCGGGAGGTGCCGGCGAAATGGCGCACCTGCTCGTCCTGCCAGACATGGGCGGGCACGGCGCCGCCGAGCAGGTCCCGGGCCAGGCCGGGCGACCGACCCAGCGGCGCGTCGCTTCCGGCGAGCACGATGTTCCCGTACCGGCGGCCCTTGAGCATCGCCGGATCCGCGACGGCCACGGTGTGGGTGAACACCGCCCCGAGGGTGGCCGCCTCCCGCCGGGCGGTGGTCAGGTCGCGGTGGTCTCCGCAGTTGACGACGTACATCCCGCCGGGAGCGAGCACGCGGCGCACGTGCCGGGTGAACTCGAGGGTGGTCAGCGGCTCCGGAGTGACCTCGCCGGCGAAGACGTCGCGGATGACCAGGTCGCGCGTCGCTTCCGTCAACGACTCGGTCACCTCCCGGGCCTCGCCCACCCGGATGCGCAGACGCGGTGCCCGGGGCAGGTCGAACCAGGTGCGGACGAGTTCGGCCAGCTTGCCGTCGATCTCGACGACCACCTGCCGCGACTGCGGGTACACCGCGGCCACGTGCCGCGCCAGCGAACAGGCCCCACCACCCAGGTGCAGGGCGCGCAGCCGGGCATCGACCGGCCACCGCTCCCGCACCAGCATTGCGATCCAGCGCATGTACTCGAAGTCGAGCCGTTGCGGATCGGACAGGTTCACGTGGGAACTCTCCACCCCGTTGACCTTCACCACCCACCCCTGGGGGTGCAGGGAGTCCGCGACCAATTCGCAGGTTCCGGTGTCGATCGGATAGACACCGGGAGTGGGGCCGGCGTCCTCGGCCCCCGCGCGCGGCCTGCGCTGCCTGCCCATCGCTGCTGATCCTCCGAACCGTGCCGCCGTGGAATCCGGGGTGTGCCCGGGGCGTGCACTGCCACGATACTTCCCTCTACCGTGGCGGAAGCGGACAGCGCACCCGGAGAAAGTGAGGCGAGGATCCCGTGGCAATCGAGAGCGACCCCGAGAGGGAACCCGAGGTCGACTTCGCGCACACCGAGCAGGCCGCACGCAACCGCCAGGAGAAGGCCGTCGGCATCGCGCGGTACGTGTGGGATCGGGCGATCGCCCCGGACGAACTACTCGCGATGCCGGAGGAGACGTTGCGCAAGCTCGCCCGCGCCGCCGAGGCACATCCGCCGCGCTCACGCGAAACCTGGACCGCCGTCGCCGACCTGCTGGACCGGAAGACCCGATGGGCGACGCAGCATCCCGACCATCCGGCCTCGGTACCGGCCCACGCCGACGAGAAGATCATGTGGGTCAAGCCGCCCATCACGCCCTGGACCTGAACCGGGCTGCCCCGACCGACGGTCCCCGGTCCGACCTACACTGACCGGATGGGCTCTCCCGAACTGGACCGGTACCTGCACCGCATCGCCTACACGGGCCCGCTCGCGCCGACCCTGGAGACGCTGAACGGCATTGTGCAGCACCATGTCCGATCCATTCCCTTCGAGAACCTCGATCCGTTCCTGGGGACACCGAACCGGCTCGACCTCCCGTCGTTGCGGGCGAAGCTGGTCGACCGGCGCCGCGGCGGCTACTGCTTCGAACAGAACCTGCTGCTCGCCGACGTCCTCACCGAGCTCGGATACTCGCTCGAGCGCCTCGCGGCCCGGGTGCTGTGGGGAGTCACCGACGGCGAGGTGCGTCCCCGCACCCACATGCTGCTGCTCGTCGACGTCGAAGGTGATCGCCGCGTCGTCGACGTCGGGTTCGGCGGCATGACCCTCACCGGCACGCTGACCCTCGAACCGGGAGTCGAGCAGCCGACACCGCTCGAACCGTTCCGGCTGACCAGGCTCGGCGACGAGTACGTCCAGGAAGTGCTCGTCTCCGGCGAATGGCGGCAGGTGTACCGCTTCGACCTGCACGGTCAGCATCCGGTCGACTACGTGCCGACCAACTGGTACCTGTCGACACACCCGGAATCGCATTTCGTCACCGGCCTCGTCGCGGCCCGCGCCACGGAAGACCGCCGCTACGCCCTACTCGGACGGCGACTCACGGTGCACCCTCGCGACGGCGAATCGACGCGCCGCTTCCTCGAGTCGCCGGCGGAGTTGCGCGCCGCACTCGAGGGAGATTTCGGGATCGACACGTCGGGGATGGATCTCGACGGAGCCTTCACGCGGCTCCCTCATCCCCGCTGACTCCCCGACCAGCTCAGCGGATCGTCGGAAGCGAACTCCACGGGAAATCGATCCACCGGTCGGTCTCCCGCCACGAATAGTCCGGGGCCACGACGGTGCGGGGCTTGGTGTAGATCACCGCGGAGCGGACCTCGCTCGCGTGCACGGTCAGCAGATCGAGAACCAGATCCAGCGTCCGTCCGGAATCCGCCACGTCGTCGACGACCAGGAGCTTCTTGTCCACGAGAGCGTTCGTGTCGAGCAGTGGTTCGAGCACCACCGGGTCCGGGAGGGTCTCCTCGATGTCGCTGTAGAACTCGACGTTGAGGGTGCCGGACGCCTTGATCCCCATCGCGTAGGCGATCGCGCCGGCGGGGATGAGCCCGCCGCGCGCGATCGCGATGACGATGTCCGGCCGG
The DNA here is from genome assembly GCF_014217785.1 of Rhodococcus triatomae. NCBI lineage: Bacteria > Bacillati > Actinomycetota > Actinomycetes > Mycobacteriales > Nocardiaceae > Rhodococcus > Rhodococcus triatomae. The sequence goes on along the minus strand of NZ_CP048814.1, from coordinate 2,493,841 downwards.
TACCCGCTGCCCACGACGTCGGCGGCCACCTCCCGAGCAGCCGTCCCGAACGTGTCCCAGGTGAGTACCTCGCGCATGGAGATCGAGGATACGGGCGTCAGGGGGTGGCAGCCATGTCTCGGACGGCGAGGTGGCTGAACAGCATGCTCGCGCCGATCGGGTTGCCACCGCCGGGATACACGGTGCCGCTCGCGGCCGCCATCGTGTTACCGGCGGCGTACAGGCCGGGGATCGGCGTACCGCTCGCATCCACCACCCGCGCCGAGGTGTCGGTGCGCAACCCACCCTTCGTACCCAGGTCGGAGATGCCGAACGCCGCCGCGTGGAACGGCCCCTGGTCGATCGGGACCAGCGGGGATCCGCCGCCGGCGAAGGCCCGGTCGTAGGGCTCGTCTCCGCGACCGAAGTCCTCGTCGACGCCCTTCTCCGCCATCTTGTTGTAGCGGGCCACGGATTCGACGAGGGCATCGGCGGGCACGCCGATCTGTTCGGCGAGTTCCTCGAGGCTGTCCGCCGTCTTCCACAGCCCTGCCGCGACGAACTCCTCGGTAGCCACCATGGGGACGTTCGACGCGTGAACGGGCGGGACGTCACCTTCCTTGTGGTCGTAGATCATCCAGTACGGCAGGGTGACGGTGCCCTCGTCCATCCGCTCGATGATGTCGCGGCCGAGCCGGTCGTACGGAGCGGATTCGTTGACGAAACGCCTTCCCGCGTCGTCCACGAAGATGCCTCCGGTGAACCACAGCGCGAAGGCCGAGCGGCCGTCCGGATGGGTCATGCCCGGTGACCACCAGGCCTGGTCCATCAGGTCGGTGTCTGCCCCCGCCTCGATCCCGGCCACGTGAGCCTTGCCGAGGTTGCCCCACGGCCCCATCGTGTCCCGCGCGACGCCGGGGACCCCGTATCGGGTACGCAGTTCGTCGTTGGCCTCGAATCCACCGGCCGCCAGGAGCACCCCGCGGCGCGCCCTGATCGCGCGACGCCGCCCGTCGTGCTCCACGATCGCGCCGACGACCCGTCCGTCCTCGACCACGACCTCCTCCAGCGAGGTGTTCAGATGGGTCCGGGCCTGCGGGTACGTCGAGAGGGCGAGCAGGAATCGACCGATCAGCGATTGCCCACCGATGAGCATGTCCGGCAACGGTTCCCCGAGCCGATCGGTACCCAGCGGAGGCCGCAGATCGGCGCGCAGCTCGCCGATGTCGGCCGCCGGGATCGGCGTCGGCGCGATGTGCCGGCCCTCGGCGCTGGCCTTGGGTGCCTTGCCGAAATAGTCCGGCCACGGCAGTACGTCGAAGGAGAAGTGCTCGTCCTGCTCGAGATAGTCGATGAGCGGGGCGCCACCGGTGACGTAGGCGTCCTGCAACTCGCGGGGAGTCCGGTCGCCGACGACGGCGTGGAAGTACGTGAGCGCGTCGTCGATCGTGTCGGTGGTACCCGCGCGGCGGAGCACCGCATTGGTCGGGAACCACACGCCGCCTCCGCCCGAGTACGCGGTCGTGCCGCCGAACTTGTCGGTCGCCTCCACCAACGTCACCGCCAGGCCCTCACGGGCAGCCGTGTAGGCGCCGCAGCAGCCGCCACCCCCCGAACCGACCACCAGTACGTCGCACTCTTCGTTCCACTCCACCATTGCTGCCTCTCCTGCGTGCCTTCGAGCCGGGTGGCTCCGACGCTAGGCGCAGCCGTGAGCTGCGACACACGAACGTCCCGATGACCGGGAAGTCCGCTCGGGAATACCGGCACCGACCTCGTCGTTTCCCACAGAGGCCCGACAACTGATTTCCGGGCCGCCGACGAAAGGTGCCCGCTGCCGTGACCGTTCCACTCTCGATCCTCGACCTCGTCTTCATCCGCGACGGCGGCACCGCCCGCGAGAGCTTCGAGGCGAGCGTGCAGCTGGCGCGGCTGGCGGAGGCGCGCGGCTACCGACGCGTCTGGTACGCCGAGCACCACAACATGGCGAGCATCGCCTCCTCCGCCACCAGCGTGCTCATTGCGCACGTCGCGGCGCACACCGAGACGATCCGGCTCGGCGCCGGCGGCGTGATGTTGCCGAACCACTCCCCGCTCACCATCGCCGAGCAGTTCGGGACACTCGAGACCCTGCACCCGGGGCGGATCGACCTCGGGCTCGGGCGCGCACCCGGTTCGGACCAGAAGACGATGTACGCGCTGCGGCGCGAGCCCGCATCGGCCGACCGGTTCCCGCAGGACGTCCTGGAACTCCAGGCGTACTTGGCGGGGAACTCGCGGATCCCCGGGGTCGACGCGATTCCCGGCAAGGGCACGAACGTGCCCCTCTACATTCTGGGCTCGTCCATGTTCGGGGCGCAGTTGGCAGCCAAGTTCGGCCTGCCCTATGCGATGGCCTCGCACTTCGCTCCCGACCTGCTCACCGAGGCGGTGCGGGTGTACCGCGAACAGTTCACTCCCTCGGAGCAACTCGACGCCCCGTACGTCATCGCCGGAGTCAACGCGATCGCCGCGGACTCCGCCGCCGACGCGCACCGGCAACACGAGGATGCCGCGCGACGACGCGTCGCCGCGATGGTCGGCCGCGGGCGCACGTTCACCTCGGAGGAGGTGGATCTGATCATGACTTCTCCTGCGGCCCAGCAGATTCTGGGTATGCTGCGGTACACCGCGATCGGCACCCCGGCAGAGGTGAAGGACTACCTCGACTCGTTCGCCGAGCATGCGCAGGCGGACGAGTTGATCGTCGTGTCCCACTCCCACGAACTCGAGGATCGGCTGCGCACGTTCGACCTGATCGCCGACGTGACACAGCCGGCGATGTCGTGACCACTCCCGGCGAGCGGCTCGCCACGGAACGCGCGGACGTGGAGCGGCGTCTGGCGTCGCTGGTCCGGCGCCGGGACGCGATCCTCGAAGGCTCCCAGCTGACCACGGACGACGACGAACACGATCCCGAGGGTTCCACCATCGCCTTCGAGCGCGCGCAGGTGGCCGGCCTGATCGCGGATGCCCGACGCGAACTCGAGGAACTCGACACCGCCGAGTCCCGTCTCGCCGCGGGACGTTACGGGCACTGCGAAGGGTGCGGGCAGGTCATCGGCGCCGAGCGGCTCGACGCCCTGCCCGCGGCCAGGCTCTGCATCGACTGCGCCTGAGGCCCTTCAGCCGGGCAGCAGGTCAGTCGAACAGGCCGGCGACGAACGGGATCGCATCGGCCTGCGACTCGATCAACGTGCCGCTGTGGTCCGCGTCGTACATTCTGAAGGTCACCGGCTCCCCGTTCGCGGTGAGCTGCGCGACCAGCGACAGCGCCGACGGTGCCGGCACATCCGTGTCGGTGATCCCCTGGCCGATGAAGAACGGGCGGTCGTACCCGCTGGTCGGAACGCCCATGTAGTCCACCAGCAGACCGTGGTAGTTCGGAATCTCGCTCAGCGGTCGCGAGAACAGGTCGCCGATCACCACACCCTTCGCGGCCTCCTGCAGGTCGCCGACACAGAGACGTTCCGCCAGGTCCACGTAGTGGGCGCCGGTCGGGGTGAGATACGTGTCGAGGGCGATCTCCGGATGCGCGGCACGGAGACCCGCCAGGATGTAGAAGACGTACGAGGTGATGCCGGCGGGCAGGGCCACCGGAGGCACCCCCGGCCCCAGCGGCAGCAACGTCAGCTCGATATTCGCGGGCACGCCGGTACCCACCGCGCCCCGGTAGTCCAGGTCCGGTCCGCCGAACTCGGTGGCGTACCGGGCTGTGGTGATCGCGGCGCCACCACCCTGCGACTGACCGACGACGGCCCATCGATTCGACAGCGACGGATCGATGTCGCGGGCGGCCTTCACCGAATCGACGACGCTGTGCGCCTCGACCTTTCCGTCCAGGTACGGCATCACCCCCGGCGTGCCGAGACCGACGTAGTCGGTGGCGACGATCGCGTAGCCCTCGTCGAGCCACCGGCCCAGGTACGGGTAGTCGCGCTCCGGCAGGCCGGGACCGATCCGGGACGGCGCGCACTCGTCGGCGAGACCGGAGGTGCCGTGAGCCCAGGCGATGACCGGCCAGCCGCCCTCGGGCGCTGGTCCCTCCGGTACGAACATCGCGCCCGTGCTGAGGGCCGGCTGCCCGTCCGAGCCGACTGACCAGTAAGTGATCTGCCGCGCGTCCGCGGTGCCCGGGATCCAGAGGTGGTGCGGCAGGGGCGAGTAATCGACGACGGTTCCGGCGGTGGTGTCCTGCGCGAGGGCGAGCGGGGCGGCGTACACGCCGGCGGAGACGGCGAGGCCTGCGGACACGATGCCCGCCGCGACACGCGCGCGGACGGTGACGGTGCGACTCATTCTCACACCGTATGCCGTCGGCCGCACGCGGGGAACGCCTATTCTCCACTCCATGGCGGACAGCGAGACAGCGGATACCGAGTTGGGCGCCCTCGCCGAGTCCGTATCCCGGGTGGCAATCGACGCCGGCCTGCAGATCGCCACCGCGGAGTCGCTGACCGGCGGCCGACTCGCCGCCGCACTCGCCGCCTCGGCGCACTCGTCACGATGGTTCCGCGGTGGCATCGTCGCCTACTCCTCCGAGGTCAAACACACACTGCTGCGGGTGCCCGCGGGACCGGTGGTGTGTGAGGACGCCGCGGCCGCCATGGCGGAGACCACGGCCGAACTCCTCGGCGCGGACCTGACGCTGTCCGTGACCGGCGCGGGCGGCCCCGACCCACAGGACGGATGCCCGCCGGGCACGGTGTGGTTCGGGGTACACGCTCCCGGGCGGGACCACACCGAGGTCCACCGCTACGACGGGGAACCGGCACACGTCGTCGAGGTCACCGTGCGGCATGCCCTGGAACTGTTGCTCTCGCACTGCTCGGAAGGGTCGGCGTAGAGAAGACGGGCCTCACGCTCGGAGCCGAATCACCTCACCTCCCGGCAGTCAGCGGGTACGCGACCGCCTCGCGATACATCCGGGTGAACGGCTCGTGCAGAACCGAATTGGCCCGGTCCACCGCGTCCTGCCATTCGGCGATGCGCGGCATCATCGCGCGGAACTCGCGCAGGATCGCCTCCTGGTCGACCGTGGTCACCTGCCCGTGATCGACCACCCTGCGACCGTCCACGTAGACGTATTCGAGCGAGGAACCGTTCTCCGAGTACACCCATTGGTGGTCCAGGCGCGAACGCGGCGTGAAGGCGAGAGTGGTGAGGTCGTAGACGAGGAAGTCGGCCCGCTTTCCCACCTCGAGCGAACCCACGGTGTCGCCGAGGCGCGCCGTGCGCGCTCCCCCGACGGTGGCCGCCGTGAGCACTTCCTCGACGCGGGGCCACCGGTCCGGGTCGGGATCGGTGATCTTGTGGACCAGAGCCGCCGCCTTGGCGACTTCGAGGATGCGGGGTGTGTCGCTGCTCGAGCATCCGTCGGTGCCCAGGCCCAACGTCACTCCCCGATCGTGATATGCCCGCCACGGGGCGAGCCCCGAACCCAGCTTCATGTTCGAGAGCGGGTTGTGCGAGACCGAGACACCGTGTTCGGCGACGATGTCGATGTCCGAATCCGTCAGCCAGATCCCGTGGGCGAAAGTCGTGTTCGGCGACAGCGCGTCGAGGTCCCGCAGATACTCGACGAACGTCGTCCCGTGCAGGAGGTCGGCGGTGACCGCCTGTGTCCTGGTCTCCAGTACGTGGATGTGGCACTCGGCGTCTCGAGCGACAGCGAGCTCGGTGGCGCCGCGGAGCAGATCGGGCGTGCACCGCTGCGGGGCCGACGGGGCGAGCATGTAGCGCAATCGTCCACCGCCCGTGCGGTCGTGGCTCGCGAACGCCTCCCGGCTGAACGCGAGGTACTCGTCGGCGGTGAGCAGGCTCTGCCCACCTACCTCGCGCACGATCTCGTCCGGTAGCCACCGGGTGACGAACGGGAGTGTGTCGAGGAACGGAACGTTGATGACGTGCCCGGAGACGTTGGCCCGGATGCCGACCTCGTCGTAGGCACCGAATACGGCGGCCAACTGCCCGGCGCTCTGGCCGGGAGTCTCGAGGACGTCATCCACGAGCGTCGTGACACCGGACGTGAGGCTCTCCATCGCGAACACGAGGCTCCGGAGCCGGACCACGTCCGCCGGGAGCGGCTCGATGCCGAGAATCGGATACGAGTACAGCATCCACAGTTCGAGCGGAAGATTGTCGTAGCGGCCCTTGTACAGCGTCTCCCAACTGTGGGTGTGCGCGTTCACGAGGCCCGGGGTGACGAGTCGGTCGGTGCCGTCGATCACGGTGTCGCCCTCCCGAATTGCCACGGAATCGCCTATCTCGGCGATCACGCCCCCCTCGATCCGGATGCTGCGGGTCACGGGCGTCGCCCCGGTGTCCCGGTCCATCGTGATGACGTCGGCGTCGACGATCACGGTTGCCATCTGTCCACTCCTGCCTGTTCGGTGTGCGAACTCTCCGCCGCGACGTCGGGGAACAGACGTCCCACGACGAGAGCGGCGACCAGGGCCACGACGAGTCCCTGGATCGCGGGGCTGCCGGTGTCGGTGAGCGCCCCGGCGAGCGCGGCGGCCACACCGAGTAGGTACGCGAGGAGGCCGGGGAGCCGGATCTGTGGTGCGTCCGCCACCGCACGCGCCGGGTCGAGACGAGCGACGGAGGTGAAGTACAGGCCGATCATCACTCCTCCGAGCGGCGGGATCATCACCCCGACGACGACGAGGTAGTCGAGGATCGAGTCGGCGATCCCACTGATCGCGAGCACGATGCCCAGGACGACTCCGCCGACGACGAACGGGCGTTTGTCGTTGCGCTCGAACAACTCTGCGCCCGCCACTCCGAACGCGTAGGCGGTGTTGTCGTTGGTGGTCCACAGGTTCGCGACGAGCAGCACGAGGGCAACCGCGACGAGGCCCATGGCGAGCAGGAGTTCGGCGAAGTCCGCGATGCCGTAGCTGATCGCGCCCACCCCGCCGAAGAACAGCATGGCGAACTGCACGACCACGACGGCACCCGCGACGAGACCCGCGGTCCCGGCGGCGGTCCGGCCGAAGCGGGTCCAGTTGCCCATCTGCGTCCCGCCGCTGATGAAGGTCCCGATCATCATGCTGATCGCCGCCCCCATCGACACCGGCTCACCCGACGGCCCCGTCCCGGCGAGTCCGGGCCAGCCGCCTGCCTCGCCGACTGCCCTGGCGAGCACCCACACGCACAGAACGGTCATGAGCGGGACCGAGATCCACGACAGGATCTCGATGCCCTTGAAGCCGTAGTAGGCCGTCACTGCCATGACGATGCCACCTACGACGACGACGGGCCACGTGATCGACCATCCGAAGGCCGCGGCGACGAGATTGCCGAGGATCCCGATCGTGATGGCGTACCAGACGACCTGGGTGCCGCCGAGGAGCAGACACGCCCACTTACCGCCCAGCCGCCCGAGTGTGGCGCGGGCGAGCAGGACGGTCGACAGCCCCGATCGGGTGGACAGCCAGCCGAGCGTGGTGATGTACACGGCGAGGAAGGCGGTGGCCGCGGCCGCTGCGAGGACGAAGGAGCCGAAGCCGAGCGGAGCCGCCACCTGACCGGCGGTCACCATCGTCGGTGTGAAGAACAGGAACCCGGCGACCACGATCGCCACCTGCCACCGTCCCTGACGGTAGGCGGGCGGGACGGGGTCGAGCGGGAAGTCCGGATCGACGATGCGGCCCGGCCGCCTGTCGGCCTGCGGCGGAGATGCTGCGATATCCATGGGAACGCTCCGGGAACTCGTGCGACGGGTGTACGGGTGTGGGGGAAACGTAGGGACTCGCACGCGGCCCGGGGAAGCACCGGGCGCGAAGACTGGAGCCGGCTACAACCCGGACGGTCAGGGCTGTACTCGACGGACACTGCCGCGTTACCTGGCCACAACACGGCCGCCGTACCTTACGGCCGTGTCCATCCTGTCCTCGGCCTCCGTCGTCGTGCGGGATCTCCTCGTCCCCGACGCACTGCCCCTCCTACGCGTGGTCGGTGGCGACGAGGGCCTCGACTCGGCGGTGACCTCGACCTACGCCACCGAACTCCCGCGCCCCGGCGGATACGTGCCGCGCGGTGCGCTCGTGTTCACCACCGGGCTCGTCCTCACCGACGACGCCGCGGTCCGCCGCTTCACCCGGGACTGCATCGACGCCGGGGCGTCCGCCATCGGGTTCGGCACCGAGATCGCCTGGCCGCACGTTCCCGAAGGCCTGCGTGTGGACGCCGGGTCGGCGGGCATCGTGGTACTCGAGATCCCCCCGACGCTCGCCTTCGCGCGGATCGACGACTACTTCGACGGCCTGCGCATCACCCGCCAGCTCGTCGCGGAGCGCCGGCTTGCGGTCGGGCGTCTACTGGATGCGGTACGGAAGGGCTGGGCGAACACGTCGGTCCTCGCTCCCGAACTGCACCGGGTGATCCGGCCCGGCCAGGACGTTCTCGTCGTCTGCCTGGACGCCGACGCGCGTCCGGAGGTCGTGCTCGGTGGCGACTACCCGGTGGGACTCCTCGACGGGGTCCTGACGGCCATCGTGCCGAATCCACCGGGCGGCGAGATCCGGCGCGCACTCCCGGATCCACACGGCGTGGGCGGTCCGGTCCCGATCGGCTACGTGGCGAGTGCGATGGACGAGGCGCTCGCCGCGTTCCGGCTCTCCGAGCGGCGCGGGCTGCCCTCCTCCGGGCGCGACACGGCCACCCTGGCGGCGCTGATCGGACGGCTGCGCGCCGACCAGTCGGCGCCGTTCCACCACCACGTCTACCTCCCCCTCGCGCGGCACGACCACAGGCACGGGACCTTCCTGGTGGCAACGCTCCGCGCCTTCCACGCGGCGGACGGCTCGTTGGGGCTCGCGGCCGAGGCCCTGCACGTGCACCCCAACACCGTCCGCAACCGGCTGGAGAAGGCGGAGTCGATCACCGGCCGGTCACTGCGCGACGTGGCAGGTCGGGCGGCGCTCGCCATCGCGCTGTCGACGGCGGACGGCACCACCTGACCGGTCACCACCAGCCGGTGGCCAGCCCCATCTGCCGGTCCAGTTCGGGAACGGCGCTGCGCACATAGGTTCCCGACAGGTGGTGGGAGTCGTGGTAGACGAGAATGTTTCCCTGGATCGCCCGGCAGACGTCGACGTCGCACACCGCATCGGTCATGTCCAGGGGAAACACCAGTGGCAGGTCCCAGGCCGCGTCGAGGGTCGGGTTCATCGGCGACAGCACCTCGTCCCGGGGCATGCCGCAGCTGTCGGCGTCGCCGCCGTCGGCGAGGCAGTCGACCGCCGACCGCGGAACTCCGTCGTCGTGCAGCCAGGGTGTGTCCCGCATCGCCATCAGTGGCAACCCGTAGTCGGCCAGCCGATGCCATACGTCCACGTAGTCGGGTGGGGTGATGTCGCCGATGTCCTCCGGATGGGGCCGGGTCGACGTCGTGAACACCCAGTCCGGGCGATCGTCGCGCAACAGGTCGAGGATCTCGGCGGACCAGTCGTGGCAGCCGGGATTGGGCACGTCACCGAGCATCGGCTCCGTGTCGGTGGTCAGCGGGCACCCTGCCTTCAGGTACGTCTCGATCCGGACCCCACGTTGCTTGCCGATCTCGTCGAGGGCCGGCATCCAGTGTTCGGCGTGCGAACTACCGACCACGGCAATCGTGCGCACCGCGTTCGGATCGCCGTACGTACAGGTGACGACGTCCTCCTCCATGAGACCGGTGATGCAGCCGTCGAGGGTGGGTTGGGGGAGGTCGGCCGAGGCCTCGATCAGAGTGGGCCTCATCCGCGCCTCCGGCGCGAACACTCCCGGCACCAGCGACGCGGCGCCGGGATACGTCCGCGGGTCCAGCGGCTCCACTCGCGAACCCTGCTCCGGGTCCACGGCGAGGCGGACGTTCCACCCGACGGCACCGGCGACGATGGCGACGGCCGCCGCGACGAGCAACACGGTCATCACCCGCAGCCGCAGCAGGGGCGTCACATCGCGGCGTTCGGTGAACGGCGCCTCCACGTAGCGCTGGGTCAGCCAGGCGAGGGCCAGCGACACCGCGATGACCCCCGCACCGGACAGCACCCCCACGCTCAGGCGCTCGCGCCAGAACATGTAGAAGATCAGCACCGGCCAGTGCCACAGGTAGAGGGAGTAGGCGAGCGAGCCCAGGGTCACGAACGGGCGCGTCGCCAACAGGGTCACCACCGCCGACTGGCGGCCGATCCCGGTGCCGGCGAGAATCAGCGCCACCGCGGCCCCGACCGGGATCAGCGCTGCCGGGCCGGGGAACGTCGCCCCGCCGTCGATGAGGAAGCCGCATCCGAGTACCACCGCGAATCCCGCGATCGCGAGGGCGCTGCGGACCGGGAACGGCAGATTCACCCGATGGACGACGAGCGCGAGGAGCGCACCGACCAGCAGCTCCCACAGCCGCGCGCCGGTGTCGTAGTACGCCCACGGCTGGTTCACCTGGACGAGAGCCGCGGCGTACAGGAACGACGCGACCGCACCCACCGTGAGCAGCAGTATCAGCGTCGGCCGGACCATACCGACCCGCCCGGCGCGACGCAGGGACCACGCGACCAGTGCGATGACCGCGAGGATGACGAGGTAGAACTGGCCCTGCACCGACATCGACCAGAGATGCTGGAGCGGGCTCACGGAGGCATCGGCCGCCGCGTAGTCCGCGGCCGTGTGCGCCAGCTGCCAGTTCTGGAAATAGAACAGCGAGGCCACCAGTTGGTCGCCGATCACCGACCACTGGGTGAACGGGCGTTGGAGCACCGTGACGATCGCGGTGGCCGCCAGGACGACGACCAGCGCTGGGAGCAGCCTTCTACCGGTGCGTCGCAGCACCGACCGCCCCGACAGGCCCGCTTCGCTCTCCACCCGGCGCACCAGCATTCCGGTGAAGAAGAACCCGGAGAGCACCAGGAAGATGTCGACGCCGCCGGACACTCGGCCGAACCAGACGTGGTAGACGACGACCAGTGCGATCGCGATTCCGCGCAATCCGTCCAGATCGTAGCGATAGGGCAGTGCGGCGGAGAGCCGCACCGGGCCACCCGGAGAGCCGTCGACCAGCGTGCTGCTCGGAGCGACGTGGTGCGGTTTCACAGATCCAATCCTGGCTTTGGGTGTTCGCTTCCATTATCCATACCGGCCTCGAGCGGCCTCGCCCGGGAAACCCCTCGCGACCGATCGCAGGGAGTTCTCTTGGCGGGAAAGATGTTTCGCCACCGGCCGCGGGCGGCCGAGCCATCCGGTTCGGCAGAATCGGCATTCGCCGTTATATTTACTGCACTCGGTAGAGACACCTGCCGACCGTCAGGATCAGCAGGTGTCCGTGCGCCTGCCCTTCTCCAAGGGAGAGCAGAAATTGTTCGAGCCAGCATCGCCGACCGGGGTCGACGCGCTCGCCCGGGTAGATGCCGTTGCGGCCGCCCTGGAGAGCATGCAGGAACGGCTCACCTCCCAGGTCCAGGTGCACGCGTTCATGCAGGAGCTGTGCCGACGTGTCGTCATCACCTTTGCCGGTGCAGATATGGCGGGGATCACATTGCTGTCGAAGGACGGTGGCGCCGAGACATCGGCATTCACCGACCGCCGTGTCGTGACGATCGACGGTGACCAGTACACGCTCGGGGAGGGCCCGTGCGTCGAGGCGGCGAGGTCTCAGCAGATCGTCCGGGCGCGATTCGAGGAGGCGAAGCGGCGCTGGCCGCAGCTCGCCGAGCGGCTCGGCACGGAGGGGGTACGGAGCTTTCTCTCCGCACCGCTGACGCTGGGATCCGACAATGTCGGCGCTCTCAACCTGTACAGCTTCGACGACCACGGATTCAACGACCTGGATGCGGCCCTGCTGAGGGTGTATATGACGTCGGTGGAGAGCACCGTCGTGCTCGCGCGCGAGGCCGAGCACGCCTACACCGAACTCGCCGGCCTGAAGAAGGCCATGGCCACCCGTGCGGTGATCGAACAGGCCAAGGGCATCGTGATGGCCCTGCGCCGGATACCCGCCGACGACGCCTTCGAGATCCTCGTCACCAACTCACAGCGCGAGAACGTCAAGCTGTCCACTCTCGCCCAGCGGATCGTCGACTTCGTCGCGGAAGGAAAGGATCCCATCTTCTGACGGGGCCCGGTGTTCTGACGGCCCCGGCGAGCGACACCTTCCACAGCCGGAACCAGGACGAGGTCGCGCGGATTCGCGCAGGCCGCAGTCATGTGCGAACGCTGCACGCTGCGCGGATCGCCGGGAACGTGCGCGTGCGCTTGCCGACTCGGCACCGAAATGCATGTGGCGCAAGGGCGCCGGACGTTCAGTCCCGGCCCTGCATCCGATCGCGAATTGCCTGGTACGCGGCGGTGAACCGCTGGACGTCGTCACCATCGAGCTGATCGAACACGGTGGACCGCACCGCGGCGACGTGCCCGGGGCTGGCGGATTCGAGGACCCGGAAGCCCTCGTCCGTCAGTTCGGCGAGGGTGCCACGCCGGTCGTCCTCACATTCGAGCCGCACGACCCAGCCGAGCTCGACCAGCCGGGTCACGGCACGCGTCACCCCACTCCGAGTCGTCGTGGCGGCTTCGGCGATCTCGCTCATCCGCAGCCGCCGTCCCGGCGCCTCGGACAGGATCACCAGCAGCTCGTAGTCGGCGAACGAAATCCCCGAGTCGCGCACCAGCTGACGGTCGAGTGTCCGGAACAGCAGGCGGGTGCTGTCGAGATAGGCACGCCACATCCGCTGCTCGTCGTCGTCGAGCCACGGCCCGTTCCGATCGGCCACCACCGCACCTCCGACGTCCTCGACCTCAATTGGTTGACAGAGCAATCATATTACTGGAAGCGTCGTCACCGACGATCTCCGGGCGAATCGACCGGAGCAGCGCCGCCGTCCCCCGCACGGGAATACCGTGACAGCAGGCCATCGCACACCCGGGACGGACGGCCCGGAACGAAGGCAGGAGACGAGGACGATGAGCAATCTGGACCCCCACCCCGTCGAGGAGGTCTGCGAGCCCGCCTCGACGGTCGAGTATCCCACGGCACCGCTGGTGGAGGTCATCACGCCCCGCGACGTGCCGCTCGGCGGACCGCGGGCGATGCCGGTGCGCCGCACCCTGCCACAGCGTGCACGGTCGCTGATCGGCGCCTGGTGTTTCGCCGACCACTACGGGCCGGACGACGTGTCGGTGACCGGAGGAATGGACGTGGCACCGCACCCGCACACCGGGCTGCAGACGGTGAGCTGGCTGTTCACCGGCGAGATCGAGCACCGGGACAGCCTCGGCAGCCATGCACTGGTCCGCCCGGGCGAGATGAACCTCATGACCGGCGGGCACGGAATCGCCCACTCCGAGGTCTCCACGCCGGACACGTCCACGCTGCACGGGGTGCAGCTCTGGCTGGCGCTGCCCGCCCACGCGCGGGACGCACCGCGCGCCTTCGAGCACCACGTGCCTCCGCTCGTCCGGATCGAGGGGGCCGCGCTGCGGGTGTTCCTCGGCCGGCTCGCCGGTAGCGAGTCCCCGGTCCACACCTTCAGCCCCCTCGTCGGGGCGGAGATCGTCCTGGACCCGGGGGCCACCGTGCGGCTGGACGTCGATCCCGGCTTCGAACACGGAGTGCTCGTCGACGAGGGCGAGGTGCAGGTCGCCGACACCACTCTGCAGCGTGCCGAACTCGGCTACGTGGGCACCGGCTCCGCCGAACTGGTGCTGACGAATCGCGGGACGGGCCCGGCGCGGGTCGTCCTCCTCGGCGGGACACCGTTCGGCGAGGAGATCGTGATGTGGTGGAACTTCGTCGCCCGCTCGCACGAGGAAGTGGTCACGTTCCGCGAGGAATGGGAGAACGAGTCGGACAGGTTCGGGCAGGTCGACGGATACGTGGGCGCGCGCCCACGCCTGCCTGCGCCGACCTTGCCGAACACCCGGATCCTCCCCCGTCGCAACCCCGCACCGTAGGGCAGGTCACCTCCCGTCGGCGGCGTGACGGAGACCTCGGACGCGAGCGCCCCGAATACGCCTGCGCGCGGACGCTCCGCCCGCGTAGCCTGAAATCGCCAGGCGACAGGCAGCTTCGACCACGTGATACGAGGTGCACCGATGACCGAGGGCTGGATTTCCCGCGACCCGTTCGACGACATTCTGAGCCGGTTCTTCGGCCCTGGCGGGAGCCCCACCCGAGCGCCGGTGCAGCGCGTGGATCTGGGCAGACTCCTCAACGACGACGCGAAGACACTCGTCGGATTCGCGCGGCAGGCCGCACGGGACTGGGGCAGCCCGGAGATCACCCCCGAGCATCTGCTCTACGCCGCCACGCTGAACGACCCCACCCGCGGCGTCGTCAGCGGGCTCAATCTCGACCCGGACAAGGTTGCCGAGCAGATGCGCGACGCGGTCGCCAAGGGGGCGTCGCCGGACGACGACTCCCTGGTGCTGAGTCCCGCCGCGAAGCTGGCGCTGCGGACCGCACAACAGCAGGCCGGGCAGGCCGGAGTCAGCTACATCGGCCCGGAGCACATCCTGCTCGGCATCGCGTCCAACCCGGAGAGTGCCGCCGCGCGCGCCCTGGCCGGCGCCAACGCGAGACTGGATGCCTCCGCACCCGGCGGCACCCAGCAGTCCGCGACGCCGACACTGGACGAATACGGCCGCGACCTCACCGCCGAGGCACGTTCGGGCAACGTGGACCCGGTCGTCGGACGTGCGGACGAGATCGCACAGACCATCGAGATCCTTTCCCGCAGAAGGAAGAACAATCCGGTACTGATCGGCGACCCGGGTGTGGGGAAGACCGCAATCGTGGAGGGGCTCGCACAGCGCATCGTCAACGGCGACGTCCCGTCGACACTGGCCGATCGGCGGGTCGTGGCGCTCGACGTGGGAGCCCTCGTCGCGGGCAGCAAGTACCGCGGCGAGTTCGAGGAACGGCTGACGAAGATCCTCGACGAGGTGCGTGAGCATTCCGACGAGCTGGTGATCTTCATCGACGAGTTGCACACCATCGTGGGGGCCGGTGCCGGCGGCGAGGGATCGATGGATGCCGGCAATCTCCTCAAACCCGCACTCGCACGGGGAGATCTGCACGCGATCGGCGCCACCACGATCGACGAGTACCGACGCTACATCGAGAAGGACGCCGCACTCGAGCGCCGGTTCCAGCCTGTCATGGTCAGCGAACCGTCCGTGGACGACACCATCGAGATCCTGCGCGGTCTCGCCGACGTGTACGAGGAGCACCACCAGGTGCACTACACGGACGAGTCGCTCGTGGCCGCGGCCGAGTTGTCCGATCGGTACATCACCGACCGGTTCATGCCGGACAAGGCCATCGACCTCATCGACCAGGCCGGTGCCCGGGTGCGCCTGCGGACGAAGACGCCGGACGCGGACACCCGGTCGAGCGAGGAGGAACTGGCCCGGCTCAAGCGGGAGAAGGATTCCGCCGTCTCCGCCGAGAACTACGAACGGGCCACTCAGCTCAAGGACCAGATCACCGCGCTCGAGGAGGAACTGGGCTCGGTCGCAGCAGGTGCCACCCCGGAGGTCGAGGTCATCGACATCGCCGAGGTCATCTCGCGGCTCACCGGCATCCCGGTCGCGGATCTCACCGCCGAGGAGCGCGAGCGGCTGCTCGCGCTCGAGGACGTGCTGCACTCGCGGGTCATCGGCCAGGAGGAGGCGGTCACCGCGGTGGCAGAGGCGGTACGCCGAGCCCGCGCCGGCCTCGCCGACCCCAACCGTCCGACCGGATCGTTCCTGTTCCTCGGCCCCACCGGTGTCGGGAAGACCGAACTCGCCAAGGCATTGGCGGAGGCGGTGTTCGGCGACGAGGACCGGATGATCCGCTTCGACATGAGCGAGTTCCAGGAGAAGCACACCGTCTCCCGACTCGTCGGCGCTCCTCCCGGCTACGTCGGATACGAAGAGGCGGGCCAACTCACCGACAAGGTGCGGCGGCAGCCGTACTCCGTGGTGCTCTTCGACGAGATCGAGAAGGCCCACCCCGACGTGTTCAACGTGCTCCTGCAACTCCTGGACGACGGCAGGGTCACCGATGCCCAGGGCCGCACGGTCGATTTCAAGAACACGATCGTCATCCTCACCAGCAACATCGGCTCGGACCTGATTCTCGCCGCCCCCGACGGCGACGTGGACGCCATCGTCCCGCAGCTGATGGAACGGTTGCACGCACACTTCCGGCCGGAGTTCCTCAATCGGATCGACGAGACCGTGGTGTTCCACCGGCTCGACAAGGCACAGCTCCGCGAGATCGTCGAACTCGTCCTGGGCTCGACACGGCGGCTTCTGCGCGCGCAGGACATCGAGCTCGACGTCACCGAGGCGGCCGTGGACTGGCTGGCGGACGAGGGGTTCGAGCCGCAGTTCGGAGCCCGGCCGCTGCGGCGCACGGTGCAGAAGGAACTCGACAATCGACTGTCCTCACTCCTGCTTCGCGGCGATCTGTCGCCCGGACAGACCGTCCGGGTGGATGCCGACGGGTCCGGACTGCTGATCGAGCAGGCAGACACCGTTCGGGAGTGATCGGCGTACCGCCCCTCGATTTCCGGTTGTGAGGTCGGGTAGAGATCCCCGGCCGGGTCGTGTGACGGCGGCCAGCGTTTCCCGACACCCCGGCGGCGAGCGAACGACAGCGACGAGGTGCCGGGGACCGCCTGGGGCCAGTCCCCGAGGAACCATCGTTTACCTTGCGGCACAAGTACTTTCATCCACTTCTGCGTGCTGCGGACACCGATCGTCTCCCGCGCTCGACGTCGCGGAATCCGGCACCCGGACGCGGGAAAAGTCGAGCATAGGGCCTTCCTCGACCCCCGAGAACTGACTCCTGAGTAGTTTATGGTTCCGGCCCATGACATGGATCACATCTACGCGGAGTGCGGACAAGAGTCATCGTCGACCTGTCCGGGCTGCCGCAGGAGTCATCGCATCGCTCGCGGTTGCGGGGGCAATGGCGCTGACGGCCACACCGGCCGCCGCAGACGTCGTCGTTCCGCCTGCCAACGGCACTGTCGGGGTCGGCGCGCCGGCCACCAGCTTCCCCGAGGCGTTCGCCAACGGCCTACTCAACCCGAACGCGGCCCCGGTCGGCGCCAACGACTGGGGCTGCAAGCCGTCGGCGGCGCATCCGCGTCCCGTCGTCCTCGCACACGGCACCTGGGAGAACGCGTACAACAACTGGTCGGGGGTCGCGCCCGCGCTCGCGGCGGAGGGCTACTGCGTCTTCGCGATCAACTACGGCCAGTCCGACCTGCTGCAGAAGGGCGGACTCGGGACCATCATCCCCGGTGTCTACGGCGTGAAGCCGATCGAGGAATCCGCTCAGCAGTTGGCTGCCTTCGTCGATGCCGTCCTCGCCGGTACCGGAGCGTCGAAGGTCGACATCGTGGGGCACTCCCAGGGCGGGTTGATGGCACGCCAGTACCTGAAGTTCGAGGGCGGCGCCGACAAGGTCCAGAACCTGGTGACGCTCGGCGCCACGAACCACGGGACCACCCTGCTCGGCATCGGCGCGCTCAACCGATTCATCGGCGGCCTCGGCCTGAACCTCGACCCGGTGCTCGACTACCTGGTCGGTGTCTCCGGGATCCAGCAGGTCTACGACTCCCCGCTGCTGAAGCGGCTCAACGCCGAGGGCGACACCATCGCCGGGATCGACTACACGATCATCGGCACGATGTTCGACGAGGTGACCACCCCCTGGGAGTCGACGTTCCTCAACCCCTACGGCCCGGGTAACGTCCGCAACGTCACCCTGCAGGACGGGTGCCCGGTGGATGTCTCCGACCACCTGAGCATCACCTACTCGCCCCGGGCGATCGACTGGATCAAGCACGCGCTCGATCCGGCAGGATTCCCGGAATCGAGCATCGTGTGCGCCGGCAACGCACCGATCGGCGGACGCTCGGACGGCGGCCCCGGCGGCACCGGTTCGCTCGGGTCCGGATCCAGCGGCAGCGCCGCCGGATCGTCCGGCTCCTAGACGCCGGATTCGTAACATCTCACAAAACCCAGTCGCGGCCGTGTGCCCGTCCCGAATCGGGACGGGCACACGGCCGCGTCCCGGGTTCGACGCGAGGACACGTCCGACACGAGGAAAAATGCATTTCACCAGAAGAATCTGGCTGAATCAGTGGCGGATATCACGTTTGGGTCACTATGGTGATACCCGCAGTCGCGTTATTCAATCGAGACGCGACGGAGATTCTCGGGAGACCTCTTATGACGCTTGTCAATGAACCGAATTCCGGCATCATCATGGTCGCCGGCTCACCGGCTTCCTCATCCTTCGGCAATCTACGCTCTCTTGCCAACGATCTCGTCGGCCACTTCGCGGCGAACGTGATCCCGTGCGGGCTGCTCCCGCGTGAGGAACTGCAGGGCGATGTCACCAACGTGACGATGGGGTGCCTGCGACTGGCGATGGACATGCTGGACAAGCGTCGCGTGCCCACCGATGAGGACCTCGCGGGGTTCCGCGACGCGTCGGCTCAGTGGGCCCGCGAAGGTATCCCGCTCGCCACCGTTCTCGAGGTCCTGCACGAGGGGTTCCGCCTCGGCTGGCGCCACGTGGTGTCCGGCGCCGAGATCGACGATCTCGCCCACATGGCGGACGGCGCCGAACTCCTCATCTCCATGCTCGACAAGGTCACCCAGGCAGCGACGTCGGCGTACATCGCCGAACTCAAGGTCGTGGCGAGCGAGCACCACACCGCGGCCCACACTCTCGTCACCGCACTCCTCAGCGGACAGAGCACGTCGGCGATGGCCCGCCACTGTGGCATCGAGGTCGCGCCCTCGTATGTCGTCCTCGCCCTCCACCTCGACCAGCACACGGACGAGGGCCATCCGGGCGTTCAGCCGATCGTCGCGGCCCGCCGCAAACTCCGTCGGGTCCAGGCCGAACTCGCCAAGGCGTACGGCCGGGCCGCGTTGTCGCTCCTCAGCCCGGAGGGTGGCACGGTGCTCATACCCGACGCCGACGAGGACGCCAATGTGGACCACGTGGTGGAACAGCTCGCCTCCGCCGGGGAGGTCACCGTCA
This sequence comes from Rhodococcus triatomae, assembly GCF_014217785.1. Taxonomy (NCBI): domain Bacteria; kingdom Bacillati; phylum Actinomycetota; class Actinomycetes; order Mycobacteriales; family Nocardiaceae; genus Rhodococcus; species Rhodococcus triatomae. Next base: position 2,474,799 of record NZ_CP048814.1, on the reverse strand, counting down.
CCGCCGCAGCGGTGCAGGCCGACACCGAGTCGGTTCCCCAGGCGTCCGAGCAGGCACACGAGTTACTCGACCTCGCCCGGCAACTCCACCGCGCGCCGGGCGTGTATCGCATGACGGACCTGGTGTACGAGTACCAGATGATGCGGCCGGGCGTCGGCCGGGCACATCTCGTGCAGCTGCTGCAACCGCTCGAGCGGTACCCCGATCTCGTCAAGACCCTCGACGTCCACGTCCACAACGACCTCAACCGGCAACGCACCGCCCGCCAGCTGCACGTCCACACCAACACGGTGGACTACCGGCTCAAGCGGATCGCGGAGCTCACCGGACTGGATCCGACGCGCGCCTCCGGCCTCAGGCCCCTGCAGGCCGCGCTACTCGCCCGTCGCCTGGAGTTCCGGGACGCGCGCCAGAAGGTCTGAGCACCCGCGACGCCACCGCGCCCGCAGCGCTCAGGTGAACGACGACTTGCGCCCCCACACGAACCAGACGACGGGCCCGAGAACGGGAAAGGCGAACACGAGCAGTATCCACACCGCCTTGCCTCCCGTCTGGTAGGTGTCCGACCTCGCGATATCGACGATCGCGCCGACGAACAGCGCTAGGATCAACAGGCCGACCACCACGATCGCGCCGAGCACGATCCACGATCCGATCTGCTGGGAGTCGGCTGCAGCAAGTGGACTCATGCACCCGACTGTAGCGAGCGCGACCACGACTCGGCGCCGACGCGAGGAGAAGTGCGCATGACCGTCGCCACCCGTCTCGCCCCGCTGCTGTGCACTCTCTCGCTCGCACTCGTCGCCTCGTCCGCGACGGCCGGCGCCCGGACCGACGGCCTCGCGCCGCTGGGTCCGGACTTTCTCTGGGGAGTGGCTTCCTCCGGTTTCCAGTCGGAAGGGAGTGCACCGGACAGCAACTGGACTCGCTACATCGCGGAGGGGCGGGTCGAGGATCCGTACCTGGACTCGGTCGACTTCGTCCACCGCCATGCGGAGGACATCGGCCGAGCCGCCGACCTCGGTGTCGACACGTATCGCATCGGCATCGAATGGGCCCGTGTGCAACCGCACCCTGGGCAGTGGGACGAGGCGGCGTTCCGGTTCTACGACGCCGTGATCGACGAGATCCGAGCCGCGGGAATGCGGCCGATGCTCACCCTCGACCACTGGGTGTACCCGGGCTGGGCGGTCGACTACGGCGGATGGAGCAATCCGCGCATGGTCGAGGACTGGCTCGCGAACGCGCGGGTCGTCGTGGACCGGTACTCCGGAACCGACCCGCTGTGGGTGACCGTCAACGAACCGACCGTCTACGTGGCCAACGAGATCCGCTACGGCGGATTGCCCGCACCCGAGCTACCGACGATGTTCGGCCGGCTCGCCGACGCGCACAACACGATCTACGACCACATCCACGACCGGCAACCCGGCGCGATGGTCACCAGCAACACCGCCTACATCCCCGCGGTCGAAGACGCCGTCGACGGCGTGTTCCTCGATCTGGTCGCCGACCGACTGGACTACATCGGGATCGACTACTATTACGGAGCCTCGCTGGGCGATCCGTTCGGGGCCGTCGGCGCGCTCACCGGACAGATGTGGACCGCCACACTGCAACCGGAAGGCATCTACTACGCCTTGCGGTTCTACGCGGACAAGTTTCCCGGCCGCCCGCTCTACATCGTGGAGAACGGTATGCCGACCGAGAACGGCGCCGCCCGCCCGGACGGCTATCGACGCGACGATCTGCTCGCCGACACCGTGTACTGGATTCAGAGGGCCGCCGCCGACGGGATGAACCTGATGGGCTACAACTACTGGAGCATCACCGACAACTACGAATGGGGCAGTTACACACCCCGTTTCGGCCTGTACACCGTGGACGTTCTCACCGATCCCAGCCTGACACGGAGACCGACGGACGCGGTCCCGATGTACACCGGGCTCGTGCGTGACGGCGGCGTCCCGGGTCACTACCGGCCGACCCGGGAGCCCGTCCCGTGCTCACTCGTCGGTGGTGCGGCCAGCTGCCTCGATCCGGTCGAGATCGCCGGCGGCTGACCGTACGGCCGCCTCAGCGGACCGAACCCGCGCGCGCATCCATTTCCCAGATCAGCAACTCGGTGGGTTCGAGCGCCGTCACCGACTGTCCCCCACTGCGACTCAGCCGTACCGCGTCGCCGTGTTCGAGCCGTCCCGCGCCCTCGAAGTCCACTGCTCCTCTCGTGAGGAACACGTGGCCGTACGGCGACTCGGGAACCGAGACCGACTGCCCGGGCTCCAAGCGCGCGGCGTGCAGAGCGACATGCTCGTTGCGGATGCGTCCGACCGTGCCCCCGGCGTGCCTCGCCATTCCGCTGACCACTGTCACCAGGTCTCCTCCCGACAACGCGTCGTCGAGCGGTAGGTCCTGGTAGTCCGGCTCCAGTCCGAGGGAATCGGGCGGAATCCACATCTGCACCACCGTGACCGGGTCGCGGTGCCGGGGGAGACCACTGACGGTCCACGAGTCGTTGTACTCGGCATGGGAGATTCCGCTACCGGCAGTCATGCGCTGGGCCGATCCGGAGGTGAGCACCCCGACGTTTCCCAACGAATCCCGGTGTACCAGGGATCCACTCACCACCCAGGTGATGATCTCCATGTCCCGGTGTGTGTGCCGGTCGAAGCCCGCGCCCGCGTCGACGGTGTCCTCGTTGTGCACCAGCAGCATCCCGTGCGCGTTCTCCACGAGGTCGAAGTTGCCCGCGAACGGAAAGGACCCGCGGCTCGTCACGTCCGGAAGACGCAGGATCGTTCGGTCCGCACTGCGAATCACCTGGACGGCGCCGTCGGTCATGTCGGGCCCCTCTCGAAAATGGTCGGGTAGCGATCAGAAGGGGCAACCCGGTACCCGTCGTCGCTATTCCCCGCTGGTCACAACCTGCTCGACACAACCTGCTCGTCACAACCTGCTCGACACGTTCCCGAAACACTCGTCGAATAGGTTGCAGGCGTGGAGAACACCGACGAACAGAGGCCCGTCGCGGACGGCAGGCTCCTCCGCGTCCTCACCGGCGCGACCTTGCCGGACGGCCGCCGGGTGGACGTGAGGCTGGACCACGGCGCGGTAACGCACGTCACCGACGCGGCGCCGTGCTCGACAACCCGCGCCGTCGAGCGCGGCGTCGATACCGCCGATACCGCCGATGCCCTCGACCTGGACGGATACCTCCTGCTCCCCGCACCGGCGGAGCCGCACGCACATCTGGACAAGGCCTTCTCGTGGAACGAGATCCGGCCGCCCATGGGGGACCTCGGCCGGGCGATCGACTCCTGGCGCGAGCACAGCGCCCACCTCACCGTCGACGGGATCGCGGTCCGCGCGCGCCGCGCCGCGCTGGCGCTCCTCGCGAACGGCACGACCGCTGTGCGTTCCCACGTCGATCTGCTTCCCGGCCCGGCCCCGCTACGCGGTGTCCGCGCCCTGGTCCGCGTGCGTGAGGAGCTCGCGGATGTCATGGACGTCCAGCTCGTCGCCCTCTGCCCGTTCGACACTCCCGACGAGATCCTGGACGAAGCCCTCGACCTGGGCGTCGATCTGGTCGGGGGCTCACCCCACCACACACCGGCACCGAGCTCGGACCTGCAGCGGCTGTTGCGGATCGCCGAACGCCGGGGAGTCGGTGTCGATCTCCACACGGACGAGCAGCTGAACCCGGACATGCTGACCCTCGAGGAACTCGCCAAGTCGGTGCGTGACTGGCCGGAGTCGATGCCGGTCACCGCGGGACACTGCGTCAGTCTCGGGACGGTGGACCCGGACGTCCTCGAACGCACCGTGCGGGCGGTGGTGGACAGCCGCATCGGAATCGTCACCCTGCCGATCACGAATCTCTACCTGCAGGGATGGGATCATCCGGTCTCCACGCCCCGGGGCCTGACCGCGGTGCGTGCCCTCCTCGATGCCGGGGTCCGTGTCGGTGCGGGCGCGGACAATGTCCGCGACCCGTTCAACCCGCTCGGCCGCAGCGATGCCCTGGAGACGGCGATGCTCCTGGTGACCGCGGCACATCTCACGACGGCGGAGGCGTATCACGCCGTCAGTACCGGGGCTCGCGCGGTGATGGGGCTCCCGGAGGCCGGGGTGTTCCCGGGTGCCCGCGCGGACCTGCTGGCCGTGCGCGCCGCCGACCTCGAGGAGGCGATCGCCGACGCCTCGGCCGAGCGCTACGTACTCCGTGCCGGCCGACTCGTCTCGGCCACGCACGTCCACCGGTCGATGTACCGCGCGTAGGCGGCTCTCACACCTCCACGAGTTCGCCCTCGCGCACCGGCCGCCGGGCGAGACGCTGCGCGATGACCGCACACACGATCAGCTGGATCTGGTGGAAGATCATGAGCGGAAGGACGATCAACCCCACGGGTCCCCCGGCGAACAGCACGGCAGCCATCGGGAGGCCGGAGGCGAGGCTCTTCTTCGAGCCCGCGAAGAGGATCACGATGCGGTCCTCGAGCGAGAATCCCAGCACCTTGCCGATCCCCACCGAGGTACCCATGACGACGGCGAGCATCAGGAGGCAGATCACGACCAGTACCGCGATCTGCACGGCATCGACCGCGCTCCAGATGTTCTCGTTCATGCCCTCGCTGAACGCGGCGTACACGACGAGCAGGATCGATCCGCGGTCCACGATCTTGGTGGGCCCGGCGTTGCGCTTCAGCCACGCGCCGATCCACGGCCGGATCAACTGACCGACGAGGAACGGCGCCAGGAGCTGGAGCAGGATGGCTCCCGCGGCGCCGGCGTCGACGTGGGCGTCGCCGGTGGTGTTCATCAGCAGCACCACCAGCAGCGGCGTGACGAACACTCCGACGATGTTGGAGAACGACGCGCTGACGATCGCACCCGCGACGTTGCCCCGTGCGATCGAGGTGAACGCGATCGACGACTGGACCGTCGAGGGCACGAGGCACAGGTACAGGATTCCGGTGTAGATCTCGTCCGAGATCACCGTCGGTGCGAGGACCCGGAGGGCGAGCCCGAGCAGCGGGAACAGCACGAAGGTGATGGCCAGGATCACCGCGTGCAGCCGCCAGTGCTTGACTCCCTGCCACGCCTCGGCCGGGGACAGGCGGGCGCCGTAGATGAGGAAGAGCAGCCCGATGGCGATCTTGGTGGCCCAGTCCACCACGACGGCGGCCTGGCCGGATGCCGGGAAGATGCTCGCGACCGCGACCATGCCGAAGATCGCGAGGACGAACCCGTCGATGGAGAACTTGCTCAGGAACTTCACGGACAGACGATACGACCGTCCACTCCATCGCCTGACGCTATGGCGCCTATATTAGATATCGAGATCCGCGATGGACAGTCGGCGGAACGGTGACGACGACCGAGGAGAGGGTGGCCGTGTACGACCCGGTGTTGTTGCGCAGCTTCCTCGCGGTCGAGCACTACGGCGGGTTCACGGCCGCGGCGCGGCAGCTCGGTCTGCGGCAGCCCACCGTGAGCGGCCACATCGCCCGGCTGGAGAGGCAGATCGGCCGGGAACTGTTCGCGCGGGACACCCACCGCGTGGTCCTGACCTCGGACGGAGCCGCGATGCTCGGGTTCGCGCGGGACATCGTCGATGCACAGCAGAAAGCCGAGCGATACTTCGGCGGTGAGGAACTGGCCGGACACATCCGGTTCGGGGTGTCCGAGGACCTGGTCGCGCAGGCCCTGCCTGCGATCCTGCTCGAGTTCCGCAGCGCCTACCCGCAGGTCGATCTCGAGCTCACCGTCGGCCTGAGCGAGGAAATCCATGCCCAACTCCGGGCCGACGAACTCGATCTCGCCTTCGTCAAGCGCCGGCCGGGCGAGAAGCACGGACAGCTCGTCTTCGAGGACCGGCTCGTCTGGGCCGGGCCCGCCGGTCCGGACGCCCGGACACGGGCGACGGAGAGCCCGGTGCCCGTCGTCACCTACCATCCCCCGAGCCTGACCCGGGATGCCGCGCTGCGCGCGCTCGAGCGCGCCCGCATCCCCTATCGCATCACGTGCACCACCCAGGGACAGCTCGGTCTGCGGGCGGCCGTCCTCGCCGGCCTCGGCTACATCGTGCACAGCGAGAGCCTGCTCCCCGCGGACCTGCACCCGGTGGACGGCCTGCCGAGTCCCGGCACCACCCAGTTCACCCTGATCACCTCCGCACGGCGCGCGCAGTCGCCACCGGAGCGGGCCCTGATCCGCGCCATCGTCGAGAACACCCATCGGCTGCGCCGCCCCGGCCTCGCCGGTCGGGCCGACGCTCAGGGACGCAGCACCCGCCCCGGGTCGAACGACGCGATCTCCCCGATCGCACCCACCAACGTCGACACCGCGTCCTCGAAGAACACCTTCCCCTGATCGGCGTTCGCCGGGGTCGGGTCGCCGATGACGCCCGAGGCGGAGAAGTCGTCCGAGAGCCAACCGAACCGGACGGGCTTGCCGAACCCCACGTAGCGGTGTTCGGCCAGCGACTCCGGCACGGCTCGCACCGCGCGCCGCATGTCCACCAGATCCGGGCGCAGATGCAGCATCATCGACGTCTCGGTGAATCCCGCGTGGATGCCGAACCCGCACTCGGTCGGTCCCGGCCGGCCACCGCCGGAGTACAGGAAGGTCTGGAGATCGAAGCGGCGCCGCAACTCTCGGCACGCGACCTCGAGAAGTGCCGAGTTCCCGCCGTGCCCGTTGACGAACAGCACCCTGCGGGCCGGTGTCGCCGCGATCGACCTGCCGAGATCGACGATCGTCTCGAACAAGGTGTGCGCTCCCAGCCACATCGTGCCCGGCAGGCGCGCGTGCTCGTCCGACTTGGTGTAGCTCAGCGCGGGCAGCAACCACACGTCGTGTCCGAGAGCCGCGCCCCGGTCCACCAGTTCGCGTCCGAGCGCCTCCGCGACCACCAGGTCGGTGCTCAGTGGCAGATGCGGACCGTGCGGCTCGATCGCCCCGGTCGGCAGGACCAGCACCGAGTCACGCGAGAGCGCCTCGGACACCTCCGCCGTCGTCAGATCGACGTACCTCCTGGTGCGGGTCGTCACGGAATCCACCTTCCCGGGTTGAGGAGACCCTGCGGATCCGTCTGCCCGGCAAGGGCTTTGATCCTGTCCGCGTCGAGGTCCACATAGGACTGGTGCGGAGAATGCACCCGCACGCCCAGCTTCTCGAGTTTCGGCACGCCCGCGAACACGTCCTCGGGGCCCCGATAGACGCCGTTGAGCATCCCCGCCATCGACTGGTACCCGACCTCGAGATGCAGCATCCCGCCCTCGTAGACGTTCTCCACCGCCGACAGCCGGTGAACCAGGGCATCGCCCTGGACCTCCATGTGGAAGTACCTGTCCGGCACCGCTTTCTGTAGCCACCACGTCGGATGGTTGTAGGAGAGCGTGCTCAGCCGGACGGTTCCCGGCAAGCCCTCCCGCACCGCTTCCACCCGGCCTCCCCCAGCTTCGACCACCGCCGCTACGGTGTCGACAGTGGTGGCGTCGAAGATGCCACGCAGGCTCGAGCGCCCCCGCGGGATCGCCTCGTCCGGAGGCAACGTCGCCGAGACCGTCGCCGTGTCCGCCGAACACAGGCGCGGCATCGGATCCAGATTCCGCAGCTCCCACGCCGCCGGGAAGGCCTCGTGGTGGCTGCGGAAGCTCGCGTAGACGCTGCGCCAGGGTTGGAGCGGCTCGACCCGCACGGTGGCGCGAACCACGATTCCGGCCACACCATACGTATGTACGAGCGGCTGTGCATCGGGCCCACTGACGTGGACGATCTCCGCGTCCGCATGCGCGAACACCACGTCCAGGGATTCCACGAAGCCCATGTGGTTGCGGCCGTGCACGATCGAACCCGTCCCCGCCGAGCCGCCGCTGAGAAACCCCCCGAGGGTGGACTGCACCGTCGACGGATACATCCACAGCTGACGTCCGTGCTCCCAGGCGGCCTGTTCGAGTGCGATCATCCTCGTTCCGGCCTCGGCCGTGACGGTGCGGTCCGTGACCTCGACGATCCGGCGCAGGGAGGTCATGTCCATCACCAGTCCGCCGAAGCGGGGAATCACCTGTCCGTAGTTGCCGGTGCCCTTGCCCCTGGTCGTGATCGGGACTCCGTGGCGGACCGCCGCCCGTACGACGGCCGGAACCTGCTCGACCGTCGTGGGGAAGCAGACCACGTCCGGACGGCCCAGTGGGTGCTGCGCCGTCAGGATCGGACTCATCCCGGAGCCGTCCCTCGACGCCCGTGCGAGAGTGCGCGGCTGCGTCCCGACTCCTCGCGGGCCGAGGATCCGCACGAGATCGTCGATCAGCGCGTCGACGTCCGACGGGCCGAAGTCGGGCCGGCCGGAATCCGACGGCGCCGACATCGTCACGGGGGCCGGCTGTGGTGCGGGAGTGGCCGTCGTCGTGTCCACCGCCATCGGGCTATCCCGTGAATCCGATGGAGGGATCGACGAACTCGTTCGTCACCAGCGTCTCCGGAGCCAGGTCGGCCGGGATCGTGATGCCCTGTTCGGCGAAGATCGGTGTCGTGATGTCGAGGAGGTGCTGTACGCGGTCGAGGTCGAAGTCGCCCATCGTGGCGTTGTCACCGTTGCCCACGAGACCCAGCTCCTTCATCGTGGCGGCACCGTACTCCGCGTTGGGATGTCCGTAGACCCAACCGGTGTCGTACTTCTCGATCGCCTCGATCATCAGATCGTTCGTCGCGGTCGGGTCGGCGTAGTAGTCGTTCATCGACTGCTGTATGGCCGGGACCAGCTTGCTCAGGCACGCGGAATGCGTGTCGACGTCGTCGCTCCGCAACCCGATTGCGGACTTGTAGGTGGGGAATCCGGCGTCGTGGACGAGTTGCAGGCCCACCGGCTTCATCCAGCCCTCCACCTCGTGCTCGTACACGTACGGCTCGGAACTCGCGAAGCCCTGCTGGGCGTTGGCGCCACCCGCGGTCACGAAGTTCGCCGGTGTGCCGTCGTAGCTGCCGTCCACCTGGTCCGGCGAGAGAATGTCGGCCCCGGTGAGATAGTCCATGTAGGCAGAGCCTTCGAAGTACAGCACCTTTGCGTCGGTGTCCTTCAGATCGGCGATGGACTCCACTTCCGGATAGGTCTCCGGGTCCCACATGATCATCATGGGGCTCACCTCGAGCGGCGCCAGCACCGATGTCGTGGGGTTGCTGTCGGCGGCCTGGATGGCCTGGTCGGTGTCGATGAACCCGAGCATGATCTCCGGATCCTGGTACATCTGCGAGATCACGGTCTGGAACCCGATCGCGGGGCCGCCGGAACGCACTTCTATGTCCACCCCGGTGTACTCGCCGCCGGCGAAGAGGGGCCCCGAGGTGCGCTTGCTCCCGGCATCCACGTTCGCGCCAGGGCCGATCAGCTGATAGATGGAGCCGTGCTCGGCCTCGGGGTTCCAGTCGGTCTGGACGACGATCTTCTCCGGACAGTCACCGGACAGATCGAGCGCACCGATCTCCCCGTCGTAACCGGACATGGCCGATTCGGTCCCACCGGAACAGGCGGTGAGCAGGCCGGAGGCGGCGACGGCGAGTACCGCGGCGCGGCGGGTGGTCCTGAGACGTCGGGTGCGGACTGGACGAGTCATGTAGCGCTCCTGGAGGAGAGGGGACGAGGGAGGACGAGCAGAACAGTGCGTCAGCGACGAACCGGGTTGTGCCACTTGCCGACGACACGGTTGGAGAGCCATCCGAACAGTGCGAACACGGCCACGCCGAGCGCGGAGGCCAACAGGATCGCGGCGAACAGCTGGGGTGACTGGAGCCGCGACCGGTAGTTGTCGATCAGGATGCCGATACCCGGAGCACCCTGTTTGAAGAAGAAGTCTCCGACGATGGCACCGACGACGGCGAGTCCGGCGGAGATCCGCAGCCCCGCGAAGATCGCGGGCATCGCGGCCGGGAACTCGAGCTTGAACAGCCTCGTGACCCGACGGGTCTTGTGCAGCGCGAACAGTTCTCGATGTCCGCGATCGACGGACTTGAGCCCGAACAGCGTGTTGGTCACGATCGGGAACAGCGCGATGAGCACGCACACCAGGACGCGGGCGGAGAACCCGAATCCGAACCAGAATCCGATGAGCGGAACGAGGGCGAGAATCGGAATACACTGCAGTACCACGGCATAGGGGAACAGCGAAGTCTCGGCCCACTGCGCCTGAGACATGAGCACGGCCCAGGAGATCCCGACCACCGCCGCGATGGCCAGCCCGGTCAGCGCCACCGTGGTCGTGCGTCCCAACGCCTCCCACATGTCGGGGGCGTTGGGCCCGAACAGCCCCTTGCTGATCACCTCGTGTGGCGGCGGCATCAGGAATCGCCGCGCCGGATCGAGCAACAGGTACGACACCGCGTACCACGCGGCGATGATGACCGCGAACACGGCGAGCGGGCCGAGCACGGGCATCAGCGATCGGCGGCCGCTGCGCGATCCGGTGACGGAGACGGCATGTCCGGCGTCGGGTTCTCCGGCCCCGGAACCGTTCGTGCCGGCTCCCCCACCGACAGCGGTGGCGGCATCCGAGGTCTGCGTCGGGGTACTCACGAGTGTGCCTCCCGGAGGGCATCGGAGATCTTCTCCGCGAGCGAGGTGAATTCGGCGGTGAAGCGGATGGAAGGATCTCTCGGGTAGTCGAAGGGGATCTCGATGTCGTTGACGATCCGGCCCGGACGTCCCGACATGATCACGACCCGGGTGGACAGGTACACCGCCTCGGAGACCGAGTGGGTGACGAACAGGCCGGCGAACCGGCGGTCCGCGAAGAGCCTGGTGGTCTCGTCGCCCAAGCGCTGACGGGTGATCTCGTCGAGTGCGCCGAAGGGTTCGTCGAACAGGAAGAGTTCGGGATCGAGCGTGAGCGAGCGGGCCACCGACGTCCGCATGCGCATACCCCCGGACAGCATGTGGGGGAGGTGCTTCTCGAATCCGGTGAGCCCGACGAGCTCGATGGCCTCGTCGGCGCGCCGATAACGTTCCGCCTTGGGCACGCCGTCCAGTTCGGCGAGCAGCGCGATGTTGTCGCGCACGCTGCGCCACGGCAGCAGTGTCGCGTCCTGGAACACATAGCCGATCCGGTTCGCGCCCACTTGGGTGTAGCCACCGCTGGCCGACTCCAGGCCGGATGCGATGCGCAGAAGAGTGGACTTTCCACATCCCGAAGGCCCTACGACACTGACGAACTCGCCGGCACGCACTGTGAGATCGATGCTCTCGAGCGCCCTGGTCCCGTTGGGGTAGACCAGATGGGTGCTCTCGAAGCCGAGGACTTGCGTGCCGGACGCGGGGGGCGCGTCACTCATGGGAGACATCGACTACCTCCGGTGTTGCGGTCTGAGTTGTTGCTGTCGGGGTTGTTGCGGTCGGGGTTGTTGCGGTCGGGGCTGGGACGGTCGTGCGGGCGGCGACGGGTACCACCGCGGTGGCAGACAAAATGTTGACTCCATCAACATCCTCAGTATGGGGGCGCAGATGTTGCGCCTCGGTAAACCAGGCCTCTCGTTGTGTTAAACCTCGGCACGAGGGAGCGTGTCACACCTCGGCACGAGGGGGCGTGTCACACCTCGGCGCGAGAGGCGGACTCGGGCGCGCTCTCCGGTTGCAGCACCTGCGCCGTGCCCTAGAATCATGACCTGGCACGCCCGGCTACGGCCCGGCGGCAGTGCAGGTCTCGTGGCTGGGACACTCGCGCGGCGGACGCACAGATACAGGAGTCGTCCGTGTCCCATCCCTCCACGCCCCAATCCCCCACATCCAGTCCCTCCACGCCGGGCACCCCGGCACCCACCGGGCCGGGTACCGACTCGCTCGAGGTCGTCGTCATCGAGCGACGGACCGTCGCCCACGACGTCGTCGAACTGACTCTTGCCCGGCCGGACCGGTCCGTCCTCCCTCCGTGGGCGCCCGGCGCGCACCTCGACCTCGTGCTCGCGGAGGATCTCGTCCGTCAGTACTCGTTGTGCGGTACCCCCGAGGAGCGCAGCACGTTCATGATCGCCGTCCGGCGCGAGGCGCCCGGTCGCGGCGGATCCGCCCGTGTCCACGATGACCTGCGGGTCGGCGCGCGAGTGCGAGTGCGGCCGCCGCGCAACCATTTCCCGCTGGTGCGCGCGGCCGGCTACGTCCTCGTGGCCGGTGGCATCGGAATCACGCCGATGCTCGCTCTCGCCCGAGCCGCAGCCGCCTCGGGGCGGTCGTGGCAACTCCACTACTGCGGCCGGGGCGCCGACCGGATGCCGTATGCAGGCGATCTCGTCGCGGCCTGGCCCGGACAGATCACCCTGCACGACTCGGTCACCGAGGGACGCTGGGATCCTCGGACGGCACTGTCCGGACTCGAACGGGGAACCGCCGTCTACTGCTGCGGTCCCACGGGACTGCTCTCCGCGGTCGAGGAGGCCGTCGCACCATTGCCCGCGGTGGACGTCTTCACCGAGCGCTTCGTCCCGCCGGCCCCGGACACCGCCGCCACTGCCCGGCCGTTCGAGGTCCACCTGGCGACCAGCGGCCGTACTCTGTCCGTGCCCACCGACCGATCGATCCTCGACGTCGTCGAGGAAGCCGACCTGCTGGCGGCGTCCTCGTGCCGCGAGGGAATCTGCGGTACGTGCGAGGTGGAGGTGGTGAGCGGCGAAATCGAGCACAGGGACGCGGTTCTCACACCGGAGGAGCGTGCCGAGGGCGAGACGATGATGATCTGCGTCTCGCGTGCGTGCGGTCCGCGGCTGGTGCTGGACCTGTGATCGGGACCGGCCCCTGACGACACCGGGTGGGGTGCGGCCGGCTGCCCGCACCTCACCCGGTGAATGCGCCGCTCTCCGCGGTGAATCCATAGCACTGACGCACGTTGTAGACCGTGGCTTCCATACAGAATTCGGGCGACGTCGTCCCCACCGCATCGGTGAGCATCACCACGTCGTACCCGAGGTCGGCCGCGTCGGCCAGCGTGGCAAGGACACACTGATCCGCATTCACACCCGCGAACAGCAGGGTGTCCACACGCAGGTTGCGCAGGATCGAATCCAGTGGTGTGTCGACGAATCCGCTCATCCGATACTTGTCGACGCAGACGTCCCACGGCTCCTGGACGAGTTCGTCGACGATCGCCGCCGACCAGCTACCCCGTTCGAGGACGGGCGCACCCGCCGCATTGGCGCGGCTACCGATTCCGACTCCCGAACCTGCCGGATCGTACACGTGCAGAACCCCCGGCGGGAGGTTCGCGCGATCGGGACGGTTCCCCCAGTTCACCCAGACGATCGGCACACCCCGATCACGCAGACTCGGAATCAGACTCCGTAACGGCGTGATCGGGGCCCGCGCCGGCGTGACGTCCACACCGATGCCGGACAACCAGCCGTCGCGATGGCAGAAGTCGTTCTGCATGTCGACCACGACGAGCGCGGTCCTGGACAGGTCCATCGTGATCCGCTGTGGCCGCGCGTCGATCTCGATCGGCTCCGCCTCGAGCGCCGCTCGCCGCAGGTCCACGTGCTCCGGATCGAGCTGCCACGCATTGCGTCCTCGCGTACGGCGCTGCGCGGCACCCGGTACGGCCGGCTGGGTTATCGGCGACACGATCACTCCTCGGGTCAGTGGATGGACGAGGTGGCGCTCGGGGAAACGGCAGGAGTGGACACGACAGGGGTGGACACTGCAGGGACGGACACGGCGGGGTCGGACACGGCGAAGTCGAGCAGGGTGTGGTCCTCATCCGGGCCCGCGATCAGGCACAGCCCGAGTGGCAGCGCGCCGTCTGCCAGGAGCGGCATCGACAGAGCGGGCAGCCCGGCGAGGGAGGCCAGGCAGGTCAGGCGCAGAGTCGCGGCGCGGGTGCGTTCGACGGCCTCGGGTTCCGCGGCGACCGGCAGTGCCCCCGACGAGGTGGCCGGCAGTGCGAGGACCGTGCCCGGAGGGAGCAGTCCGTGCAGGCTCGCCCGCATCCGGGTGAGCACGGCGCGCGCCTCGGACTCCGTCGCGGCATCCACCGTCCGTCCGGCAGCGAACCGCGCGCGGACGGCGGGGTCGAGCGCGTCGCCGTTCCCGGTGACGAACGTTCCGTGCAGGCGCCAGGCTTCGGCGGCCTGGACGACGCGGAACGCGGCGAGTATCCCGTCCAGGTCGACACCCGGAGGGTAATCGAGCGACACCGACACCGCCGCAGGCAGTGTGGGCCCGGCAGCGCAGTCGCGCAACGTGAGTGCCTCGAGACCCGCCGTGAACGACGCCGCGGCAGCAGGCGTCGCGAGGCCCGTCAACTCCGGTACCCATACCACCCTGTCGACGGCGTGCCGGGGCCCGGCCGGCAGCAGCGCGTTCGCCGCGGAGCGCAGCAATCCTGCGTCGCGCGTGAGCACACCCACACTGTCGAAGGAGGGCGCGAGGCCGACGAGCCCCTCCCGCGAGACGGCGCCGTGCGTCGTCCGGAGCCCGTAGAGACCGCAGTGGGAGGCGGGGACCCGGACGGACCCGGCGGTGTCGGTGCCGAGTCCGATGTCGGCCGCGCCTGCGGCCACCGCGGAGGCCGGCCCGCTCGTGGATCCACCGGGAACGTGTCCGGGAGCTGCCGGGTTCGGCGGCGTGCCGTAGTGGGCGTTGGTACCCGACAGGGAGAACGCCAGTTCGTCGGTGTGTGCGATACCGACGACATCCGCGCCGGCCACGAGCAGGTCCGCGACCGCGCGTGCGTGTCGGGGTTCGACCTCGGCCGTCGCCAGTATCCGCGGGTTCCCCGCGCCGATCGGATGACCCTCCACCGCGAAGAGGTCTTTCACCGCGATCCGCCGACGACGCAGCGGGCCGTCGTCCGCCCCGATGGCCGGTGGCACGGCGCCGTGCGCGCTCCGCCAGATCCTCGCATCGCCGGGGTCCACGGGCGCATACACCGGCCGCGGAGACGTGGAGACGTGGGCGGTGGTCACGACCCACCCGCACCGTTCGTCCCGCTCCCACACCTGGGTCTGTACGGCGAGATCACCTTCGGCACTGCCATTCTCGGAGATCCTGATGCTCTCGGCGACGATCACCGCAGCGGAGGGGCCGATCGGCCGGACGTGGACGCGCCTCAGCTCCCGTCGTGGCGCTCCCGACCGTCCCGCGCGGAACTGCGCGATGGCCTCGTGTCCGACCAGGGTGCGGCCGCCGTCGCTGCGGATCGTGGTGTGCCCGCGAGCGAACAGGGTGTCGAGTTCGTCGACGTCGTTACGCATCAGGGCCCGCTCGTAGCGGGCGAAGGCGACGCGCAGATCCGGGTCGCAGGTGGCAAGGTCCATCACGTCGGCGAGCCTAACTCCGATGTTGATGTGATGAACATCGGCCAGGTTACGGCGTTGTGAATTCCGTTCCGGAGTGCACGAGCACCACGATGGCAAGGCCGTCCCCGACCCTGCGGTGGCGGTGTTGAGTTCCTCCCGGATAGGCGATGGACTCCCGCGCCGACAGCGTGTGGAACTCCGAGACGGGCGTCGCACCCACGCCCGGCGCGAGCAACTCCACCTCGATCGCACCCGACACCACGTAGACGAGTTCGCGTCGGTCGTGCACGAAGAAAGCTTCGAATTCCCTTGATTCCACGATGATCTCGGTGACGTCGGCACCGGCGGGGTCGTGATCGACCAGCCGGGCCTCGTGGACGCCCTGATCCGCGTCCGGGCGCGCCGTCGCCGCCACGGTCGATCCCGTGAGCTCGGAGGGTGCACCGCGCGCCAACAACGATTGTTGCGTCGTCTCGAGCGCATCGGCGATCAGGTAGAGCGAACGCATGGACGGGCGGGCGAGGCCGCGCTCGATCTGACTGAGGAAGGGATGGGACAGCCCCGTGGCCAGGGCGACCTGCACGAGCGTCCGGCCCAACTCGCGGCGCCTCGCCCGGATGGCCGCACCGAGATGCGCGTCCGATCGGGCGACGCCGCGCTCGGCGGTCACGCCGGCCTTCCCTGGACTCGCCACGAGATCTCCTCCCCGACGGGCGTCAACACCTGCGATCCACATCCGTTACCGGTGCGCAATAAACCGTACCTATCGTCACAAATGTTACCCACATCAACATTTTTGCACCACCGCGACGCTCCGCCAGAAAGGCACCCGATCGTGAGACCCCCGACGTTCTGCGCCACGCCCGACAGCTGGTTCGACGTGCGGCCGATGGCAGAGGGCGTGTATCTCGTGGCCGAACCCGGTCATGTCAACTGCTACCTCGTCGTCGGTACCGAATCGGCACTCCTGTTCGACACCGGGCTCGGTATCGCACCGATCTCCTCGGTCGTCGCATCCTTGACCGACCTTCCGGTTCTCGTCGTCTCCTCGCACCATCACCTCGACCACCGCGGCGGGAACGCCGATCTGGCCACCACGGATCTCCCCGTCACGGATTTCGCGGTGCACCCTCACGTGATCGAACCACACTCTCCGTGCGCGCACGTCGACGCCGACCCCGCCTTCCTGTCCGCATACGCCGAAGCCATGACCGAGGTGGCCCGCGAGTACCGGCGGTACTCCGCACTGGACCGCCGGTACTTCTTCGCACTGAACCGATTGCCCGCGATGCGGCCACTGCCCCAGCTGTCCGGCTGGACCGTCCCCGGCGTGCCACCCACCCGCACCCTGGACGACGGCGAGGTGCTCGATCTGGGCGGGCGGCACCTGCGGGTACTGCACACTCCCGGCCATTCCCCGGACGAGCTCTGCTTGTTCGAGGACGCCACCGGGTTCCTGTTCTCCGGCGACACCGTGCTCGGTGCGGCGCACTGGTTGCACGGCGACGGGGCGGACGTCGCGGCATTCGCGCGGTCGACGGCGCGTCTGTCCCGGCTGCCCGTCACCCGCGTCTTCGCGGCCCACAACCTCACTCCCGAACTGCCCGCGTCGTCGGTCACCGACGTGGCCACTGCCGCTGCGGCAGTGCGTGATTCCGCGACGGCGCCCGAGTCCGGCCGGGATCTCCTGGGCCACCCGGTGGTGCGTCACGACTGCGGACCGGTCACGATCCTCACTCCTGCGCCGACCCCCGCGCACCTCGACGTCACCCGACAGACCACCCTCATCGAAAGGATCCGACCATGACCGGAGCACCACCCGTCGTGCGCAACCTCGACGAACTGACCGCGTCACTGATCTCCCCCGAGGACTCCGTGCGCCTGTGTACCCTGGCCGGTCCCGCCGACGGCTCGAGCGCCAGCGTGTTCCTCGAGATCTGGGAACCCGGTGGCGCGCAACCGGTCAACTCCCACGACGACTCCGCCGAGATCTTCATCGTCCTGTCCGGGCGGGCACGGGCTCACAGCGACGATCACGTCGTGGAACTGAGAGCGGGCGACGTCCTGGTACTCAGGCCCGGATCCGAGCACCGCATCGTCAACATCTCCGAGACCGAGCGCCTGCACACGATCACCGTGATGGCGGACGACGGCGGATTCGCCGACCTGGTGAACCGGGGCACCCCCGCCGCACTCACCGCCCAGGACATCGCCACCCTCGTCGGCCGGACCGCGCTACCCGATCACCAGGCTGCCCACAGACGCGCGTAGCCGCCGCCCGCGGCGACCAGGGCATCGTGCGTGCCCTCCTCCAGGATGCGGCCGTGACCGAGCACGACCACCCGGTCGGCTCGCTCCGCCTGGGTCAGCCGATGGGCGACGACGAGGGCCGTGCGCCCGTTCGTCACGGCAGCCGCGGCGAACTCCAGCTCCCGGGCTCCCCGGCTGCCGGCCTCCGCCGTCGCCTCGTCGAGCACCACGACGTCCGGGTCGACGAGCAGGATCCGGGCGAGGGCCAGCTGCTGTGCCTGGGCCGTGGTCAATTCGTGCCCGCCCTCGCCGACCTGTGTGTCGATTCCGTCGGGCAGGTGTTCGACCCACTCCTGTGCGCCGACCCGGGTGAGCGCTCGACGCACACGTGTCTCGTCCGCGTCCGGGGCGGCGAGCCGGAGATCCTCGATCAGCGATCCGGAGAACACGTGCACTTCCTGGCTGACCACGGCAACGCGCCGACGCACGGTGTCACCGAACCCGGCGATGTCGACACCGCCGATCCGCACCGACCCCGAGTCGGGCACGTGGACGCCCGCGGCGAGGGAGGCGAGCGTGGACTTGCCCGCGCCGGTGGCTCCGACGAGCGCGACGGTCTCACCGGGCTCGAGCCGCAGCGTCACGCCGTGGAGCACTTCCCGGCCGTCGTACGAATGCCTGATGTCGGCGAGCTCGAGTGAGGAATCTTCCGGGACGGCGGCATTCGTCGCCCGGGGCGGGTCCGGGATGTCGATGACCCCGACGATGCGGGCCAGGCTCGCCCCTGCAGACTGCACCTCGTCGAAGGTATAGAGCAACAGTCCGATCGGGTTGAACAGACGATGGAAGACCAGTGCGGCGGCGGTGGCGGCACCGACGGTGATCGCACCGTTCGAATGCAGGGCGAAACCCGTGACGAGGATGAGCGCGAGACCGACGAACTCGGCCCGGTTTCCGCGACCGGCGAACCGGGTGAACAGCGAGAACACGGTGATACCCAGCAGTTTCGCGCGATCGGACGCGCGGTCGATCTCGCGCAGGTGGCTCTCCTCGAGACCGTAGGCACGTACCGTCCTGCGGCCCTGGATACTGCCGATCAAGGCCTGCGAACGCGCACCCATCGCGACGCGTTGCTCCGCGTACAGCGGCGCCGAACGGGGCAGGTACCAGCGCAGCGCCAGCACGTAGACGGGGATGGCCAGGGAGCCGGCAATCGCCAACCGCCAATCGATTCCGGCCATCGCGACGAGACTCGCGGCCACCAGGAGTGCGGCCGAGACGATGCTCGGCACCACCTCGCCGACGGACTTGTCGATGACCGAGATGTCGTCGCCCACCCGGGACAGGACGTCGCCCTTGCCTGCCTTCTCCACCGTCCCGAGCGGAAGGCGCAGGGTCCGTGCCACGACCTGCTCGCGCAGCCGCGCGAGCAGCGATCCACCGAGCACCTCGATGAGATACGACGAGACGCCGGTGAGGAGACCGGCGACCACGGCGGCCACGGCGATGACCGCGACGAAGGTGGCCACGGTCGCACCGCCCGCTCCGGCGCGGATCTCGTCGATCAGCCGGCCGAACATGTACAGCGGCACCACGGTCGCCGCCGCGGCTCCGGTGGCCGCGAGGAGCGTCGCCGTCGTCGTCAGGGGGCGACCGCGCAGTGCTTCCAGCAACCACCGCGAGCAGCGGCGTGCGGTGGCCACGGGGAGGAGCGGACGCGAGGAGGCGTCGCCTGTCCCGGCACCGGGCCCGGTGGTCGCCGTCATCGCAGCACCGCCGTGCGGTAGCGCTCGTCCGTCTCGGCGAGCTCGTGGTGGGTGCCGTCCCGCACGATCCGCCCTTCCTCCACCACGATCACCCGGTCGGTCACCGCCAACAGATTGGGGCTGGTCGTCAGCACGATCGTCGTGTGGATTCCGGACACGTGATCGGCGTGCCGCAGTTCGGCGACCCCGGCCGCAATCTCCTGTTCGGTGACGGCGTCCACCGCCGTCGTCGGGTCGTGCAGCACCAGAACCGGGGTGCGACGGGACAGTGCGCGCGCGAGTGCCACCCGCTGCCGCTGTCCACCGGACAGGCTCAGGCCCTCGTCCCCCACGGCACGGTCGAGCCCGTCCGGATGCAACTCCGCGACATCGCGAGCGGCCGACACGTCGAGGACACGTTCGAGGTGTTCGGGCGGACCGGTGTCGGTGTCGCCGGTGACGATGTTGGAATGCAGGGTTCCGCCGAAGAGGTGGCCGGCGTGCGGCTCGGCGAGAACGGTCCGGCGCAGATCGTCGAGGTGCAACTCCGCCAGTTCGCGGCCCGCGACGGTGACGCTGCCGGTGCGTTCACCGTCCGGCACGTCCCCGGACAGCAATGCGAACACCGCGTCGGCGTCCTGCTGCCGGTAGGCGACGATTCCGACGAGCTCGCCGTGCCCGATCTCGAGGTCCAGGCCGGTCACCGATCGGTAACCGGCATCGGCGAACACGATGTGGGGGCTGGAGGGCTCGTCGATCCGGGACGACGGCGCGGGCAACAGATGTGGTGCGGCGAGGACTTCCGCGAGTCGTTGCGCCGACCCCCGGCAGCCGGCGACGACGGCCGGTAGCCGCGACAGTGTGGTCAGGGGCTCGATCAGGAACTGGGACAGGCCCACCACCGTGACCAGCTCGCCGAGCGACAGACGTCCCTGCACCGCGAACCAGCCCGCGGCTCCGGCCACTCCGACCGCGAGGATGCCGCTGGCCCCGGTCGCGATTCCGGTGTACACGGACTGGACCCGGGCCGTACCGAGAGTGGCGCGCAACGCCGATCGGCTGACGACCCGGTACCGTTCGTCCGCCGCGGTCTCGCCACCGAACCCCCGCAACGGGCGCAGCCCGCTCACCAGATCGGTGGCGGACGCCGACGCGCGAGCGATCTCCTCCTGCCGGGTCACGGTCCGACGGGTGATGAGCGGGGCCAGGGCCTGCAGGCCGCCGAGCAGCAAGGGCGTTGCCACCAGAACCGCCGCACCGAGCGGGAGGTCGATGGCCAACAGCACCGCAGCGGTGACGATCACCGCGGTGAGTGCGGCCACGGTGCGGGCGACGACGTCGAGCATCCAGGACGTGCGGTCCGCGTCCGAGGTGGAGACCGTGAGCAGTTCGCCGGCCTTCATCGGGCTCCGCAACCCGCGGGGGTCGAGGATGCGCGCGGCGACCTCGACCCGCAGCCGGTGCGCCTCGGTCTCCATCGCCACGACCACCAGCCGGGCACCGAACCTCCACGCCAGGGTGAGCACTACGAACAACGCGGCCAGCCCCACGATTCCGAGAGTCATCGCCGCGCCGTCGCTCGGCGCGATCGCTCGGCCCACGATCAGACCGATGGCGACCGGCACCATCGCCTCACACAGCTGGTGGAGCCCCACCAGTGCAGAGGCGGCGACCATGCGGCCACGGTGCCTGCCGAGGGTGCGACGGAGGATCGAACCGCCGGTGACGGTCTCGGCGGTGACGCCGTCCGGCGTCGACGATCGACTCACGACAGACAGCCTACTGAGGCTGCCCTGAGTGGTGGGACGCGCGGTGGAGCCGGTCAGTCCGCCAGCGAATCGATCGCCGCCCGCAGCCGGACACCGGCCTCCGCGGCGACCGGGGCCAGCGCCGGCTCGCCGGTGACCTGCACCATCAGCTGGGGGTTCATCGCCTCGACGACAACCGCCCCACCCTCCGTGGCGGAATCGCGATCCTCACGGACGACGACATTGCAGGGCAGCAGCAGGCCGATTCGGCGGTCGATGTCGACGGCGCGATGCGCCAGCGGCGGATTGCACGCGCCGAGGATCACGTAGCGCTCCATGTCCACGTCGATCTTCGACTTCAGGGTCGCGGACATGTCGATCTCGGTGAGGATGCCGAACCCCTGCTCCTGCAGAGCATTCCGTGTGCGCTGTACGGCCTCGTCGAACGTGGCGTGCAGTCGGGTGGCGAGGGCCAGGGTGTCGTCTGTCATGATGTCGTCCTTCACTTCTTCGGTGGCCACGTCTTCAGTGACCGTTCCTCCGGTGCCGGTGCCGGGGCCGCTCCCGGCCGCTCAGGCGAGCGCGAGGAACAGCTTCTCCAGCTCGGCCTCGGTCATCGATGGGGTTGCCCCCACCTCACCTTCGCCCGCCTTCTCCCCCGCCAGACACTCGCGCAATCCGGAAGCGACGATCTTGAATCCCGCGCGATCGAGCGCGCGGGACACCGCCGCGAGCTGGGTCACCACGTCCTTGCAATCCCGGCCGTCCTCGATCATGGAGATCACTCCGGCCAGTTGACCGTGGGCACGGCGGAGTCGATTGAGGACCAGCGCGATGCTCTCTTCGTTGCCGACCACGGCACATCCTTCCTGCGGATCCGGGGCGTCCGAACGGGCAATCCGTCACGGTTCGGGTCACTACGCCCGATTATACCCCCGGGGGTATCAGCCGACCAGCGCTCGGCCCGGTTCTCCCCGTCGCTACCCACGGGTAGTGTGGTGGAGCGCACAGCCGGACCAGCGGGAGGATCGACGATGACAGAAGACACCGGGGCCACCGAGGCCACGGACGCCGGAGCTGCCGGGACCGCGGCCCCCGAGCACATCGACGTCCTCGTCATCGGCGCCGGCCTGTCCGCCATCGATGCGGCCTATCACGTCCAGAAGAACTTCCCGGACCGTTCGTACACCCTGCTCGAGGCCCGCGATTCCCTCGGCGGCACCTGGGATCTGTTCCGCTATCCCGGAATTCGATCCGACTCGGACATGTACACACTCGGGTTCCCGTTCCGGCCGTGGACCGGCGAGAAGGCCATCGCCGACGGCCACACGATCCTCGAGTACCTGCGGGACACCGCCGCCGAGTTCGGTATCGACGAGCACATCCGGTACGGCCACCGCGTCGTCCGCGCCGAATGGTCCACCCGGGACTCCCTCTGGACGATCGAGGCGCAGCGCACCGATTCCGGGCAGACGGTGCGCTTCACCGCGGGGTTCCTCCTGTGCTGCACCGGCTACTACCGGTACGACGAGGGCTACACGCCGGACTTCCCGGGAGTGGACCGGTTCGGCGGCACCCTCGTGCACCCGCAGCACTGGCCGGAGGATCTCGACTACACCGGCAAGCGGGTCGTCGTCATCGGTAGCGGCGCGACGGCGGTGACCCTGGCACCCTCGATGGCCGATGCCGCCTCGCACGTGAGCATCCTGCAGCGCTCGCCTTCCTACATCATCTCGGTGCCCGCGCGGGACGCCCTCGCCACCACGCTGCAGGAGAGGCTGCCCGGGGGTCTCGGTCACCGCCTGGCCCGGCTCAAGAGCACCCTGGTCGCGACGGCTCTCTACCAGGCGTGCCAGCGCTTCCCGACGTTCATGAAGGGCCGCATCCGGGATCTCCAGAAACGCTGGCTCCCCGACGGTTACGACATCGACACCCATTTCGCTCCCCGCTACGACCCCTGGGACCAGCGGATGTGCCTGGTACCCAACGGCGATCTGTTCCGGGCCATCCGGCACGGCGACGTCGACATGGTGACCGACCGCATCGCCACCTTCACCGAGACCGGAATCGCGCTCGAATCCGGGGCCGAACTCGAGGCAGACGTCGTCGTCAGTGCCACCGGGCTGAATCTGCTCGCCTTCGGCGGTATCGAGCTGGTCGTGGACGGCGACTCCGTCGAACTGTCCGACACCATGGCCTACAAGGGCATGATGCTCAGCGGCGTACCGAATTTCGCCTTCGTCGTCGGCTACACCAACGCGTCGTGGACGCTCAAGGCCGATCTCGTGTCCGAGTACGTCGTGCGGCTACTGCGGTACATGGACGACAAGGGGTTCGCGCGCGCTGTTCCGCGTCGGGATCCGTCGGTCGACGAAGAGCCGTTCCTGGACTTCGCCGCCGGTTACGTACTCCGCTCGGTGGATTCGTTCCCCCGGCAGGGCTCACAGGCGCCGTGGCGCCTGCGGATGAACTGGTTCCGCGACCTCGCCGCGCTCCGGCACGGCAGCATCGTCGATGCTGCGATGTCCTTCGACGTCGCACCGGTCAGGACGGAGCAGACGCCTCACCGCGAGACCTCTGCCACGGCCAGCGGCCGGTGATCTCGAGGTCGAGAGACCAGCTGAGGAACGTACGGATCAGCACGATGATCGCGAGCACCGCGACGTCGGTGAGCGTCGGGGTAACCGCGACGGTCTTGATGATGTCGCCCGCGACCAGCAGCTCGAGACCGAGCAGGATCGCCCGGCCCAGCCGGCTCCGGAACAGCTGGTAGACGCCCGGGCTGCGGCGTTGCAGATCGACCAACACCCGCAGCGCCGCGATGACCGCGCCTGCCGCGATGACCGTCACCCCGGCGAAATCGATACACCTGGCGATCGTCTCGACGACGCGGTCGAAATCCATCACCTCGTCGACGTCCACGCCCGTCCCCTTCCGTCACACCTGTTCCGACAGTAGCCCCGGACGGCCCTCGCTGCCCGGGGATTTCACCTGGACGGAGATACCCGCGTGCACCCACGTGAGCCGCTACCGTGAACGCATGTCAGCCTCACGCGATGTGCTCGTCGACAACAGCCTCCCGAGCGGTGCGAGCCCCGCCGAGCGGATCGCCTTCGGCCGCGCCAGGCGCAAGCAGGTTCCGCGCAGTGCCCTGGCCGAGGTCTCGCCCGAGGCGGGCCGCAGCGATCCGCTCGGTCTGCTCGAACTCCAGGCCCGCGACCGGGTCCCGGAGCTGGTGCCGATCCGCTACGGACGGATGGCGGCGAGTACCTTCGCGTATCTGCGCGGAGCCGCACTGGTGATGACCGACGATCTCTCCCACGCACCGGACTCGGGCCTGATCGCCCCGCTCTGCGGCGACGCGCACCTGAGCAACTTCGGCCTGTACGCGACACCGGAGCGGGCGCAGGCCTTCGATCTCAACGACTTCGACGAGACCCATCCCGGACCGTTCGAATGGGACGTGAAGCGCCTTGCCGCCAGTTTCCTCGTCGCGTCCCGCGGCAACGGATTCAGCGACACCCGAGCCCGTGCCACCGCCCTCGCCGCGGCCGAGAGCTATCGCTCCGCGATCCGGGAGTCCGCCCGGTCCGGGAACCTCGAGAACTGGTATCGGAACATCGACATCGACGCGGCACTCGCCGTCATCCGGGACCGGCTCGACACGTCGCGGGAGAAGAACACCCGTAAGGCGCTCGCGAAGGCGCGCAACCGCAACAGCGCACAAGCCCTGTCCAAGCTCACGGTCGTGGTGGACGGCAAGGCGCGCATCCGCAGTGACCCGCCTCTGCTGGTCCCGGTCGAGCAGGTCTTTCCCGGTGGCTACGGGGACGAGGTGTACACCGAGATCCGGCGGCGGCTCGAGGACTACCGGCAGACGTTGCAGCCGCACCTACGTCGGCTCTTCGACAGCTACGAACTGGTCCAGGTGGCTCGCAAGGTGGTCGGTGTGGGCAGTGTGGGCACCCGCACCTGGATCGCGCTGTTCACCGGTGCCGGCGACAACGATCCGCTGTTCCTGCAGATCAAGGAGGCGCCGCCCTCGGTGCTCTCGAACTACGTGCCGGGGTACACGTTCGACAACCAGGGTGAGCGGGTGGTGAACGGGCAGCGACTGCTGCAGGCCAGCAGCGACATCTTCCTGGGATGGCAGAGCGGCCCGGGGCCCGGCGGCATCGAGCGGGACTTCTACGTACGGCAACTACGGGACGGCAAGGGCTCAGTCGTGATCGAGGCGATGGCCCCGGATGCGATGCGCCTGTACGCCGAGCTCTGCGGCCGCACCCTCGCCCATGCACACGCCCGCAGCGGCGACCGATTCGCGATCGCCGGCTATCTGGGCGCGAAACCGGTGTTCGACGAGGCGATCGCGGACTTCGCGGTCTCCTACGCAGACCGCACCGAGCGCGACCACGCCCAGCTGGTCGCCGCCATCGCGGGTGGAACGGTGGGCGCGGAGCAGCTCTGACCCCAGGAGCTACCCCGCCCCTGGGTGAACGGACCATTCGCCCGGTCTGAAAAGGCGAAGGGTCCCTTCACCCCACGGGGAGGGGCGGCCTGTGGCCACCGGGGAGGCCTATGGCAGGTCAGGTCAGGTCAGGTCCGTTCCGAGATCAGCACGGCCCGGGTGCCCGGCTCGAGCGCCTCGAAGACGTGCGCGAGGTCTCCGGGATACGAGATGTAGTCACCGGGACGGAGTTCGACCGGCTCGTCCACCAGGCCGACCAGGGCACGGCCTGTGCCCAGGACGACGTGTTCGACGACACCGGACTGGTGCGGATCGGACAGCCGCCGTCCGCCCGGCTCCGCCGAGATCGAATAGACGTCGCGCCGGGCCGTGGGCGGGGAGGCGGACAGGAGCGCGGCGCTGTAGTCGGCCTGGCTCGAAGGGACGGCAGGCCCTTCCCCCGCGCGGATCACCTGGACCCGCGGGCGCGGCTCCCCGAGCAGACCGGCGAACGGGATGTCGAGCGCCACACACAGCGCCCACAGCGTCTCCAGACTGGGGTTTCCCGATCCGGATTCCAGCTGGGACAGAGTCGATTTCGATACATTCGCCCGACGAGCGATCTCGGAGAGCGACAGTCCCGAGCGGGCCCGTTCGCGGCGGAGGGCCGCACCGATGATCTCTCGCGGCGGCACCGATTCCGTCATGACGCCTCCTCGGCTGGCGGCTGGCTTCGTTCGATCTGATGTCAGTTATGTTCGGTTTGACGAACAAGCCTACACGCGTGCATTCTGATGAACATGCGTTTGATATGGCGAACACTCGATCGGGGCGTCCTCCGGGACAGTGCGCTGATCTGCCTCGCCATGAGCGTCGTCGGCATCTCCTACGGCGCCGTGGCGGTCTCGTCCGGGCTGCCGGTGTGGCTCCCCGTCGTCCTCGCCGTCGTCGTCCTCGCCGGGTCCGCCGAGCTGTTGTTCGCCGGAATCGTCGCGGCAGGAGGCAGCCCGATCGCCGCCGTCGTGGCCGGGCTGGTGATCAATGCCCGTCACGTCCCGTATGGACTCGCTCTTCCCGACGTCCTCGGCAGCGGACGTCGGAGACTGGTCGGCGCACACGTGATCAACGACGAGTCGGTGGCGATGACCTTCGCCCAGAAGGACCCTGCCCTCCGCAAGCAGGCGTACTGGGTCACCGGCATCGGCGTGCTCGTGTTCTGGCCACTGGGAGCGCTCACCGGCGCAGTACTCGGCGCGATCCTCGGCGACACGGACGTCCTGGGCCTCGACGCGGTGTTTCCCGCGCTCCTGACAGCTCTCGCCGTCCCGGCCCTGCGCTCGCGGGCCCGCTGGGCCGCGGTCGCCGCCGGCGTGGCGATTGCTCTGGCCACCACCCCGTTCCTGCCCGCGGGAGTTTCCGTACTCCTCGCACTCCTCGGGGTCGCACCGACGCTCCTGCGGACGGGGCGGCGGCAGTGACGGCCGGCCTCGGCTGGATCGTCGGGGGCGGCGTCGCGCTCGGCGTCGGTACCTATGCGATGCGGCTGACGGGGCCGGCGCTCCGCTCCCGTGTGACTCTCCCGCCTCGGGTCACCTCCGCGATGGAGACCGCGGCCGTGGTGCTCCTGATCGCCGTCGCGGCGACGGCCACGATGTACGAGGCGGGAGGGTTCGCCGGAGCAGCCCGCGTCTCCGGCGTCGCCGTCGGCGCGGTGCTCGCGTGGCGGCGGGCGCCCCTCGTGGTCGTCATCGCGGCCGCGGCGGCCACCACTGCCGTGTTGCGCCTGATCGGCATGCCCTGATCTGCAGCAACGCTCGATTCGGAACGGCACCCGCGCGGATCGGCCTCAGGTGCGCCCGATCCGGACCAGCAACCCGGCCACGTGCGCGCACGCCGCGACCCGCGCACCGTCGGCGTCTCCTGCCTCGATCGCGTGCAGGATCCGTTCGTGCTCGGTCACCGCGAGTGTGCGGCCCAGCGGCGAGGTCCACATGTCCGAACGGAACAGGTGCGACTGCCCGTCCAGCCGGGCCAGGGCCTCCACCAGCGGCACGTTTCCGGCAGCTTCCCGGATGACGGTGTGGAACTCGAGATCGAGCCGGGCGTCACGGCGCCGATCCGGCGGCTGGTCCAGCAGCTCCCGCTGAACCTGGACCATCTTCTCCAGCCGGGAGAGGGTTTCCCGGGAGATCGCGAGGGTCGCCTGATAGGCCGCGAGCCCGTCCAGCACCTCGCGTACCTCGAACACCGCACGTACCGATGTCGCGTCGATCGTCGCGACCCGGGCACCGGCGTTGCGGACGTGCACGGCGATGCCCTCGTAGATCAACTGTTGCACCGCCTCCCGCACCGGGGTGCGGCTGACCGCGAGACGGGCCGCCAGCGCGGGCACGCTCAGCGGAGCCCCCGGCTCGAGCTCGCCGGAGAACACCATCTCGCGCAGAGTGTCGTGCACCGATTCGGTGAGCAGTGCCTGCTCCGTCGCCGTCATCCGTTCCTCCGCCATACCACCATCATCACCCGGGAACGCGTCGCCGGCGCACCCGTCACCCGGAGACCCCGCCGGGCTGCCCGGCCGCGAGCACTCGCGCGGTCTCGCGCAGGTCTCCCTCCGGGGCGACGCCGCTGCGGAATCCGGCGATCTTCGCCGCGATGTTCTCCGCCACCGTGATCGGCGGATACCCCTGCTCGCCCTCGGCCAGCATGCCGGGCAACGTCTCGATGACGGCGTCGTGATTGCCGTCGAAGAAGAACGCGGCCGACCGCCGCCGGATGATCCGGCCGTCGGCGACCGGTGGGTCGACCCGATGGATCGTGGACATCCACCGATCGTTGGTCCACCGCGCCATGGCGTCACCCAGGTTGATCAGCAGGGCACCCTCCTCGGGCTGGACGTCGTGCCAGACGCCGTCGCTGCCGAGCACCTGCAGGCCGGGCACTCGGTCCGCCCACAGAATCGTGAGGATGCCGAAATCGGTGTGTGCGCCCATCCCGGTGAGGTCTCCCGCGAGTTCGATCTCTCCCTCGGGCAGGGCGTAGTTGTTCATCTTCAGCGCCTCGATCGAGTGGTCGATCATCGGATCGAAATACCCGGTCGGCAGTCCCAGCGCATCGGTGAACGCCGTCATCAGGGTTCGGGCCAGCTCCTGCGCACGGGTGAAGTAGGCGCGCACCGCGGGTTCGAATCCGGGAGCGGCATCCGGCCAGTTGTTGGCGGCATAGCTGGACTCCGGCAGGTCCTCACCGACGACGTCCGCCGCTTCCGTACCGATCACGAACGCCTCGTAGAAGTCGTTCATCCGATTCGCCGACGGGATACCGAGACTCATGCTCAGCGACTCGCTCTTCGGCGGCGAGTAGCCCCGATTCGCGCCGGGGTCGCGGCGATACCGCTTCTTGACCTCGAGCGGCAGGGCGAAGAACTCGTCGAGCGCGGACGCCAGGCCTGTCAGGGCGTCGGGATCCATGCCGTGCCCGACGATCTGGACGAAGCCGACGTCGCGGCACGCTCGGTCGAGAGCTTCGGCGACGGTACGGCAGTCGGCACTCGTCGACGCCCCTGCGCCTGGCGCGAGGTACGGCCCGATGTCGATCGTGGGAACAGTGAAGCCTGAGGTTGTCATGTCGGTCCTTCCGGAGCGGTGATTCGAGATCGGTGATTCGAGATCAGGAGTTCGGGATCACAGGTTCGGGGAGTTCTGCGACTGGTGCCAGCCGCCCACCAGCCATTTCTGGATCACCCCGAAGAGCGAGAACACCAGCACGCCGAAGAGCGAGGCGAGCACGATGGCCGCGATGAGGTCCTCGGATTGCAATCGGCTGCGATAGACGTCGAGGAGCGTCCCGATTCCCGGCTGCCCCTTGGCGAAGAACATGTCGCCGATGATGGCGCCCACGACGACCAGCCCCGAGGCCGTCCGGATACCGGTCATGATCGACGGAAGCGCCGCGCGCAGTTCGAGTTTCACCAGGCGATCCCAGCGCGAGGCACGGCCGAGTGTGAACAACTCGTGGAGTCCCCGATCGACGGACCGGATACCGAAATGGGTGTTGGTGATGATGGGGAACGCCGCGATGAGCACGCACACCAGGGTTCGGGCGGTCATCCCGTAGCCGAACCACAGCCCGATCAGCGGAACGATCGCGAGAATCGGAATGACCTGGACGACCACCGCGTACGGGTACACGATGCGCTCGATCCATCGCGCCTGGCACATCAGCACGCCGGTACCGACGCCCACCACGACCGCCACCGCGAAGCCCACGAATGCCACCTGCGCGGTGACGGCGAGCGCCGCGAGCATCGGACCGAGATGCTGCCAGTCGAGCAGGGACTGCGACAGCACCTGCCCCGGCGGAGGAAGCAGGAAGCGGCGTTCCGGCGACAGGACGAGGTAACTCACCGCCGACCACACCACGAGCGCACCGGCGATCGAGAGAATCGGATACCCGACCGCCCCGGCCAGGCGCCGCAGCCGGGAGGACCCGGCCAGACGTGACAGCCGGGCGGGCCCGGGATCGGCGGGAGTCGACCCTTCCCGGGTGGCCGAGGACGGTGACGGCGGCAGTGCGGCGGCGGAGGGTGAGGAAACCGCCGGGGCTCCGGTGTGTACCTGTGTCATCGCATGCCTCCGTGCAACAGCGCCGAGATCTCGGCGACGTGGTCGTTGAATGCCTTCTCGTACCGCAACTCCGGGCTGCGGGGATACGGCGAGTCGATGTCGACCACCGCGGCGATGCGTCCCGGCCTCGCCGTCATCACCACGACCCGGTCCGCGAGATACACCGCTTCCGAGACCGAGTGCGTGATGAACATGGCGGTGAAACCTCGCTCCACATAGAGCCGTTGGAGCTCCACCTGCATGTCGAGTCTGGTCATCTCGTCGAGCGCACCGAACGGCTCGTCCAAGAGCATCAGGTCCGGGGACAGGGTGAGTGCCCGTGCCAGTGAGACCCGCATCCGCATGCCCCCGGACAGGGCGCTGGGGAGTTGGTCGGCGAAGTCCCGCAGCCCCACGGCCGCGATCGACTCCTCGGCGCGTGCCCTGCGCTCGTCGTCGGAGACGCCGCGACCGAGTTCGGCGGACAGTTCGACATTCCCGCGCACATCGCGCCACGGCAGCAGTGTCGGCTCCTGGAAGATGAATCCGACCGACTTCGCACCGACCGTGACCGTGCCTTCCGTGGGCCCCTCGAGGCCGGCCGCCATCCGCAGCAGCGTCGACTTCCCACAACCCGACGGTCCGACGACAGCGACGAACTCACCCTGCCGTACCGCCAGGTCGACCCCGTCCACGGCCACCGTTCCGGTGGGGAATCTCTTGACCACGCCGTCGAAGACCATGTCCGTTCCCCGGGTCAGCCTGCGTGCATCGACGTCCTGCAGGGTGTCGATCAGCTCCATCACTACCTCCATGGGTGTGGCCCGCCTGACGTGCCTCCGTATTACATGCATCAGCCAGACCTACATGTATCAGTCAGACTGTTTCGTGGTTCCCATGATTGATTACATGCATCTCGACCACGTTGCCCCGCGTTAAGCGGGCGTGAACTTTGCCGAAGACCGGGCGCATCCACCTGCATTTTTCGGGAGAGTTTGCGATAGATCCCCGGTTGGTAACACCACCGCAACGAATGTCGTATTGCATGTAATCCAACGCGCTGCACGTCCCGTCGGCGATCAGCGATCCCGTCAGCCACGAGGAGACCTCAGTGAACACCCATCGGACCGCCCTGACCCGCTCCGGAGCAGCCGCTCTCGCCGCGGCCGCACTGACCCTGTCCGCATGCAGTTCCTCCGACTCGGCGGCAGCGGCCCAGGACCTCGAGCCCGCTGCCGAGGCCCAGACCCTCACCGGCGCGTGCCCGGACGAGGTCGTGGTTCAACTTCAGTGGCAGCCCCAATCGGACATGGGCGGCATGTTCGCCATGCTCGGCCCGGGCTACACCGTCGACACCGAGAACAAATCGGTCACCGGCCCGCTCGTCGCCGACGGCAAGGACACCGGCGTGGACCTGACCCTGCGCGCGGGTGGCCCCGCGATCGGTTTCCAATCCGTCGCGTCGCAGATGTACGTCGACGACGACGTCACACTCGGCCTCGTCCACGGCGACCAGTTGATCGCGGCGGCGGCGAGCCAGCC
Organism: Rhodococcus triatomae; assembly: GCF_014217785.1. Taxonomy (NCBI): domain Bacteria; kingdom Bacillati; phylum Actinomycetota; class Actinomycetes; order Mycobacteriales; family Nocardiaceae; genus Rhodococcus; species Rhodococcus triatomae. Next base: position 2,443,190 of record NZ_CP048814.1, on the reverse strand, counting down.
GGTCGTCGGAGTCACACCGTTGCTCGCGTACAGCCCCGCGATCATCATGTGGGACCCCGAGAACCACCCGGACTGGGAGTCGGTCGCCGATATCGGTGGGTCCGGCGCCACGGTCGTCGTGTCCAAGGAACAGATCTTTCCTCGATGGCTGGTGGCCAAGGGGCTGCTCGAGCAGGGACAGATCGACACGAGCTACGACGGCGCTCCGTCCCGGTTCGTCGCCGACCCCTCGATCGCCCAGCAGGGATTCGCCAACTCGGAGCCGTACACCTACGAATCCGAGACCCAGGCATGGGGAAAGCCGGTCGCCTACGACCTGATCAAGGATTCCGGGTTCGACATCTACGCATCCAACGTCTCGGTCCGCGCGGACAAGGTCGACGCACTGGCTCCGTGCCTGGAGAAACTGGTGCCGATCATCCAGCAGTCCTCCGCGGAGTACATCTCGGCACCCGAAGCGACCAACGAGGTCATCGTCGACGTCGTCTCCCAGGATCTCTCCTACTCCCCGTACTCGGAGGGCCAGGCTGCCTACAGCGCGGAACTGTTGAGGGAGAAGGGATTGGTCGCGGACGAGGACGGTTCGGTAGGGACTTACGACCTCGAGCGAGTGGCGGGCACCGTCGCCGATCTCGCCCCCATCCTGCGCGAGTCGGGATCGGCGATCCCCGAGGACATCACCGCGGACGAGCTGTTCACGAACAGGTTCACGGACCCGTCGATCGGCATCGGCTGAACGGCGCGGATCACCACCACCCATCCAGGACCGACCCACCTGCGCGTCGCACGCATGCGGGCTGCACGAGAAGAGGAACACCGATCATGACCTACGAACTGACCGAATTGAACCGTGAGACCCGCATGGGCGGAATGGGTTCGGAGACCACCCGCGAGGTGCGTCGCATCGATCTCACCGAACTCGCCTCCCGCCGTGCCGACATCGCGGACGAACTCTGGGCCGCGGCGACGGACATCGGGTTCTTCCAGGTGGTGGGTCACGGCATCGATCTGGACCACGTGCGTGCCGCCTTCGCCGCTGCCGAGGCATTCTTCGCGCTGCCCGAGGACGTGAAGGCGCAGTACCCGCTCCGGAAACAGTTCAACTCGGGCTGGGAGAGCATGGCCCAGGTGCGGCCTTCCGTCGGCACCCCGGACCAGAAGGAGTCCTATCAGGTCACCCGGCCGCACATGGACTCGCTGTGGCCGAGCGACGAGGAGGTGGCCGACTTCCGTGCCACCATCCTCGACTTCGAGACCCGCTGCTGGGAGCTGGCGATGTCACTGCTGTCACTGTTCGCCGACAAGCTCGGCTTCGACCGGGACTTCTTCACCCGCGCGCACGATCCTTCCTCCGCCGGCTACCAGAGCACGCTGCGGCTGTTGCACTATTTCGCGGTGCCCGAGGACGCCGAGTTCGGGCCGAGCACCTGGCGAGCCGGTGCACACACCGATTTCGACTGCCTCACCCTGCTCTTCCAGCGAGAGGGCCAGGGCGGGCTCCAACTGTGCCCGGGCAAGGAGATGGACGGTCAGGAGTGGACCTCCATCGAGCCCGCCGAGGAAGCGATCACCTGCAACATCGGCGACATGCTCATGCGGTGGAGCGACGACCTCCTGCCGTCGAACTTCCACCGGGTCAAGAGCCCGTCCCGGGACGAGCACCGAGGGCCGCGCTACAGCCTGGCGTTCTTCGCCCAGGCGAACCGGGACGTCCTGATCGAGAGCCCGCTCGGCAAGTACCCGCCGATCACCGCGGAGGACTACCTGCGCCAACGAATCGCGGCGAACTTCGCGCGGTGATCTCTCGGGGCCCTCAGCGTGGGCGGGTGGCAGCCGCCGTCCGCCCACGCGGCGTCAGTCGCAGCCACACCGGAACCGGCGCCGCGCCTGACCCACCCCGCCCCAGCGCGGCGACGGCAGTGGCCACCGACGCCTCGGTGGCGGTGTTCCACGGCTGGAGGCCGTCGATGTCCGCACCGATCTCGGCGTACCCGGCATTCAGCAACCGCTCGAGCGCCTCGAGTACCGACGACTCCCGACCACCGTGTTCGAGGAAGACGCTGTCCAGATAGATCAGGTCGTAGGTTGCGCGGAACAGGATGCTCCGCTCGACGGGACCCCACTGTTCGCCGGCAGTGTCTCGGCGGACGCTCATCGTCGTACTGCTCCCTCAGGGACTGGGTCGGCATGATCGCGCACCTGCGCCGGACCCTCACGACCGGCACCGCGTGCAGGTGAAAAGTAGCCCAGATCGCACCCGCGCGCGAGGCGGATTCGGCACCCGAATCCGGTCGGGTCTTCCGGCCCACGGGAGGCGGACCGAACGGCCCTGATTCACCCGGGGGTACCGAAGTGCCGTAGGACACGATATGGTCACGTTCGTTCGAACGAACGTGATGGCGTGGACATGTGCTCGACACACGGCAGTCCCCACGCGTCGGCACCCTGCCTGCGCTGTCGTCATCAGACACGTAGCGAGGAAGGGTCCCCCGTGACGCCACCGGAAATCAGGACGACAGAGAAGTCCCAGGAGACAGTGAAACCCTGGCAGGCAGAGCCGACCGACGCGCCGCCGAGAACCCGAGCCCCGCGCCGTGCCCGCCTCGGTGCCGCATTGATGGGGGCCGCCGCCGTCGCGGCCTCCATGCTCACCTCGACCTCCGTGGCGGCGGCCGACCCCACGGACACACCCCAGGTGGTCGAGCGTGCCGCGGGCGTGGCCGAGGCGATCGCGAACACCACCGGTGTCGGTCCCCTCGAGACCAACGCGGTCTCCGCTATCACCCACGGCATGCTCAACCCGCTGGTGGCCCCGGAAGGGGTCAACGACTGGGACTGCGTGCCCACCGCCGAACGGCCGCGCCCGATCGTGCTGGTGCACGGCACCTACCAGAATGCCTACTCCAGCTTCTCCGCCATCGGCCCCGCGCTCCAGGCCGAAGGCCACTGCGTGTTCGCCCTCAACTACGGGATCACCAGCCACAGCCTCGCCGGAATCATTCCGGGAGTGAACGGGACCGCAGCGGTCGCCGACGGGGCGAAGGAACTTGCTCGGTACGTCGATGCCGTGCTGGCGCAGACCGGCGCCGACCAGGTCGATCTCGTCGGATACTCGCAGGGCGCACCTCTCGCACGTCAGTACCTGCGCTTCGAGGGCGGTGCCGATCCGGCCGATCCGGCGAACAACAAGGTCAAGAACCTGGTCAGCATCGCGGGAACCAATCACGGGACGACGCTCAACGGCATCGCGACCATCGGCCGCTTCATGACCGACCACGGGCTGAACATCCTCGGCCTCTACGAGCTGCCGTTCGGCACCGGCCCGATGGATCAGGCCGTCGGCTCCCCCTTCCTCACGAACCTCAACGCCGGTGGCGACACCGAACCGGGTATCGACTACACGGTCATCGCGTCGAGCTACGACCAGGTCTCCACTCCGTACCAGGCCTCCTTCCTCGAGGCCGGGCCGGGAGCGACCGTCCGCAACATCCGCATCCAGGACGGTTGCGAACAGGACTGGTCGGATCACCTGAGCCTGGCGACCTCTCCGCGCGCGATCGACTACGTCCTGGAGGCACTCGACCCCGAGAGCCGCGACGGAGTCACGCCGAGGTGTGCAGCGCACGCGTGGATCACCGGTAAGTGATCACGGCCCGCAACTGACGCACCGACCTACCACCGACGTGAGCCCCTCCTCGATTCGAGGAGGGGCTCACGTGTGTTCCGGATTCTCAGCACTCGCCGCGCGCCGCCAGAGCCGCCGCATGTACCCGTCCCAGGGTCAGCCGGTGGGCGAACCCCTCGAGCCCGGCGACGAACCGGGCCTCTCGCTCCGCGCCCACGGTCGTGCGCGACACCCGGGCCAGCATCTCGACCGCGGCCAGCGAGTCTCCGCCGAGAACGAAGAAGTCCGAATCCTCGGTCAGCACGCGAACATCGACGCGCAGTACATCCGCCCAGATCCGTGCCGTGGCCGCCCATTCCTCGGCCGGCAGCTCGTCGCCGCCACCCGTTGAGGTATGGCCCTCGGCCGCGACGGGAAGGGGGAGAGCGGCCAGATCCAGCTTCCCGTTGAGCGTCACCGGCAGGGCGGGTACTGCCACGATCGCCGCGGGGATCATGAAGGAGGGCAGGCGGCCGGACAGGAAGTCCCGCGCGTCCACCACCGCGAACTCGGGCACACCGCCCGAGGGCGAGACGACCGTCTTCGGGACCACGTAGGCGACCAGCATCGGCTCCGCGCCCCCGGCCCTCTTCCGTGGCACCACGGCGCAGGCCGCGACATCCGGATACGTCTCGAGCACGGCCTGCACCTCACCGGGCTCGATCCGGTTACCCCGGATCTTCACCTGGTCGTCGGCCCGGCCGACGAACTCGAGGAGCCCGCCCTCGAGCACCCGCGCCAGATCGCCCGTGCGGTAGGTACGTTCGCCCGCGACGGAGACGAACCGCTCCGCCGTCAGCTCCGGACGCCCGAGATAGCCGGCCGCGACCTGCGGTCCGCCGAAGTACAGCTCGCCGACCTCACCGACCGGAACCGACCGACCGCTCTCGTCGAGCAGGAACACCGGTGTGTCCGAGGACGCGTGGCCGATCGGGACGGACTCCGCCGCAGGCGCATCCGGCGTGCGCGCGTCGTCCAGATCGTAGGTCGTGCATACGATGCTCAGTTCGGTCGGCCCGTAGCTGTTCACGATCTTGGGCCCGGCCCCGAAGAACTCGCGCGCCTGCTCCGCGAGCGAGGGGTACAGCTTCTCTCCCCCGATGATCACGGTCCGCACCGGCGGAGCCTCGATGTCGAGCCGCACGATCGTCGACATCAGGCTCGGGGTCAACAGGAAGGTGTTGGCCCCGGAGTCGACGAACATGTGCCGCAACGACACCGGCGACACGTCGTCCGGGAGGAGGGTCACGGCGCCACCGGTGAGGAGAGCGCAGAAGAACGCGGCGCACGCCATGTCCGCCGCAGGCGTGTGGTAGTGAGCGAACCTGGTCTCCGGACCGAGCCGGTACCAGTCCGTCGCGGACCGTACGAAGTTCACCACACCCGCGTGTGGGACGAGGACGCCCTTCGGGCGCCCGGTGGAGCCGGACGTGTACGTGACGTACGCGATGTCCTGTGGCTCGACGTCCGGGAGATCCGGCGGTGCGACGGCCGCCTCGCCCGGGTCCGCGAGCACCTCCTCGAGGACCACGGTCACACCGGGACCGGCCAGTTCGAGGTGATCCCGCTCGACCAGGATCAGGGCCGCGCCGGAATCGTCGATGGTGGCACGGATACGCGCGGCCGGATGGCGGCGGTCGAGGGGAAGGAAGGCCGCACCCGCCTTCATCACACCCAGTTGGGCGGCAGCCCCGGCCACGGTCCGGTCGGCGAGAACCGCGACGACGTCGCCGCGGCCGATCCCCCGCCGAATCAGTTCGGCGGCCACCGTATCCGAACTCAGGTCGAGCTCACCATAGGTGACCGGACCGCCCGGTGCGGTCACCGCGACAGCGTCCGGGGTGACGCGCGCGTGCCTGCGGAACATCTCGACAGCGGTGGCACCGCCCGGTGTCGTGACTGCGCCCGCGCGGAGAGGCAGGGCGGGCACGACCGGGCGAGCGGCCGCCACGGGGCGATCGCCTGCCCCTCGCGACACGGCATCCACCATCTCGTCGAGAAGCTCGTCGAGTTGCTCCGCCACACCCCGCCCACCCCGTGCGGAGACCGTGATCTCGGTGCTTCCGCGGTGTTCGACGAGTGCGACGCTCACCGGGACCAGACCGGTCGGCGACGGAACCGCGCGTACCGAGACGGGCTCGAATCCGGGCAACGAGAACTGTTCGAGGTCGACCTGTCCCGCATGGGACACGATTCCCGACACCACATTCCGCCCCGTCCGGGCACCGATCGCATGTGCGGCACGGAGGATACCGCGGGTGACCGGCTGCGGAATCGCGGACAGGCCTCCGCCCTCCATCTCGTTCAGCTCGCGACGTTCGACCATCCCGGCGAGCAACTGGGCGTTGACCTCGTCCCATCCTTGCCCCGGCGCCACGTCGAGGAACAGCGGCAGTGCCAGGTTCGCGGTCGAGCGGATCCCTGGATCGTGGCGGCGCAGATCCACCGGCACCATGATTCTCGCGGTGTCCGCGCAGTGCTCGGCGATCACCGCCGCCACCTTCGCCACCACTGCGGGCACCCGTGCCGCAACGCTGCGGTGGCGCAACAGGAACACCGGTCCGCCTCCCGGCGCTGCCCGGCCGAACGGCGAGGGTCGGGTGGGAACCAGTCTCGTGGGAGCTCCCGACGCGCCCAGTCGGGCAACGAGATCGGAGTCGGCATCGACGTCCGGGGCACCCAGCGGTTCCTCCCCACGGAGTATCCGGAACACGTCCCCGACCCAGATCGACATCCCGCCCGCATCCATCACACCGTGAAAGGCACGAAAGATCACGGTCGTTCCCTTGTTCCCGGCGGCACGCAGAACGACGACCTCGGTCGTCGCTTCCGGACCGGGCCCGATCGGACGGTGCAGCACCGGGTCGGTGTCCAGTGCATCCCAATCGACACGGCCGGTCAGTTGCTCGACACGCGGCGGCGTCCCCGAGTCGACCCACCGGTCGTCCTCCAGGACCAGACGGGCGCCGGGACACGCGTGCGAGGCGATCGCCACCGCGGCGCGCACGTCGTCCGTGTCGATCTCGCCGTCCCCTTCGACGACGAGTTGAATCGCGAACGGGGGAGCCACCTCCCGGGTGGACAGGTAGAGCCGTTCCGTCGGCGACACGGGACGGTGGAACCGAGTGGGGGCAACCATGTTCACCTCGCGGGCTGGGAGACCGCGTCGGCGATCTCGGGGTAGAGGGGACCGAACACGCCGAGTGCCGTGGCCCGGTCGAATCTCGCCCGGTCGGTGTCGGGAAGGTCGCGCAGGCGGATCAGCTCTCGAATGCGGTCGGCACCGAAGTACTCGTCGGGCCGCGACGCGGGAGCGACCGGTACGGCCGTCCCCTCGCACACGGCGTCGAGATTGCGTTCGAAGAGGGTGTGGCAGGCCTTGACTCCCGCGAGCATCACGTCCTGGAACCGGTCCTCGGGCGTGACGGCGAAACGCTCGAGGTCGAGGACCGGCCCGGTGTCGATCCCCTCGTCCACGACGTGAAGGCTCGCGCCGTACTCGGTGTCGCCGCGGAGCAGGCAGAAGATCACGGCCATCTCGGGAAGCCCTCGATGCTCCGGGAGCAACCCGTTGTGGATGTTGTATATCCGAAGTCCCGAGCCGATCAGGGGCGCACGCAGGATGGTCCGATTGTCGATCGACCACATCACGTCGTCCGTCGCGGCGTCCAACACCCGGGCGTGGTCGTGATTGACGTTCACGGTGCGCAGTAGCGGTGCGTCCGCCACGTCCGGCGGCACCCCCTCGGACGGGGACACGCACACCAGATCCACACGGTGTCCGCGGCTGTGTGCCGCCCGCACGGCTCGCCACAACAGTGATCCACGGCCGACGAAGATCATGCGATCGCCCCGGCCATGGACTCGATCCCGCCCTGGGTATCGACCCAGTCACCGAACGCAGCCAAGCCCTCGTCCCTGCCCACCACCGGCCGATAGCCGAAGTCCCGGCGCGCCGCGGTCGTGTCGAACGTCGCGGTGCGACCGAGCAACGCCAGGACGTACCGCGACAGGGGCGGCGACCACCGGCGAGCGACGGGCGGCAGCGACCACACGGCGTCGAGGACGGTGACGGCGGCCGCGAGCACCCGCGGGTTCGGCCTGCGGCTCGGTGGGTCGAATCCGAACCGATCGGCGAGCACTCCGACGAACTGCCATACGTCCGTGATCTCGTCGTCGGCGAGGAAGTACGCCCGGCCGCCGACACGGTCCGACGCCCACGCCCTGATGACGGCGTCGACGGCGTTGTCCACGTGACACAGCGACGCCTGGACCGCACGCCCGCCGGACAGATCCGGGAGCCGTCCCGCTGCTGCCCGGCCCAGGAGCCGGACCACCGGACCGGAACGGTCGCCTGCACCCCAGATCGCCCGTGGGCGGAGAGCACACGTGACGAACCCGGGGGCGTCGGCCGCGAGCACGGCACGCTCGGCGGCCGCCTTCGTCTCCGAGTACAGGTTCAGGTAGCGCGCCGGGTACGGAACGGACTCGTCGACGTTCACCAGATCGCCACCGTCGTACTCCATGACGGCACTCGGGCTGGAGATGTAGACGAACCTGCCGACTCCGGACTCGCGCGCCGCATCGAGGAGATGAACTGTGGCGTCGAGATTCTCGGAGACGAACTGCGACCGCGTTCCGCGTTCGTCCACGCGGGCGGCGCTGTGGACCACGACGTCCATACCCTGTACGGCGGCTCGCAGACTCGCACCGTCGGTGAGGTCGCCGTGCACCAGAGTCACCGCGTCCAGCACGCCCTCGGCGCGCAGGTCGCGCAGATCGCTGCTCGGACGCACGAGCGCGTGGACCTCGTGTTCGCCGTCCGCGACGATGCGGCGCACCAGTGCACCGCCGAGAAACCCGGACGCGCCGGTCACCAGTACCTTCATCGATCCTCCTCCGTGATTGCCGTCGCCGCGGCCGTCGGCTTCACCGTCTTCCACCACGTGAGGCCGAACACGAACGTCATCAGCGCGGTGCGGGACCGGGAGTGACCCGTGTCGTGACGGTGGCGGAGCGCCACCGGAATCTGCAATGTATGGACGCCGACGCTGAGGACGGCATCGATCCACCAGGCCACCCGCACTGCCGGGTGGGGCCACGGTTTCCTGCCCCGGACGTACACGAGTCCCGCGAGCAGGCCCACCCAGCCCAGCAGCGGAACGGTCCGCAGCGCGAGAACCTTCGTGCCGGTCACGCCCGGTCTCCCTTCCCCGCCGGACCCCGCTGCCGAGCTGCCCACGTCGCCAACTCCTCCCGGCCGATCTTCGCGTTGTGCCGGATGTCCACCGGGAAGGACGGGTGGACGAGGAAGTGCGCGATCTGCCGCGTGTGCTCGAACTCGTCGGCACGCGCGCGTAGACCTGCACGCACCTGCTCGGGGTCGGCGCCGCTCTGCAACTCCACGCACAGAACCGGGACGGCCCGGCCCGGCCCGCCGACCCCGACCAGCGCGGTACGGGCGACTCCGTCCACCGCAGCGAACATCTGCTCCACCTGCACCGTGAACATCGGGCCGTGCTCGGTCTCGACACGCTGACTCTTGCGTCCCTGGAACCAGATGCGTCCCTCGGTGTCGAGTCGGGCCAGATCGCCGGTGCGGTGCCAGAGCACCTCGCCGTCGCGGATCTTCGCCGCGGCATCGGCGGTCTCCGGCCACAGATAGTGGGTACTGACGTTCGGTCCCGACACCACGAGTTCGCCGATTCCCGACTCCTCGAGCCCGTCGGTCCACTCCGGAACGGCCCCGTCGACGATGCGAATCGTCCGCACCGACACCCTCGGTGCGGGGTACCCCACCAGGACGCCGGCACCGTTTCGGGTTCTCTCCACGACGCCGGTGGTCAGGTCCCGGGACTCGACGGCAGCCATCGGAAGGGCCTCGGTCGCACCGTAACCCACGTACACCTCGGCATCGGCGGAGAGGATCGCCCGGAGCCTCGGTACCGCGTCGAGCGGCACCGGCGCCCCTCCGGAATAGATACTCCGTACCGAATCGAAACGCCGAGTCCGGTGCTCGAACTCGTCACTGGTCTCGACGTGTTCGACGAGGGGTAGCAGCACGGCCGGGGAAGCGAAGAGGGTGCGGACACCGAATCGGGTGATGGCGTCGGCCACGTGCGCCGGGTCGGTGGACCCCACCCGCGCCGGCATCAACGGCGGGAGGACACAGCGTGTTCCGAGGAAGAGGTCGAGGAGCCCGAACAACGGCAGCGTGACCAGCGAGCATTCCGGTGGAACGTGACCGCGCATCTCGTCGATCTGCTCGACCATCGCGGTGAGGTTGCCGTGCGTGATCTCGACGGCTTTCGCCGGTCCGGTGCTCCCGGTCGTGAACGCCACCAGTGCCGTATCGGACGCAGCGACCTCGCCGGCACGCGTCGCTCCCGGCTGCACCGACGGGCCGGCGGCGTTCGGTTCCCGGCCCAGGCTTGCGAGCGTGGGCCCACCCCAGAGCCGCACGCGTCCCACCGTGAGATTCACTCGCACCCGGCGGAATCGCCGTCGGAACAGCACCCGGACCGCCTGTGCGGCAGGAACTCCGACGAACACTTCGGCGTCCACCGCGGACAGACATCGCACCATGGCCCGCACACCCATCCCGGGGTCGATGACCACCGGAACCGCGCCACATTTCAGGAGCCCGAGCAGCACCGCGTACAACTCCGGCCCAGGGGTGACCAGGACGATGGCCTTCGTTCCGGCACATACACCCTGTCCGCGCAGGTACTCCGCGATGGCCTCGGACCAGTCGTCGAGTTCGCGATAGGTGAGCGACGCGTACACGGGAGGGATCCCCGGAGCCGAGGACGTCGAGTACAGGACGGCATCGGCAGTCGGAGAGACCCCGGCTCGCTCGCGAAACCGCTCGACCACCGGTGTCAGTGTGGGCGAGGACATCAGACCGCCACCGTCCCGGCAACCGAGGATGGCACGCGATACATGGTGGCCGCCGCGCTCGGTCCGGCGCCCGCACCCACGAACAGGACGTGACGATAGCGCTCGAGCGCGCCGTCCTCGGAGAGCAGGTGGAAGGCAGCCGGCAGGGCCGCGGTGTGGGGATCGCGACCGAACACGGCCGCGAGGTCGCGGTCGTGGTGCTGCAACCGCAGGCGGCGGGCCAGCCGGTCGCCGAAATCGGGCGTCGGCGTGGACGTCACCAGCAACGTGGTGTCCTGGTCCGTGGCATTGGCTCGCAGCGAGTCTCCGGCCGCCCGGACCGCGACGTCGAGCAGGTCCTCCTCGAATCCTCGAGTCCGGGACACGGTGACCTGGCCCCGACCGAGTACGCCCATCGTGGACAGATCCACGTACCCCTCCACCGGGGACGGCCCGTCGGAGAGCACACTGAAGGTACGGCCGAACCCGGCCGCTTCCTCCGACGGCGTGAGCAGGAGCGCGGCACCCGCCGTCGCATAGGGATAGCTCGCAGGTGCATCGGCGCCGGTGAGTGACGGATGGGTGTCGCCGGAGACCACGAGGACGTACTCCGTCGAGCGCGTCAACAGCATCGAGGTCGCGACCTGGATCGCATTGAGCACACCGACGGCGCCGTTCATCAGGTCGAACGCGAAGGTCCGCCGGTCACCGGCGGAGTAGTCGAGCCCGATGCCGAGTTCCTTCTGGATCAGCGCGGCGACCGCCGGTTCCATCGTGTTGGAGTCCCGGTAGACGCCGGTGTTGATGACGGCGCCGACCCGGGAAGGATCGATTCCCGCCGCGGCCAGTGCGGATTGCGCCGCCGCGGCCGCGTGGGTGACGATGCTCGGAGAATCACCCGCACGGCTGATTCCGGTTGCGGTGATGACGATGCCCATGTCACGCCTCCAGAGATGTGATCGTCGTGGACAGATAGCCGGTGACGATTCCGGACGCGGCCGGGACCATCAGGATCTTCGACCCCTTCGGAATCGAGCGTTGCTGCAGACAATCGTGCAGAACGACGAAATGTGAGGTGGTCGAGGTATTTCCGTACTTCTCGACGACACCGGGTGACGGTGGCATCGGGACCCCGAACTCGCGCTCCGCGAGCTCGTTCATGTAGTTCACGGCCGAGGCGCCGAACTGGTGATGGATGATGTAGTCGAACCCTTCCTCACCGAAGCTGCGACCCGTGGCATCGAGGTACTCCCCCTGCGCATCGGTCCACAGCTTGAAACGGCTCTCGTTGTGCATTCTGCGGTTGTCGGTGTAGAGCGCGATGCCCTGCGTCTTCTCACTCGGCATTCCCAGGCATGCATCGGCGTACTCGGCAGCGGTCATCAGATCGACGTAGTGGATCCGATCCGCCTCGTCGACGGACTCGTCGAGAACGACGGCGGACGCCGAATCACCGACCGACAGTGAGGCGAATTGCAGATCGTACTTCTCGGAGATCTCCCGAACCGCCGTCTCCGCAATGGGGGTGATCGCCTCGCCACTCACCACGATTCCCCTGCGCGCGGCTCCCGAGCGGATCATCGCGTCGAGGATGTAGGTACCGGTGAGCATCCCGGCACACGCGTTCGACAGGTCGAAGTGGATCGCCCGGTGGGCCCCGATCCGCTGGGCGAGTACGGCGGCGAAGGACGGTTCGAAGTACATCCGCTCGCCTCGGGTGCGGGTGATGGACGTGGAGATCACCACGTCGAGATCCTCGGCCTCGTACCGGGATCGAGCGAGGCACTCGTCGACGGCCTTGCAGGCCAGGGTGAACGAGTCCTCCAGGTCGTCAGGGTCGGTCGAACGGAACCTCCGCTCCTGCACACCGGTGACGGCGGCGAAGTCGAAGGTCGGAGGTTCGGCCAGTTGCCCGATCAGTTCGTCGGTGGTGACGACCCGGGACGGCAGATAGGTTCCGATCGCCTCGAAACGCGAGAAGGTCAAGGTAACTCCTGGGGAGACGGGTGTCGGTCGATGTGCGAGAGCGTTCGGGTGCGGGTGCCCCGGATACCGAAACGTGCACTGTGCGCGAGATCCTGGGACGCGACGGGATCTTCCGCCTGCCCCTGACCGGATCCGTACTGCGAAATTCGGGTATTTCGCACAGGAATCTACACAAGGAGTTGGTGAGTTCTACCGAACTGTGTCCGAAGCAACAGTTGTCCACTGCTGCAAGGGAATTCGATCACCTCTTTAGTGTGAACCTCTGAAACATTGAAATTCCAACGAGTTTCGAGGCATGAAGGGAAGACAGCTACCGATCGGCTGCGCTACTGCCTGCCGGCGGAAGCAAAAGCTCCGGAGATGACGAGGACTATCGCAGAAGCGATTTCGTCCCTCGACTGCCCTGTCGCCAGACGGCGCAGCTGAAGCCCGGCCACCATCCCGACGAGCACCGCCGCGACCATCTCCCGGTTCGGAACATCGAGCGCCCCGAGAACCGCCATCGTCAGATCGTCGTACGCCTCGAAGCACTCGGTCGCTGCGCCACGTAGCTCCGGGTCACGACCCGCCTGGATGTAGTACTCGAACGGGGCGATCCGCTCCGCCGAGAAGGCCAGGTCGGTGGCCACCCGATCCACGAGGGTCGCCACGCTCCCCAGCGGTTGCCCGCGGAACTGATCCGCAACCGCACCGAGTCGCTCCTTCTCCTCGACGACGAACTGGGCCAGAGCGGCGCGCAGCAGGTCGGTCTGGGTCGCGAAGTGATAGGTGATGGAACCGAGCGAGACACCCGCCACTGCGGCGATCCGCCTGTTGGTGATCGCAGCGATCCCCTCGCTGCCGGCGATCTCCAGGGCGGCCGCGAGTATGCGTTCGCGAACACCGAGCTTCTCCACCGACTACCACCATTTCCGAGGCTGCACCTCCTCCCATCGTAGAGTGGCCTCCAATTGCGCGGCGACGGACACCAGCAACGGCTCGGAGTTCTCCGGACCGAGCAACTGCACGCCCACCGGCAGGCCGCTCGGGGTGAAGCCGGCCGGGACCGCCACCGCGGGCCACCCCACGACGTTCCAGGACCAGGTATAGGGGCAGGTCGCGGTCACGAACCGGTCGGTGGCCCACCCGTCGAGACCATCCACGCAGTCGACGACGGGAGGCGGGGTGGCCGTGGTCGGCGTCAACACGACGTCGCAGTGGTCGAACACCGCTCCCATCCGAGCCCGGATGAATCCCTCCGATGCCCGGGCCACCTGGAGCGGCAGCCCCCCGACCAGCCGTCCGCTGCGAGCATTGCGTCGGGTTCGAGGGTCCGCCAGATCCCGATCCGGGACACCCCGCAGACGATCGGCCACCTCGCTCATGGCCCGCGTGAAGAAGTTCATGCCCACGAACGGGCCGTAGGGAACCTCCCGGACCTCGACCCGGTGCCCCACCTCCCGCAACGCCGACACCACCCGATCGACCCCAGCCTCCACCTCGGGATGCAGACGCGACGACAGCCCGAAGAACGGCGGCTGCAAGGCAACGCCGATGCGCAGGCGCCCCGGATCGCGACCGACCGCGTCACCGCAGCGAACAGGTTCGGGCCGGTGCAGGTCCTCGTCATGATTGCCGCTGATCGCATCGAGGAGAAGCGCCGCGTCCGCGACCGTCCGCGCGATCGGCCCGTACACGGTGAGTCCCCGGAAGGACTCTGCCTCGGGCCACGTGGACACCCGGCCCCGCTGTGGTTTGATCCCCACCAGGTTGGTCCAGGACGCGGGTATCCGGATCGAGCCGCCGCCGTCCGACCCCACCGCAGCCGAAATCAGTCCGGCCGACACCGCGGCCGCCGCTCCCCCGGACGAACCACCCACCGTCATCGCCCGATTCCACGGGTTCCTCGTGTGACCGTAGGCCGTGCTACTGGTGAACGGCCACTGCCCGAACTCCGGTGCATTCGTCTTTCCGACGATGATCGCCCCAGCCGCCCGCAACCTGCGGACCACCTCGGAATCGCGCGCCGCGACCGGAAAGTCGCCGGCACACCCGAACGGGGTGGACTCCCCGGCGACATCCACGTCGTCCTTCACCGCGATCGGCACACCCGCCAGCGGGAGCTCTCGAACCTCGGCAGTATCGATGCGCCGGGCCTCGGCTGAATCGATGCGCCGGGCCTCGGCTGTGTCCATGCGCCGGGCCTCGGCTGTGTCCATGCGCCGGGCCTCGGCTGTGTCCATGCGCCGGGCCTCGGCGATCGCCTTGTGGGAGCGCACCACCCGAAACGCATTGATCCCGTGCTGGCTCGCCTCGATCCGTTCGATCGCGGCCCGGGTGAGGGCCTCGGAGGTGACGCGGCCATCCCGGACGGCGCGCACCTGATCGAGGAGACCGGGGCCGGGGTCCGCCGTGGGACTCACCGGACACGGTTGCTCACGGAGCACACGATCCATGGGGCCTCCCTCGGAATCCCGCACATCCTTCCGATGCGCCGGTGGCGATGCACTGCCGGTGGCCATGCACCGACAAAAGTAGCGTTCGTTCGAACGAACAGTATCACGTTCTCGTGGAGATTCGCTCGCCGAGACTGCGCACCACAGCCACCCGGCCGCCGGGCGAGCCGGCATCACGCTCGACGCGCTGAGCAGCGACCGCCGAGGCGTCGTCGGGCTGAGTCGTCGCCGCCACGTCCGCGGCCACCCGCGCGCGGTACGCGCCCACCTCCCGCGCGACCGTCTCGTCACTCCAGCCGAGCTCCGGCGCGATCAACTCGGCGACCTGTTCGGCGATATCGACTGCACCGGAGGATGATTCGAGATCCGCGTGGGTCCGCCGAGCGAGCACGTCCTCGAGATGCAGGGCACCTTCGTGGGTGACCGCGTACAGCATCTCCACCCACAGGTAGCCGTATCCGGGCACCTTCTCGGCGAGTTCGGGACGCGCGCGCAGCAGCTCCGCGATCTCGATCACCGCGCTGCCGTACCGGCCGAGCAGATGCTCGACGGTCTCGACGTCCACCTCCAGTTCGGCCGCGAGCCTCGTCCGCGCGGACCACAGTTCGCCGTAACCGCGGGCACCGACCAGTGGGACACGATCGGTATGGGAAGCCTCGACGCCGTCGAGTCCCTCGACGGCCATGTTCACGGCGTCCTCGGCCATCACCCGGTACGTCGTGTACTTTCCGCCGGCCACCGACACCAGTCCTTCGACCGGGCTGACCACCACGTGCTCGCGCGAGAGGGTCGTCGTCTCGCCGGCATCACCGGCGGCGGTGTTCGGCACCACCAGCGGGCGGAGCCCCGAATACACACCGACGACGTCGGCACGCGTCAGGGGATGCGCGAGGAGTTCGTTGACGTGGTCGAGGATGTAGTCGACATCCGCGCCGCTCGCCGCCGGATCGTCGAGGTCGTGGTGCCACGCCGTGTCGGTGGTGCCGATCACCCAGTACCGCTCGCTCCAGGGGCACGGGATCACGAACAGCAGACTCTTCTCGGTCTGGGTGATCAGACCTGTGGTCGAGGCGATCTTCTCGCGCGGGACGACGATGTGCACGCCCTTGGATGCCTGCACCCGGAACGGTGGTTCGCCACCGATCAGGCTCTGCAGCTTCTCGTTCCACGGGCCGGTCGCATTGATCGTGCGGCGCGCACGGACGTCGAACTCGGTACCGGTCTCCACGTCGAGCACCCGCGCGCCCACGACGCGCTCGCCCTCGCGGAGGAAGTCCACGACACGGGCGCCACCGGCACACAGTGCGCCGTGGCTCGCGGCCGTACGTGCCAGGGTCATCGCGAACCTCGCGTCGTCCATCGATCCCTCGTAGAACGACACTCCTCCGTGAACAGCGCCCCGTTTCGCTCCCGGGAAGCGCTGCAACGTCTTCCGCTTGCTCAGATGACGATGGTGCGCGGGCACACCGCGTCCGGCGCCGAGGACGTCGTAGACACCGACACCGAGCCCCACCCATGCCCGGTCGATTCCCCGGCGTTGGAGCGGGTAGACGAACTCGACCGGCCGAGCCAGGTGCGGCGCGAGTTCGTCGAGGATCAGCGAACGTTCGCGGAGCGCCTCGAACACGAGGGCGAAGTCGAGTTGCTCGAGGTAGCGGAGCCCGCCGTGGACGAGCTTGGACGAGCGGCTCGAGGTCCCGGACGCGTAGTCCCGCGCCTCCACCAGTCCGACCGTCAGGCCGCGCGTCACCGCG
Organism: Rhodococcus triatomae; assembly: GCF_014217785.1. Classification (NCBI taxonomy): domain Bacteria; kingdom Bacillati; phylum Actinomycetota; class Actinomycetes; order Mycobacteriales; family Nocardiaceae; genus Rhodococcus; species Rhodococcus triatomae. The sequence continues at coordinate 2,426,472 of NZ_CP048814.1, read as the reverse complement.
TCCAGGGCCGCGCCCGCGCCGACGACACCGGCACCGATCACCAGGACGTCGAGTTCCCCCGAACTCATCCGCTCGAGCGACTCGCGGCGCGCCGAGGGGCTCAAGGGCGTCGGATAGATCTCCATGGCTACATCTTTCGTCGTATCGAACGTGCGCCTCACCTGGCGGCCACGTCTGTTCCCGCCGTCGGAACGGCTCCTGTCCCCACCGACTGTGCGGCGAAGCTGTCCAGGGTGCGGCCGACGGCATCGGCCCAACCCCGTCGTCCTTGCTCCCGACGCCGGTCGTCCCACCGCGGGTGCCAGCGACGGTCCTCGTGCCAGTGGTCACGCAGTTCGTCGGTTCCCGACCAGAATCCGACCGCCAGACCGGCCGCATAGGCTGCTCCGAGCGCCGACGTCTCGGCGACGACCGGGCGGCTCACGGGCACGCCGAGGACATCGGCCTGAATCTGCATGCAGAGCTCGTTGGCAGTGACACCGCCGTCCACTCGAAGGACCGCCAGCGGTACGCCGGAGTCCTGTGTCATCGCCTCGACCACGTCGCGGCTCTGGTGACAGATCGCTTCCAGTGTCGCCCTGGCGATGTGACCGCTGCTGTTGAAGCGGGTCAGCCCGACGATCGCACCGCGGGCATCCGGGCGCCAATGCGGGGCGAAGAGCCCCGAGAAGGCGGGGACGAAGTACACGCCGCCGTTGTCGTCCACCTTCGACGCGAGCACCTCACTGTGTGCCGCGTCGACGATGATGCCGAGTTGATCGCGCAGCCACTGCACCGCGGAGCCGGTCACCGCGATCGAGCCCTCGAGTGCGTAGACCGCCGGGCGGTCCCCGAACCGATAGCAGACGGTGGTGAGAAGCCCGTGGTTCGAGCGCACGATGGATTCGCCGGTGTTGAGGAGAAGGAAATTCCCTGTGCCGTAGGTGTTCTTGGCTTCGCCGGGGGCGAAGCACACCTGGCCGATCATGGCGGCCTGCTGATCTCCCACGGCGGCACCGATCGGGACCCGCTGCCCGAACGGTCCGCCGGCCGCGGTGAGCCCGAAGTCCACCGGATCGGAGGACGACAGGATCCGCGGCAGCATCCGGCGTGGAATGCCGAACAGCGCGAGCAGATCGTCGTCCCAGTCGAGACGGTCCAGGTCCATGAGCATGGTGCGGCTGGCGTTGGTGACGTCGGTGACGTGCCGACCGCCGTCCGGACCGCCCGAGAGATTCCAGATCAGCCAGGAGTCGACGGTCCCGAACAGCGCCTCACCGCTCTCCGCGGCGGCACGGGCGCCGTCGACGTGATCGAGGATCCAGCGCACCTTGGCCGCGGAGAAGTACGGGGCGGGCGGTAGTCCGGTACGTCGGCGAATGAGGTCGACATCGTCGTCCCCGAGCGCGGAGATCATCGCCTGGGTGCGGGTGTCCTGCCACACGATCGCGTTGTACAGCGGCTGCCCGGTGCGACGGTTCCAGACCACGGTGGTCTCCCGCTGGTTCGTCACGCCCAGCGCCACCAGATCGTCCACCGACCAGTGCGGCAGATCTCTCGCGGCCGCGATGACCTCGCACGTCCGGTGCCAGATCTCCCTCGGATCGTGCTCGACCCATCCCGGCTTCGGCAGGATCTGGGAGTGCTCGATCTGGTGGCGCGCCACCTCGGCACCCTCGTGGTCGAAGACGATGAACCGGGTGCTGGTCGTCCCCTGGTCGACAGCCCCGACCAGCGGCCGGCCGGAGTGCGTACGGGTCGCTCCCGACCCTGCGGACGCCGCCGACACTGGAGACACTGCGGACACTGGGGCCCCGCCGAGCACCACAGCCGAGCCCGACTCCACGACAGCGCCGGATTCCACGGCGACCCCCTCTCGGCTGTCTGATCACTCCGCCGACTCGAGCGAGTCGACGAACCGGGCCACCCCGTTCGACGACGCGGACGGGTCCGGACAATTCGTTGGCTGGAGGCTAGGACCGCTCGGGCCGCTCGGCAATGAAGTGCGTTCGACAATGTCGTACGATCTGACGTCGTGCCTGCTAGGCTCGCCCCGTGCCCGGGCCGATTCAAGCGATCGAACGCGCCGCAGCGATCCTGTCCGTCCTGGCCCGCGCGCCGTACGGGGTGGGCGTCAGCGAGATCGCCGGAGCGCTCGGTCTCGCGAAAGGCACGGCACACGGCCTACTGCGAACCCTGATGTTGGTCGGATTCGTCGAACAGTCCGAGTCGGGCCGATACGCCCTCGGCTCACGTCTGCCCGACTCCCGCTCCCGTGAAGTGGACGGCAACGTCCTCCGCGCGCACGCCATGACCTGGGCCGACGGACTGGTCTCGCGCACCGGGCTGTCCGCCCGCGTGGCCACCCTGCACGATCAGAGCGCGGTCGTCGTGCACCACGTGTTCCGGCCCGGTGATCCCGCGCAGACGCTCCGACTCGGTGTCCGCCTGCCGCTGCACGCGACAGCTCTCGGTAAGGCCCTGCTGGCATTCACTCCCGGCCTGGCAGAACAGCGCACCGGAACCGATCTCGTGTCCTACACGTCCCGGACGGTGACCACGACCCGCGAGGTCGCGAGTGCCCTGTCTGCGGTCCGCTCACACGGGTGGGCGGCCGACACCGGTGAGTTCCGAGCCGACCGCGCCTCCGTCGCGGCACCGATCCGAGATCGTGGTGGCCGGGTCGTCGGTGCCATCGCCGTCGTGGGGACGGTCGACGCCGTGACAGCCGGAAGGGGAAGCACGGGAAAGGGCCCCGACCCGGCGCTCACCGACCGTGTCCGGGAAGCCGCACGCGCCGTCGGGGACGAACTCGGAGGAGATCCGTGACCACCCGCTACGTCATGTCCGTCGATCAGGGCACCACGTCCACTCGGTGCGTGATCTTCGACCGGCAGGGGCGCGTGGTCGCCCTGTCACAGCGTGAGCACCGGCAGCGGTTTCCGCGGTCGGGCTGGGTCGAGCACGACGCCGTGGAGATCTGGCGCAACGTCGGGAAGACGATGTCCCATGCCCTACGCAGGTCCGGCCTGTCCCCGTCCGAGATCGCAGCCCTGGGGATCGCCAATCAGCGGGAAACCACGGTTCTGTGGGAACGGGCCACCGGCAGACCGGTCGGGCATGCGATCGTCTGGCAGGACACGCGGACCGAAGCACTCGTGGAAGAGCTTCTCGCGCGACCGGAAGCGGCGCGGATCTCACGGATCTGCGGCCTTCCGCTCGCAAGCTACTTCGCCGCTCCACGCGTGCGCTGGATGCTCGACGAGCACCCGGACCTCCGCGCCCGGGCCGAACGCGGTGAGATCCTGTTCGGAACGATGGAGAGCTGGCTCGTCTGGAATCTGTCCGGCGGCCCGAACGGGGGGCGGCACGTCACGGACGTCACGAATGCCGGCCGAACCATGCTCATGAGCCTCGACACGCTGGACTGGGACACCGAACTGCTCGACTTCTTCGACATACCCCGCGCGATGCTCCCCGAGATCCGTTCCAACGGAGAGTTCTTCGGAGCCACCGTGGCGGATCCACCGGGGATCCCCATGTACGCGGCGCTCGGCGACCAGCAGGCGGCCCTCTTCGGCCAGACGTGCTTCTCCGAGGGAGAGACCAAGTGCACCTACGGCACCGGCGGATTCCTGCTCAGGAACACGGGCGTCACCCCCGTGCGCTCGGAGCACGGGCTGCTCACCACCGTGGGGTTCCGGATCGGCGACGAACCCGCCCACTACGCGTTGGAGGGGTCGATCGCGGTGACCGGGTCTCTCGTCCAGTGGCTGCGAGACCAGTTGGGGCTCATCGCTTCCGCCCCGGAGATCGAGACCTTGGCGGCCACCGTCCCGAACAGCAGCGGCTGCTACATCGTGCCGGCGTTCTCGGGGTTGTTCGCGCCGCGCTGGCGCGCGGAGGCTCGAGGAGTGATCGCCGGGCTGACGTCCTTCATCGATCGAGGACATCTCGCCCGTGCCGTGTTGGACGCGACCGCCTGGCAGACCCGCGAGGTGGTCGACGCGATGAACGCGGACTCCGCCCTTCCGATGACCCAGCTCCGCGTGGACGGCGGAATGACGTCGAACAACTTACTGATGCAGCTGATCTCGGACGCGCTGGGCGTTCCGGTGGTGCGGCCCCTCGTCGCCGAGTCCGTCTCGCGCGGTGCGGCCTATGCGGCCGGCCTGGCGGCCGGGTTCTGGCCCGACATGCAGGGTCTGCGCAGCAACTGGCACCGAGCCGGGCAGTGGGACCCCGCCGTCGACCCGGTGGAACGCGAACGCGAGTACACCCGGTGGCGTGGCGCGGTGGCTCTCACCTACGACTGGGAGCGCGGCCCCGCGGACCGCGTCTGACGCCCGCCCCGGAAGCCCCCCGGGAGCGAGACGTCAGCGAATCGTCCTCAGCTGCGCAGCTTGCGGCGAAAACGCGGGCGAGACTCCACCTGGTTCGTCGTCGCGGCGAGCGCCACCAGTTCCGCTTCGTCGGTGATCTTCTCGCGCACCCGATGAGCTCGGGCTCCGCGCTGGCGTTCCGCCTCGTCGATGGACCGCCATCCGGCCCGGTCGATGACCGCTGCCCGGCGCTCGCGTACCAGTCGGTCCAGTGCGGAATTGTCTGCGCGTGGGGTGGTGAGACGTCCGGTGTTGAAGTCGTCGACCAACTGGCCCACCGTCTGCTGGGCGCAGGACTTGTTGGTGCCGATGAACCCCGTCGGTCCGCGCTTGATCCACCCGGTGACGTACGCGCCGGTGAGGGTGCTACCGCCCGGCGCGTCGAGCACGCGGCCGTCGGTGTTCGGGATGACGCCCACGGCATCGTCGAAGGGCACCCCGTCGATCGGGACCCCCCGGTACCCGATCGACGTGAGCACCAACCCGGCGTCGACCTTCTCGGTCGACTCGGTGGCCTTCACCCGTACGGCGCCGTCGTCGCCGACGACGAACTCGTTGCGAGCGAACTCGATTCCCGTGACGTGGTTGTCGCCGAGAATCGCCGTGGGGGACAGCAGGTAGCGCAGAACGATCCGCTTCCGGCCCGGGGCGGGGGCGGGCCGCTCGCGGATCTGCTCGAGTTGCACGAGCTTCTGAGCCACGGCGTGCGGGAGTTCGCCCTTGTCGAGCAGATGCCGGGTCTGCGCATCCAGCTGTGCTTCGTCGGACTCGATCACGACTTCGACGTCGGGGGCGGAGAGCAGGCCGGCGAACTCAGGAACGGTGAACGCGGACTGCGCGAACCCACGACGCGCGACGATCACAACTTCCTCGACCTTGCTGGCCCGCAACGCGGCGAGCGCATTCACCGAGATGTCGGTCTCGGCGAGACGTTCCGGATCCGCGGTGAGGACACGGGCGACGTCGAGGGCGACGTTGCCGTTGCCGATGATCACCGCTCGCCGGTGCGAGAGGTCGAAGGCGTCGTCCGCGTGGTCGGGATGCCCGTTGTACCAGGCGACGAAGTTGGTCGCGGACGTACTACCCGGCAGATCCTCGCCGTCGATGCCGAGCTTGCGGTCGCTCGATGCTCCGACCGCGTAGATCACGGCATGGTGATGGGCGAGCAACTCGTCGTGGGTGAGATGCTTCCCGATCTCGACGTTGAGGTAGTACTCGAAGCCCGGCTGGGTCGCGATGGTCTCGTACAGGCGACTGACCTGCTTGGTCTTCTGATGGTCGGGCGCGACACCGGCACGCACCAGGCCGTGCGGGACGGGCAGTCGATCGAAGACGTTGACCGCCACGCCCGGCTGGGTCAGCAGTTCGTCTGCGGCATACATCGCGGCAGGGCCGGAACCGATGATCGCCACGCGCAGTGGCTCGCGGTCTCGGCTGACCTCCGCTGCTGCTGTCACCTTGGCCAGCGCCGGACGGGTCTCCGTCCCGCCGATGCGGGCCCGTCCGGCGTCCTGATCCTTGTAGAAGTCTGCGTTGATCGACAGGAACACCTGCTGCGATTCGGTCAGCTTCTTCTGCGGGACGATCGCATCCACCGGGCACGCGGACACACAGGCACCGCAGTCGACGCAGGCCGCCGGGTCGATGTGCAGCATCTCCGCCGTCAGGAAGTCGGGCTCGTCCGGAGTCGGGTGGATGCAGTTGACCGGGCATGCGTAGACACACGAGGCGTCGCTACAACACGACTGGGTGACGACGTGGGGCATGAGAGGTGGATCCCGTCCTAGGGTCTGTCGGCAGCGCGGGCCGGTCAGGCGACGCGGCGGATGGGCTCGCTGCGGAAACGCGAGGCGTCGCCGTCGATCTTGCAGGCCTTCCACACGAGCCGCGATGCGCGGTTCATCAGTCCGGCCTCGTGCGCGAGCATGCGCACGTCGCCGAAGTAGTTGCGCAGCGCCTTCCGCGCTTCCTTCTTCTCCCAGAAGAGGTCCTTGCGGACCTGCTTCGGAATGTCGAAGTGCTTCCAGAACGACCGCGGCGGAATCACGATCTGATCGCAGAGCACGCGCATGGTGATGGGGGTGGCGAGCGAGAGCGCGAAACGTCCCAACCTGCTCATCTTCGGCACGCGGCGGCGCAGGTACTGGTGCGCGAAGGAAATGTGGCGAGCTTCCTCGGCGACGTGAATGGCCATCACGCTCTTCATGATGGGGTGCAGGTCGCTGTTGCCCCGCAGAAACGACTTCTGGATGTGGTCGATCGGCTCCTCACCGGCGAGGACACCGACGAAGAACAGCTCGGGCAGGGGCCCGGCTGCGAGCGGGATGAAGGCCGCGAGCCGACGCATGATCGGACCCATACCGGGCGCATCCGCGCCGATCCGGTTGACCATCTCCTGGAACATCAGGGTGTGGTTGCACTCTTCCACGCACTCGTGGGTGCAGTAGCGGTACTCCGGGTCGCCGTTAGGCAAGTAGAAGATGTACAGCATCATCCCGCGGATCAGGATGTTCTCGAACTGCAGGCCGACCTTCGCGACGTTGGCCTGGCGCCACATCCCGATCTCGATCTGACGCTCTTCGGTCTGGGCCTGGTACCACGGGTGGGCACCGAGCGGATCGTCCTCGGCATTGAGAATCCACCGACGGTCTCCCGGAGTCACGGCGAACTCGGGCGAGTCCCAGTCGATGTCGACGTAGGGATCGAAGTGCTTGTGCACCGACGCCTCGGACAACGCATGGAGCTTGTCTTCGTACGTGTCCTGCCCTGCGTCGTTGCGGGCGCTCATGGACAGTGTCATCGCGATCTCCCGTGTGTCATCGTGGCGGGTGCCGGCCATCCCGCGTCGACTTCTCCGGCTGCAACTCCCCGCCACCTCTGTGATGACGGTCTCTGCATTGAATGTAACCGGTAGTCGCAGATAAATCCAGGGGCGGCCGCATGCCCGTGATGATCTGTCACCACGGCGAGCCGTGAGCAGCGCACAGAGCAGCGCCCACGATCGGACGCCGTCGCAGGTCAAGACGCCTGGCGAGCACCTACACCGCGGTCGCTCGCACCCGGTGGCCGATGCAGCTACGTCGCCGACTCCCACAGCCCATGCCCTGTGACGGTATCGGTTTTCGTGCCGGGTCGACGCTCGTCGGTGGGGTGAACACCGGGTGCCTGGTCTTGCCGATCGTCACTTCCCAGTCCGTGGTGTGGAGTAGTCGGTGGTGGGTGCCGCAGAGCAACACGAGGTTGTCGAGGTCGGTGGGTCCGCCGTCCGCCCAATGCCTGATGTGGTGGCCCTCGCACCAGGCGGCGGTAGCTCCGCAGCCCGGGAAGGCGCAGCCACCGTCCCGGGCGGCGAGCGCTGTGCGTTGGGCCCGGGTGACAGTGCGGTGGGTGCGTCCCACACTCAACGGGGCACCGTGCTCATCGAGCACGATCGCGGTGACGTTCGCGTCACAGCCGAGGAGGCGTGCGGTGTTGATGGTCAGTGGCCCCATCCACGGCGACCACGCGATACCCCGCACCTCGGCAAGATCGGCGGGGTGTGTGTCTGTGTTGTCGGCCGGCCGTGTTCTGCGGGCATACTCCTCGCGCCGGTCCTGGCCCAGATCCCGCGCATGCACGTGCACCGACAGATGCGGACGTTCCCCACCCTCGACCCCCAACTCGCCGAACGCGAGCAGCATCGACAACAACTGGGTGAGTCCGTCCGCGCGGCGCTGCCGTGGCGGACGAGCATCCGGCGTTCCCTCAGATGCGGGCTGTGGGGCCGAGAATTTCGACAGGGCGGTCAGCAGCATCTCCCCGGTCACCGCGTCCACGTCACCACGAATCGATACCCGACCATTCAACGTCTTCGACACATACAGCTCGTTACGGTCGGTGTCCTCACTGGCGGGCTGGTCGTCGGTTTCGAAGATCGCCTCCAACTTCGCAATCACCGTCCGTACTCCGTCGGTACGCGCCAACGGCCCGTCCGCCGCCGCCAGCAACGCCGCCACACACCCGGGCAGTGCCTCGGCGGGCATGCCCTTCGGGGGTTTCGTGCAGAACCGGACGATCAGCAACGCATGCTCGAACGCGATCCGCCCCGCATCGAACGCTTCCGCTACCGCGGGATGCTCCGCCAACCCGGCACCGAGTTCCACGATCCGCCCCGCCGCACCCGGCGACACCACCGTCACCGACGACAACCACCCCTTCGTCGACGCGAAACCATGATCCACCCGCGTACACCGGCGTTCCACCTCGGCGACCACCGCGACCCGCTGCGCCTCCCACACCGCGATCTTCGCGCTCAACGCGACAGCGTCACACAACAACTCACGACTGGTCCGTTGCCGGAAACGATCCCCCTGATACCCCATACACGAACATTACCTCGAAAGAATGTTCGAAACAAGGTCTCGTGCACACCCATCGGCGAGTTCCCGACCCACGCGCTGGGTCATCGCGAGGTACGTTTCAGACGTGCTGTTCACCGATGCCGTCGCCCGGGCGATCGCAGCCGGAACCGTCACGACGGTCTACCGGCGCTGGCGGGTGGCCCGAGTCTCGCCCGGAACCACGATTCACAGCTCGGCGGGCGTGATTCGGGTCGATGCTGTGGAAGAGATCGAGCCCGACGAGCTCACCGAGGAATCGGCCCGCGCCGCGGGCGAGGGCTCGCTGGCGCGGCTGCGGGCGTCCTTTCACGGCAGCGCCACGGATCCGCTGTTCCGTATCCAGGTCAGTTACGCCGGGGCGGACCCGAGAGACGATCTGAGCCGCGACACGGACCTCGGACAGGGCGACCGCGAGAATCTCTCGTCGGCGCTCGATCGTCTCGACACCCGCGCCGACTCACCGTGGACTCGTACGGTACTGCGGCACATCGCCGCCCACGAAGGCCGGCGTGCCGCGGATATCGCGGCCCAGGTCGACGAGCCGGATCTGGCCAGGATGAAGCGCAGGATCAGATCGCTGAAGAATCTCGGGCTGACCCACAGCCTGACTGTGGGCTACCGGATCTCGCCCCGTGGCCGTGCATTCCTGGACACCGAAGGAACCGTCGAATGAACGATTCCCGCAGTATATTCCGCGCCTGTCCGGGCCCACCCTGCCACGCGAGCACCACCCGGCGACCTACTCGGCCAACCACCGGCTCCACGTAGGTCGCACGAGGTCGGCAAAGCGCCGGTACCCCTCGGCGCCCGGGTGGGCGCCGTCGCCCGCGCGCACCTCCTCCATCCAGATCTCGTCCCGGAGAAGGTCGCCGAACACCGAAGTCGCCGCCGCCCCGGCATCCCGAGCAACGTCGAGGAGAGCCTTGTCCGCCGCCTCGAGCCGGGCGTTGATCTCGGTATCGGCGACAGGCGGCGGCCCCACGAACATCACAGGAAGCCCGCATTCTCCGGCCCGACAGACAATCGACTCGAGGTTGCGGACGGAGGTGGCGGCCGGCACGCGGACGCATCCGTCCTCCGCGACACAGTCGTTCACGCCGAACGACAGGACGATCCGGCTCGCGCTACCCGGGAGTTCACGCGCGGACAGCTCGCGTTCCCAGCGGTCTCGCACGTCGGACGAGGTATTTCTCCGTATACCGAGGTTGTAGGCCGTCAGGTCGATCGATTCACCGGCGCGGTCCGCGGTCAGACGCGTCGTCCAACCGAGCCCCGACGGATCCCCGATCCCCGCGACGAAGGAATCCCCGAAGAACACGACAGTGGTGCGTGGCAGCATGGCTCCCATCGAACCGCACGGCCGCAGAACCCGGCCGCGTCGGTGCCCCTCATCGGGACCGACGCGGCCGGGAGCCACTCGGTGGGAGCGGCGGCTACGGTGCCGGAACCTCGGTCGGCACGCCACCTTCGGGCGGAGTCGAGGCGTCCTCGCCGTACTCCTCGATCGGGGCGTCACCGATGTCGGTGGTCAACACGGGCGTCAGGTACTCGCGTCTGCCGTCACGCACGGTGAACACCGTGGCGCCGGACATACCGAGATGGCTTTCGGACGAGTACCGGAACGGCGCGTGCTGAGGCCCGTCGAACTCCGCACCCACGTCCTGGACGGCGGCGACGATGCCCTCGCGCGTGGGATTCTCCCCGGCAGCCTGCAACGCCTGGACGAACGTGTACGCGTGGCTCATCCCCATCACTCGATAGTTCGTCAGCGGCTGATCACTACCGTGCTCCGCCCAGATCCGCTGCCAGAGTTCGGTCCACTCGTTGCCCGGCGAATCGACGCCGGGAATGTACTCGAGTGACACCAGGCCGTCGAGCACCTGGCCACCGCCACTGACCGCTCCCTCGGAGAACCGCGAGAGCAGAGAACCGACGAGGTGGATGTCGGCGCCGATGGAAGCGTAGAGCCACTCGGGATCGTAGTTGAGTCGCATCGACACCAACTGGCTCAGAGCCGTGTAGGAGGGCACGTTGAAGCCCATGACCAGGTCCGCACCGTCCGCTTTCAGCTGGGCGATCTGGGGTGCCACGTCCGTGTTGCCGGACGTGTACCGCACCACCGAGACGATCGTGTCGTCGCCCAGGATCTCGCGTACCGCCCGCTCGCTGTCACGGCCCAGGTCGTCGTCCTGGAGAAACAACCCCACCTTCGCGTCGGGCCGGTTCTCGGTCACCCAGTCGGCGAGGATCTTCCCCTCGACCTCGTAGTCAGGCATCCACCCGAAGGTGTTCGGGTACTTCCCCGGATCGTCACCCCACATGGTGGCGCCGGAGGAGACGAAGAGGTCCGGAACCCCTTCCTCGTTGAGGAAGTCGACGACCGCGCTGTGCGTCGCGGTGCCGAGCCCACCGAGGATCGCGAACACCTCGTCCTGGAGCACCAGTTCGTTGACGACCTGAGACGTCGTGGTCGGGTCGTAGGCGTCGTCACGGACGACGTACTCCACCGTGCGACCGTGGACACCGCCCTGAGCGTTGACGAAGTCGAAGTATGCCTGTGCCCCGCTCGGGATCTCGCTGTATCCCGGGGAGGCGACACCGGTGAGTGGGAAGTGTCCACCCACCTTCACCGTCGTGTCGGTGACACCTGTCGTCGACCCCTCGCTCGTGCTTTCCCGATCGTCACGTCCACCGGCGCCGCACGAGACCAGCAACGCAGCGGTCGCGGCCGCGGCGACACCGCGTGCGGCCGTCGTTCTCCAACTAGTCATTTCACTCCTTTGTCACGGAGACGTCGTGAGGCGCTCCAGCTGCGATAGGAACCGATCAGTCCCAGTGGGGCGAAGAGAATCACCACCACGGTGAAGACACCGGTGACGAGCGGCGCGAGTTCGGCGGCCTGAAGGCTGCTGAGCCCGGCGTTCAATCCGAGATTGGTCACCACCGGAGGTATGTAGGTGAGCAGTGCAGCTCCGATCAGCGCACCGGACAACGTGCCCAGACCTCCGATCACGATCGCCGACAACAATGTCAGCGACAGCGTCAGGGTGAACCCGCTCGGCGCGACGATCCTGGACGCCATCGCCATGAGTGCACCACCGGCGCCGGCACACGCGGCGCTGATCACGAAGGCCAGGATGCGGGCGCGGCCGAGGTCGATACCCGCGATCTCGGCGGCCACCTCGTCGTCGCGCACCGCTCGCCAACGCCGGCCGATCCGGCCGGCCGACAGGTTCGCGAGCAGGACGAACACCACGAGCAGCACCGCCCAGCTCCAGTACGCGAGGTACTTGGTGGAGCCCAGGTCGTTACCGGTGAGGAAGTACATCACGTCATCGATCACCGGCGGGACGCTGGGAGACGGGACGATCATGCCCTGCTCGCCGCCCAGTTGGTCCGAGAAGTACAGCGCCAGGCCGGGGACGGCCACCGCGAGGGCGAGCGTCGCGCCGGCCAGATAGGGGCCGTGCAGCCGGGCCGCAGCCATGCCGACCACCACACCGACGAGGCTGCTGACCAGTACGGCGACGAGGACCGCGAATGGGAGTGACCACGCGGAATCGTTGCCCCGCAGCAGAAGAGCCGCGGTGTAGGCGCCGACCGCCATGAATGCGCCGTGCCCGAGCGAAAGCTGACCACTGAGGCCGGTGAGCACGGTGAGGCCGGCCGCCGCGATGGCCAGATAGGCGACGGAGGTCAATTGACTCTGCCGGAACGTGCTGGTGTTCTCCAGGACGAGGGCGATCACCACCAGTGCGGCCGCAGCGAGCAGCAGGTGCCTGCGGATCGGTGTGGAGACGGCCGTCGCCCAACGGCCCGGCTTCGGCACGGGGACACCGCCGGCCGGCTCCGGATTCTCCGCCGGTCTCGGGTCGGAGCCGGCAACCGTATCGGATCTCGTACTCATGTCAGACCTTCCTCGCCGCCGTCTGTGCAAACAGTCCGCTGGGCCGGAGCAGCAACACCAGGATCAGGATCACCAGGGCCGCGAAGGCCACCAGGCTCTGCCCGAGGTAGCCGCTCACCGCGCTGAGCCCGAGTCCCATCACGAGTCCCCCGACGACGGCACCTCCCGGGCTTTCCAGCCCTCCGAGAACCGCAGCGACGAAACCGAACACGACGATGGAGTCCATGTAACCGGGGTGCACGAGCGACCCGCCTGCGATGAGGAGGCCGGCGACGGATCCGACGACCGCGGCGAGGGCCCATCCGAGCGTGAGCATGCGACCCACCCGGACGCCCAGGAGCCTGGCCACCTCGGGCTGGAAAGCGCTCGCCCTCATCTTCAGTCCCAGATCCGTGAAGCGGAACAGGAGCACGAGCAGCCCCAGGACCACCAGTACCGCAACGATCTTGAAGAGGTCGAAGCCGGTGATCGCGACGTCCATTCCTCCGATCTGTTGCCCGGTCAGCCCGAACGGTGCAGGGAAGGACCGGAACTGGTTCCCGAAGACGAGGGCCGCCAGCGCGTGGAGGATGATGAACAGGCCGAGGGTGAGGATCACCGGGTTCATCGGCCGGGAGTTGTCGACGTACCGGACGACCAGGCGCTCGACGGCCGCGCCGAGCACGAAGCCGCACACCAGCGCGGCACCGAAGCCGACCCAGTACGAGTATCCGGCGTCGATGACCACGAGCGCGATGTAGGTGGTGACCATCGCCATCGGCGCCTGAGCGAAGTTGACTATCCGCGTCGATCGCCAGATCAGTACGAGCGCGAGCGCGAACGCCGCGTAGATCATCCCCGACGTCACGCCGTTGATGAGAATGGTGAGTAGTTGTTGCACCGAGATTCGTCCTTTCGGTGTCCGAATTCGCTGTGGTTCCGAGATATTCGTGACGGCTCGAACTCGAGGGAGTCGTCAGAATCCGAGGTAGGCGTGGCGGAGTTGTTCGTCGTCGACGAGTTCGGATCCGGTGCCCTGGAGCGCCACCTTCCCGAGTTCGAGCACCACCGCGTGCTCGGCGATCGACAATGCGCTTCGGGCGTTCTGTTCGACGAGGACGACGGTCAGACCGCGGCTCTCGACGAGGCGGCGCAGGGCATCGAAGATCTGCTCGACGATCAGCGGCGCCAGACCCAACGACGGTTCGTCGAGAAGGAGTAGCGACGGCGTCGCCATCAGGGCCCGCCCGATCACCAGCATCTGCCGTTCTCCACCGGACAGTGTGTGCGCCTCGGCCTTTCGACGCTGATCCAGAGAGGGGAACATAGTGTACACGTCGTCGAGACTCACCGGCGGTGCCGCCGGGTAGCGCCCCAGCGCGCCCAGTCGGAGATTCTCCTCGACGGTCATCTCGGCGATGACGCCGCGTCCCTCGGGGACGTGCGACATCCCCCGCCTCGACATCCGCTCGGCAGGGACACCGACCAGTTCGCGTCCCCCCATCCGGATACTGCCGGCAACCGGTGTCAGCAGACCGGAGATCGTGCGCAGCAGGGTGGTCTTTCCGGCCCCGTTGGCCCCGAGAATCGCCGTGACAGCTCCCTCGGGAACACTCATCCGGACGTCACCGAGAGCGGTGATCGGCCCGTACCGCACCGTCAGCCCTTCGATCTCGAGAGCGGCCCGGGTACCAGTGGTGGCGGTCATGCGGTCACCTCGTTTCCGAGGTAGGCGGCCAGCACGGCCGGATCCTCGCGTACGTCGTCCGGTGCCCCGGAAGCGATCACCTTGCCGAAATCGAGTACGACGAGGCGGTCGCACACACTCATCACGAGATCCATGTGGTGCTCGACCAGCATCACCGACATCGACTCGGTGAGACCGCGGATGAGCTCACCGAGCTCGTCCATCTCGTCACCCGACAGTCCGGACGCAGGCTCGTCCAGCAGCAACAGGCTGGGGCGGCCCACCAGCGCCCGCGCGAGGGCGACGCGCTTGCGCACCGCGTAGGGCAGGCTCGGAGGCAGTCGGTCCGCGTAGGCGTCCACCCGCAGCTCGGTGAGCACCTCCATCGCCCGTTCACGCACCGCGCGGTCGTCCGCCGCACCGGCGGGCAGGCCGAGGAGGCCGGTGAAGAACCCGGCCCTGGCGAGGCGGTCCGCACCGATCATCACGTTGTCCAGCACGGTCATCCGATCGAAGAGTCCGAGCCCCTGCAGTGTGCGCCCCATTCCCAGCGCGGCCAGCCCGTGCGGGCGGTGCCGGGGAATCGCCCGTCCGAACCGGGTGACCGTCCCGGATTTCGGGGTCACGAATCCGCACGCGACGTTGAACAGGGTGGTCTTGCCCGCGCCGTTCGGACCGATCACGCCCAGGACCTCGCCGGGCCGTACGGACACGCTGACGTCGGACAGGGCGACGATGCCGCCGAAGGCCACGGTGATCGAAGACAACGCGAAAAACCGATTCGCTCGAGTCCGGTTCGGGTTCGGACATGGGGTCACTCCTCGTCTCGGGACACGCTCCGCATACAGAGAGTTGACACTCGCCTCAGGTGGGTGAGCGCTTGCTTAGTGTGCTCGACGTAGGTTGTGATGTCAATCACGAATCGACACCGCAGGTAGTGTGCGAGGTGCATCGGCGGCGGTGCGGCGACCTACGTACGCGGGGAGAGGATCACGATGGGAGCAACACCTGCCGACACCACCTCCACGGGATCGGCACCGGAGACCTCCGAGGAGGCGAGCTCCGAGGACCGGCTACTGCGGGCGGCCACCGACCTGTTCTCCGATGTGGGATACGAGGCCACCCGTACCCGCGACATCTCCACCCGCGCGGGCATGAGTCCGGCGGCGCTCTACGTGCACTTCCCATCGAAGGAAGAGTTGCTGTTCCGGCTCATCCTTCGATCCACCGAACGCTCACTCGCGATCGTCACGGACGCGGTCGAGGCCCACACCGAGCCGGTCGATCGGATCCGGGCGCTGGTCAGGGAGTTCAGCAAGGTACACGCCACGAAGTACCAGCGGGCCCGGATCGCGCAGTACGAACGCCGGCATCTCACCCCCGAGCACCGCGAGGCGGTATCGGAGATCCGACGGCAGATCCGCCTCGTGACACTGCGCGAGTTGCAGGCGGGAATCGATCGTGGCGACTTCCTGGTGGACGATCCGCGAGTCGCAGGCCTGGCGATCATGTCGCTGTGTGCCGACATCTGCCGCTGGTATCGGCCGGACGGCGAGTTCACTCCCGACGAACTCGGCAACATCAACGCCGATCTGGTGCTCCGGATTCTCCGCGTACCCGGCTACTGAGCCGGCCCCTTCCGTACCTCCACGCGAAGACCCCCTGCATTTCCCCAGGCAGGAGACCGGCAACCCGCAGCAGGCACACCTTGCGGAGCCAGGACTTGTGCAGTTGAACAAGTGTCCGTATAAATACTCTGTGATGTGACACACCTCACTTCCGGCGCGGGGCCGGGGGTGATCTCGCTCATCGAACGGAGTCGTTCATGTCCTCAGCTCAACGCGCCCTCTCACCCCTCCGCCGGGGTGCCGCGGCGTTGTCCGTCGCGGCCCTTCTCACCGGCGGTCTCGCCGTCGGAAGCGGTGTCGCCGCCGCCGACACGGCGTGCGGAACCTCCGCCACCCGGGTACAGAACGGGGCGGCAGGACTGGTCGGGATCCAGCTGACCAAGGAGGTCCTCGGCGACGGCACGGTCGCGCCGGGCGGCACCGTCACCTACCGGACGACGGTGTCCACGGCCAGGGGTGTCCCACCGCTGCTGCGCGGAATCGCCGACTATTCGCCGCCCGGATTCGTCGTCGAATCCGCCACGGTCAACGGATCCGCCGTCACACCGGCGGTGAACGTGGACACCCGCAAGGCGTCGGTGAGCTCCGGGCTGGGCTGGCTCATCAATGGCAGCAACCGGGCGGTCTTCGAGATCACCTACCGGGTTCCGGCCAACGCACAGGTCGGCACCGTGCACGACAGCGGCGCCGCCATGACACCGGATCTCTGGGGCGAACAGACCTGGAATCCGATCGGAGTCTGCACGACGATTCGCGGCAAGAATGCCGGCGAGGCCGTCGTCGGCAGTGTCGAGGGCGCCGGATTCGGCTCGTCCGGACCCATCGCCAACGGGTCGTCCGGATCGTCGATCATCAACGACCCGAGTGGATTCATCGCCGACATCATCACCCAGGTGATCAGAAACGGGAGCTGACACCCGCTCCACCCCAACCGAAACGACCTCGACCCCCACCGGGTCGGGGTCGTTTCGCATGCGACGTGCGGCTTCGGTTTGGACACCAGGCTGATTCAAATTGTCGACGTGCCACCCGATGCTGGTCTAGCGTTCGGAACGCCATCCAGAGCGGCCGAGAGACCTGGCTCGTCGACGCCGCAGCAACCCTCCCGTTCTCGGGTGCGGGTGCTACCGCCGGGACCGATGGAACGACTCGCGATCGTCTGACCCCGAAAGGCCTGGATCGATGCCTGCCCACTCTGGTGTTCCGACATGAGCGCCCCGACCGAGACCCGCGCGGATCACGGTGTCACTCGAGGCGACGCGGACCTCGTCGTCGCCCGGACCCGGCACCCCTGGCGCTGGGCGCTCAGCGCGCTGGTCCTGGTGCTCGGGGCGCAGTTCGTCCACGGTCTCGCCACCAACCCGGGATGGGACTGGCCCACGTTCGCGGAGTACTTCACCGCCGATTCCGTGCTGCGCGCACTGTGGATGACGGTCAAGCTCACGGTGTGGGGAACGCTTCTCGGATTCGGTCTCGGCGTGCTCGTCGCCCTCGGGCGCCTGTCGAGCAGCATTGTCCTGCAGACGATTTCCTGGCTCTACATCTGGGCCTTCCGATCGATCCCGCTGATCGTCCAGTTGCTGTTCTGGTTCAACATCGCCTACCTGTACCAAACACTCTCGGTAGGTATACCTTTCGGACCGGCATTCTTCGAGTTCGAGGTGGGCGGAGTGATCTCCGGGTTCACCGCCGCAGTGATCGGTCTCGCCCTGCATCAGGCCGCCTACTCCGCGGAGATCATTCGCGGCGGGATCATCTCCGTCGATCCCGGGCAGGTGGAAGCAGCCAAGGCACTCGGCATTCCGCGCCGCAGGCAGTTCCTGAAAATCGTGCTTCCCCAGGCGATGCGGTCCATCCTCCCGAACGCAGCCAACGAAGTGATCAGCCTGTTCAAGGGCACGTCGATCGTGTCCACGATGGCCATCGCCGAGTTGTTCTATCAGGTCCAGGTGATCTTCGGACGAAACGGGCGCGTCGTCCCCCTCCTCATGGTGGCGACCGTCTGGTACATCATCCTCACCACCGCACTCTCCGTCGTCCAGTACTACGTCGAGCGCCACTACGCCCGGGGCTCGGCGCGGGCTCTCCCGATGACCCCGCTACAGAAGATCCGGGCACGGTTCGCCGAGATCGCCGAGCGCGGCCCCGCCCTCCCGCGGGGAGGTGGCACGCGATGACGGACGAGAAGAGCACCGCCCCTTCCACTGCCGCCGCCCCGGCGCTCGCTGTCGACGTGCGCGGGGTACACAAGTCCTTCGGTTCCCTGAAGGTTCTCGACGGCGTCGACCTCCAGGTGGGAACCGGAGAGGTCACGGTCATTCTCGGGCCCTCGGGATCGGGGAAATCCACTCTCCTGCGCACGCTCAACCACCTCGAGAAGGTGGACCGGGGCACGATCCGCGTGGGCGGCGACCTGATCGGGTACCGCAGGCGAGGCAACAAGCTCCACGAACTGCGCGAGACGGAGATCCTCCGCCAACGGTCACGGATCGGGTTCGTCTTCCAGAACTTCAATCTCTTTCCACACCTGACCGTTCTCGAGAATGTCGTCGAGGCACCCGTATCCGCACAGCGTCGGCCGCGCGACCATGTCGAGCGCGAGGCGATCGCCCTCCTCGAGCGAGTCGGCGTTGCCGACAAGGCACACGACTATCCACGCCAGCTCTCCGGCGGACAGCAGCAACGAGTCGCCATCGCGCGGGCTCTCGCCCTACGGCCCACGGTGATCCTGTTCGACGAACCGACGTCGGCACTCGACCCGGAACTCGTGGGCGAAGTCCTCGCCGTGATCCGGGGGCTCGCCGAGGACGGCACGACGCTCGTGATCGTCACCCACGAGATCGGGTTCGCCCGCGAGGTCGCCGACACGGTGATCTTCATGGATCACGGCGTGATCGTCGAACGCGGGACTGCCGAAGACGTGCTCGACGATCCGCAACACGCACGTACCCGCGCCTTCCTGGCCAGCGTCCTGTGACCTGGTCGATCACCCCGCCCACACCCCACCACGAGAAGGTCACGATGTCCCTACTGCACCGCCCCATCACGTTCCGCCGGCCGACGTCACCGCCCCGACACGCCAGGGCACTGATCGCCGCGCTCTCCACCACCGCGCTCCTGGCCGTGGCCGCGTGCGGCTCCGACGCAGAGGCCGGTTCGGCTGCTTCCGATACGGCTGCCGAAGGATACAACCTCACCGCGGACCAGGATCGGATCACGACGGACGAGGTCCCCGAGATCGCGGCCAAGGTGCCGCAGGCCATCCGCGACAAGGGCACCCTCGCGGTCACCGGGGCAGCAGGATCCGTTCCCCCGCTTCGCTTCTACGCAGAGGACGACAAGACCATCATCGGCTCCGAGACCGACTTCGCGTACCTCATCGCGGACGTCCTCGGCCTCGAGGTCGAGCTCACCGCCGCGGATTGGGCACAGAACTTCGTCCGCATCGACTCGGGGGCCGCCGACGTGTTCATCTCCAACGTCACGGTCACCGAGGAACGCAAGGAGAAGTACGACTTCTCGACGTACCGCCTCGACAACCTCGCTTTCGAGGTGAAGAAGGACAGCGGCATCGTCGTCGAGGGCCCCGAAGACGTCGCGGGCCTGAAAGTGGGCGTGAGCTCGGGAACGAACCAGGAGGCCATTCTGGTCGCCTGGAACGAGCGGAACGTGGCCGCAGGTCTCGAGCCGGCCGAGATCCTCTACTACCAGAACGCTTCCGACTACTACCTGGCGCTGGGATCGGGACGCATCGACGGGTACTTCGGGCCGAACCCGGCGTCCGCCTTCCATGTCGCCCAGTCCGGTGAATCGGAGATCGCGGGGACCTTCTCCGGCGCAGGCGAGGACCTCCAGGGTGAGATCGCGGTGCTGACCAAGAAGGACAATGGTCTGATCGAAGCGATCAACGAGGCGATCAACCATCTGATCGACAACGGCACCTACGCAGAGGTTCTCGACAGGTGGGGCATCTCCAACGAGGCCGTCGAGGTTTCGGTGATCAACCCGCCGGGGCTTCCGAAGCAGTAGTTCGACATGACCGGAACCGAGCGACTACAGGTGCGTTTCGTGTGGCAGGACGACCCGACCGCCCGGCCGAGGAGATCGGCCCGCATCCGTTCGAGAAGTACCTCTGAACCGGGAGCCGGACACCCATTCGGCCTGGAGACGTCGGTCGCGACTACTACTGCCGCGACTACTCCTGCTCGGCGCGCTGCCGTTCTTCTTGAACAGCTGCCTCGGCGCGCGCCTTCTCCGCAGCGGCCTCCTTCTCGGCGACTTCCCGCTGCGCGTCGGCCTTGTCCTGTTGAGCCCGGCCTTCCCGTGTCAGCTCGTCGTCACCCGCGACGGCACCCGCGACCTCTTTCGCCTTACCCTTGACGCCTTCCACGACGCCCTTGACTCCCTCGGTGGGACCCGAATTTTCCTCCGGCACAGAGCGACACCTCCTCGGTCTGGTTCGGTCGGACAGTCTGTCGTGCGCGTGGCACGCCTCTCGACTACCCGCGATCGAGCGCACCGAAACACCGAGGCAGCACCATCGCCCATATCTCGAGGTCATCGACTCGATCCTCCGACGGGAGGGCGAATACGGCCTCCTCCGGCGTCACTACGCTGTCGTTGTGAAGACGCTCTCGAACGTGTCGGTGATCTCGGTGCTGTGTGCGGTGTCGATCTGGCTGTTCGTAGCGCCACAGCTGCTGATCGGCGGCGTGATCGAGCTTCGGGCGCCCGTGGAGTTGATGGTCGTGCTCCCGACCCTGGTGGGGTTGGTCTGCGCACTGGTAGGGGTCCTCGCCGGAGCGCCGGGACTGGTCCGTCGCTCCGATGCTCGCAGCGCGCCGAGGATCGTGATGACGTTCGGCCAGATCTCGACGGTCACGCTGGCAGTCGTCATCGTCGTGTGGTCGCAGACCCACCGCTCGACCGGATGGGAATTGCTGGCACTGCCCGCATCGCTGATGTTCGGGCAGATCGCGGTCGCAGCGGGATTGATCCTCGCGATCGCCCGCCGACGCCGGCACACCGGCTACGGCGACGACCCGTCGCGCCCGGCACACAGTGATCGGTGAACCGCCTCGGTGTGCTCGCCGAGACGAGGCGGGGGAGTCCGGTATCGAACCGGGGTCGATCCCAGTCGAATCGGGTTGGCCACCTGACGAACCGAGTCCTCGCCCTCGCGTCCGCCGACCTCCACCACCGGTGCGAGGCCCAGCCGTTCGGCGAGCGCGACGGCCCCGGCGATGTCGTTGACGGGACCACAGGGAACACCGGCCCGGGTCAGCGCCTCGAACCAGTGATCCGCCGAGTGCGCGGACAGGGCGACGACGAGTTGGTCCCGCAACTCGTCCCGGTGCTCCACGCGCCGAGCGTTGGTCTCGAACCGGGGGTCGTCGGCCAGATACCCGAGGCCGAGAACCTCAGCGAGCGAGCGGAACTGGCGATCGTTTCCGACGGCGAGCACCAACGGCCGATCGGCGGTCTCGTACAACTCGTACGGCGTGATACTGGGATGTCGGTTTCCCATCGCCGCCGGCACGACCCCGGCCGCGACGTAGGACGAGGACTGGTTCGTGAGCGCGGCCAGCAGCGACGACAGCAGGTTCACCTCGACCCGCTGCCCCTGCCCGGTGCGCTCCCGGTGGCGCAGCGCGGCAAGAATACCGACCGCCGCATGCAACCCGGTCACGACATCCACCATCGCGACACCGACCTTGGTCGGGGTGTGCTCGTCCGGCCCGGTGACACTCATCAGCCCACCCACCGCCTGGACCAGCAGGTCGTAACCCGGGAGGAGATTCGCTCCACCGAACCCGGTCACCGAGCAGTACACGATGCCCGGATTGTCCTGCCGCACCGCGTCGTACCCCAGTCCGAAGCCTTCCATCGTGCCGGGAAGCAGGTTCTCCACCACCACGTCGGCGCGGGCCACGAGTGCACGGGCCGACGCGAGGTCACGTGGATCGCGCAGGTCCCACGCGGCCGACTGCTTGTTGCGGTTGACCGACTGGAAGTACGTCGACTGCTCCGCGGACCACGGCGGGCCCCAGTGACGCGTGTCGTCTCCGTGCCCGGGCCGTTCGATCTTCACCACTTCAGCACCGAGATCGGCGAGCAGCATCGTCGCGTAGGGAGCTGCGAGGACGCGTCCGAAGTCGGCGATCAGCACCCCGTCGAGCGCGCCGGCGCCGGTCACCGGAACGCGGCTTCGCCGGTGAGTGCGCGGCCGATCGTGAGCTGGTGCACCTCCGAGGTGCCCTCGTAGGTGAGAACGGACTCGAGGTTGTTCGCGTGCCGGATGACCGGGTACTCGAGGGTGATTCCATTGGCGCCGAGGATGGTTCGGCATTCGCGGGCGATGGCGATGGCCTCGCGCACGTTGTTGAGCTTGCCGGTGCTGACCTGCTCCGGCCGGAGCGTACCGGCGTCCTTGCGGCGACCGAGGTGGTACGCGAGCAGATGCCCCTTGCCCAGTTCGAGCGCCATGTCTGCGATCTTGACCTGGGTGATCTGGTACGCGGCGAGCGACTTGTCGAAGACGGTGCGCTGCGTGGCGTACTCGATGGCCGTCTCCAGGCAGTCGCGCGCAGCACCGAGCGCACCGAAGACGATCCCGAACCGGGCCTCGTTCAGGCAGCCGAGCGGCCCGGAGAGCCCCTTCGCCTCGGGGAGCATCGCCTCGGCCGGGAGCCGGACGTCCTCGAGCACCAGTTCCGAGGTGACGGACGCACGCAGCGACATCTTGGCGGTGATCTCGGGCGCGGAGAAGCCCGGGCTGTCGGTCGGGACGACGAATCCGCGGATGCCGTCCTCGGTCCGAGCCCAGACCACCGCGACATCGGCGACCGATCCGTTGGTGATCCACATCTTCGTGCCGTTGAGCACCCAGTCGTCGCCGTCACGCTTCGCGTGGGTGCGCATGCCGCCCGGGTTGGATCCGAAGTCGGGCTCGGTGAGACCGAAGCATCCGATCGTCGTTCCGGCCGCCATCCCCGGCAGCCACTGCTGCTTCTGCTCCTCGCTGCCGTAGTGATGGATCGCGAACATCGCGAGCGATCCCTGCACCGAGACGAGGCTACGGATCCCCGAGTCGACGGCCTCGACTTCGAGGCAGGCCAGCCCGTAGGACGTCGCACTGGTGCCCGCGCAGCCGTAACCCTCGAGGTGCATACCGAGGAGTCCGAGGCCCCCCAGTTCCCGGGCGAGATCCCGTACCGGCAGCGCCCCTGCCTCGAACCACTCGGCGATGTGGGGGCGGATCCGCTCGCTCGCGAACTTCCGCACCGTGTCGCGGATCGCGATCTCCTCGGGATCGAGCAGGGTGTCGAGGGCGAACAGTTCGGCGAGGGTCTGGGCGTCTGACATGTCGGGGCCTCCGGGTCGGCGAGTGCGGTGTTCGGCAGTGCGGGCTCTTCGAGCAAGGCATGCAAACGATTGCACGAACGTTTGCGTCACGTACAGTAGAGCCCGCCGATCCGGCCGTCAACCACGACCGGCACAGGGCACGAAACACGCCGACCCGACCACCGAGGAGATCCGTGACCGATCGCCTTGCCCGCGTGCCCGGGCGCCCGCCCACCCTGCGGGAGATCGCGGACCGGGCCGGGGTCCACGTCTCCACCGCCTCGCGCGTACTCCGCCAGCCGGAACCCGCCGACGGGTGGTCCGACGCCGCCCAACGGGTCCGCCGCACCGCCGCGGAGCTGGGGTACCAGCCCAACCTGTGGGCGGCGAGCCTGCGCACCCGGCGGACGACGACCCTCGGCGTGGTCATGCCACGGCTCACCGACGGAGTGGTGGCGACGATGTTCCAGGGCATCGAGGAGACCGCCACCGCGGCGGGATACTCCGTCCTGCTCTCCAGCCCGCCGGACGACCTCGGCGCCCAGCGCGACGCCGTCGACTTCCTGTCCGGCCGTCAGGTGGACGGGCTGCTGCTGAGCAGTCTGCACAGCCCGAGCGAGGACTTCCTCGCCTCGCTGTCGACCCGATCACTGCCGATGCTGCAGCTCAACCGGCACCCGGACCCGACGCTGCCCTATGTGGCCGGAGACGACGCACAGGGCGGCCGTCTCGCGGCTCGTCACCTCGTCGAACGCGGGTACACCGATCTCGCGGTCATCGCGGGCCCCGCGCACGCGACGACGGCCCAGGAACGACTGTTCGGCTTTCGGAACGGATTGTCCGAGTATGGAATCGACCTCCCCGACGACCGGGTGCGACGGACGGGCTTCGACGTCGCGGGCGGTGTCGCGGCAGCCACCTCACTACTCGACCGCCCGGACCGCCCCCGGGCGATCTTCGCGGTCAGCGACACCGTCGCGATCGGCGTCATCGGGGTCGCGCGCGATCTGGGGCTGACGATCCCGGACGACCTCGGGCTGGTCGGCTACAACGACATCCCGGTGGCGGCCCAGTTGCCGGTTCCGCTGACCACGATCCGCTCGCCCGCACGGCTCATCGGGGCCACCGGGGTCCACCTCCTGCTCGACCTCGTCGCCGGGCGTGATGTCGAATCAGCCGTTCTCCCCGTGGAACTCGTCGAACGTGCGTCCTCGTCCGCCGCACGCACCCGCCCGCGCTGAGTTCGTCACGTCCGCTTCTGTTCCGCGGGCACCAGCCTGCGGATCTTCAGGACGTTGTCGGAACGCGCCCCGGCACTGCCGTCCGGAGCCGTCATCGGCACCTGAAGCTCCCTGCAGCTCAGGATCTCCCATTCGCCGTCGCGTGGCCGGAGCCCCTCGTACACCTCGGTCGGGGTGGGCAGATCCCCGTGGTCGTGGTCGGTCACCCACGAGGGTGGGCCGGCGTGCCCGACGACCAGCAACACGCCGCCGACGGCCACGGCGTCGGCCGCCGATCCGAGGATCTGCTCGCGGGGTAGCTCGCCGTGCGAGTGGAAGTAGTGGGCGGAGACCAGATCGAACTCGCCCTCCGGGAACTCGGCCGCCAGATCCATCTGTTCCCATCCGATCCGGTCGGCCACCCCTTCGTCCGTCGCATGCTGCGCCGCACGACCGAGCGCCACCGCGGAGACGTCCACCGCGGTGACCTGCCAGCCCTTCTTCGCGAGCCAGATCGCATCCGCGCCTTCGCCCGCTCCCAATTCGAGCGCGGTTCCGGGCTGCAGGTCCGCGGTCTCCTCCACGAGCACGAGGTTGGGCGCGCCGCTCCAGATCCGTTCCCGCTCGAGATACTTCGCGTCCCAGAGTTCGCTCGCGGGGGCGTCGACTTCGGTGGTGTGCGTGTGGTCCATGCCGTCGAGGATCCACAGCATTGCCCGAAAGCGCCAGAAAGTTTGCCGAACCGGCAAAGTACAGTGGGGCCGAGCGGACCTCAGAACCCGGGCGGCGAGCTGACCATGAGGAACCGGGCCTGCTCGTCGGAATCGTTGAACCACCGGTGTGGCACGGTCGCCGGATAGTAGAGGGTGTCCCCGGCTGCGAGCAGGTACGGCTCCTCCCCGTCGACCTCGATACGCACCTGCCCCTCGACGACGTAGACGAACTCCTCACCTGGATGCACGGTCGACGAGTCGGCGCAGGTGCGGGCCGCCGCGGTCACCTCGTTCGGTTGCATCGTGCGGCCACCGGGAGCGCAGAACCGCACGGTTGCTCCGGGCGAGACCTCGAAACTGCGACTCACCCGGGCTTCGACCAGCGTGGTCGGGATCCGGGCACTGCGTTCGAGAATCGCGTGCGCGGTGGTTCCCAGCGCCTGGGCCACTCGATGGAGATTGATCAGGCTGGGGAGGGACCTGCCGTTCTCGGCCTGGCTGAGAAACGGCTGCGACAGGCCCGTCCGCTTCGCCAGCTCGTTGAGGGTGAGGTCGGCATCCAGCCGTGCGGTCCTCAGCGTCGTCCCGACCGCGGAGGCGAGTTCACGCTGGTCGTCGTCCATCCGCGCACGCTATCAAGGCCGCACGGCGGACCGCACGCCCCGCCCGACTCCGTCACGCGCCCGAAACGTCATTGAAAAGAGCTCGGAAATATTGACCGAGACAATATTTGCGTGAGCGATGCCCATGCCGACGCCGAAGGAGTGGCCGTGACCGACACACCCAGCCGACAGGACGAACCGTTCGAGGTTCCGGTGATCGACATCCGTCCCTACATCGACGGGGGTTCGCGTACCGATCGCGACCGGGTGGCGTGGGAGATCGACCGCGCCTGCGAACAGGTGGGCTTCATCCAGATCCTCGGGCACGGCATACCCGACGACGTCCTCGACGGGCTGGCCGGTGCGGTGGACTCGTTCTTCGGCCTCCCCCTCGCCGAGAAGAAGGCCTATCGCGTCGAGGGTGCCAACCGCGGGTACAGCCCGCCGAAGAGCGAGTCGCTGAGCCTGAGTCTCGGCGTCGAATCGTCCGGGCGGATGAACGACTTCTTCGAGGCATTCAACGTCGGGGTCGAGGCGAGGTCCTTCACCGCCCTCGACCTGCACGAGCGCGACTACGGCGTCAACGTCTGGCCCGACGTCGCGGACTTCCGGCCCCGGGTCGAGCGATACTTCGCTCACGCGGCCCGCGTCGCCCGGACACTGACGACGATCTTCGCCGACGCACTCGGCGAGAGCGACGACTACTTCGACCCCCTCACCGACCATTCGATCGACGTGCTCCGGATGAACAACTACGCCCTTCCGGAGGGCCCGGTCACCCTGGACGGCGACCTCACCGGGATGGGTGAGCACACGGACTTCGGCATCGTGACGGTGCTGTGGGCGGACCGCGTCGCCGGTCTGCAGGTACTCGGCACCGACGGTGTGTGGCACGACGTCGCACCGGCCGAGAACGCCCTGTTGATCAACCTCGGAGATCTCACCGCCCGGCTGACGAACGACCGGTGGATGTCCACGCTGCACCGGGTCAAGCCGCCCGTCGTCGACGGCACCATCATGCGTCGACGTTCGGTGGCGTTCTTCCACGACGGCAATGCCGACGCCGTGATCTCCACCCTGCCGAGCCATCTCGACGCCGACGGCGGCCTGGCGTACGAGCCGATCACGGTCCGTGACCACATCGCGGCCAAGCTGGCCGGCAGTCGCCAGGGCAAGGCGAACACGGCGGCGGTCCGTGAGGCCGCACGCGTGCTCGCGGCGCACGGCGCCACCAACGACGGCGGCACGGGCCGATGACCGCCCCGCACGTCGTGCTCGTCCACGGGGCATGGGCGGGACCGTGGGTGTGGGACAACGTCGTCGGGCCACTCCGCGCAGCGGGGGCCATTCCGCACACACCGGCACTTCCCGGGGTCGGCACCTGGGCCGCCGACGAGGAGATCACCCTCGACACCGTCGCCGACACCGTGTCCGCACTCGTCGCCTCCCTCGACGGCCCGGTGTTCCTGGTCGGGCACTCGGGCGGTGGCGGCGTCGTCACCGCCGTCGCCGAGCGACTGCACGAGCGGATC
This sequence comes from Rhodococcus triatomae, assembly GCF_014217785.1. NCBI lineage: Bacteria > Bacillati > Actinomycetota > Actinomycetes > Mycobacteriales > Nocardiaceae > Rhodococcus > Rhodococcus triatomae. The sequence continues at coordinate 2,399,120 of NZ_CP048814.1, read as the reverse complement.
GCCGGGGTCGCCTACGTGGCCGGGATGATGCTCGAATCCGGCCGGACGTTCGGTGATCTGTGCGAGGAGATCGGCCTGCACCCACCTGTCGGGATCTCGAAGTGGTTGCGGCCCACGGCAGACGGGCGGGGGACGACGGTGCCGGTGGAGGCCGGGGCGGCTGTCTTCTTCCACGGCGCCGGTGCCGAGGATGCGATCGGTGCTGCCCGGCGCCTGGTGCCGCAACTCGAGACGGCCCGGCTCATCGCACCCGTCTGGAGCCCGGGACGGTTCGGCCGGCTGCCCCGCCTGTACATCGAGGCGACCGAGGACAGAACTCTTCCGCTCGCGGCCCAGCGGGAGATGCAGCAGCGGGTACCCGGCGCACAGGTGGTCAGCCTCGCCTGCGACCACGCGCCGCAACTGTCCGCCACCTCCGCGCTGGTCGAGGCGCTGGTGCGGTTCACGCTGGGCGCCGAGCCGGAACGAGGTCAGCGCGAGGCGGACCGAGCGGCGAATCGGCGACGGGCGCTGCGCACGTGACGAACCGGGAACGGCACGTCCGGATAGATGCGGCCGGCGAGTGCGGTCTTCTCGCCCCGCAACCGGGCCACCGTCTCGTGCCCGAAGCCCCCGTCCGCAGGGGCGTCGGGCAGTGTCGACGTCTCCGCCACCGCCCAGTGCGACCCGGCCTCGACGAGGGACCGGTGCTTGACCGGGTAGTAGTCCCCGCCCGCGGACAGCGCGATACCGCGCGCTCCCGCCGCGGCAGCGACGAGGTGTGGGTGGAAGCGCGTACTGACCCACACCTGGTCCCGGCGGGCCGGCAGGCCTCGCCACCACACATCGGTGAAGGGAACGAATTCGGCTCCCGGAAGGAGGTCGACCACCCTGTCGTACACGACCCGATCGGCGCCGGGGATACCCTCGACGAACGCCGTGTCCGTGCCGTCGATACCCCAGCGGTCCACGATGTCGCTCACCGCGCTCGTCAGACCGTCCACACCGCGGCCGCCGTCGAACCCGTCCATGAGGTCGATCTGCAAGCAGAACACGTACTTTCGGCGTGACGCCTCGCTGTCGGTGTCGTAGATGCCGTCGTCGCGGATCGCCAGCCACGCGTCGTCTCCGGTGAGTGACACACCCGCACAGTCACCGATCACCTCCCACGACGGGGTGTCGCGCACGTCGAACACGTCGAACCGTTCGACGTATCGCCGCAGCAGTTCGAGGCGGCGTCCGCCGCCCACCGGTGTGAGCCCCTGGCCGGTCGCCACGAGACTTCCTCCGGAACGCTCGACGGCAGCGGATGCGGCGGCGAGCAGGGCAAGGTGATGAGGCCACACCGCATTGACGTACCCGCCACCGACGAGATGGATCACGTCGGCACGGGCGAGCATCTCGATGCCCGAGACGATGCGGCACAGGATCCCCGGGTCGTGGATCACGCGGTGCGCGAAGTCGGCCGCCTCGGCCTCGTCCAGGTGCTCGGATTCCGCGCAGATCCGCCACAGGGTGTCCACGAACGTCACTCGCGGATGCTCGCGCCCGTGCAGGACCGCGGCCTGTCCCGGCGTGTGGCAGTCGACGACGACGTCGGCATCGGGCTGTACGCGCTCGAGGTGCCGGAGCCATCCCCGCAGGATCAGTTCGTCTCCGTAGTTCGGGTGACCGCTGGGGGCGACGAGGTAGATCGACGGACGCTCGGACGGATGCCGCGCCAGGCCCGGCCCGAGCAGGGTGCGCAATCCCGCATCACCCGCCACCCGGCGGAGGCGGCGCAGCGGCGGGGTCCGATCGACTGGCGGGATGAGGGACTCCTTCGAGCGCGCGGGCACGCGTTCGATCGACGACGATGACGCGGCAGGTCCCGGGCAGCATACCCGACATTCCCGGCGAGCCGAGGCGCGGATATCGCCGCTCCGGGTGACCTCAGGCGAACCGTTTCGCGAGCGGCGACGGATATCTGAGAGTGACTCGGGCCCCGTCGATCCACTCGGTCAACCGCTCGGCCTCGCGATCCAGCACGGCACGGGCATCCGCGCCCACGTCCTCGAGCAGGTGCACGACGACGGCGCCGTCCGGGTCCTGCCACCACCCACCGACGATGCGGCCCTCCCACCATGCCGTCGGTCCGGCATTCCCGACACTGTCGAACAACTGCTCGCGGTGCGGACCGAGGTACCACTCCCGCTCCTGCCAGCCCATCGTCGTCGGATCCAGTGTGGGCAGCAGTGCGCCCCACGGTTCGATCTCGGGTTCCGGTTCCACGTCGTCGGCGAGCAGGTAGCCGGTGTGCCCGTCCAGCTCGACCTCGACGACGTCGAGTTCCGCGAGCGCGCGACGGACCGCGGTGAGTGTGGATCCGAGCCACCATTTCAGATCGGCCTCGGTGCCCGGCCCGAACGAACGGAGCCAGGATCGCACCAGTTCGCGGGTACCGTCCTCCGCAGTACAGCCGACAATCGGTGCACCCAGCCATGATTCGGTGACAGCCCAGCGATTCCGGGAGACGTTCCAGCCGCCGCCGTTGCCGGCACGTACCAACCGCCCCTGCGCCGACAGCACGGTGAGGATGCGTGGGCCGATCGCGGCGCGCCCGGCCCAGGCCTTGCCCTCGCCGTACTCGATCGAGCCCGTCAGGATCGGGAGCTCGTCGCGCAGTTCGGTCCAGGACGCACTCCGGTCACCCCGCAGCGCGTCGAGTACCGCCGCCTCGGCGTCGCGGATCCACCGCTCCCCGTCCGGGTGCAGCCCCGCGTCCTCCACCTCGCGGGCGAGCCTGCGCCGCTCGGCGGCGGCCACCCGGTCGCTCGCGCCCGCCTGCGCATGCGCGAGACGATGACGCGGGAAGACGAACAGCGTGCGCCGCATCGCCAGATGCTTGACGAGTGAACGCTCCTCGTGGAGAGCATGATCGACGTCCGCGACGGTCAGCCCGTCCACCCGCGCCCACGCGGACAGGTGGATCGTCGCCTGGTCCGTGGCGTGCAGCGCCACCAGGCTGTCGGCGGCGTCGACGACGTCGCGGGCACGCGAGCCGGGGGCGAGACGATGACGGCGGGCCAGCCGGGAGCGTCGTTCACCTGCGTCCACCGAGCGGAAGTGGGTCACGGACTCATTGTGCACCGTTCGACGCGTGCCGTTCGAGACGTGCCCGGGCCGTCACCGCTTCCCGGTGAACCCGATCTCGGACAGCGACGTCTGGTACCCGCCGTCGACGGGCGCCAGCCCGGTGAGCCGGACCAGGAGGCGATCGGTGGGGTCGGGCGTCGCCACCGCGATCCGGGTGACGCCTGCCTCGATCGTCCCGGTTCCCAGTATCCGGGTCGAGTCGAGCCGGCCGCTCCGGTCCGGGACCGTTCGGATCTCCACCGTGGCGCCGGGCGAGAGCGAGTCGATCCACACGTCGCCGACTTCCGCGAGCACGGGAAGCGTGACCACCAGGCCGATGTCCTCGTCCGGGTACGGACTCGGGCGACGATCGGTGGACCACGCGGTGGACGGATCCCCGTCCACCGCCGCGCCGGCATCCTCGCCGGCGCCGTCCCCCCTGCCGAGCACGACGACAGTGGCGCCGGTGGGCGCGAACGCGTCGTCCTGGGGCACCGTGGCGGACGGGAACGGTTCGGCGATCGATGCCGGTTCCCCGACCGCGACGAGAGGTGCGTCGGAGGACACCGCCCACGCGCCGACCCCCCACCCCGCCACGCCGAGACCCACCACCAGCGCAGCACCGACGGCCACGGCACCTACGGGCCCGGGGGCGTCCGGGGTCGCCGGCGACTGCTGTTCGTGCGGATGGGCGGCCAGCCAGCCGTCCAGGGCCGCGACGAGAGTGTCGGCGGACATTCCCGACCCGCGGGGACCGAGAGCCGACACGGTCAGCGCGGACAGCTCCGGATCGATGTCCGGCCGCACCAGCGCCGGCGCGAGCACCTGACCTTCCCGGTCTCTCGCTGCGGGCGGCAGGCCCGCATACGAGGACTCCGAGCCGTCGAGCGGCCAGGCGCCGGTGAGCAACGCGTAGAGGATCGCGCCGAGCCCGACGACGTCGGCCTCGTCGGTCGCGGTCGCCGGCGTCGACGGGTAGGCGAGGACCAGGCTCCGATCGAGAGCGACCCGGACCCGGCCCGGGTGATCGAGCGGCAGATGGTGGCCGTGCCGGTGCGAGGCCGACGTGTCGGCGGCGAGTGCCCGGACCGCCCGAGCGGCCTCCCGGGCCGCCGGGCCCGCCGCCGCCACCTCGGCGAGGGTGCGTCCGGGAATCCACTCCGCGATCACCGCGACGCGGTCACCGCCCTCGCTTCCGAGAATTTCGATGATGTCGTACACCCGGGCGACGTGGGATTCCCGCCCGTCGCCGGTGCCCGAGGTGTCCCGGGAGTATCGGCGGAGTGCCTCTGCACCCGCCGGAGCGATCGTGCGTGGTTCGATGACGTCCACCGACACGTCCCGGCGGAGCCGGATGTCGTGGGCCAGCCAGAACTGGGAACCGCGCGGTCCGTCGAACCGCTCGATCAGGCGATAGCGGGAGCCGACGACCGCGCCCGCGTTCCACGGCGCGGGGTCGTCCGGCCCGTCGCTGCAACCGGTCGTCGTCATCGCCCCCTCGCGCATCCGAAGGCTTGCCCGGGGAGGGCCGCACTTCGCGGCCCTCCCCGGGCATCGAAGCCTCTCTTTCGTGATTATGCACATATCACGGGTCGGGAGACTGGAGATTCGGACGGATCAGTCCACGAACTGTGGCTGCGGCTTCGCCTCCTTGGTACCGCTGCCGAGCCCGGCGAGCTTCTGTCCCTCCACGTCGATGTTCGGAAGGATGCGATCCAGCCACTTCGGAATCCACCACGCGGAGTCACCCATGAGCGCCAGGAGCGACGGGATGATGACCATGCGCACGATGAACGCATCGAACAGCACGCCCGCGGCGAGTGCGAAGCCCATCGACTTGGCAGCCACGTCGTCCTCGAGCATGAATGCGCTGAACACCGAGATCATGATGATCGCCGCCGCGGTCACGACCCGGGCCCCGTGGTGATAGCCGTTCACCATCGCTTCCTTGGGTGAGGCGCCGTGGACGTACTCCTCCCGCATTCGCGTCACGAGGAAGACCTGGTAATCCATGGCGAGGCCGAACACGAGCCCGATGAGCATGATCGGCAGGAAGCTGACGATCGGCTGCGGATCGGAGATCAGCCCCAGCGCGCCTTCCTGGAAGATCAGGACGGTCGCGCCGAAGGTGGCCGCCATCGACAACAGGAACCCGAGAGCCGCGGTGAGCGGTACCAGGATGGACCGGAACACCAGGATCAGCAGCAGGAAGGCCGCTCCCGCCACGATCGACATGTACGGCGCGATAGACCCGAGCAGCTTGTCGTCGACGTCGGCGAAGATCGCGGTCGTTCCGGTGACGCCGTATTCCATCCCGTACTCGTCGGCGAAACTCGCCTCGGCACCACGCGCCTCCTTGACCAGGTCCTTCGTGGCCTGGTTGTTCGGCCCGGACATCGGCACGGCCTGGAACAGCGCCCCGGCGCCGTCCTCGCTCGGCGTCGGCCCGACGACGTAGTCCATGTCGCCGTAGGACTCGAGCTCGGCGCGCAGCGAGTCGAGCGCCTCGTCCCGGCGTTCGTCCGGCACGTCCTCGAGATCGACCGCGATCTGCAGCACCCCGTTGCTGCCCTCCCCGAATCCCTCCGTGCGCAGCTCGTACGCCTGCCGGATGGTGGACTCGGTGGGCGCGCTCTCGTCCCCGGGCAGGCCGAGGTTCAGGTTGATCGCCGGCGCGGCGAGTACACCGAGCAGGACGATGCCCGCGACGAGGGTGACGGCGGGGAACCGCCCGATCAGGCGAGCGATCCGCTGACCGTTGGTGACGTAGCGATCGTCCTCAGGATCGTGCTTGGCCACGAACGGGATCTTCGGGGTGAACAGGAACCGGCCGAATGCTCCCAGGAGAGCCGGCATCAGGGTGAGTGCGACGATGACCGCGAAAGCCGCGGCGAGCGCACCGCCCAACCCCATGTAGGTGAGGAAGTCGACTCCGACGATGCTCAGCCCGCTGAGCGCGATGATGACGGTGAGGCCCGCGAACACGACGGCGGATCCGGCGGTGCCGACTGCGCGTCCGGCAGCTTCCTCGGGTGAATCCGACACGACGAGTTCGTGTTTGTACCGAGAGACGATGAACAGCGCGTAGTCGATGGACAGGGCGATACCGATCATCGACGCGAGGAAGGTGGTGAAGGTGGGGATCGTCGTCACGGCCGTACCGGCGAGAATCACCATCGTGGCGGCACCGAGCCCCACGATCGCGGTGATGATCGGGACGAACGCCGCCACGATCGCGCCGAACGCGATGATCATGACGATCAGTGCGACGCCCATACCGATCAGCTCGGCCGTACCACCCGGCATTTCCTCTTCCATCGCGATGGAACCGCTGAGTTCGACCGCCAGTCCGGCGTCACGGGCGCCGTCGGCTGCGTCGAACGCGGCCGCGCGGTCCTCGGGCGTGATGTCCTGCCAGGAATCGATGGTGAACGGAACGTCCAGCAGCGCCACGGTATCCGCGTTCGTCGTCGCCAGGACGTTGAGTGGCGCCCCCGAACACGTGGCCGTGAACTCGTCGGTGGCACGCTCGGGCGACAGGCAGCCCATGGATTCCGCAGTGGCAACCGGATTCTCCAGCGGCACAGAGTGATCGACGATGTCGAGCGCACCGAGTTCGGCGACGAGCGAATCGATCGCGGCCACGTTCCCGGCGTCCGTCAGGCGAGTGCCCTCCGGTGCCGCGATCACGTACGTACCGGTGACGGCGTCGAAGTCGAATTCGGCGGACATTCCCGGAAAATGACGGTCCATGATCTCGGTGGCCCGCTCGGACGGCAGGTTCGGCATGGTGAAGTCGTCTTCCATCGGCTTCGACACCGTGCTCGCCAGCGCGCCGAGGGCGACCAGCAACACCAGCCAGACAGGCAGAACCAACCACTTTCGGCGGAAGGCGAATTTGCCCAGCCGGTACAGATACAAGGACACAGCTCGCTCCTTCGGTACGGACCCGCGCACACGCAACGGCTTTGTCGTTTCAGAATGACGCCTCGGCCCGTCGGGAAGCATCAGGGATATCCCTGAGAACCGGGTCGTACTTCCGGATCATTCCGGTGTCGAATCCGGCACCGTCCGTAATATTCCGGTGCACCAGTGAATATTTCGCAGAGCGAACGACCGCACTGGGGGACGTCGGGGCTCTCGCGTCGATTCACGCACGGACTCGGAGTTTCGATCCGAAAGGTGCCGCTCCCCTGGACCCAGCCGCGGACCACGGAACGCACTCGGCCGTCGTATCCGACATCCGGGGGCACGCGCGCCCCGCCGAGCGCCCGGGCGTTGCCGGTGGCGAAGGTCACAGCGAGATCGCGCACCCGGCCGGCGCCCATCCTCAGCGGTGCGGGTGGGGCGGCGGTGTCGAACGTCCCCAGCCGCTCTCGCGGGTGAGCTCGGTGAGGAGCGGACCGATCCGGTAGGGCAACGGCGACGTCAGTGCCAGCGCGGTGGTCGAATGGGTGACGCCGTCGATGCCCACCACCCGCTCGATGAGCGTCTGCAACCGGGCGTGGGTGTCGGTGGCGACCCGCGCCAACAGATCTTCCCGGCCCGTCGTCGCGTGGATCTCGAGCACTTCCGGAATCGAGGCGAGTTCGTCGATGACGGCCTGGAGCCGACCCTGCACCAATTCGAGCCCGACGAAGGCCTGCACCGAGATGCCGGCGGCCGAGAGATCCAGGTCGGGACGGTATCCGCGGAGTACCCCGGATTCCTCCAGGCGCCGCAACCGCGCCTGCACGGTGTTGCGCGCGACGCCGAGAGCCTCCGCCAGCTCGCCGATTCCCGCGCGGGCGTTCAGCGACAGGCGCCCCAGGAGCTCGGCATCGAGTCGATCGAGAGTGAGCATTTCGGAGACCTCCAGGTGTGAACCAGATCACCAGCACATCATTTCGATCAGTTGTCTGCCGGGCAATTGACCGAACTTCCCCGGTGAAGAACCATGAAATGACGAACCATGAAGTAGCCGCACACGGTGAGTTCAGCGAATCGGGCCGCACACCCCGCGGCCCGCTCGAAGGTGGTGCATGTCGGATGACACAGCTACGTGAGCCCGAGCCGGTCCCCGCCACGGTGGATCTCGACGACCGGTACCGGACGACCTCCGGCCCCGTCCTCGTCACCGGGATCCAGGCCATCGCCCGGCTCCTGGTGGAGCAGCATGAACGCGATCGTCGCGCCGGCGCGCGGACCGCGACGTTCGTGTCCGGGTACCAAGGAAGCCCGCTCGGCGGCCTGGACCGGCTCCTGGCTTCCCTGCCGATGCTCGCGGCCGACCACAACGTGCACCTCACCCCGGGAGTCAACGAGGAACTCGCCGCCACCTCGGTCTGGGGCAGCCAGATCGAACTTCCGGCAGGCGAGCGCACCCACGACGGCGTCGTCGGAGTCTGGTACGGCAAGGGCCCCGGCCTGGATCGCGCCGGGGACGCGCTGCGGCACGCCACCATGTACGGCGCACACCCGTCCGGAGGCGCGCTCGCGCTCGTCGGGGACGACCCCGCCGCGAAATCGTCGACCCTGCCCGCCGCCAGCGAGAAGTCGCTCGCCGCGCTCGGGATCCCGGTCTTCTTTCCCCGCAACGCCGAGGAGGTGGTCGCCTTCGGGATGTACGGGATCGCGCTCTCACGTGCCTCCGGCTGCTGGTCCGCGTTGAAGATCGTCGCCGACGTCGCCGACGGACTGTGGACCTTGGACCGCGACTTCGCGGCGCTGCCGATCGTCACGCCCACCGTCGAATGGGAGGGAGCGCCCTGGACGTACCGGCAACGCGTGCTCGCCGCGCCACCGGACAGTCTGCTCGCCGAGGCCGATCTCCACGGCCCCCGATGGGCGATGGTCGAGGCCTTCACCGAGGCCAACCCGATCGACCGGATCGAAGTCGATTCGACGGACGCGCGCATCGGTGTCGTCGCGGTCGGCACGGCGTACGACGCGGTGCGCCAGTCCCTGCGCGACCTGGGCGTCACCGATTCCGAACTCGGCCGGGCCGGAGTACGGATACTGCGGGTGGGCATGCCCTTTCCGCTGGCTTCGGGCACTGTGCGGCAGTTGGCGGAGGGAGTCGACACCATCCTCGTCGTCGAGGAGAAGACCGCATTCGTCGAGTCACAGGTCAAGGAGATCCTCTACGGATCCGGTGGGGCTCCGGAGGTGGTGGGGAAACGGAACCGCAACGGCCGCCGGCTCGTTCCCGCCGACGGCGAACTGACCGCGGCGCGCCTGGCCCGTCCGCTGCGCGAGGTACTGCACGGCCGGGTGACCCTGCGAGCTCCACTTCCGGCGCCACTCGAACTCACCGTGCTTCCGGCGCGGCGTGCCCCGTACTTCTGTTCCGGGTGCCCGCACAACCGCTCGACGGTGGTACCGGAAGGTTCCCTCGCCGGAGGCGGAATCGGCTGCCACACACTGGTGACCATGTCGGCTCGTACCGAATCCCGGGTGACCGGGCTGACCCAGATGGGCGGCGAAGGAGCTCAGTGGATCGGGCAGTCACCGTTCACGTCCGTGCCCCACATCTTCCAGAACATCGGTGACGGTACGTATTTCCATTCCGGGCAGTTGGCCGTGCAGGCCTGCCTCGCCGCGGGAGTGAACATCACCTACAAGATCCTGTACAACTCGGCCGTCGCGATGACCGGCGCGCAGGACGCCGAGGGCGCACTGCCCGTTCCCGAACTCACCCACCAGCTGGCCGCGGAGGGCGTCGCGAAGATCATCGTGTGTGCCGACGATCCGGCACGGCATCGTAGGGCTCACTTCGCGCGTGGAGTCACGGTCTGGGACCGCGATCGTCTCGACGAGGCCCAGCGGATCTTGCGTGGCGTCCCGGGGGTGACCGTCCTGATCTACGACCAGCAGTGTGCCGCCGAGGCCCGGCGCAAGCGGAAGAGGGGCACGCTCCCCGTCCGCACCACGCGCGTCGTGATCAACGAGGCGGTGTGCGAGGGCTGCGGCGACTGCGGCGCGAAGAGCAACTGCCTGTCGGTCCAGCCGGTCGACACCGAGTTCGGCCGCAAGACCCACATCGACCAGACCGGGTGCAACACCGACTACTCGTGCCTCGACGGCAACTGTCCTTCGTTCGTCACCGTCGAGGTGGATCCGGACGGAGCAGCTCCGGGGAACACCCTCCCCGAACCACCGGTCTCGCCCGAGCCGCGAGCGGTGATGCCGGCCGACGGCGTCACCCTGTTTCTCGCCGGCGTGGGCGGCACCGGCATCGTCACCGTCAACCAGGTACTCGGCACGGCAGCGCTGCACTGTGGGCTGCATGTCGAGGGCCTGGATCAGACCGGGTTGAGCCAGAAGGCGGGCCCGGTCACCTCACATCTCCGGATCACGCCCGACTCCGAGGACACCTCCAACCGGCTCACCCCGGGCTCCGCCGACTGTATCCTCGCCTTCGACCTGCTCACCGCCGCGGACTCCCGCTTCGTCGGCTACGGGTCCGCGAGCCGCACACTCGTCGTCGCCTCGACGAGCCGGACACCGACGGGTGACATGGTGCGCGATCCCTCCGTCGAGCATCCGGATATGGATGCCCTGCTCGATCGGCTGCGCAGCGTGGCTCGGCAGGTGCGATCCTTCGACGCGGCCGCGGCAGCACGAAAACTGTTCGGGGGCACTGCGAGTGTGAACTTCCTCCTCGTCGGGGCGGCCTACCAGTGCGGCGCCCTCCCCTTCGCGGCCTCCGCGATCGAGGAGGCCATCGCACTGAACGGGGTCGCGGTGGACGAGAATCTGGCTGCGTTCCGGTGGGGCCGGGCCGGCGTGGCTCATCCACGGACGTTCGATGCCGCCACCCGCACGGACGGCGCGCCGGCCACCCCGCGTTCCGACGTCACGGCCCTGCTCGAGCGCCGGTCGTTCACCGGGCCCACTCGCGAACTCGTCGAACGGCGCGCCGCCGAACTCGTTGCCTACCAGGGCACTCGGATTGCCACCGACTACATCGACGTCGTCGACACCGCCTGGCACGCGGAGCGGGCACTGGGTACGAACACGGCGTTCAGTGAGGCGGTGGCGACCGGGCTGTTCACGCTCACCGCCTACAAGGACGAGTACGAGGTGGCCCGGCTGCTCACCGACCCCGACTTCACCGCGCACGTAGCCCGGGAGGTCCCCGGCTCCGGCGCACCGACGTACCTGCTGCACCCACCGGTCCTGAAGGCGCTGGGCCGGCGGAAGAAGATTCGTCTCGGGCCACGTACCCACTGGGCGTTGACACTCCTCGCACACGGGAGAAGGCTGCGTGGGACCGCTCTCGATCCGTTCGGACACACCCGGATACGCCGGATCGAACGCGCACTCGCCGCCCACTACTCGGCGACGGTCCAGGCACATGCGGCCGGGCTCGGCGCGGACAACTACGACACCGCCGTGGCCGTGGCCGAGGCAGCCGGACTCGTCCGGGGCTACGAGGAGGTCAAGATGCGCAACGTCGCGATCTACCTGGACCGCCTCGACTCCCTGGGAGTGGATACGGGCGCGATCCGCGCACTGACGGTCACGGACGCACGTGCCCGTCGATCACCGTTCTCGCGGAGCCGGACACCCAGACGACGCCTGCGTCGTCGGAGCTGATTCCGATGCGGCCACGCCGCCCCAGTACCGTGCCCTGCTGGGCGCGATACCCGGCTGCAGGTACCAGACCTTCGCCGATGAGCCATTGCGCGAGTCCGGCATTGGCGCTTCCGGTCACCGGATCCTCGGGAACCCCGTCGCCCGGCGCGAAAGCGCGAACCTCGAAGTCCACCGGCCCGCCGGGCGGATAGGCCCCGATCACCGCGACTTCGAGTTGCCCCATCGCCGCGAAATCCGGACGCAGCGACAGCACCGTGTCCGCGGAGTCGAGCCGGACCCCGAGCCACTGGGGGCCGTTGACGATCCAGTTCGCCCCGAGAACGCGTGCCCGGTCCACTCCGAGGCTCGTGATCGCCTGGTCGAGGACCGGCGCGTCCACCGGGCCGGATCGGCGGAGTTCCGGTGCCGCGAAGGCGAGTTCACCGTCTCTCGTGCGGCGGATCTCGACGAGTCCGGCGCCGCATTCCTGCACGATCCCGGACCGATCGGGGGTCTCCGACAGGTTCTGTAACCACGCGTGTGCCGATCCGAGCGTCGGGTGTCCGGCGAACGGCAACTCGGAGTGCGGGGTGAAGATGCGCAGCCGATAGTCGGCCTCGTCGATGGTCGGTCGTAGCAGGAACGTCGTCTCCGACAGGTTCGTCCAGTTCGCGAACGCCTGCATCTGCTGCGTCGTCAACTCGTCGGCGTCATGGACGACCGCGACCGGGTTACCGATGCCCGGCGCCTCGGCGAACACGTCGACCTGCGAGAACGGAAATGCCTTCACCGACACCACTACTCCTCCGTCACGAACTGCACCTCGTCGGGACCCCGTTGCGGGCATCCCCGGACCGAGTCTTGCCAGGTTCGCCCGCTCCGACAAGGGGGCATCCACATCCGGTGCCAGTATCTCCCCACTGGTATGCCTGGCACGGCGTCACACGGGTTCGCTCAGATCGATCCGATGTCACATCGTGCCGCGGAGGCCGGGGCGGGCGACAGACTGCGCGCCTACGTCTGGGCCCACAGCAGCAGGGTCAGATACACGCAGTAGGCGACGACGAACATGCCGCCCTCCACCCGGGAGATCCGCCGCCCGGTGAGGAAGGTGGGGACACACACGAGCGCGACCGCGGCCATGAGCGGCAGGTGGATGTAGAGCACGTCGTCGGGGACGGCGACACCACCCGGTGCGACCATCAGGGTCACACCGAGGATGAACACGATGTTGTAGATACTCGACCCGAGCAGGTTGCCCAGGGCGATGTCCCGGTTCCCGCGGAGCGTCGAGACGAGAGTCGTCACCAGCTCCGGCGCGGACGTCCCGATCGCGACGACGGTGAGGCCGATGACCACATCGGAGACGTCCAACGCCCGCGCGATGTCGACCGCACCGTCCACGAGGAGTTCCGCTCCGAGGACGATCACGACCAGACCGGCCAGGAGCAACCCGAGGTCGAGGGCGACCCGGCGGCGTTCCGGCCGGTATTCGAGCGCGTATTCCTCCCGGACCGCGGCCGACTCCCGTCGGCTCGCCCGGACCACCACCACCGTGTAGACGAGCCCGGCGGCGACGAGCAACGCGCCCTCCAGCGCGGTCAGCACGCCGTCCAGGCTCATCACCCACAGCAGCAGGGCTGCAGCGGTCATCACCGGGAGATCGAGGCGCAAGGTCTGGGTGTCGAGAGCGATGGCCCGGATGAGGGCGCTCGCCCCGAGGATGAGCAACAGGTTGACCAGGTTCGTCCCCACGATGTTGCCGACCGCGAGCCCGGCATGGTCGTTGAGCGCCGCGTCGATACCGACGGCGAGTTCCGGCGTGCTGGTTCCGATGGAGACGATCGTCAGGCCGATGATCATCGGGGAGATCCCGAGGGCTGCCGCGAGGCGTGAGCCGCCGCGCGTGAGCAACTCGGCCCCGCCGATCAGCGCGACGAGTCCGAACACGACGGCGAGAACGGAGGCCACGGGAAGAAACTATCGCCTGTCGGCACCCGATGCCGCTCGTGACCGCGTCGAAACCCGGGAGATCGAAACGGAAACAGGGTGGTATCGGCCGGGACTCACCCCTACGAAAGACCGTTTCGGCAGGTTACCGTGGAATCGAGTCGACCTTGACCCCGGTACCCGTGTCGTTGCAGGTAGCAAGGAAATGTCGAGTCGAGAGGATCAGTGTCATGGCGTCACATTCCGAGAAACACCGACACCGCCGCGAATCCCACGCGCGTCCACTCTCGTCCCGATCGTCGTCGGACGGCACCCCGGTGCCTCTGTCGATGTACCTCGCCGAGCATCCGAACGTCCAGGTCTTTCCGTCCACCAGCGAAGCAGCGGCCAAGGTCGTGATGGTCAGCGTCTACGCGCTGATGATCGTGACTCTGGTATTCGTCGCCCTCCGCGCAGTGGGCGTGGTCAGCTGACGGACACCCCCGTGCGGTCCCCGGACCGCACGGGTCACGTCTCACCCAGGACGCTGTTCACCCAGGACGCTGTCGAGGAGAAGGCCGAGTTCGGACTCGACCCGGTCGAGGGCCCGGAGGTCACGCTGAGCCTTGGCCAGTAGGAGAGCGCCCTCGAGCATCGCCACCGCCGTGGTCGCCAGCGAGTTCGCCCGATCGCGTGCGACACCGTGCTGTGCCAGCGACTCGGCGACCGCGTCCTCCCACGCGGTGAACGATTCCCCGGCCACGTCCCGCCCGGCCGGCCAATTGGTTCCGTCCAATGACGCGGCGGCGACGGGGCAGCCCGACGCGAACCCACTGGCGATCAGTTGCGTGCGGAATCCGTCGACTACCGCAGCCAGCGTCGCGGCCGGGCCTCGCTCCGGCAGTCCGGCCTCGAGCAGCGCCGTCATCGCGCCGCCCGCGAGCCGTGTCGCCTCCTCCACCAGTTGCTGTTTGCCGCCGGGGAAGTAGTGATAGATGGAGCCGCGGGCCGCGCCCGCGTGAGTGGTGACGTCGGTGAGTTTGGTCGCCTCGATCCCGTTCTCACGGAACAGCGCAATCGCGCTGAGCACCATGTCCTCGCGTGCCGTACTCCGCGGTGCCACGTCGTCTACCTCCCGATTCTCTGGCCGCGAGCATAGCAGCGTGCCCTCCTCCCACCCCGGACCATTGACTGTTACTCGTAGTTGCACATAGTCTTTCCTCCACTCCCGGACAACACCCGGTCGACCAAGGAGAGGGCCATGGCACTCGAGTTCGACATGACACCGGTGGGCAGCGACTTCTTCGACTCGGCGCCGATGCGGTGGCGGTACTCGATCGACGTCGCGGCCCCCGCCGAGAGCGTCTGGGCGGGCCTCACGACGCAACGACCACTCTCCTGGTGCCGGCTGCTCACCGACGTCGAATACACGACGAGCGGTCCGTACGGCATCGGAACCACCCGGACGGCCGTTCTCGCCCACGGCGCCATGCGGATGAACGAGCAGTTCTTCCGCTGGGACGAGGAGAACACCCGGCACTCGTTCTTCGTGACCGGCTCGAATGTTCCGCTGTTCTCGGCGTTCGCCGAGGACTACCTGATCCAGAGCACACCGACCGGAAGTCGTCTGGTCTGGACGTTCGCGCTGGCGCCACGCCGCGGATTCGGCGTGGCCGCCCGGCTCGGCTCCCCGGTGAACAAGTTCGTGTTCACCACCTTCGTTCGTGACACGAGAACACATTTCGGCACCCCGAAGGGTGCCGGCGACCAGACGAGGAGCTACCCGTGACGCACTCGACGGCCGGACTCGTCACCGGGCCGGCGAAACAGCTCTACCGCCGCGTCCCTCTCCTCTGATCCGGGAAGCACCCCCGTCGTCCGATTCGTTCGCGAACACGCCGTTCGCGGGCCCCGCCATTCGTGAAAGTGAGCTGAGCAATGTCGACCGTCACCGCCGAACCGGAGGTATCGCCCCGCGAGAAATGGCTCGCGCTCGGCGCACTCGTGACCTCGTGCCTCGCCGTGCTTCTCGTCCTGCTCGACAACACGGTCGTCGTCGTGGCGCTACCGACGCTGGCCAACGAGCTGGACGCGGGTTTCAGTGCGCTGCAATGGGTTGTCGACTCCTACACCCTTCCCTTCGCAGGGCTGCTGCTGATGTTCGGCCACCTGGGAGACCGCTACGGCCGGCGCCGGGTCATGATCGCCGGACTCGTCGGTATCGCCGTGATGTCCGTGGTCGGAGCGGTCGCCGAATCCGTGACGCAGGTACTCGTGGCACGAGCCGGAATGGGAATCGCCGCGGCAGCGGTGTTCCCGGCGACCCTGGCGATCATCACCACGGTGTTCCGGAAGCCGCGTGCTCGGGCCCTCGGTATCGCCGCGTGGACGGCGATGGCGGGATTCGCCGTCGCCATCGGGCCCACCATCGGTGGCTGGCTGCTGAACCATTTCACCTGGCATTCCATCTTCTGGATGAATCTCCCGGTCGCGGCGGTCGCTGTTGCGCTGACCCTCGTCTTCATCGGTGAGTCCCGCTCGGAGAAGCACGGCCCCATCGACGCGGTCGGCATCGCGCTGTCGATCGCGGCCATCTTCCTGCTGGTGTGGAGCTTCATCGAAGCTCCCCGGCACGGGTGGATCTCGGCCGCGACCTTCGGCGGGGTCGCGGGTGCCCTCGCGCTCCTGGCCCTGTTCGCGTGGTGGGAGTTGCGGGCCCCGTACCCGGTGCTCGATGTGAGGCTGTTCCGGATTCCCCGATTCGCCTTCCCGGCAATGGCTCTCGCCGTCTCCTACTTCGCCATGTTCGGCTTCCTCTTCATCGTCAGCCAGTACTTCCAGGCGGTGCTGCTGATGGATCCACTCACCTTCGGTATCCACTCCCTCCCGTTCGCCGCCGCCATCGGTATCGGTGCCCCGGTCGCCACCTGGTTCGGCTACCGATACGGCCACACGGTCGTCGTGGTGGTGGGGATGGCGGTGCTCGCCGCCGGTCTGTACTGGGCCGGTCAGGCGACGATCGACACCACCTACTGGGAGATCCCGTTCGGCTCGATGATCCTCATGGGCGGAGGGCTCGGCATCGTCACCGGCCCGGTGACCGACTCGATCATGTCGTCCGTGCCCGCCGACGAGGCGGGCGCCGGGTCGGCGGTCAACGACACCACGCGTGAGGTGGGCGGAGCGCTGGGAATCGCGGTGCTCGGATCGGTCCTGTTCGGGCGGTACCACGAGATCGTCTCCGAGAAGCTCGACTCCTACGGCCCGATCGTCTCGACCTTCCTCTCCGATCGTGAGCGCGATCTCATCGTCAATTCACCGGTGTCGGTGCTCGAAATCCTCGGCCGCCCGGGCCTTCCCGCGTCGGTCAACGACCTCGACGATCCGAACAGCCTCGTCTACGCCATGCAGGACGCCGCCATGCAGGGATGGAAGATCTCGGCGATGGTGATGGTCGTCAGCGTCGTCGTCACCGCGATCGTGTTCGCGATCTTCATGCCGTGGAGCCGCGGCACGTCGCTCGTCGACGCAGCGACGGAGGATTCCTCCGCACCCGACGCCTCGCCCACATCCGGTGCGAGTGCGGACGAGGCCACGCCCGGTTCCGACGAGGTCCCGCCCGGACAGTCCGACGACGGTGCCGTGGTTGAGACCCCGGAGGACCGGGTACCGCGATAGCGGAACGGAAGGAGCACCATGACCGACACGACCGATATCGCGGCACGAAGCCGCACGGCTCTCGTCATCTCCACCAACTACGGCACCGAGCACGCCGAGATCGAGCAGCCGGTCCGCGCCCTGCGTGACGCCGGAGTCGCCGTCACCGTCGCCGCCGTCGAGGACGGCCCGATCCGTACCCTCGTCGGCGATGCCGATCCGGGCCCGGACGTCAGCCCGGACACGACACTCGCCGCGGTGGACGCGCGGGACCACGACGTCGTGATCGTCCCGGGCGGCACGCTCAACGCGGACACTCTCCGCCTGAACGAGGACGCTCAGCGCCTGGTCCGTGAGTTCGCCGACGCCGGCAAGCCGGTGGCCGCGGTGTGCCACGGTCCGTGGCTGCTGGTCGAGACCGCGCTGTCCGCGGGCAGGACCCTGACGTCCTACCCGTCCCTGCGTACCGACATCACGAACTCGGGTGGCGACTGGGTGGACCGGGAGGTCGTCGTGGACGACGCTCACGGTTTCGCCCTCATCACCTCACGCAATCCCGACGATCTGCCCGCCTTCTCCGCGGCGATCATCGACGCGATCGGGGCATCTGCCGGCGGGTGACCCCGCGTCAGCCGCCGGGGCGAGGAGCCGGCGGAGGGGTGGTCGTCGTCGTGGTGGTCGTCGTCGTGGTCGGCGCGCTGCGCGTCGTGTCCCGGGTGGACGGTGCGGCCGAAGTCGGCGTGACCTCGGACCCAGCGGATTCGGGCCCAGTCGATTCGGGCCCAGCGGAGTCCGGCCCATCCGTCCCGTCGTCGGTGGCCGGTGCGGTGGCGGACTCCGATGACGTGGTCGTGGGCGCGGAGGGACCACCGGTCGTCGCCTGGGCCTTCTCGTCCGCCGCCACTGCGGGGAGTGCCTCGCGCGCGGCCTCGGTGGCCGCGGCCGCGTCGAATGCCGCGGCGATGTCGGCGGCGTCGGGCGTGGCCGACGTGTCGATCGGTTCGCCCGCCTGCGCCTGCTTCGCCAGGTGGGTGAGCCAGGCCGCCGCGTACTCGGCGGATGTCAGCGGCTTGCCGTTCGCCGGATCCGCGTCCTTCCAGTAGTCGAAGTGGTGGCCGGTGGCATTCGGGCCCAGGGTGAGCTGGTACGGATCGCTCATCACCACGGGGATGGTGTTCTGGTTCGTCACGATCAGTCCGACGATCTCGTTGAACACCTTCTGCGGGAGGTACGCCAGCGGCGACAGTTCCTCACCGGAGATGGAGTCCGCCTTCGCGGGCTTCTGGGCGGGTTCGCCCGGCTGGTACGAGGGGTCCGACACCTTGAGCAGCACCTCGAGGAACGTCTCGTCGCTCTGCATCCAGTTGCCCTGCGACTGGATGTCGGCGAACGCGGCGAACGCGATACCACTGAGCACGACGGCAACGTCCTGGCCGGTGGCCGGGGTGAGCCCCTCGTCCTCGAGCGCATCGACGTTCAGCTGCCTGCCCACGTTGACCGCGAGTTGCAGCAGGGAGATGCTCTCGGGTGCCGCGCAGGTGAGGTCGCCCTCGGAGCAGAAAGACGCGATCTTGCCGTCGAGAGCACCGAAGTCGCCACCGGTGTCCGGCATCGCGCCCTGGCCCGGGGTAGGTGCCGTTCCGTTCGAATAGTTCTGGTCGAAGTTGTCCGGGTTCCCGAACGGATTCTTCGCGCCGGGGAACGGGCCGTCTCCCGGCGCGCGGCCGGCGTCGGCGAGGATCACCACGCCGACGACATTGGCCGGGTCGACGATGCCGTACCCGCCGTTCTCGTCGGCTTCCTGGTGCCCGATGTTCATGGCGACGCGGCGCACCACGTCGGCGCCCTCGCTGTATCCGACGATCGCGAACCGGGTGTCCGGGCAGGCCGAGCGGATTTCCCGCATCACCCGCTCGGAGTTCTCCACCCCGGCGGCGACGGCGTCCTCGTAGGTCGCCATGTTGGCGGGATAGGCGATGTACACCGCGGCGTACGAATCCGCACCGACGGCACCGCCAGGAGCGTTGACCACGGGATCGACCCATTCGCTGGCGTAATCGCTGGACAGGGCCGCAGGGAGCGGCTCGCCGTTCGGCCCGACGAGCAGCTTGGTGGTGCCCTCGACCGGTGTGTCTCCACGGCCGGCGACCGAGATGGTCACCATGTCGCGACACTCGGTCACCGAGGTCGTCAGCTGCGTGTCGATGGCCCGCGGGCCGGGGGACACGGCCAGACCGACGGCCGCGACCGCGGCGACCCCCAGGATCGCCGGCGCCGCCACGCCCGCAGCGAGGCGATGCCGCGCGAAGAAGCCACCAAGAGCCATGTCCCGATCCCCAATCCCGATTCTCCCGCACACGGCACGACCCCGGTGCCGTGCGTCACGTCACCTCACTCGTCGGCGGACGGACGCTCGCCGTTACACAGTGGGTCCGTGCCGGTTGGATGTGTTGCTCACCTGCGGAGCTCTCCGCGAGATGTCGGGGCCCATGATCCACACATTTCCCGTGCAGTCATTTCGGGGCAGTCGCCCGTGCGTGGATCCGGAACCAGTACGTCCACACTTCCTCACGTTCTGCCCGGAGCCTGGCTCGGTACTTCCGGTCGAGACCCCTGGGCGAGCGCGAGGCATCCGGATCGGGGCGGTTGCCGATCGCGTCGAAGGAAATCCCGAATCGCCCACGGATCCAAGGACGCCGAACAAGAGAGTGACCCGTATCACGTTGCGGGTCTTGATCTTTACTCATTCGAGTCAGGCCTCGCGAATCGGGCGAACGGGACGCTTTCACGCACGGTGATTCTTTGCCGCGACAGCGCCGCGCCGCTCGAGTACAGTCGATCTTGTCCGAGTGACAGTCGCTTGCGAGCCCCTTGCTTACAAGCCCGAGACGCGCCGGACTCGTTTCGCCTTCGCTTGCACAGCCTCCACTCCGCCTGCGCTGCCGGCCCCGCCGGTCGCTGCCTGCGCGGAACCGCCGTGGACGCTGCCGACCGAAAACCGACTCCGAGGGGCTCGCCGTGACATCCACGATCGCACCACAGGTTTCCCATTCGACACTCGTCCCGCGTGAACACGTCCACCGCGAGGCATTGTCCGAGGTCTACCTCACCGACATCATCTGCGACCGGTACCCGAATTTTCGTATCGGCGTACACCTTCCGAAATCACACAGCTACTACAGCGACCATCTGGGCGTCGCGGCGGGTCGGTACGACACGCTCCTGTTCCTGGAGTGCTTCCGCCAGGCGTCCATCCTGATCGCGCACCGCCATGTCGACGCGGGATACGACCAGTCGTTCATCTTCAACTCGGGCGATCTCGAGGTCGTCTCGACCGGCGCGGCCTCCCTGCGGGTCGGCCCGGGGAACGGAGAGCTGGCCGCCCGCATCGTCGACGAGAAGAAGCGGGACGGCAGCACCGTGGGGATCACACTCGAGATGGCGATCTCGCTGGACGGAGACCTGGCCGTGTCCATGTCGATGGTCATCCAGTGGATGCCCCGACCGGTGTGGAAGCGCATCCGGGATTCCGGGCGGTCGAAGCTGGGGCTCGAACCGTACCGACCGGGCATCGCACCGCAGCCAGGGCGCGAGCCGCACTCGCCCGCCATCGTCCTACCTGCCGCGTCCGTGGGCCGCACCCTGACCCGCAACGTCGTCGTCGGTGCACCCCGCCACACCCACGAGGGCCATGTCGAACTGGACGTCGTGGTCGACGAAGGCCACCCGAGCCTGTTCGACCATCCCCTCGACCACATCCCCGGGGCGGTGATCTTCGAAGCGGTCCGGCAGTCCGGGCTGGTGGCGGCCGACGAGTTCTTCGGGCTCAGCGCCCGCCGACTCGAGGTCACCGAGCTCGCCGCGAACTTCACCCGATTCGGTGAGCTGGATCTGCCGACGACGGCAACGGTGTCACTGCCGAGCGAAAGCACCTCGGGGACGGTGCTGTTCACAGTGGTCATCGCGCAGGAGCGAGTACCCATCGCCGAATGCCAGGTGACGTTCGCCCGATCGGGACGCGCACTTCCGGCACACGCGACTCCGGCACACGAGGTGGTCCGATGAGCCGGATACTCACTGCCCGCACGTTCCCGCACCACACCGGCCGAGGCCGGTACGGCACGGTCTTCGTGGACTTCGGCGGGGTCCTGTCCCCACCGATCGAGGATCTCTTCCTCGACTACGAGCGCAAGACCGGAATCTCTCCGGCACAACTGAAAGCGGCCATGGCCAGTGTCGCGAACGGACTCGGCGTCGACGTCCTCGCCCCGGTCGAACTCGGTCTGATCTCCGAGGTCGAATGGGTCGAACGGATGCACCGCTGGCTCGTCCCGCGCGGCGTCGACGTGTCCCGTTCCGAACCGGACTTCGGCGCACAGTGGTTCGCCGGCCACCAGGTGAACACCGCCGTCCGCGACCTGGTGATCGATCTGTCCGGGAAGGGCTACCGCGTCGGGATCCTGACCAACAACGTCCGTGAGTGGGAACCGTACTGGCGGCGGATGGTCGATCTGGACGACCACGTCGACGTCATCGTCGATTCCTACGCGGTCGGGGTCCGCAAGCCCGATCCGGAGATCTTCCGCATCGCCGAGGAGCGGATCGGTGCCGCACCGGGAACATCGATTCTCGTCGACGATCTGGGCGTCAACTGCGAGGCCGCACGATCCGCCGGCTGGGGGGCGGTCCGCTTCGGCGACACCGATCAGGCGGTGGCCGACCTCCGGGAACTGCTGTCGGTCCCGGCGCAGGCTCCGGGTGCACTCCAGGTCGAGGTGACGCAGCGATGACGGTCACCGACGTATCCCGGACCACGGCACGGCCGAAGGTGCTGCTCGCCGGCATCCTCCTCGCCGTCGTCGTGGTCCCCACCGGAGTCTCGGGCACCGGTGTCGCCCTGCCCCACATCGCCGCCGATCTCAGTTCCTCACCGGCGATGTTGCAGTGGGTCGTCAACGGATTCAACCTCACTTTCGCGGTGTTCAGCCTGGTGGCAGGATCCGTCGCCGACCATCTGGGTCGGCGGCGCGGCCTGATCGTCGGCGCCCTCCTGTTCTTCGGCTCCGCCGTGCTCAGTGCCCTCGCACCCACCCTGCTGATCCTGGACATCGGTCGCGCGCTGGCCGGTATCGGGGCCGCGATCATCTTCGCCTGCTCCGGCGCGCTGCTGGCGATCACCTTCGACGGCGCCGCCGCGGCCCGCGCGTTCGCGCTGTTCGGTACCGCCGCAGGCGTGGGCCTGGGGCTCGGACCCACCATCTCGTCGACCGCCATCTCACTGGTCGGCTGGCCCGGCATCTTCTGGTTCAACGCCGCTGCCATCGCGGCGTCCGGACTTCTGGTCGTCCTCTCCGGGGTGCACGACACCCCGGCGCACGACGCCGGGAAGCTGGACTACCGGGGTGCGATCGCCTTCGCCGTGTCGCTGACCCTCGTGATCGCTGCTGTCGTGCAGGCGGATTCCTGGGGCTGGGGTTCTGCCGCCACCCTCGGCACACTCGCCGCCGGGATCGCGTTGTTCGCCGTGTTCATCCGGATCCAGTGGACCGGTGACCATCCACTGCTCGACATCGGACTGCTGCGTTCGCCCCGACTCGTCGGGCTGCTGCTCGTCCCGGTCGCCGGTGCAGTCGGGTTCGTCACCCTGCTGACGTACTACCCGACATTCCTCAACACCGTATGGCAATTGAGTGCGGGCGAAACGGGACTGGTCATGCTGCTGATGACGGTCCCGGTCATCCTCGCTCCACTCGTCGCGGGAGCGCTGCACACACGGGGTGTCCCGGTGTGGATCATCCTCGGTGGCAGCGCCCTGTTCTTCGTGGCGGGCGCGGCACTGCTCACCACGGCAGGAACCGACCGCGACATTCTCGCGCTTGTCGTGCCGTTCCTGTTGCTGGGAACCGGGTTCGGACTCGGTGTCGGACTCGTCGACGGCCAGGCGATCGGGTCGGTTCCGCCGGAGAGGTCCGGCATGGTCTCGGGCCTGGTCTCCACCGTCCGACTCGGCAGCGAAGCCCTCGTGGTCGCGGCCTTCGCCAGCGCGTTGACGACCGGCGTCGGCGCTCAGGTCCGCAGTCAGCTTCCGGATTCTCTGGATCCCGCGGCCAGGGACACCGTCGTCGACCAGGTCGTCACGGGCGAGATCGGAAGCGTGGACCCGTCCCTGAACGCCGAACTGCTACGAAACAGCTTCTCCGACGGCCTGATCCCGCTGCTGTGGGCCCTGGCAGTCATCAGCCTCGTGCTCGCGGTGGCGATCACGGTGCTACTCCGCCGCCCGGCCGCCACCGCACCGTCGGCACCGCAGGGATCGGCCGACGTCCCCGCCGAGCCGAACCTCGATCCCGTCGAACCCATTGCACCCCTTCCCGCTGCGAGCACCGAGGAGATACGACGATGACACGCACACTCACACCCACGACCACAGCAGGACCGCACCCCCGGGTGACGGACATCCCGCACCTGGACACTCCGGCCCCCTACGTGCGCGAGGTGCCGAGCACGGACGGGCACCTGCGCGTCGAACTCCCCAGCGGGCACACCGCCGTCTGCCTGACCTCCTACGAGGACGCGAAGAGCCTGCTGCTCGATCGCACGGCCAGCAGGGAGAGCTGCAACGTCGACGGGGGACCGTCGTTCATGCCCACCAACTGGGCGCCGGAAGTACTCATCAATCTGGATGCTCCGGTTCACGGAGTCGTCCGCGAGTTCGTCTCCCACGAGTTCAGCGCACGGGCGATGCGGGACCTGGAACCGACGATCCTCGAACTCACCGGACAGGCCCTCGACGACCTGGAACGGTCGGACGACCCGGACCTCGTCCGCGACGTCTTCCGGCTGGTCCCGGCGCAGGTGGTCTGCCGTCTGCTGGGCATCTCGACCGACCATGCGCGCACGATGAACGAGCTCGGCCGCCGAATCCAGCTGGCCAGGCGCGACGAGGTCGACCTCATCGTGGAGGCCTGGCAGGAGCTCTACGGGTGGGTCCAGCGCCTCGTGGCCGAGGACACCGATCACGACGACTCCGGGCTGCTGGCGGTGTACAAGCGGCGGGCCACCGAGCCCGGTTTCGAGGCCGTCGACTCGACACTCATCGACGGGACGGTGATGGGGATCGTGCTCGGCGGGGACAACAACGTCGCCACCATGCTGAGCAAGACGCTGTACGCGGCGCTCGCCGATCGGCGCCTCTACGAGGCCGTCGTCGCGGACCCCGGCCTGATCCCCGATCTGGTGGAGGAGATTCTCCGTCTCATGCCGCTGGGGACCCCGGGCAGCTTTCCCCGCGAGCTCACCCGTCCGCTCACCACGAGCAGCGGCGTCCTGCCCACGGGCGAGATCGTCTACCCCCACATCAACGCGGCCAACCGGGATCCGTCCGTGTTCCCGGAGCCGCTGGAGATCCGCCTGGACCGGCCGCGCGGACGGCACCTGCAGTACGGCTACGGAATGCACCGGTGCATGGGGTCCGCGCTGGCGCAGATCGAGTTGACCACGGTGATCGGCGCGGTCGTGGCGCGCTACCCGCATCTGGCACTGCGGGGCGCTCCGGCCAACGTACCGTGGGACTTCGGTACCGGCCTGCGGCGGCCGGCAGCCCTACCCGTGACGCTCGGAAACGGAGGTGAGGCGTGAGTCACGACGTGATCGTGGTGGGCGGCGGCCCGGTCGGGATGCTGGTGGCCAACGAGTTGGCGCTGCACGACGTCTCGGCCGTCGTCCTCGAGAGCCGGGGCGCCGTCAGCGAACATCCGAAGGCCGGCACCTACCACGCCCGGGCCATCGCCACGCTGGCTCGCCGGGGGATCGTCTCGTTCCCTCGACGTACCAACGACCACACGATGATCTCGTCGGAGCCCTTCCAGTTCGCCGGGTACCCGTGGCTGACGCTCCGGGCTCCCACCATCGACGGCCCGGTGATGCTGGGGATCGCCCAGGCCGATCTCGAACGC
Organism: Rhodococcus triatomae; assembly: GCF_014217785.1. Taxonomy (NCBI): domain Bacteria; kingdom Bacillati; phylum Actinomycetota; class Actinomycetes; order Mycobacteriales; family Nocardiaceae; genus Rhodococcus; species Rhodococcus triatomae. The sequence goes on along the minus strand of NZ_CP048814.1, from coordinate 2,373,927 downwards.
GCGATCGGGACGCGGGCCGAAGCGGCCGGGGCACAGGTCGTTCGGGGAACCACCGTGACGTCGGTCGTCCCACACGACGACCACGTCGCGGTGGAGACGGTCGACGAGGCGGGCCGGCCCCGGACCTTCGAGGCGAAGTACGTCGTCGGCGCGGACGGCGGGCGCAGTGTCGTCCGCCGGGACGGGCAGTTCGGAGCCACCGAGTATCCGCCGACGATGCGCGCGATCCTCGGCCTCGCCCGCCTGCCCCACCCCGAGCAGATGAGGGTCGGCTGGAGCCACACCGACAGAGGGTGGACCCTGTTGAACCTCAACAGATTCGGGTTCAGCCGCATCATCGTCTTCGAGTTCGACGGACCGGCTCCCGACCGGCACGCACCGGTGACGGTGGAGGAGTACGGCGCGGCGATCGACCGGGTGGTGGGCAGCCACGTGGAGCTCGAATCTCCGTACTACCTGAACAGATTCAGCGATTTCAGCCGAATCGTGCACCACTACCGCGACGGACGGCTACTCCTCGCCGGAGACTCGGCGCACATCCACTACCCGCTCGGCGGGCAGGGCCTCAACACCGGCATCTCCGACGCCGTGAACCTCGGCTGGAAGCTCGCCGCCGTCGCCACCGGAGCCGCCGACGAGAGCCTCCTCGACACCTACTCGCACGAGCGGCAGCCCGTGGGGAAGTGGATCATCGACAACACCCGGGTGCAGTCGACCATCATGAACCCGTCACCCGCAGGTGGCCCGCTCCGGCGGATGGTGTCGGAAATGCTGTGTCACCGGGAAGTCCACGACTGGCTGGCCGACAAGGTCAACGGCAGTTCCCTGCACTACGAGATGCCCGATGCCGAGAACGAACTGGACGGGACATTCCTCCCCGACCATGCCCTCGTGGTGGGATCCGAACAGACATCGGTGGCGGAACTGGTCGGCAGGGGCCGCATTCTCGTACTCGTCGCCGATCCGGAGACAGCCTCCGCCGTCGCCGATCTCGGCACCGTTCCCTTCACCGACGTGGTCGTCGCGCAGGGCCTGCCGACCGACTATCCGCCGGTCCTGGCCGTTCGGCCCGACGGGTACGTCGCGTGGTCCGGTGGAGCCGACGAGCTCACCCAGATGCTGAAGGTGCTGGAGAGATACTTCGCGCTCCGGATCCAGCTCTGACCGCACGCGAACGAACGGTCCGCCGCCGGTATCCTTGCCACGGGCAGCCGGATCCGGGGAGGAGCAGTCGCGTGCACGAAGGGTGGTTTCTCATCGAGACGTCCGGTGACGCGCCCACCGTTCTCATGGTCGGATCACGGACGAAACAGTGGCGGCCGGTGTCGAACGTGTTTCGCGGATCCGTGTACTCGGTGGTGCAGCAACTGGTCGAGACCGTGATGAACAACCTCAAGCAGTCCCAGGTGTTGCTGGAAGGTCCGCGGCTGGCGCTCGCGCACCCGGTCCTGGGGCCCGCCAGGCAGGTTCACGCGATTCTGATGTGGATCGGTGACTCCACCGTGCTGCCCCCGCCCGCGCCCCGCGTGCATTCCTGGGCGTGGGACCTCGCCGATCGGGTGTCTCCGATTCTCGTCGACGATCCGGAGGGACGCACCATGACGGACTGGCTCTCCGGATGCGCCCGGATCGGTGACGTCCTGTGCACTCTCACCGACGTTCGCCGTGCCGAACTCGGTGACCGGTTCGCCGGAGAATGGGTCCGCGTCGACGGGGTCGTACACCGCTATGCGCTCCGTTCCGTCGCCACCTTCGACGGGCCCCGGCTCGTCGGAGTGTCGGTCGAGCTACCGGAGGCGCTCCCTGCCGGCCACGCCGAGTTGCTCCCTCGTTCGGCCCTGGAGTTCTCCTGCGATCACCACGGCACCGCGATGGCGGTGGTCGACGGGGCCACTCGGCGCGCGCAGGCCTGGCTGACGGACCGGGTACCCGGGTGCGACCCCGCGGTGCGCTCCGGACGCTCGGCGGCGCCGCCTGCCACCCGTCTGCTGGACCTGGAGTCGATCGGTTCGCTACTCGCCGTCTTCGAGTGTGTCGACGGGTCGTCGCGGTGGGGCTGAGCCGGGTCGTCGCGGTGGGGCTGATCGCGCCAACCGTGCGGCCGCGCGCCGGAGCATCGCGCGCACGACCAGCGCGTGCAGGGGCCGGATCGCCGCGAAGTACGCGCGACCCCGGCGATTGTGCGTCCGCACGAGGGTGGTCAGCACGATCCGTCCGGGCTCGCGACGCACCGAGGCCCGGAAGTCCAGGTGGCCCGCGTCGGCGCCGAGAAGCACCTCGTCGTCTCCCTCTGCGAGAACGGCGAATGTATCCGCACTGCCCCGGTCGATACCCACGAGTCCGACGAGGCGTTCGCGCACGGCCATGAGCGCGGCGACCCACGCCGGCAGGTCACCGAAGATCGCCTCCGCCCAGGGCCGAGGGTCGTCGGGGGTCTCGCGCCGGCGCGGGGTCGCGTAGGCGTCACTGTGATCGACCCGGCCGAGTGCACCGGCGAGCAGGTCCGTCTGCGTCACCGGGACCGCACGGGCGCGGGGCCGCTCGAACCAGCGCAGCAGCCGGGCGTAGGGCGGCGGGTCGTGTGGACGGGACGGCGGGCAACCCACGCCGGCCTGTAGTCGATCCAGAACCTGTTCGAGGACGGCGTCGTGGGCCGGGCGGATCAGTGCCTGCCAGCCGAGCCAGCCCACCAGGGTGGCATCGGCATCGACGTCGTGGCGGACCAGCGAGCGCCGCGGGCCGAGGGTGGTCACGGTGAACGTGTGTGTCCCGGTGACCCCGATTCCGTCCGGGAACGCGATCTCGATCAGGCGGCCCGGTTCGTAGGCGGTGATCGTGCCGTGGGTGCCGCTCGCACCGACAGCCACCGGCCCGTCGAACCACATGGGTTCCCACAGTGGCGGATAGAGAACGTCGTCGGGCTGGCCGATCGTGGCCAGCAGCGGCGCGATGTCCTCCGCGTCGGCGTCGACCACTCGCTCGTGGATGTTGCGGATGCGCATTCCGACTCCTTCCATACGGTACCGTACGGTTTAACATACGGTACCGTATGGGAGTGCCCCCGCGAAAGCGTCTCTCCGCATCGGACTGGACCGAGGCCGCCCTCGGAGCTCTCGCCGACGGCGGTCTCGCGGCCGTCGCCGTCGAACCGATCGCGGCCCGCCTCGGCGCGACGAAAGGTAGTTTCTACTGGCACTTCTCGGGCCGAGAGGCGCTGATCACGGCCGCGTTGGAGCTGTGGGAGCGTCAGGACACCGAGGACGTCATCGCCGAGATCCACGCCGAGCCCGCCGGCGTACCCCGGCTGCGTGCCCTGATCGTCGGCGCGATCACGAGCCGCGATGACCAGGGAGCCCGCGCAGAGCTGGCGCTGCAGGCCACGGCACGGCACCCGCTGGTCGCACCCGTGCTGGCACGAGTGACCCGGAGGCGTCTCGACTACCTGTCCGAACAGTTCACCGAACTCGGGTTTCCACCGGGCGAGGCCGCACGGCGCGCCCAGCTCGCCTACACCGGCTACCTCGGGGCCGCCCAGCTCGCCCACGCGACGCCCGGCGAGGCGGATCTCTCGCCCGCCTACCTCGACACGATGCTCAGGGTGCTGACTTCGCTGCCGTGACGGAAGACGCCGCCGCGCCGCTCAGGTCCCGCGCGGCGATCCGGGCCGCACGCAGCGCTCCGCGTCTCATCTTGCCGGCGTCGTCCCGCAACGGGGTGTCGCTGAACTCGACCGTGCGCGGAACCTTGTACGACACGAGGCGGCCCCGCAGGTGTTCGCGCAGGTCCACCTCGGTGACCGGCTCGGCGACCTGCACGATGGCGTGCACGGTGTTGCCGAGGTCGTCGTCGGGAAGCCCGATCACCGCACAGGTGAGTACCGCCGGGTGTTCCGCGAGCGCCGCCTCGACCTCGGCGGGATAGACATTCGCCCCGCCCACGAGAATCATGTCGCTGGTCCGGTCGGTGAGGTACAGATAGCCGTCTCGATCGACATGCCCCAGGTCTCCCAAGGATTCCCATCCGCCCCGACACCGGGCCTGCGCACCCACGTAGCGATAGGTTTCCGGCGCGCCGTCCGCTCGTCGCATCCACACCTCGCCGACGGTTCCGGCGGGAACCTCACGGAACCCGTCGTCCCGAATCGTCATCACACCCGACGTGACCCGACCCACCGATCCGGGGTGGGACAGCCACTCGACGCCGTCGATCATGCAACTGGCCTGCGCTTCCGTCCCCGAGTACAACTCGACCACCGTCTCCGGTCCGGTCCACTCCAGCCATCCGCGCTTGACCTTCGGCGGGCAGGGAGCACCGACGTGGAGCACGGTACGCAGGCTGGACATGTCTGCCGCACTGCGGATCTCGTCCGAAAGGCGCAGCATGCGGCCCATCATCGTCGGGACCACGTAGAGCCAGGTGACGCCGTACTCGCCGATGAGATCGAGAGTGTGCTCGGGATCGAAGCGATCCATCACCACCACGTGATTTCCCTGCGCCAAGGCCATCAGCGAAAACATGTTGGGCGCATTGTGATACATCGGCGCCGTGGTGAGCATGACCCCGTCCGGTGCGATCCGGAGTGCCCCGGCACGAGCGAGAACCGCCTCGGCCGTGGCCTCCTGTCCGGCGACGATGAGCTTCGGGCTACCGGTGCTCCCTCCGGACGTCGGCGCCTTCCACGCGGGAGCGACGATATCCGGCAGGTGCGTATCGGACTCGGTCGACACGTCCTCGTCCCCACGCAACCACGGCCGGCCCTGCCCTGGGTCCAGCCCCACCACCAGCGCCGGATCAGCCACCGCGAGCAGCCGTTCGAACTCGGTGCCGGGCAGTCGATGCGACAGCGGCTGCGGGACGGCGCCCAGCTTCCACGCCGCGATGGACGACTCCAGATGGCGGATGCAGTTCGGCAGGGCAATCGACACCATCGAACCGGCGGTCACTCCGAGCGCGGCGAACCTCCTCGCCAATCGCGTGGTCCGACGGTCCAGCTCCTCCCGGGTGATCGTGCCGGAACGGTCGGTGATCGCCGGTCGGTCCGGGGCGATCTCCGCCAGCTCTCGCAGCCGCGCCTGCAGCGACGTACGTCCCTGGTGGGTGACGCGCGGTCCGGCAGCATCTGCGTCGACGGTCATGGGTCGAACCTCCTCGGTCGTTCCGCCCGTCGGCCGGTGCAGCCACCCCGGGACACCACGCTGCTCATCCAATGCCGTCGGTGCCGTTCCGGTCAAAGAGCACCCGACGAACCGACCGATAGGCAGTTCCTATGTCGAGCCACTGTTCCCGTGTCGAGCCACCGCGTCGGCCAGGTTGCGGCGGCACGCCGGGAGACCGGGCTACCCTCTACCGGTGCCCGACGATCTCCCGGACCCCCACCGACTACGTCAGTTCATCGCCGTCGCACAACATTTGAACATCACTCGCGCCGCGGCCGAGCTTCATCTGACGCAGCAGGCCGTCAGCAGCACGATCAAGTCCCTCGAACGGGACCTCGGCGTCGAGCTGCTGAGGCGGTCCGGTCGACGGATCGAACTCACCGCCGCGGGAGAGGAGTTGCGACGGGGTGCGGTGCCGGTACTGGATGCGTCCGCGGCCCTGCTCCGCGCGACCCGCGCGGCGGCGCGCGGTGGCGGTGAGCACCTGACGATCGCGCACACGCCCGCGATCTCCGCCGACGAGGTGTACGACCTCACCGCTCCGGTGCGCAGCGCCCATCCGGCAGCGTCGATCACCGTGCGGCAGAGCTTTCCGGACGAGATCACGGAGGCGCTACGCACAGGTGCCGTCGACGTCGGGTTGCGCCGCGGTGCCGCCACACCCGAGGGCCTCGCCGCCACCGTGGTCGGATACACGCCCCTGCACCTGGCAGTGTCGGCCACTCATCGTCTGGCGACCCGGCCCTCGGCGGCACTGACCGACCTGGCGGGCGAGCAGCTGATCCTCTGGGGACCGCCCGGAGACTCCTTCTACGCCGACTTCCTGCTGTCGGTGTGCAGACGCGCAGGATTCGAGCCCACGACCACCGTCACGCACATCCAGGGTGCAGCGCCGACGACCGCGGTGATCGACACCCCGTCCTTCGCCTTCGTCACCGCGGAACCGGGGATCTACCACCACGGGCAGGTACGCGTGCTCGGCCTCGACGATCGCCCGCTGGCTCCGATACAGGCCATGTGGCTCCGATACACCCGGTCTCCGTTACGGCAGACTCTGCTCGACGGCTCGGCGGCACACCACGACGGCTGAGCGCGCGAGGAACTCTCAACGCAGGCGACGCTCTTCTTCCTCCTCGAGACGCTTGCGCTCTTCCTCGCGGCGCTCCTCTTCCTTCCTGATCTGCTCTTCACGCGGCGTCTTGTCACTCATGCCGCACTCCCTTCGTTCTCGACGTCCTGACCGATCAGCGGAACACTCGCCTCGGCGGTGAAGGCGAGGAACGCCAGCGACTCCTGCAGGTACAGCTGAATGCTGTCGGCGTCGTGGGAGAGGTACCCGATCGAGAGGTCCTGGCCCAGTTGCAACTGGTAGTCGCCGCCACGGGTGGAGATCAGCAGCGCGCCGTCCAGCGCCGGCGCCCAGATGGCGTGTCCGTCGTGCAACATCCGGGCAAGGTGGTCGCGGATCGGATAGCCGTGGTCGGTGGTCTCCGCCACCGCGGTGTACAGGTCTGCCGACAACAGCAGGTCGTAGGGTCCGTCGACTCCGGCAAGCCGGAGCGCGCTCGCCGCCCGGGCCACCGCGTCGGGAAGATCGCGTACATCGGACGGCAGCGACACCGGCGTATTGGAACTGCCGGGCGCGATGCCGCCGATCCCCGCCGCCGACGAACCGTGGAAGATCGAGTGGTCCTCGGCGAACGCGATCTGCTTCGCCGCGTCCTTGACCGGCTGCCAATCGGAGTCCTGCGCACCACGTTCGACATCCTCGACCGCGTCTCGGGTGACCGTGAAGGGCGCACGCAGTTCGATGAGGGGGAGCACCTCGCGCTGACGGACGACGACGTCGCCGATCGGGGCATCGAGTACCCGCACATGACCGGTTCCCACGGCGGACAATGTCGGCCCTGCCGGGCCGACGACGTCCACGACGCGGCGTCCGGCCAGGTTCCTGGTGAAGGTACGACGGGCCTCGTCCTCGATCTGAGCCCAGGCGGGGTCCGAGATCGGCGCGAGTTCGCGATGGAGATTGTTCATGATGTGCCGGTCCTTCTCAGACTGCCGATGGCCAGTGATCCGTCGGACGGGTTGTCCGACGAAGTGTTCGGGGAGCGGTCGGGCTCGGGTGGCTCGCCGCTGTCGGGCTGGTCCCCGGAGCTGTGGGGCGGCTGGTCGTCCAGGAAACCCGCGGTGGGTACGTAGAACAGGGAACCGGTGACTGCCGTCGAGAAGTCGAGGATGCGGTCGTAGTTTCCCGGCGGCTCACCGATGAACATGCGCTGCAGCATGCGTTCGATGACGTCGGGTGTGGCGGCGTATCCGATGTAATAGGTGCCGAATTCGCCCGCGCTCACCGAGCCGAACGGCATGTTGTCGCGGACGATCTGCAGCTGGGTTCCGTCCGGGTCGGTGATGGTGTTCACGGAAACATGCGAATTGGGCGCCTTGAGCTCGTCGGGAATCTCGATGTCGGTGAGCTTCTCGCGCCCGATCGCCCGTTCCTGTTCCTCGACCGACAGCGTGTTCCAGGCGTCGAGGTCGTGGAGGTACTTCTGGACGAGGACGTAGCTGCCGCCGGCGAACTCCGCGTCCTCGTCACCGATGGTCACCGCATCGACGGCGGCGATTCCCTCCGGGTTCTCCGTGCCGTCGACGAAGCCGAGCAGGTCTCGTTCGTCGAAGAACTTGAAGCCGTGGACCTCGTCGACGATGTCGGCCCATCCGGACAGCCGACGGGAGATCTGGTACGCAAGTTCGAAGCACACGTCCAGCTGTGTGCCGCGCAGGTGGAAGAGGACGTCACCCGGCGTCGACACCGCCGTGTGGCGTTCGCCTTCGAGAGCTCGGAACGGGTGCAGACCCGCGGGCCGCGGGCTTCCGTACAACCGCTCCCACAGCTGTGCACCGATCCCGACCACACAGTTCAGATCGGCGTCGGGAACCCGGAACCCGACAGCACGGACCAATCCGCTCACGTCGCCCAGCAGTTCGCGAATGTCGTTCTCGGCGCTGGGACGAACCGTCACCACCAGGAAAATGGCAGCCTTCGCAGGCGGGGCCAGGACGGTCTGACTTCTGGTCGGGCGGGTCACCGATCACCCTCCGTTCCCTGCGCACCTCGAAGCGGACACCTACCGGACTCGACCAGCGTAGCCAAGGTGGCTTCCGATGCGCAGCCGGACGCTCGAGGCTGTTGCGGGCGACAATTCGAGTTGTTCCGGCTACCAGACCGGGGCGTGGTCGAGCTCGCTACCGCCGCCGCGGCGACGTACCGGCGTGCGGGTCCAGGCGCAGCGCGTATGCCGCCGTCGCCAGTTCCGCGATGTCCTGTGGATCGACCAGAGACCGGCCGGTGAGCTCGTTGAGGCGGCGGAGCCGATACCGCACCGTGTTCGCGTGGCAATGCAGTACCTTCGCCGCCGACTCGGCGGACCCACCGTGTTCGAGGTAGGCGGTGAGGGTGTCGAGCAACACGGCGCGATCTTCCGCAGGCAACCGCAGCACGGGTCCGAGTACCTGTTCCGCGAGCCGCCGGCCCTCACCCGGCGTCCGGGCCATGAGCGCCTCGAGCGGGCTCGAGCTGAACACGGCGACCCCGGCTTCACCCTGCTTCGATGTGGCCAGCGCGGATCGCGCCAGCTCGAGGGCGCGGGGTGTGTCCGCGAGCGCCGGGAATTCGGGACTCACACCGGTTCGGGCGCTCGCCGCGTCGCGGAGGATGCCGAGCGCGGTCGCGTACTGGTCCGCTCGCAACGAAATCACACCGAGCTGGAGCGCCGGGGTCAGTCGCCAGCCCGACACGATCCCCTGGTCGGCGAGGCGGCGCTCGATTCCGGGCAGGCTCTCCTCGGCCAGACCACGGGTGTCTGCCGCGACGACGACGAATTGCGCGTCGGGCGGAAAGCCCAGCAGCGCAGCCGCCTCCGACGGTCCGGCGTCCGGACTCGGATGCCCGGTCAGCAGTGCCTCGACCAATGCCGAACGGCGCTGTTGCTGGGCGAGAAGCATCTCGGCGGTTGCGGCCCGGTAGGACTCGGTCAGCGCCACGGCATGCTCGTCGGTCAGATGCCAGATCGTGGTGGCGGCGGCCAGCAGAGCTTCCGCCCCGGCGGGCTGGCGAGCACTCCGACCCCGCTCGACCAGCGCGTCCCACAGCGTCCAGAAGCTGATGCGGTACGCGCGGAGCACCTCGGGTAGCGGCGCACCCTGCCGTGCACGACGACGACCGGTTTCCTGCGGGGCTCCGAGTTCCGTCGACGCTCCTCCCCGGGCGATCGCGCCGACGAGAAAGCTCAGGTTCTCGGCGATGGAGCGTCGCAGATCACGGCTCGGGACCAACTCTTCCGTGTGGTACATCGGGATGCGGTCGACGATCGCGGCATATGCGGTGTCGACCAGAACGGGCAACTTGGCCTCGGCCCACCGCACCAGGTCGGCCATCTCCGTGTCGGTCACTCACCCTCCAGCGTCTGCGAATCGCAGGCGTATGGCGAGCGGCCATCGCCTCGAAACCACTGTAGCGACACGGGACGGCCCCGGGGCAGGCCGGAATTATCGGCGGCGACCGTCCGTGTCGGTAGCGTGAGCGTCATGACCAACCCTGACGTGACGGACGCGCGGGTGCCGATCCCCCGGGCAGTGTCCGTGGCTGTCGAGCGATTCCTCTCCGCACACGGCGGTTCGGCCGAGGTGGTCGTCGAGCCCGTGGGGGTGAGCGGAGTTCGCCTGGCGTTGGTGGGCACGGACGGCGTGCTCGGCGACGTGATCGTGGCGGACACGACGGTCGCACAGGCCGTGATCGAGGCGTTCCCCGATCTGGGGAGTGCCTCGTGGGATCGTGCACTCACGAGCGTCGTCTCCCCGACGCCCGGTCACGACCGCGCGATGGCCGGGTGGTTGTCCCGATGCACTCGCGGCCGCCACCATGCCTGGGGCTGCCGAGTCGCGCACCGGATCCGCGTCGCCGCCACCGACGCCTGGTGGTGGCGTGGCAACTCGAAAGACGTTGCCACAACTGATCGCTGAGCCCGGTCGCTCAGGACCGGCGCCACCGCGCGAGCAACTCGTTCGACACCTTGCCGAGTTCCATCTGCCACAGGGGTCCGAAACTGACACGACCGGCACCGGCGGCGGCGATCTCCGACAGGTCGTCCTCACCGGGCCGCCCCAGCGCATTGACCGGTAGCGGGAGTTCGTCCGCCAGACGCGCCAGGACGTCCAGGGGATGGAACCCCACCGGATACAGGCAGTCGGCACCGGCCTCGGCAGCGAGAGTCATTCGGGCAACGGCACGTTCGACCCGGTCGGACTCGTCACCCACCTGGTTCTTGAACAGATCGGTGCGAGCGTTGACGACCACGTGCACGCCCTGCCGGTCCGCGGCGGCACGGAGCCGGGCCACCAGTTCGGCATGCTCCTCGGCACTCCTGAACCGGCCTCCTTCGCGGTGCACCGTGTCCTCGATGTTCAGGCCCACGGCCCGTGAATCGAGCAGTCCCGCGACGAGGTCCTCGGCGGGGAGCCCGTAACCGGACTCGATGTCCACCGACACCGGCACGTCGACGGCATCGGTGATCTGGCGGACGCGAGTGAGGAGGTCGGAGAACTCCATGCCCTCACCGTCCTGCTTCCCGATCGAATCGGCGACGGGGTGGCTCCCGACGGTGAGCGCAGCGAAACCCGCGTCGACCGCCAGCTTCGCCGACCATGCATCCCAGACGGTGGGGAGAACGACCGGATTGCCCGGTTGATGCAGTTCCAGCAGCGTATCGGCATGGGTGGCGAGAGAAATGGACACCAGCAACTCCTTCGGCGAGGTGAACGCGCGGGCGAACTCCACGGTACTCACCGCAACGTGGGCGAGAGGCCCGTGATTCGTCCGCCGGGGTGAAATGTTCGCCGATATCCTGAACTCATGTGCGCTGCGACCGGCCCGGACCGTGCCCACCCGCGCTGACGAAGGGCGTCTGCCCCGGACCTCGACCACGATCTGGATGCTCGAGGATCTCGAGCCGTTCCCGGACGATCCCGCCGTGGGCGATCGGTGTGAGCCGACGACGTACTGGGCGGCACCCGACATGCTGGGACTGCCCGCCGAGCTGTGGTGCCGGGTCGAGGCCAGAATCGAGGAGGTGCATGTCGACGGGCACCGTGAACGGGTCGCGCACCTCGGCGAGGGGTTCACCACGATGCTCCCGGACGCGGTGGAGGCCTTCCCTGACACGGCGGGCCGCACGTCCCTGACCGGGTGCCTGGTCCGGGACCGTCACCTCTGGGCCGACTATCGAACGCGACCGACCGGCAGCGGCCGGGTCCTCGAACGTAATTGGTTGATACAACATGCCATTCGGGATCCGACTCGCTCTCCCGGATGGTTCTCGGTCAGCCACGACGGCCCGCTCCGAGTCCACCACGGTGGCTCGTTACCCCCGAACCACGCCGTCGTCTGGTCTGCGCTGTCCCTGGAACTGATCCCTGCCGGTGCAGGAGAGACCCGTGGTGCTGCGGATCATGGTGAGGGCGACCCGGAACGTGGGGTCTGAGGAGTCCGTGAACAGAAGGGCGCTTCCGCTTCCTTCCACCTTCAATGTATAGCGCACCCCGGGGCTTGCGGCAAGGGCGGGGTCGTGCCGCAGAATCGCTGGCCGTAGCGGAAATCTGCGGCACGACCATGCAGGACGCGCGGACGACATCGAAGGGGATCATGGCCACTCGGGAACACCGGAACGATCAGGAACATCGGGACGCATTGTGCTCGGAGCAGGAATACGTGACCGAGCTCTACGCGCGGCTCGACGCCGAACGCGCACGGGTGAAGGAGCGGTACCGCACGGCTCTGCGCGCACCCGTCGACCTCGCGAACGGTGGAACGCTGGTGGAACGCGACGCCGAAGTGCGTGCGCTGGCCGAGGAAGCCAGGCGTCTCGACGTGGCGGACAGCGGTCTGTGTTTCGGCCGACTGGACAGCATCTCGGGGGAGCGCACCTACGTCGGCCGGATCGGCCTGTTCGACGAGAAGAACGAGTACGAACCGCTGTTGCTCGATTGGCGGGCGCCGGCAGCGCGGGCGTTCTACGTCGCCACAGCCGCACACCCGGAGAACATGCGGCGACGACGACAGTTCCACACCCGTGGCCGGCGGGTGGTCGACTTCACCGACGAAATCCTCGGCCGTCCCGACCAGGCGGTACGAGGTGGGCGCGGGGACTCGGCTCTGATCGCCGCTCTCGACGCGCCACGTGGCCACGGGATGCGCGACATCGTGGCGACGATCCAGGCGGAGCAGGACCGGATCATCCGGCTCGACCACTCGGGCGTCGTGGTCATCGAGGGTGGCCCGGGTACGGGAAAGACAGTGGTCGCGCTGCACCGCGTGGCGTACCTGCTCTACACGCAGCGCGAGCAGATCCGGCGCCACGGGGTGCTCGTGGTCGGCCCTCACCCGGCGTTCCTCGACCACATCGCTCGTGTGCTGCCCTCGCTCGGCGAGTCCGACGTGGTGTTCACCACCACCGGCGACCTCGTGCCGGGCATACGCACCACCACCGAGGACGCACCGGACGCCGCACGGGCCAAGGGGGCGCTGACGATCCTGAGTGTCCTCGCGGCCGCGGTCGCCGACTACCAGCGCCTTCCGGAGGAGCCGATCTCGATCGAGTTGACGGACGTCACGGCCCGGATCGACGCCGAGACCGCGGAGTGGGCCAGGGAGGAAGCTCGCGGCAGCGGCCTCCCGCACAACGAGGCGCGCTCGGTGTTCCGCGAGATCGTCACCTGGGTGCTCACCGAACGGGCGATTTCCCGGATCGGCCGGGGGTGGTTGTCCCGATCGGACCGCGACGCCTGGGAACAGCTGCGCACGGACCTGGTCGACGAGCTCGCAGATCACGCGGGGTTCACCGCCGCTCTCGACGCGCTGTGGCCGATCCTCACCCCGGAAACAGTTCTGGCACAGCTGTACACGTCTCACGATCGTCTGCGCACGGCCGGTGCCGGTGATGCCCTGTGGCGCGCCACGGGCGATGCCTGGACGGTGTCGGACGTGCCGCTGCTCGACGAACTGGTCGACTTGCTGGGACGGGACCCGTCCGCCGAGAAGGAATCCGACAAGGCGGCCGAGCGCGAGAACAGATCCCGAATCGAGTACGCGGCAGGAGTGTTGGACACCCTCGTCAGTCGAGAGGACAGCATGGACGACGAGGACCACCTGTTCGCCACGGACCTCCTCCATGCCGACGACCTGGCGGAGCGATTCCTCGAACGCGACACCCGCGAGCTCGCCGAACGTGCGGCGGCGGATCGGGACTGGACCTACCGGCACGTCGTCGTCGACGAGGCCCAGGAGCTTTCCGAGATGGACTGGCGAGTACTCATGAGGCGGTGCCCGAACAGGTCTTTCACGGTGGTGGGCGATCTCGCGCAGCGCCGATCGGCTGCAGGCGCGACCTCGTGGGACGCGGTGTTCGAGCCGTACGTTCCCGGACGTTGGGTGTACCGCTCACTGTCGGTCAACTACCGGACCCCGGCAGAGATCATGTCCGTCGCCGCGGCGGTGCTCGCCGAGTTCGCACCCGGTGCCGCGCCGCCGGAGTCGGTCCGGAGCTGCGGCGTGGCTCCGTGGTCGAGGCAGGTTACCGAAGACGAACTACCTTCTGCCATAGACGACTTCGTCCACGAAGAGTCCGGACGCGCAGGCACCAGTGTCGCCATCGGCCCTCCCGGCGTACCCGGCACAGTGACGGCATCGGAGACCAAGGGCCTCGAGTTCGATGCCGTCCTCGTGGTCGAACCGGAGCGCATCCTCGCCGACGGGCCCCGGGGTGCGGCCGAACTCTACGTCGCACTCACCCGGGCGACGCAGCGTCTCGGCGTCCTGCACCGAGGTCCGCTGCCGCAGGCCCTCAGCGGACTCGCCGACCGCTGAAGCTCCCGGCTTCCGGGTCCCGGAACAGGACGCGTGGAACGAACCACAGGTAGAAGACCATGCCGAACAACTCGACCAGCGACTGCATCACGACGACGATCGCGGCGATCTCCCACCCGGCGGGCAAGGACAGGGCGAAGGGCAGGACGATGAAGGAGTTGCGAGTGCCCAGGGAGAACGCGAGGGTCCGGCCCTGAGCAACGGGCAGCCGAGCCGCGAGGCCGAGCAGCTTGGCGATCACCAGATTCGCGGCCAGGAACGCGACGGCGACGGCGATGACGATCGGGAGCAGATGCACGGTGTCGCCGACGGCGCCGACGTGGGCGGTGGCGACGAGCAGGATCACGATCGCCAGCAGCGGCACGGGCCACCACCCCAGGCGCTGCACCACACGGTGACGATCGGGCTTCTCGGCGGCCCAGGCCTCGGTGAGCGCGGCCGCCCCCAGCGGCGCAAGGACGACGAGCAGTGCCGGCCAGACGTCGGCGGGAGCGAACACGGACGAGACGTCCACACCCGCCATCAGCCACAGGTACAGCGGCAGGAGCAGGAGTTGGAGTAGCAGGGTGATCGGAGTGAGCGCGGTCGCCCGTGCCGCGTCTCCGCGCCCGAGTTGGGTGAACGTGATGAACCAGTCGGTGCAGGGCACGAGCAGGACCAGGAGCAACCCGAGACGCAGGCCTTGATCGTCGGGAACGAACCGCACGAGAACCCACACCAGCGCCGGAACGACGACGAAGTTGCCGACCAGCGCGGTGGCGAGGAATCGCCCGTCCTTGAACGCGGCAGGGATCGATGCCAGCGGCATCTGGGTGAAGGTCGCGAAGAGGAGCAGTGCGAGCACGGGCCAGACCAGCGCTTCGGCGGTGTGGCCGGCTTGCGGCGCAACGGTCCCCAGGAGTAGTCCGAGCGCGACGGCGGCGAGATAGAACCAGACCTGACGGCGCTCGAGGGTGTCACGACTCATCGGGGTTGCCGCCTGCCCGCCGGTCGCTGCCGTCGGGGACCAGCTCGTCGAGCAGGGACATGCCCTCGGGTGGGACGGTGGTCGTCAGCGTGAACTGCGATCCTCGCAGGGCGATGGCGAATGTCCGGTACCCGTTGGGCGCCCGCTGCGGCCGCAACAGCTCGGGGCCCTCGTCGTAGCGCAGCGTCGTGGCCGGCACCCCGCTACGGGCAGCAACCTGGGATATCCGCATGGTCTCCACTCGACCACGCTAAACCTTCGAGTGGACGCGAAGGTCAAGGGATCTGTCGGCGGTCTGTCCTAGGGTCACGCGGGAAGGGCTCCGGGACCGTCGCACGAGGAGGCTCGCATGGAATCGGAGGGGACGTGACCGTGACCGGCTACCGCGCAACGGCACAGCGGCCCGACGTGCTCGGCCGACTGCCCGGCGACGAGCAACTCGATGCCTTCCGCGAGGCACTCTGCCGCAACACCACGCTCGTCGATGTGCTCGACCGCTGCACCACACTCGACCTACCGCACTGGTACCTCGCGGGCGGCTGCCTGTTCCAGACCGTGTGGAACGTCGTCACCAACCGCCCACCCGATGAAGGCATCCGCGACTACGACCTCTTCTACTTCGACGACACCGACACTTCCTGGAGTGCCGAGGACGCCAGAATCCGCGCCGGTCGAACCGTGTTCGCCGATCTGTCCGCCCCGGTGCTCGCTCCACGCACCGTCTACGACGCCAAGACCGCGCGGTGGAAACATCAATGGCCGACCCTCACCGTGCTTCCCTGGCCTTGACTCCGGGGCCCGGAACCGCCCCTCGCGCGTGCCGTCAGAGCAGGGTGGACCAGTAGGCGTAGAAGCGGTGGATCACCAACCCGGCCACGAGGAGGAACCACGCCGTGACGGGAATCAGGTGGTTCCCGGCCGCGGCCAGCGCGTCGGCGCGGGTCGATGCGCCGAACGCACCCTGCCGCACGTTGCGGAGGGTGACGTACCAGAAGATCGGGACGGTCACAGCCCACACCACCATGCAGTACGGGCACAGCGCACCGACGACGTAGAGGCTCTGGACGATCAACCAGTGCACGAACACCACCGCGGCGGTGACGCCGAATTGCATCCCGATCCAGTACCAGCGGGCGAACCGGGCACCGGCGAGTAATCCGGCCCCTGTGGTGACGACGATCGCGAACCCGGCGATGCCGAGCAGCGAGTTGGGGAAACCGAACACCGATGCCTGCGCAGTGGACATCACCGACCCACAGTCGAGAATCGGATTGAGGCTGCACGACGGGATGTAGTCGGAATCGGTGGCCAGCGAGAATTTCTCGATGGTGAGCACGGTCGAGGCCGTCAGACCGACGAGGCCTCCGATCAGCAGCAGAGTGTGCAGGATCCCGTCGATCGGCTCACCGATGATGCTCCGAGTGCTCCGCGGGACGCCCGTGTCAGCGGAGGACGGAATCGAGTTCATCGATCAGATCCCCGTACGTGATGGGTTCGATCCGCCGGCCGTCGAGGAAGAATGTCGGAGTACCCCGCACCCCGAGTACGTGGCCGTCAGCGACATCCGCGGCCACTCGCTCGGCGGTGGCGGGGTCCGTGTAGGCGGCCTCGAAGGCAGCCATGTCGAGTCCGAGGTCGGCGGCAAGGCCACGGAACACGTCGTCCTTCGGGATTCGCTGTTCACCCCACTCGGATTGGGTTTCATACATCCGCTGATACATCTGCTCGAACTTGCCCTGCTGCGCCGCGGCTTCCACCGCTCGCGCCGCCCGCTCGGCATTGAAGTGCCCGGGCATCGGGAAGTAGCGCACGACGAAACTGATCCGGTCACCGTACTCGGCGCGCAGTTCCTCGATCGCCGGGTACACCGACAGGCAGGCCTCGCACTCGAAATCGAGGAACTCGACGAACGTCGGGCTGCCCGCCGGGGCCGGGGAGATCCGGTGGCTGTCCTGGCGCACCACGATCGACGACGGATTCGCGCCGGCGTCGTCGGGAGCGTCGGCACCTGACCGGTCGACCAGGAAGATCGCGACCACACCGACGACGAAGACGGCCACCAGCGCTACGGAGATCCGGGCTCCCCTACTCATAGGTCCACCGCGGTCGCGTCCGGGAAACGGGGCGAACAGGACGAGGAAGTCACGGGCAACACGCTAACGGATGTTGATATCGGCATACGACTCCGGTTCCCATTCATATCAATACTCGTTAGTGTGTTGATATGAATGAGGAGAAAGCGGACGCCTGCGACCTGCTCTGCCTCGACCTCCCCCACGCGGAGCGGATTCGGGCCGGCTTGCCACCGCGGCAGAGTGTCGAGCCCGCGGCCGCAGCCTCCCGGGCACTCGGCGACCCCACTCGCCTGACGATCGCCACGGCCCTGCAGGCCGGTGACGAACTGTGCGTCTGCGATATGGCGTGGGTGGTCGGACAGGCGCAGAATCTCGTGTCCCACCATCTGCGTCAGCTCAAGATCGCCGGCCTGGTCACCTCCCGCCGTAGCGGCCGACTGGTGATGTACTCGCTGACCGAGCGCGGCCGGGCGCTCGTCGACGCCGTCGTCGGTGTCCCTCGGCCCGTCGAGGCTCACACCCCCGTCGAGGCCAACAGTGTCTGATGCCTGCTGTAGTCCGGCGACCACGGAGACGACAACCACCGCGGGGGTCCCCGACCAGGGTCCGGGGCGGCTGTAGCAGGTACGCGAATTGCATTGCGCGGCAGCAGCAGCCGTCCTACTGGTCGTCGGATGGGGCCTGGGGCGGGCGGAAGCAGGCCTGGTGGGAACGGCCTTCGAACTCGCTGCCGTGGCGGTCGCCGCCGCGACGTTCGTGCACCCGGCACTGAGGAATCTCCGGTATCGCCGAATCGGGGTCGGAACGTTGATGACGATCGCCGTCGTCGGTGCGGTCGCCCTCGGCCAGTACCCCGAGGCAGCGCTACTCGGCATTCTGTTCTCGATCGCCGAGGGCCTGGAACATTTCGCGGTGACCCGGACCCGGCGCGGGCTGCGGGCACTGTTGTCCCTCGTCCCGCCCGTCGCCACCGTCGCGCGGGGCGGTGCCGAGGTATCGGTGCCTCCGGACGAGCTGCGGATCGGCGATCGGATGCTGCTCCGCCCGGGCAAGCGTGCCGCCACCGACGGCATGATCCGGGCCGGCCGCACCAGCCTGGACCTTTCCGCGATCACCGGGGAATCTGTTCCGGTCGAGGCCGGTCCCGGCGACGAGGTGCACGCCGGAGCGATCAACGGGGGCGGGGCGATCGAGGTCGAAGTCACCGCCCGCGCAGCCGACAGCTCACTCGCACGAATCGTGCACATCGTCGAAGAAGCCCAGGACCGCAAGGGTGCCGGGCAACGCCTCGCCGACACCATCGCCCGGCCGCTGGTGCCCGCGATCATGATTCTCGCGGGGCTCGTCGCCGGTATCGGATCGATCGTCGGTGACCCGATGCTCTGGCTCGAACGGGCACTGGTCGTGCTCGTCGCTGCGTCTCCCTGCGCGCTGGCCATCGCGGTCCCGCTCACGGTGGTGGCCGCCGTCGGCGCGTCCACCCGACACGGTGCCCTGATCAAAGGGGGCGCGGCGCTCGAGGAACTGGGGCGCGTCCGTGTCGTCGCGCTGGACAAGACCGGCACGCTCACCCGCAACGCTCCCGTGGTCGTGGCCACCCTCGCGACGGAAGGCGCCGCCGAGACCGATGTCCTCGCCACCGCGGCCGCGCTCGAGGCGCGGAGCGAACACCCGCTCGCCGCCGCCATCCTCGCTGCCGTCGATGCGCCCGTGACCGCCGCGGACGCCGTCACCGCCGTGCCGGGGCACGGCCTGTCCGGGACCATCGACGGTGAC
Source organism: Rhodococcus triatomae (assembly GCF_014217785.1). NCBI lineage: Bacteria > Bacillati > Actinomycetota > Actinomycetes > Mycobacteriales > Nocardiaceae > Rhodococcus > Rhodococcus triatomae. The sequence continues at coordinate 2,355,030 of NZ_CP048814.1, read as the reverse complement.
GTGCTGCGCCTGGGCAAGCCCGGTTGGATCGACCCCGGCGCGTTGGCCGCGGACGTTCTCGAGCTGCAGCGAGCAGGGGCCACGGTCGTGATCGTCGAGCGGCGCGGACAGGTACTCGGCGCGATCGCGGTACGCGACGAGCTTCGTCCGGAAGCTCCGGAGGCCGTCGACCGGCTCCACCGGCTCGGAATCGACGTCGCGATGCTGACCGGCGACAACGAACGTGCCGCGCGTGCCCTGGCGGCCGACGCCGGTATCGGTGCCGTGCATGCGGAACTGCTGCCCGAAGACAAGGCGAGGATTCTCACCGCCCTCGCCGGGGGTCGCCGCGTCGCGATGGTCGGCGACGGTGTCAACGACGCGCCGGCCCTGGCCACCGCCGACGTCGGTATCGCCATGGGCACGGCAGGCACCGATGTCGCGATCGAGACCGCAGACGTCGCACTGATGGGCGAAGACCTGCGCCACCTTCCGCAGCTCCTCACCCACGCGCGTCGCGCACGCCGAATCATGGTGCAGAACATAGGGTTCTCGCTGATGATCATCGCGGTGCTGATACCGCTCGCCGCCGCCGGAGTGCTGGGCCTGGCCACCGTCGTGTTCATTCACGAACTCGCCGAAGTCCTCGTCATCGTCAACGCCATCCGCGCCGCACGCACCACCGCTGCGCCCGGGCTGACCGCCGCACCCGTCGTCGCAGACCAGGTTGGGATCGCACCGCGTCGAGCCGTTCTCTCGGAAGGCCAGTCCCGATAGGAGTTCTGATCACGATTACCGGGCCGCGTCGGTCGGGCGATGGGAGGCACGAGGTCATGGCGAACAATCCGTCGAGTGAAGCCAGGTCCGGGTCCCGCGCGGTGGCGGTACTGGCGTGTTTCGACGACGGCGCCACCGACCTTCCGGTCTCCTCCCTCGCGGCGCGTACCGGCCTTCCGGTCTCCTCCCTCGCGGCGGGTATCAGCATCACGACGAGTCCGGGTGTGGTGCGGTCGGGAGAAGTGTTCACGCTCCTGTCGGCCCGGCCCCCGGAGAACTTCTGCGAGGTCCAGGTTCCGCCCGCGCGACAACCGGTCGAAAGCAGCGTGATGGGCCAGGTGATGCCGGCGTTCTCGTCGAGTACACACCCGGCGTTGTCCGACCGCGCAGAGCTCGAGCAGATCCGTCGCCGCGGCTTCGCATCCGTCCCCGATGCGTCCGATTCGTCGATACTCGGCCTCGCAGTGCCGGTGTTCGACGAGACGCGTGTGCCCTGGGGTGCTCTCGGGGTGCGGGCGCGACGCCGGCGTTTGACCGATGCGACGGTGCGCCAGATCCTCCCCGCCATGCACCTCGCCTCGGCTCGTATCGGGCGAGGACCGAGCGTGGCACGGGTGCGCACCGAATAAGTTCAGGCTGAGCATTTTTCGCATGGTGAGAATGGACTCCAGTCGACCCATCCTCCAGGGGCACAGTAGCGTCCGCGGCGCTCGCCCGCGGTGGACTCCGGCCGTTGTTCACCGACGTCGACCTCACCGGCCCGCTCTCCTACAGCGCACTCGTCTTTCGCGACGACTTCATCGCGAAGCATCCCGAGGAGGTGGCCGACTTCGTCCAGGGAACGGCGCGAGCAATCCGGTGGACGCAGACGACGCCTCGGGCGGAGGTGATCGATCGATTCGTCACCGTCATCGAGGCACGTGGCCGGAACGAGGACACCGAGTTCGTACTTCAGTGGAGGAGCGCGGGTGTGCCCGAGCCGGGCGGTCCCATCGCTGCCGAGGACTTCGGGATCTGGATCGATCAGAGCGTCCGTCTCGGTATTCAGGACGAAGGTGCGGTCGAACCCGTGGATCTTTTCAGCAACGAGTACAACCCGTACGCGAACGGGGCGTACCCGCCCGATGCGGGGCCCGACGGGGACGCGATCTCCGCCGGGTAGTAACCGGAATCCTGCAGCTGCCCGGGATGCTTCGGCGTCCCGGGCAGGTGCGTCTTCTGCCGTCGCTCGTCGGATCGCCCGGGCAGAGGGTGCGCTCGCGGGATTGCGCGCACCTTCCCTACGATCCGCGCAGTGTGCACCGTTCGCGCATGACTGCAGCCTGCGCGAATCCGGGTGGCGAGACCTTCGGACGCCTCTCCGACCTCACGTGCCAGCCTTGTTCGCGGTGTCTACCGGATCAGCCCCGCGCCATGTCCACGAACTTCGACAGATGCAGCTGGTGCGCCACGGTGATGGTCGCGGTGGGCCCGTTACGGTGCTTGCCGAGAATCAGGTCGGCCTCGCCGCCGCGGGGGTCGTCCCGCTCGAACGCATCTGGGCGGTGCAGCAGGATGACCATGTCGGCGTCCTGCTCGAGGGAGCCGGACTCACGCAGGTCAGACACCATCGGCTTCTTGTCGGTGCGCTGCTCCGGGCCACGGTTGAGCTGACAGATCGCCACCACCGGAACCTCGAGTTCCTTCGCGAGAAGCTTGAGGCTACGCGAGAATTCGGAGACCTCCTGCTGACGTGACTCGACCTTCTTGCCGGACGTCATCAGCTGCAGGTAGTCCACGACGATCAGTTTGATGTCGTGCTTCTGTTTCAAACGCCTTGCCTTGGCGCGGATTTCCATCATCGTCAGGTTGGGCGAGTCGTCGATGTACAGCGGCGCCTCGCTGATCTCGCTCATCCGGCGCGCCAGCTTGGTCCAGTCGTCGTCCGACATACGACCCGAACGCATATCGCCCAGTTTGATTTTCGCCTCGGCAGATAGTAATCGCATGACGATCTCTGTCTTGCCCATCTCGAGCGAGAACATGACGCTGGCCATGCCGTGTTTGACCGAGCAGGAACGCAAGAAGTCCATTCCCAGCGTGGATTTGCCCACACCAGGTCTCGCCGCGACGATGATCATCTGCCCCGGATGGAGGCCGTTGGTGACCTCGTCGAGCTCCGCGAAACCGGTGGGCACGCCGAGGGAGATGCCGCCGCGGCTGGCGATGGAGTCGATCTCGTCCATCGTCGGCTGCAGCAGCTCCTCCAGCGGAACGAAGTCCTCGGTGGTGCGGCGCTCGGTGACCTCGAAGATCTCCGCCTGCGCCCGGTCCACCACCTCGGCGACGTCCTGGCCGTCGGCGCCCGTGTAGCCGTACTGGACGATGCGGGTACCCGCGTCGACCAGACGGCGCAGGATGGCCTTCTCCGCCACGATCTCGGCGTAGTAGCCGGCGTTGGCCGCCGTCGGCACCGTCTGCGTCAGCGTGACCAGATAGGGGGCACCGCCGATGCGGCGGAGCTCGCCGCGACGATCGAGCTCCGCGGACACGGTGACCGGGTCCGCCGGCTCGCCGCGGCTGTAGAGATCCAGAACTGCGTCGTACACCGACTGGTGGGCGGGACGGTAGAAATCCCCGGGCCGCAGCACCTCGAGGACGTCCGCGATGGCGTCCTTGCTCAGCAGCATGCCGCCGAGCACCGACTGCTCGGCCGCCATGTCGTTCGGAGGCTGCCGGCCGAACTCCTCACCGGAATCCGGCTCGGGCGCGTACTCCGAGTGACCCCGATCGTCTACAACCGCCACTCGACCCGACCTTCCCCATCATCACCGCCGCACGGTCGCCGGAACTCACGGCCGCGGGAGACTGCATCGCCTCGATGCACCCTTTGTACGCGCCACCCCCGACATATCCGGCGGGGACGCGCGGGCGTCCGGCCACCGTCTCGAGAGAGGCGTCGCACAGACGTTAGGGATTAGCTGCGGCCGGTTCAAACCGAGTTGTGCACACAGCTGTGGATGGATTGGGGAAAGTGCTGGGACCACATGTGCACCCCATGGGGATAACCTGAGGATAAACACACGTCACATTCCCAAATTGCCAGTTCAGAGCGCATTTCTACAGCTCACATGCTGTGGAAGGAAAGTTCTTCGGCGTGTCTTCGACTATCCCCACTCGGGCGTGTTGGCCCGCCGGCGCCCACGAACGGATATGATGTGGGTCACAGACAGGTGGAATTGCCCGTTAACTTCCAGTGACGCTGCGAAGTGGGGTTTGCGCGGCCTGGAGAACGGGTATCACAGGGTGAACACGACTGCGCCCCGCACCGGCAACGGTGCGGGGCGCAGTGATGTGTCCGACGGTTCCGACTAGGCGGAAACGACGTCCAGAGTGAACTTCGCAACCACGTCGGGGTGCAGGTTCACGACGACGGCATGCTTGCCCGTCGCCTTGATGTGAGCCTTCGGCAGCTCGATGCTGCGCTTGTCGACGACCGGGCCACCGGCAGCCTTGACGGCACCGGCGACATCGGCCGCGGTGACCGAACCGAACAGCTTGCCGCTGTCGCCGGCGGTCTTCACCGACAGCGACACGGACTCGAGGCGCTCGATGGCGGCCTTGAGCTCGTTGGCATGGTCGAGGCCACGCACGGCGCGAGCCTCCTGGGCACGACGAATGCCCTCGACCTGCTTCTGGGCTCCGCGGGTGGCGACGATCGCCAGGCCGCGGGGCAGCAGGTAGTTGCGGCCGTAGCCGTCCTTGACCTCCACGGTGTCGCCAGGCGCACCGAGGTGTTCGACGTCAGCGGTGAGAATCAGCTTCATGTCTGTTCCGCCCTTTCCTTAGCGAGCCGAGGTGGCGTAAGGCAGCAGCGCAACCTCACGAGAGTTCTTGACGGCCATGGCAACGTCGCGCTGATGCTGGACGCAGTTGCCGGTGACACGACGGGCACGGATCTTTCCGCGGTCGCTGACGTACTTGCGCAGCAGCGTCGTGTCCTTGTAGTCGATCTGCGTGTCCTTCTCCTTGCAGAAGGTGCAGACCTTTTTCTTGATTACCTTGTCGCGTAGCTGCGGCTTCGGCATGTGTGTGCTCTTTCCTGGATGTTCCGATCAGGTACGGATCAGAACGGGGGCTCGTCGTTCGCAGCGCCGCCGCCACCGAAGGAGCCCGACGCCTGCGGGGCACTGCCCCACGGGTCGTCTCCCGCGAATCCGCCGGCTGCCTGCTGCTGCGGGCGCCCGCCGCCCGATCCGCCGGAGAAACCTCCACCGCCGCCGCCACTGCGATTGGCCTTGTTCACCTTGGCCGTCGCGTAGCGGAGCGAAGGGCCGATCTCGTCGACCTCGAGCTCGACGACAGTGCGCTTCTCACCCTCACGCGTCTCGTACGAACGCTGCTTGAGCCGACCCTGCACGATCACGCGTGATCCGCGGGTGAGGCTCTCGGCCACGTTCTCGGCCGCCTCGCGCCAGATGTTGCAGCGCAAGAAGAGGGCCTCGCCGTCTTTCCACTCGTTGGTCTGACGGTCGAACATGCGGGGGGTGGATGCGACCGTGAAGTTCGCAACCGCCGCACCCGCGGGGGTGAAGCGCAGTTCCGGATCAGCCGTCAGATTTCCAACGACGGTGATGACGGTGTCGCCTGCCATGTGGTTCCTCCTGCAGTGTGTGGAGTCGATTGGCACCGAGAGTAGGGCGTGTCAGTGACAGCCGGGTGAAACTCGGCACCAACGGAATCACTTCTCGTGGCGCAGAACCTTGGTGCGCAGCACCGACTCGTTCAGGCCGAGCTGACGATCGAGCTCGTTGACCGTGGCAGGCGTGGCGCTGATGTCGACCACCGCGTAGATGCCTTCGCTGTGCTTGGCGATCTCGTAGGCCAGACGGCGCTTGCCCCAGACGTCGACCTTGTCGATCTTGCCGCCGTCCTGGCGAACGACGTTGAGGAACGTGTCCAGCGAGGGAGCGACAGTGCGCTCGTCCAAGCTGGGGTCCAGGATGACCATCAATTCGTAATGACGCATTAGACCTCATCACCTCCTGTGGACTGAAGAACGGCCACGGACGGTCCGTGGCAGGAGGGTCGTTGCGTCAGCAACCCGTCAAGGCTACACGAGGCGGTCTGACCAGCGAAATCGAGCCCACCGGGAGGTTCGCGGCCGGCCCAGGAGGGAGCGGGGCGCGGATCACGTGCGGTCGACCTCCCACGACGCCGCCGCGGCCCCTAGGCTGGACAGTATGCGACTCGACCGGAAGACGAGCGCGCCGGTGATGGCGCTCGTCGTCGGGTTGTGCGGGCTCTCCCTCCTGGCCGGGTACCTCAACAAGGCCCGGTGCGCCGGCGCACCGTTCGACGACGCCGGTCGCAGCCTCGTCTTCGATCGCATCAAGGACACCCAGGTCTGCTACTCCGACATCCAGCTCCTGTGGCTGGGTCGTGGCATCGATCAGCACCTGTTCCCGTACGTCTCCGGAGGCATCGACGCCGACGGCCTGCTCACCGGCGGCACCGTCGAGTACCCGGTACTCAGCGGCGTCCTGATGTGGCTGGCGGCCGTCGGAGCACACACGGACGCCCAGTTCCTGCTGCAGTCCGCGCTGCTGCTGGCGCCGTTCGGACTCCTCACCGCGTGGATGCTCGGCCGCATGGCCGGCAAGTGGGCGCTGCTCTGGTCCGCGACGCCGCCGCTGGTGCTGTACGCGTTCCACAACTGGGAACTCCCGGTGGTGGCCACGGTCGTCGGCGCCATCTTCCTGATGTCCTATGAGCGGATCCCGCTCCGGACCCGGGCCATCCTCGCCGCGGCGCTGCTCGCGGTCGGTTTCTGCCTCAAGATCTATCCCGGCCTGTTCGTGCTGCCGCTGGCGCTGTACGTGCTCGCGCACGGACGGCCGAGCAGCGGAGCCGACGGCCCGCGCCGCTACGACGTCCGCGGCGCACTCCTCGTGGTCGCGTCCGCGGTCGTCACGGTGATCGCGGTGAACCTTCCGTTCGCGTTGATCTCCTACGACGGCTGGCGTGCCTCGATCACGTTCCAGCAGAACCGGCTCGCCGACCTCACCACGAACTCGATCTGGTACTGGGGCCTGCTGCCGATGTTCGGGCCGTCGCCGGACAACTCGACGACCCCGGCGTTCGACCAGACCGTCGGGGTACTGTCGCCGCTGCTCGTCCTCGCCGCGATCGCGCTGGCCGCGCACCTGGGCTGGCGGCGCTTCCAGCACGAGGGCACCTTCCCGTGGATCAATGTCGGCGCCGCGATGCTGTGCGGCTTCCTGCTGTTCCACAAAGTGCACTCGCCCCAGTTCACCCTGTGGATCCTGCCGTTCTTCGTCCTGCTGCGGGTGCCGTGGGGGCTCGTCGCCGCGTATCTCGCCGCCGACCTGGCACTGGGTATCGGGGTGTTCAAGTACTTCGGCGCGCTCGTCGAGGGCACCGACAGCCACGTCTACGAACTGTTGGTCAAGTTCGGGGTGTGGGGTCGGGCAACGCTGCTCGTCGCGCTGTTCTTCGTCTTCCTGAACGCGGCGCGCAGGCCCGCCGGCCGGCCCGCGAAGGTACCGGCCCCCGGCGACGACGCGGTGCCCGTCGGGGTGCCCGAGGCCGCCCGCTGACGTCCGGCTCCTAGCGGGGCGCCAGCTGGTCGTCGTCGGCCGGGTCCTCTCGTCTGTCGTACGGGCGCAGCCGGTCCGGCATCCACAGGGGCAACTTGTCGCGGGCCCCGTCGAGCACACCACCGACGGGATCGTCGACGCCGCCGCGGCGCACCAGATCGTGTTCCGGACGGTAGATCTGGCGGACGATCAGCACGCAGATCGCGACGACCGCGACATCGCGCACCAGAACCGTTGCCGTGAACCACTGTTCGGGCAGTCCCTTGTTTCCCACCCCGAGGTAGTAGTACATCCGCGGAACCCACACCAGGGCGTCGATCGTCATCCAGGCCAACAGGATCCGCCGGTGCGGGAAGGCGAGCACGGCGAGCGGGACCAACCACAGCGAGTACTGCGGGCTCCACACCTTGTTGGTGAGCAGGAACCCGGCGACCAGGAGGAAGCACAGCTGCGCCACCCGTGGCCGCTGCGGCGCGGTCAACGCGACGTAGCCGACGCCCAGACACACGCCGACGAACAGGAACAACGACACCGCGTTGAGGATCGTGGGGGCCTCACCGTGTGCGAGGGGACCGTCGAATCCCGCCCAGCCGGTGAAGGACGAGAGGACGTTGTAGATCGAATCCGGGTCGGCGCCACGCTCGGAATTGAGCCGGAGGAACTCCGCCCAACCCCGCGGGAACAACACGGCGATCGGCAGATTCACCGCGAGCCATCCGGCGACCGCACCGAGCGCCGTGCGCGTCCAGTCCCGGACGCGGCCGACCCGGAGACAGAGCACCAGCAAGGGCCCGAGCAGCAGGAGCGGGTACAGCTTCGCCGCGCCGCCGAGCCCGAGGAGCACGCCCGCCAGGACCGGCCGCTTCCGGGCCCACGCCAACAGGCCACCGGCAGCGAACGCCGTGGCGAGCGGGTCGAAGTTGGTGAACGCGTGCACGATCACCAGTGGTGAGCAGGCGACCAGCGCGGCATCCCAGACGCGGCGACCGGCCAGGAGAGCGGTGGACCACAGGGTCACCAGCCAGGCGAGGGACAACCCCAGTGCGACGACGTTGAAATAGATCACGACCTGCAACGCGCCCGGCAGCCAGGGCACCGCGTCCCACGCCTTGGCCACCACCATCGAGCCGTACTGGTAGAGCCCGGACAGCACCGGATACTCCATGTACCGCACCTGGACGTGGCCGTCCGAGGAGGTCTCCTCCCACGACTTCTTGTACGGGAAGGCTCCCTGGTCCAGCCGTTCGGCGCCGTACAGCGGAACGGTGTCCGAGTAGCACATCGCCACGTACTGGCGACTCCCGCTCCAGTCCAGGCCGAGCGCGCCGTCGGCACCGACCGGCCCCTGCTGGATACACGGCGCCTTCGCGAACCAGCCCAACGCGAGGAAGACGACGCCCAGCAGCAACAGCACCCGCATCGGGGTCAGGAACGTCTCCCGGCCGACCAGGGCGTGCCGGCCCAGCGGCCCACCGACCAGCCGCGACAGCTGGCGCACCATCGGATCGGTGCGGCTGGGCAGATCCCGGTCGTCGTCGGATCGACGATCCTCCGCCAGCGGCGCGGGAGACTGCTCGTTGACCGCGCCGAAGTCCTCCCATGTGTCCGACGACCGGGGCTTGTGATCCACGCCGCGAGGCTACCGGCCGGGAACCACCTGCTGGTTACCCGGTGCACCCTGTCCGGCACCGCCCGCACCCGGATCCGTTCCGCCACCGGCACCTCCGTCACCGGGAGTTCCCCCGGGGACCGGCTGCTGCGGCTCGGCGGGGGTCTCCGGGCGTGGGGCCAGACCCGGCAGGGGAATGGTCACACCGGGAAGAATCTCCACCGGCCGTGGCGTCACCACTACCGGCGGGACGATATCCGTCGGCAACTGCAGCGGGTTCTCCTCCGGCTCGGGCGTCGACGTCGGTGCGGGCGCGCTGTAGCTCGGCACACCGGCCTGGCCCGCGATCGACCCCGGCTTGGGGAACCTCTCGACGGGGGTGCCCTGAAGGGCGCCGTCCATCGCGTCCTTCCAGATGTCCGACGGCAGGCCCGAACCGTAGATCTTGCCGCCGTAGACGTTGCGCAGGGCCTGGCCCTCCTCGGTGCCGACCCAGACCGCCGTGGACAGCGACGGCGTGTAGCCGACCATCCAGGCGTCCTTGTTCTCGCCGGTGTCGCCGAGCTGGGCCGTTCCGGTCTTGCTCGCCGACGGCCGGCCACCGGCCAGGCCGTGGTTGCGTGAGTACGCGGCAATCGGTTCGGCCGCGGCGGTCACGTTGTCGGCCACGGCCGCGTCGATCCGCTGCTCACCCGGGTCCGCACCGCGGTCGAGGAGCACGGTGCCGTCCGAGGTCACCACGCGCTGCACGAAGTGCGGTGCCCGGTAGGTGCCGGACGCCGCCAGCGTGGCGTACGCCGAGGCCATGTCCAGGGGACGGGACTGGTACTGGCCCAGCACGATGCCGTTGTTCGGGCCCGCCCCGTTCGGCTCGGTGAGGGTCGCGCCGACGCCGGGGATCTCCTTCGGGATACCGGCGAGATGCGCCATGTCGGCCACGGCCTGCGGACCGCCGTCGAGGTCGAGCATCTGGCGGTAGAAACTGGTGTTCAGCGACCGCTTGAGCGCCTCGGCGATGGTGCACTGGCCGCAACTCTCGCCCTCGACGTTGCCGATGCTGATGCCGTTGACGGTCAGTGGGCTGCTGTCGTACATCTGCGAGAGCGGGATGCCCTGGTCGAGCGCCGCGGCCAGACCGAACACCTTGAACGACGAGCCGGTCTGCAGGCCGGCGTTGGCGAAGTCGTATCCGATGCCGTCCTCGCCGCCGTAGTACGCGACCACGCCGCCGGTGTTCGGGTCCACCGAGACGACCGCCGTGCGCAGCGAGTCCGGCTCACCCTGCAGGTTGGACCGTGCCGCATCGACCGCTGCCTCCTGCTTGGCCGGGTCGATCGTGGTGGTGATCTGCAGGCCCTCGGTGTTCATCAGCTGCTCGCTGACGCCCTCGTCGGCCAGTTCGCGCAGCACCTGGTTGCGGATGTGCCCCTCGGGGCCGGACGCCGAGTCGCCGTTGTCCACCTGCGCGAGCGGTAGAAACGCCGGGTACTGCAGGGTCGGCCGCGCCGCGGCGTCGAGCGTGCCCGCGGTCACCATGCCGTCGAGGACGTAGTTCCAGCGGGCCTGGGCACCGTCCGGGTTCGTCTCCGGATCGAGCAGCGACGGCAGCTGGATCGACGACGCGAGCACCGCGCCCTCCTCGACCGTCAGGGCCTCGACCGGCTTGTCGAAGTACGCCTTCGACGCTGCGGCGATGCCGTAGGCACCCCGGCCGAAGTAGATGGTGTTGAGATACGCGGCGAGGATGTCGTCCTTCGACCACTCGCGCGCCATCTTCGACGAGATGACCAGTTCCTTCATCTTGCGGGTCATCGTCCGCTCGGAACCGACCATCGACGTCTTCACGTACTGCTGAGTGATGGTCGAGCCACCGCCCGCGCTGTCCCGACCGAGGACGTTGTCCCGGGCGGCTCGCCCGAACCCGCTGATGGAGAAGCCGGGGTTCGAGTAGAAGTCCCGGTCCTCCGCCGCGAGCACGGCGTTACGCACGTGCTCGGGGATCAGGTCCAGGTCCACCTCGGTGCGGTTGCCCTCCGGCGGCACGACCCGGCTGATCACGGACGTCCCGTCCGCGGCGAGGATGGTCGACACCTGGTTCGTCTTCAGGTCGCCGGGACGGGGAACGTCCTGGACGATGTAGGCGACCATGAACAGCAGGATCGGCACCACCATGCCGACGGCCACCAGGCCGTACGCGGTGCGACGCACGATCCTCCACTTCGACTTCTTCTTCGGGGCCTTCGAGCCGCCACCGCGTGGCGGCTCCCCGCCCGTGCCCCCGCCCGAGCGGCCGCCGCCGGTGGGCGGACGGTTACCGGGGGGTCGGCCACCGCCGGAACCCGACGCGGTGGCGGGACGGCGCTGGCCGGCGGGCGGCTGGGCACCGGCCGGGCGACGCTGTGGGGCTCCCTGCGGCGGCGGCCCGGCGGGACGGCGCGGCGGCTGACCGCCGGGGGGCGCGCTGCCCCTGCGGCGGCGGCCCGGCGGGACGGCCCTGCGGCGGGCGTCCCTGCGGCGGGGGACCACCGCGGTACCCGGGCGGTGGGCCGGTGGGGCGACCACCGGGGGGAGGTCCTCCTGCGGGGCGGGCGCCGGGGGGCGGGCCACCGGGACGTCCCTGAGGCGGAGGGCCGCTGGGCCGGACAGGTCCGTTCGGTCGATCGCCGGGGGCGTTGAAGGGGGAACTCACGTACCAATCTCCAGTGGTTCGTGGACTGCTTCCAGTCCATTGCTTGGCGGCTGCTCTGCGGCGTCTCCGCGCTCCGAAACATCTCCGTGCGCGGTGACGGCGCCGTGCTCGGCGACGTTCACTCGCTCGCGGTGCGGCGGCCGGGTGGCCGCGCTCGTGACGAGCCGCGTGGTCGCTTCGGCTTGGGCAGGGAACCGAGCACGTAGGACTGCACCAGGTGGTTCCAACTGCAGGTCCGGCACACCTCGACCACGTGCACCGAGAACTCCTCCTCGGTGGCCGCGAGCCGGACCAGTTCCTCGGCCGTACGGGCCGAACCCGACACTGTACCCAGCTTCTCGCCGAAAACCCAGGAGACGAGAGTCAATTGCTCCTTGCGGCAGATCGGACACATGACGTCGGTGCCCTTACCGTGGAATTTGGCCGCGCGCAGCAGATAGGGACTTGCGTCACACACCTCGGCGACGCCCGTCCTGCCGGCCCGGACCGCGGCCAGCAGCGACCGCCGCTGGAGCGCGTAGTCCACGACCTGCCGCTGTATTCGCACGCATCCCAGAGTACGTGCGTCGGAGAGCGAGAGAAGGGCTGTGGCCAGTGACACTGGTCAACGAGATGTAGAGCACGGGAACCCGCGCGACACCACCCGAACTACGATTCCCTCGTGGCCAGGACACCGCAACCGCGTACGCGTGCCCGCGACATCGACCGGGTGAACGTGTGCAACCGGCTGGACGCCGCCTACGCCGAGGGCATGCTCGCCGCGGACGAGTACCACGACCGGCTGGCGCTGGCCCGGACGGCGACCACGCTGGCCACGCTCGCGGAACTGGTCCGCGACCTGCAGGATCCGGAAGCCTCCCCACTCGTGCCCGCACCTGCCGACATCCCGCCGCCACGGACGTCGAGGCGCCGGACGCTGATCGCCGCCGCGGGCGCCGTCGTCGTGATCGGCGCGGTCGGGACGATCGGCCTGCTCCGCACCGGCGACGGGCCGGAGGCGGCAGGCCCGTCGGTGCTCGAGCCCGCAGACCTGCCCGCGCCGGCGGCGGCCGTCGACGGTGACACGGTCACGGACGCTGCGTCGGTGACCGTGGACACCCTGACCGTCGACGGGGCGACCGGGTTCCGCGAGCGGTACCGGGCCGAGTTCGGCGACGTCGTCGCCCACGATCTCGCGCTGTACCCGAGCTACGCGATCGTGAGCCGCCCGGATCCGGAGAGGCGGGACCGGTTGGACGTGTACGAGTTCGTCGGCGAGTTCACCGCGACGAGCGGACGCACCCGCGGCGCAGGAACCGCCCCGATCGATCTCGATGCGGTGGACGTCGCCGGCCTGATCGCCGCGGTCGAGCAGGCCCCGGCGACGATCGGGGTTCCGGACGGCGCGGTCCGGCACGTCCTGCTCGCCGACAGCGGCACCCCGGCGGCCAGCATCTATGCCTACGATGCCGCGGGCGTCCGGGGCGGATACGTACGTACGGACCTCTCCGGCAACGTGGTGCAGGTCGTTCCCGCGCCCTGACGTTCGGCGACGCCCGGATGCAGGCCGAAACCTCTCGCCCTCCAGTGCCCCGGCCCGTATCGTCGCTTCCCGTGAACTTGCAGAAGCACTCGCCGAGCGAGGTGAGTTGGCACGCCGTATCGAACAGTTGCAGTCCCGGATCGTCGCCAACGCGCGCTTCCAGGAGGGTGAGGCACCGGCCGAGAACGCCGCGGCCCTGCTCGCCGAGTTCGACGAGGCGGTCGGCCGCGTCGAACTCCTGGTCGGCCGCATCAACCGGACGAACGCCACGGCACCGCTCGGCGACCGCACCCTCACCGAGGCGCTCTCGCGGCGAGAAGCGTTGCGCACCCGCCACAAGGCGATCAGTGCGGCTGCCGACGCCGCCTCCGGCGCCCGGCACGGTTACCAACGTCAGTTGCGATCCGAACTCGCCTACGTCGCCGCACTGCCGGTGGCCGAACTGCGGCGCACTGCCGACGACCTGTCACGGCAACTACGGGAGATCGACCTGGAGATCCAGCGAGCGAACTGGGAGGTCGACCTGGTCGACTGACTTCGACCACCGGCTGGGGACGGTAGCCGGCACGGAAGCGAGCACACACCGAGGTCCGGCGGTTCCGGTCCACCACCTCTGGCGCGCGACGGCAGCGCTCGGGTTCGACTCCCGACATCACAACGCAGCCGATACGGCGCACAGTTGACGGTGCACGACACACACATCACCACCACGTGCTGATCCGGGCCGGTGAGGGCGGGAACGGGGTACCCAGCCACCGCCGCGTCGATCCGCCGCGGTCGCCTCACGGTCCATCCGCGAGGCGACCGCGGCGGGCGGCGCGAGCGGCGATGCCGTCGAGCACCATGTCCAATCCGGAGAGCATCATCGTCTCGGCATCGAGCGATGCCAACTGCCTGGTCAACTCCGACAGCATCGGACGGCCGGTCAACGGCACGCCTTTCATCGTCTCGTTCCAGGCGGCGCCGATATCGGTGCCCGCGGGAACCGCGAGGGCGATACGCGCGCTGCCCTGTACGTAGGTGCTGACGGTGAGGATGGCACTCGCCGCATCCTCGAGGGGCAGTTCGAGTTCGGCGATCGCATCCAGTGCCCATTCCATCGACCGGACCATCGCGGGGCTGGCGACCGGCTTGGTGGTCGCCTCCGCCATCCAGGGATGGGCGGCGTACATGTCCCAGTCCCGACGGCCCAGGATCTGCAGGCTCTCGCGCCAGTTCGGTTCGGGTGAATCCGGGTACGCGTACTCCTCGGTGACGGCATCGACCATCGCGACGACGAGCGCGTCCTTGGTCGGCACGTGCCGGTACAGGGACATGGTTCCCGACCCCAGCTCTTCGGCAACCTTGCGCATCGACACCGCGTCCATGCCTTCGCGGTCGGCGAGGTCGACGGCTGCCCCGACGATCCGTTCCATCGTCAGGGGTGTCGCACGTTCGGATGGTTCCCTGCTCATCGCACTCCCGCCGTGGCCCACGCTCTTGCCCCGATCCTAGCTGATGCGTACGGTGTACCCACATGACGCGTACGACGTACGCACGACGTACAGCCGAGACCCGGAGGAACCGTGTCCACCACCCCTGACAACCCGGCAGCCCCCGAAAACCCGGCGCGCACCGACACGGCGACCACCACCCCGAGGCGCGCCTGGTTCGCGCTCACCGCCCTCGTCCTCCCGGTCCTGCTCGCCTCGATGGACCTGTCGGTGCTCTACCTGGCCATGCCCGCCATCGGCCTCGACCTCGACCCCACGGCCGGACAGGCCCTGTGGATGATCGACATCTACGGATTCCTGCTCGCCGGACTGCTGGTCACCATGGGCAACGTCGGCGATCGGATCGGCCGCAGAAAACTCCTGATGATCGGCGCCGTCGTCTTCGGAATCGGCTCCGTCGCAGCAGCCTTCGCGCCCACCGCCGAGATGCTCATCGCGGCGCGGGCGCTGATGGGCATCGGCGGAGCCACTCTCATGCCGTCGACCCTGTCGCTGATCCGGTCCATGTTCGCCGACGATCGCGACCGCACGCGCGCCATCGCGATCTGGACCGGTGCCTTCGCCGGCGGTAGCGCCCTCGGCCCGCTGATCGGCGGGGTTCTGCTCGAATTCTTCTCGTGGGGTTCGGTATTCCTCATCAACGTCCCCGTCCTCGCCGTCCTGCTGATCGCCATTCCGATCCTCGTTCCCGAGTACCGGTCCCCGGACCCGGGTCGCCTCGATCCGGTGAGCGTCGTACTGTCCCTGGCTGCGGTGCTGCCGCTGGTATGGGCGATCAAGCAGGCTGCCGAGCACCTGGCGGTCGACGCCGGAACCGTCGCGGCGGCCGCGGTCGGAGTGGTCTCTGCATACGTGTTCGTCCGGCGCCAGCGGCGGATCGAGACCCCTCTGGTGGATATCACCCTGTTCCACAACCACCATTTCAGCGCGGCCGTGGTGTCCGGCGCGCTGTCCCTGTTCGCCCTCACCGGCGTGCTGCTGTTCATGGCGCAGCATCTGCAACTGGTCGCCGGACACGGCCCACTCGTCGCGGCGCTGTGGAACCTGCCCGCGCTGGTCGCGGTCGCGATCGGGTCGGTGACGGCCCCGGCGCTCGCCGAAAGATTCGGCAGGCCGGCGGTTTTCCGTGCCGCGCTGTCCACGGCCGCGGTCGGCCTGGCAGTCATGGCGATGACTCCCTCGGACGGGTCGCTGACCGTGATCGTGCTCGGGTCCGCCATCCTCGGATTCGGCCTCAGCCCCGTCATGGCGCTGGCCACCGATCTGGTGGTGGGTTCCGCACCGCGTGAGCGGGCCGGGGCGGCGTCGGCGGTGTCGGAGACGGGCAACGAACTGGGTGCAGCACTGGGAATCGCCGTCATGGGCAGCGTCGGCGCCGCCGTCTACCGGGCGACGATCGACCTGCCGTCGCCCCTGCCCGCGCCTGTCGAAGATGCCGCGGGTGCGACCCTCCCCGGCGCACTGGCCGCGGCCGACGGCCTGCCGGCCGAGGTGGCCGGCCAGATCGCCGAGGCGGCCCGCACCGCATTCGTGCAGGGTATGAGCGTGGCGGCGCTCTCGGGCGCGGTGGTGCTGGCCGGGCTGGCCGTCGTCGTACCGCGGCTGCTGCGCCGACGGTGAGTGGGCGGGCGACGGGTGGCCGGGTGGTGGTGCCGGAGTTCGCGTACGCGTCCTAGGATTCCGGTGTGGCCCACCGATACCCACCGGAAACCCGCGCCCGGAACGCGGATCGCGAGAGCACGTGCACCCGGCTCGATTCCGCATTCGGCGACGGACAGTTGGACGAGCAGGAGTATGCGGCGCGGACCGAACTGGCCCGCACGTCCCGCACACTCGGCGACCTGGCGGTGCTCACCGAGGATCTGCAGACCGTCGACCCGCCCGCGCCACGGCCGCCGCGCGCACTTCCCGTCCTCGCCGCGGCCGTCGCCGTCGCGAGTGTGGTGGCGGCGGTCGGCGCCTACGCGCTCGTGCGCGACGGCGGTGACGACCGGGCGGCCGCCGACCCGGCGGAGGTGGTGGCCGTCGACGTAGACGCGATCGCACCGATCGTGGTCGCGCACCCGTCGCCGGTCACGGCGGAAGGGATGACGCTGGTGTTCGAGCGGTACCGGGACAAGTTCGGCGACACCGTCGTCGACGAGATGAACCTCTATGCGAGCGGCCATGCGAGCCTCGACCGGGCACTGCCCGCCGAACCCAACCGCGGAGTGAGCTACTCCTATCGAGGCGGCTTCACGCGGTCGGGCCAGGCGACGACCAGCCGGCGCATCGACACACCCACGATCGACCTGGCGACGATCGATGTCGCCGCGATCGCCCGGCACCTCGACACGGCCCCGGCAGGCCTCAACGTCCCGGACGGCACGGTCGACCACATCAGCATCGAGACGGACCGTGACGGCGCCGCGGGACTTCGCGTGTTCGTGCGCAACGACTTCTCCGAGAGCGGCTATCTCGAGCTCACCCCGGCCGGTGAGCTCCTGAGATCCCGCCCGTTCGAGGGATAGGAACCATGACCGCATTCACCCCGGGGTCGTCCGCGCGTTCCACCGTGGACCTGCGTGCCCGCGACTCCGATCGGGTCGACACCTGCGCACTGCTCGACTCCGCCCTCGCGGACGGCCAGTTCACCGAGGACGAGCACGCCTCCCGGGTGGAGTCGGCGATGGGAGCCAAGACTTTCGGCGAGCTGCGGGCACTGATCGGGGATCTGCAGTTCCCCGGACGGCTCGGGAACGTACCGGTGTTGCGCCCGGAGCGCCGCAGAAACGGTCGGCGGTGGGCGCTGGCCGGTGGAACCGTCGCCGTCGCATTCGGTCTCGGCGCGCTGGCCGGTGTCATCGGAAACGGCCTCGGCGGTTCCGCGGAAGCGTCCGACCACGCCGGCTCGGGCTGGACGACCCCCGAGGGGATCGAGCGCTTCCTCGACGACTACCGCGATCGTTTCGGTGACCTCACGGCCGACGAGGTGTTGCTCTTCCCGGAGCACGCCTCCGTCGACCGAGTGGGCGAGGACCCCCGGTCCGCCACCGACTACCTGTACCGCGGCGAGTTCCGGGAGTTCGGCAGCCCCTCGACGCGGTCCCTCGACACGGTCCCGGTCGATCTCGCGGAACTCGACGTGGAGCGGCTGATCGGCCTCGTCCGCGGGGCGCCGGAGACACTGGGCGTGCCGACCGGGATCGTCGACCAGATCCGGTTCGAGTACGACGACTCCGACCTGGAACCACGCCCGATCGTCCGGATCTACGTCGAGGACGAGCAGGCCCAGACGAGCGGGCACATGGAGATCGCGTTCGACGGCGAGATCCTCGAATTGTTCCCTCGGTCCGCGGACTGACCGCGACCGAATCCACTGTGACATGTTGTCACACCTATCGCCGTCATCTATGGTCGTTTATATCGGTGCGATATAGTTTGTCATCGCATCAGGAAATGTATCGAGCGGCTCGGGAGGTGACGGATGCTCGAACTCGCCATCCTCGGGCTCCTCCTCGAGTCGCCGATGCACGGTTATGAGCTGCGCAAACGGCTGACCGGCCTGTTGGGAGCGTTCCGTGCCTTCTCGTACGGTTCGCTGTATCCCACCCTCCGGCGCATGCAGGCCGACGGCCTCATCGAGGAGGACGCCGGCACCCCGGTGCCCGTCAAGCGACGGGCCCGACGCGTGTACCAGCTGACGCCCGCCGGGCGGCAGCGGTTCTCGGAGCTGGTGGCCGACACCGGCCCGCAGAACTACACGGACGACGGCTTCGGCGTCCACCTGGCCTTCTTCAGCCGCACGCCCGCCGAGGCGCGGATGCGCATTCTCGAGGGCCGCAGGCGCCAGGTGGAGGAACGCCGCGAAGGCCTCCGTGAAGCCGTGTCCCGGGCGAGCGGATCGCTCGATCGCTACACCCGCCAGCTCCACCAGCTCGGCCTCGAGTCCAGCGAACGCGAAGTCCGCTGGCTCAACGAACTCATCGCCGCCGAGCAGTCGACAGCATCACCGAAGAAAGAAGGAGAACCCGACCATGGGTGAGAACAGTAGCGCGGTGCGCGTGGCCATTGTGGGCGTGGGGAACTGTGCCTCGTCCCTGGTCCAGGGCGTCCAGTACTACCAGGATGCCGACGAGACGTCGACCGTCCCCGGCTTGATGCACGTCAAGTTCGGCGGCTACCACGTGCGGGACGTCAAGTTCGTCGCCGCGTTCGACGTGGACGCCAAGAAGGTCGGATTCGACCTCTCCGAGGCCATCCTCGCGTCCGAGAACAACACCATCAAGATCGCCGACGTCCCGCCCCTCGACGTCCCCGTCCAGCGTGGCCCGACGCTCGACGGCATCGGCAAGTACTACGCGGAGACCATCGAGGTCTCCGACGCCGAGCCCGTCGACGTCGTCAAGGCACTGAAGGACGCACAGGTCGACGTCCTGGTGTCCTACCTTCCGGTGGGCTCCGAGGAGGCGGACAAGTTCTACGCACAGTGCGCGATCGACGCCGGTGTCGCGTTCGTCAACGCGCTTCCCGTCTTCATCGCGTCGGATCCGGTGTGGGCGAAGAAGTTCACCGACGCCGGTGTCCCGATCGTCGGTGACGACATCAAGAGCCAGGTCGGCGCCACCATCACGCACCGCGTCATGGCGAAGCTGTTCGAGGACCGCGGCGTCGTGCTGGACCGCACGTACCAGCTGAACGTCGGCGGCAACATGGACTTCAAGAACATGCTCGAGCGTGAGCGCCTGGAGTCGAAGAAGGTCTCGAAGACGCAGGCCGTCACCTCGAACCTCACCGGCTCGCTCGCCGGCAAGGTGCACGACCGCAACGTCCACATCGGCCCCTCGGACTACGTCGAGTGGCTCGACGACCGCAAGTGGGCGTACGTCCGCCTCGAGGGTCGCGCGTTCGGCGACGCCCCGCTGAACCTGGAGTACAAGCTCGAGGTCTGGGACTCCCCGAACTCGGCCGGCATCATCATCGACGCCATCCGCGCCGCGAAGATCGCCAAGGACCGCGGCATCGGCGGACCGATCCTCCCGGCCTCGGCCTACCTGATGAAGTCCCCCCCGGTCCAGATGGCCGACGACAAGGCACGCACCGAGCTCGAGGCGTTCATCGTCGACGCCGACTGACAGCTCTCCGCACCCTGGGTGAAGGTGCCCTTCGTCCCCTCGAGGAGGCGAAGGGCACCTTCACCCATTTCGGCGGAGGGGATTTCCGGGCAGAGGGGTATTTCCGGGCGAGGGGTACGGACGGCTACTGGCCGGGGATCGGGATGACGACCCCGGGGAGGATCTCCACCTGTCGCGGCGGAGCGGGGGGCGGCACCGGCGGGGGGAGCTGAACCGGTGGTGGCGACGCCTCCGGCGGTGGAGGGGGTGGAGGCGCGTCGCCGGGTGGCGGAGGGGGAGCCTCCGGCGCCGGTCCGGCGGGTGCCGGTGCCGCCGGACGGGTCGGGGAGTTCACCCGCACCTGGGGTGCTCCCGCCTGGCCGCCGATGGAACCGGGCCGGGGGAACGTCTCCGTCTGCGTCCCGTCCAGGGCGCCGTCCATCGTCGCCTTCCAGATGTCCGACGGCAGCCCGGACCCGTAGACGGACCCACCCCAGCGCGTACGGATAGCGCCGGCGTCGGCCGTCCCCACCCACACCGCGGTACTCAGCGACGGCGTGTACCCGACCATCCAGGCGTCCTTGTTGTCGCCGGTCTCGCCGAGCTGCGCGGTGCCGGTCTTCGCGGCCGACGCCCGGCCTCCGGCGAGGGCGTGCCCGTTCGAGTACGCCGCGACCGGCTGGAGAGCGGACGAGATGTTGTCCGCGACGGCAGGTTCGATCCGCGGCTCGCCCGGGTTCGGCTGCCTCTCGAACAGGACCTCACCCTCGGCAT
Organism: Rhodococcus triatomae; assembly: GCF_014217785.1. Lineage (NCBI taxonomy): Bacteria > Bacillati > Actinomycetota > Actinomycetes > Mycobacteriales > Nocardiaceae > Rhodococcus > Rhodococcus triatomae. Next base: position 2,334,495 of record NZ_CP048814.1, on the reverse strand, counting down.
CGACGACCCGCTCCACGAAGTACGGCGCACGATAGGTGCCGGATGCGGCGAGGGTCGCGTACGCCGACGCCATGTCGATCGGGCGCACCAGGTACTGGCCCAGCACGATGCCGCCCTCGGGAGGCCCACCGTCCTGTCCGAGACTCGGCCCGTCCAGCCCGGGGATCTCCACCGGGATGCCCGCCTCGTGCGCCGCATCGGCGATCGCCTGCGGCCCGTCGTCCAGCGACATCATCAGCCGGTAGAAGCTGGTGTTGAGGGAACGTTTGGTGGCCTCGGCGATGCTGCACGTGCCGCAGGACTCGCCTTCGACGTTGCCGATCTCGAGGTTCCCGACGCGCAACGGCGCGCTGCTGTACTGGGCGGAGAGCGGGACACCCTGTTTCAGCGCTGCCGCCAGCCCGAACACCTTGAACGACGACCCGGTCTGCAATGGGGCCTGGGCATAGTCGTAGCCCGCGCCCTCCTCGCCCCCGTAGTACGCGCGGACCGCGCCGGTGCGGGGGTCGATCGACACCACCGCCGACCGCAGCGCCGGGTCCTCACCCGAGAAGGTGTCGCGCACCCCTTCCACCGCGGCCTCCTGCGCCTTCGGGTCGATCGTGGTCGTGATCCGCAGGCCCTGGGTGTTGATCGTCCGTTCGCTGATCCCGATTCCGGCGAGTTCGGCGAGCACCCGGCCCCGGATGAGACCCTCCGGGCCGGGCGGCAGGTCGGCATCCGTCGAGATCGGGGCCAGCGGCGGGAACTGCTGCTCGGCCCGGGACGCCTCGCTGAGGGTCCCCATCGTCACCATCCCGTCGAGGACGTAGTCCCAGCGCGCTTCGAGCAGCCCCGGATTGACCTCCGGATCCAGGTAGGAGGGGCTCTGGACCAGGGCGGCGAGCACGGCGCCCTGAGCGATGTCGAGGTCGGCCGCCGGACGGTCGAAGTAGGTCTGCGACGCCGCCTCGATGCCGTACGCGCCGCGACCGAAGTAGATGGTGTTGAGGTAGGCGGCGAGGATCTCCTGCTTGGTCCACTGCCGCGCCATCTTCGTCGAGATCACCAGCTCGCGCATCTTGCGGTAGAGGCTGCGGTCTCCGCCGACCAGCGCGTTCTTCACGTACTGCTGGGTGATGGTGGAGCCGCCGCCCGCACTCTCCCGGCCCAGCACGTTGTCCCGTGCGGCACGGGTGAAGCCGGAGACGGAGAAGCCGGGATTGGAGTAGAAGTCGCGGTCCTCTGCCGAGAGCATCGCGTTCTGGACGTGGGACGGGATCTCCTCGAGCGGAATCTCCGTGCGGTTGCCCTCGGGCGGAACAACGCGGGCGATCTCGGTGGTGCCGTCCGCGGCGAGCACCGTGGCCACCTGGTTCGTCTCGAGATCCGACGGCCCGGGCACCTCGGCGAACAGGTAGGCGGTGAGGAACACGGTCATCGGGATCACCAGGAAGATCACGACGACCGCGGCGAGGGCACGGCGCAGGATCCGGCCGCGTGGGCGCCGCGGGGGTGGCACCCTCCCCGCCCGCGTCGGTGCTTCGGGTGAACTCACGTGAACAACTCCCGATCGAGGATCCGTTCCCGCACAGCATTGCACCGACCGGTCCACGGTTTCCGGAGTTTCCGTGCAGTGGTGGTAGGGGTCACCGGGCAGCTCGCGGCCGTTGCCGGCGCTCGCCGGTGGCTCGTATACTCGGATGTAGCATTCTGCAACAGCCGGGAGGTCCAGCGATGACGTCCGCCGACAAGGTGACCAGATTTTCTCCTGACCTGTGGGGCGACGCCGTTACGGCAGGTGTCAGGGAACAGCGGTCGGCACGCCAGCAGCTCGAGCACTGGGCACGCGTCGGCCGTGCGGTCTCGGACCGATCCAGCACCGGACGTCGCCGGATCGAATCGGCGCTGGCGGGAACTCTTCCCTCCGCGCAACTCACCACCGACGAGGCCGTCGTCTTCGACGCGGAGATCGACGCGAGCATCGAGGCGGATCTCGCCGAGTTCGACTTCGTGGCCTCTCGGGCACAGCGGGGATTCACCTCCGTCGCGCTCGACGAGCAAGGCGAGCTGGTCGAATACGGGCCCGACGGATCCGAGCGGGCCCTGCCCGGGGAATGACGACGCCGAGACTCGACCTCGTGGTCGGCTGCAACGGTGCCGGAAAGTCCTCCCTGATCCGCGAGGTGCTACTCCCTCGCCTTCCCGGCTCCCTCTACGTCAACGCCGACGACATCGCACAGAGACGATGGCCCGACGACGCAGAGAACAGGTCGTACGACGCGGCCCGGATCGCCGAGCGCACCCGCGACGCACTGATCGTCGCGGGCAAGCCGTTCATCGCCGAAACGGTGTTCTCGCATCCGTCGAAGTTGGAGCTCGTCGAGAACGCGCACCGTCAGGGCTTCCGGGTTGTTCTCCACGTCGTGGTGGTCCCCGAAGAGCTCGCGGTACACCGCGTGCGGCTTCGTCGACAATCTGGGGGACACGCCGTTCCGGAACAGAAGATTCGTGCGCGATACCAACGCGTCTGGCCGCTCGCGGCCGAGGCGATCACTCGGTGTGAGCAGGCGTATCTCTACGACAACAGCCGACGCCGGATGCGGAGGGTGGCGCGTTTCGTGGAAGGCATCGAAGTCACCGACCACGCCCGGCCCGCGTGGTTTCCCGCGGCTCTGTCCCGCGCCAGGCATCCGTAGCCGGACCGGAGCGACACAAGAGGCCCGACAATCCCAGCCGGGGCCTACCCTGGCGACCCGACGGACACGTCGACAACCTTCATGACTGCACCATCCCGGGTTCGATGCCGCTCCCTTCCTCGCAACCACGGCTGGGAAGTCGGCAAGCACACGGTGGAGCGGGTCCACTGGTTCAACACCAGTCGCCTGCACAGCCGCCTCGGCAACGTCAGTCCCGACGCGTTCGAGGCGGCCCACGCCCCTTGCGAGTCGGAGCGATCGGCACGAAGGACTCGCTGGGGCGGCGGGAAGGTGCGATCTCACCGGTCGGTCGCCCGTGCTCGTCGAGGACGAAGTCGGACGCTGGCGAACCCGCCGCTGCACTCGCTCGTGGCATTCAGCCGCGCTCCACGTCCCCGTTGAAGGAACTGCTCGACGTTGGTGTCCTAGACCCGTCGGCGCCACACCACGGCCCCGGCCGTGAGCAGCAGGCAGCCCAGCAGCACCGTTCCGGGGAGGATCCCCGGCTCGGGCCGGAAGAGCTCCACGACGGCGGAGATCAGTGCCATCACCGAGAAGAAACCGAGGACGCCGACGAGCAGATCGAGGCGTTGGCGTTTCGCGACCGGATGCACGGCGATCAGCTCTTCACACCACCGGCGGTGAGGCCGGAGACGATGCGGCGCTGGAAGATCAGCACCATGATCACGAGCGGAATGGTCACGAGCGTTCCCGCGGCCATGATCGCCGCGTACGGCTGGGTGAACGCGTTCTCCCCGGAGAACCGGGCGATCGCGACGGTCACGGGTTCGGTGGCCCGGTTCGACAGCTGGCTCGCCAGCATGAACTCGTTCCACGTCGCGATGAACGCGAGGATCGCGGTGGTGAACAGCGCCGGAGCCGCGAGCGGGAGGATCACCAGCCGGAACGCCTGGCCCCGGGTGGCCCCGTCCACGCGGGCCGCCTCCTCGAGCTCCCACGGCATGTCGGACATGAACGAGGTCAGTGTGTAGATCGTCAACGGCAGCACGAACGAGATGTTCGGGATGATCAGTGCCTGGTATTGGCCGATCCAGTTGAGATCGCCGAACAGCTGGAACAGCGGGGTCACCAGCGCGACGCCCGGGAACATCGAGGCAGCCAGGATGATGCCGGTGACCAGGTACTTGCCCCGGAACTCGATGCGCGCCAGCGCGTAGGCGGTGAAGATTCCGAGCAGCAGGGCGACGGCGGTGGTGACCGTGCCGATGACGAGGCTGTTGACGATGGCCCCGAGGAAGTCGTTGCCCTTGTCCGTGGACAGCGCGGCCCGGAAGTTCTCCAACGTCAGGTAGGTGGGCCACGGCGTGGTGTCGAACGTGTGCCCGACGTCCCGGAACGCGGTGATCACCATCCAGTAGAAGGGCGCCAGACCCCACACCAGGATGATGCCGACTCCGAGGTAGGTGCGGACCAGCGGCGCGACGGGCCGTCGATGGACCGGGAGGGGAGCCGGTTCCGTCACCACGGCCTCGGGACTCCTGTGCCTGCCCGTCATCATTTCCTCACTCCCTTCCGCTGCTCGTCCTGGGTCCGGACGGCGTTGGCGCCGAGGAACTTCACCATCACGAAGGCCACCGCGAAGATCATCAGGAACACGAGCGTCGACAACGCCGACGCACTGTTGAAGTTGCCGGACCGCATGTCCGCGACCACGAGGATGGACACCGTCGTGGTCGGAGTCGAGCCGCTGGTACCGGACAGGATCGCCGGGAGATCGTACATGCGCAGCACGTCGAGGGTCCGGAAGAGGACGGCGACCATCAGCGCCGGCTTGACCAGCGGCAACGTGATGCGGGTGAAGCGCTGCCATGCGGTGGCGCCGTCGACGCGCGCCGCCTCGTACACGTCCCGCGGGATCATCTGCAGGCCGGCGAGGATCAGCAGCGCCATGAACGGCGTCGTCTTCCACACATCGGCGAGGATGACCGCGAACCGGGACGCCCACGGATCCGTGGTCCATGCGATCGAGGTGCCGAGAACCTTGTTGGCGATCCCGTTCTCGGCGAAGATGAAGAACCAGAGCTTGGCGGTCACCGCCGTGGGGATGGCCCACGGGATGAGCACGCTGGCCCGCAGCATCGAGCGGCCGAAGAAGTTGCGGCTCATGACCGTCGCCATCCAGAGGCCGAGAACGACCTCGATGGAGACCGTCACCACGGCGAAGAACAGCGTGACCCCGACCGCAGGCCAGAAATCCGCCCCGAGCGTGCCGGGCGGGCACGAACCGGCGCCGGCACCGCAGTTTCCGGTCAGCCACATCAGATAGTGGTCGAACCCGGCGAATCCGCCCGGTTCGAACCGGCCGGTCGCCTCGTTGATCCCGCGGTCCGCCTGGAACGACAGGTACAGCGCCCGGAACACCGGGTACAGGATGACGACGGCGAGGATCACCATCGTCGGCGCGATCAACCAGAACGCGCGCCGATCACGTATTCGGCGCGGGGGATCCTCGTCACCCGTCGTGCGGGTGCCCGGCACACCGTTGCGACCGGGGCTCGGGGCCCCGGTCGCAACTCGACCTTCGTCCGCTGGCCTGACGTCGGCGGAGTCGACCATCGTCTCTTACCTGGTTCCTCGTCGTCGGTCCGGACTCGGCGGATTCGGTCGCCGGCCTCACGGCCGGTGGGTGCCTGTCCGGAGAATCAGTTGGCTGCTGCCGAAATGGCGGCGGACATGTCCGTGATCGCCTGATCGACGGACTTCTGACCCGTGATCGCCGCGAACGCGTTGTCCTGGATCGCCTTGCTGACGTTCGCGTAGTACGGCGTCACCGGCCGCGGCTCGGCGCTTTCGAGCGCCGCCTTCAGAGCAGGCAGGTACGGATACTCGGCGATGAGCTCCGCGTCGTCGTACACCGAGGCGAGGACGGGCGGGAACGCCGCATCGGCGAATGCTGCCTGGTTCTCGGCACTCTGGACGAACTCGACGAAGTCGCGAGCCGTGGCCTTGGCCTCCGAGAAGACGTTGATGCCGTTGTTGTAGCCGCCCAGCGTGGACGCGCCGGCACCGTCCGGTCCGACGATCGGGGCGACGGCGAACCGGCCGGCCACCGCGGAACCCTCTTCGTCGGCGTTGCCGAACATGTACGGCCAGTTGTAGGCGTACGCGGCCTCACCGTTGACGAACGCGAAGTTCGTCTCTTCCTCGGTGAATCCGGTTGCCCGCTGCGGGATCTGGCCTGCCTCGTAGGCGTCGACGAGGGCCTGGAGCCCGGCCCTGGCCTCGGGGGAGTCGACCTCGGGGGTCGCTCCGTCGGAGCCGACGACCGCGCCGCCCCACGAGTGGATCGCCTGCGTGGTGTTGACGGTCAGGCCCTCGTACTGCTTGAGCTGGGTGACGAGGCAGTCGACGTCCTGCGCCGCGACGGCAGCGCAGCTGTCGATCAGCGCGGACCAGGTCGCGGGCGCCTCGGGAGCCAGGTCGGTGCGGTAGTACAGCAGCTGCGCGTTGGTGTTCTGCGGGGCCGCGTACAGCGTGTCGCGGTAGGTGGCGCTGTCCACCGTCGCCGGCAGCAGGCCGGACGTGTCGATGGCCAGGTCGTCCTCGAGCGCCTGCAGCCAGCCGTTGGCGGCGAACTCGGCCGTCCAGGTGACGTCGAGCGCCATCACGTCGTAGTCGGCGTTGCCTGCCTGGAGCGACTGGACGAGACGCTCACGCTGGTCGTCCGCCTCACCCGGCAGTTCCTCGAGCGTGACCTGCTCGTCGGGGTTGTTCGCGTTCCATGCCGCGATCACCGGCTGCAGCTTGTCGGTGTCGTTCTTGCCCATCGCGAACGTGATGGGGCCGCGACCGTCGAGGTTCTCGGAGGCCGCGGCGTCGGAGCCGCCGTCGTCACTCGAACATGCGGTGAGCGTGACCAGCGCGGCAGCGGTGGCGAGCACCGCCGTGCGGCGGGCCGCCCGGGAAATCTGGACCATGAATACTCCCCATGGGTTAGGTGTGGACGCGCACGCCCGGCACGACGAGGCCGCCGCGCGGGCGCGATATCGCACCATACTGTGGCACGGAACACGGCGAGAACACGACATTCCGCCGCCCTGAATCGGTCATGAGCACTGCCGCCACCCTGCGATCAACCGAGTCGACGCCCGTCGACCGCGGAGAACAGATGGACCTGCGAGGGATCTACGTGCAGGTTCACCACGTCGCCCTTGCACGGCGGACGCCGCCAGTCCGCGCGGGCGACGATCTCCTGCGACGTGCCCGCGACGGTGGCGCGTCCGTAGAGAAAGGCGTCCGAGCCGAGTTCCTCGACCACGTCGACCTCCACCGCGATACCGGTGCCGTCACCGACGATCTCGAGATGCTCGGGCCGGATGCCGACGACGACCTCGTTCTCGCCCGCGTCCCCACGCAGCTGTCGCGGCAACGGAATGACGGACCCGCCGAACTCGATGCCCTCGTAGCCGAGCGGCATCGTGAACAGGTTCATCGACGGCGAACCCATGAATCCGGCGACGAACAGGTTCGCGGGGTGGTGGTAGAGCTCGCGGGGAGAGGCACACTGCTGCAACACCCCGTGGTCGAGTACGGCCACCCGGTCGCCCATCGTCATCGCCTCGACCTGGTCGTGCGTGACGTAGACCGTGGTGGTGCCGAGGCGGCGTTGCAGCTGTGCGATCTGCGCACGGGTCTGCACTCGCAGCTTCGCGTCGAGGTTGGACAGCGGCTCGTCCATGAGGAACACCTGCGGTTCGCGCACGATCGCCCGGCCCATGGCGACCCGCTGCCGCTGCCCACCCGAGAGTGCCTTGGGCTTGCGGTCCAGGTAGGGCTCGAGGTCCAGCATCCGCGCGACGTTCTCGACCCGCTCGCGGATCTCCGCCTTGGTGCGCCCCGCGAGCTTGAGGGCGAAGCCCATGTTCTCGGCCACCGACATGTGTGGATACAGGGCGTAATTCTGGAACACCATCGCGATGTCCCGCTCCTTGGGCTCCTGACCGGTCACGTCCTTGTCACCGATGAGGATTCGGCCACCGTGCACGTGTTCGAGCCCGGCGAGCATCCGCAGAGACGTCGACTTCCCGCATCCGGACGGGCCGACGAGGACGAGGAACTCGCCGTCCTCGATCTCCAGTTCCAGGCCGTCGACCGCCGGACGGTCCGACCCGGGAAACAAGCAGGTGGCGCGGTCGAATGTCACCGGGGCCATGGCACTCCTTCACCGTAGGTGACTGAGAATGTACCTTCCGGGGGCCGACGGCCCCCAGGTGTGCCGCTCGATCACGCGGTGATGAGGCCGCGCAGTTCCTCTCCGAGCTCCTCGGTGGCGGCCACGATGCCGCTCCACCGGCGGGTCAGGTCGATGTCGAATTCGATGGGCCGGTCCCGGGCGTCGAGCACCACCCCGCCGGACGCGCCGACGAGAACGACCGCGGCGGCGATGTCCATGAGCCGATGCGTGTCGCTCCCGGCGTCGACGAACGCGTCCACCGCGCCGGTCGCGACGAATGCGGCGTCGATCGTGCTGCACGAGAGGATGCGCACCCGGCTCGCACGTTCGGCGACCCGTGTCCACGCGTCCCAGTTCCGCCGGTGGGGGCGCAGCATCGACACCGCGGCCTCGGCGACACCGGTGCACCCGCTCGTCCGGTACGGCGAGTAGCCGCGGGACGCCCACCAGCGCTCGTCGGTGTGCAGCCAACTGGTCAGCGCCTCGGAGAACTCGCCGTCCTCCACCACGGCGGCGCTGAAACACGAGAGCGGTACTCCGGCTGCGGCATTCGCGGACCCGTCCACCGGGTCCACCACCAGGGTGACCGACGACCCGACGTCGACCCAGCCTCGTTCCTCGGACAGCACGTTGACCCCGATGCTCCGGGCGGCGGCGATGATCGCGTCCTCGACCAGGACGTCGACGAACATCGTCGGCGTGCCGTCCGCGCCCTCCATCTCGATCGAGCGAAGCTTCTCCCGCGAGTATCCGTCGACAGCTCTCCGGTAGGCCGCCGTGGCGGCGTCCGCGGTGACGAGCAGCGCCGGGTGCGCCTGGGTACGAATGGTTTCCGAGATCATCATGCTTCCTCCGTGAGGTCGGTGTGGGCGCCCGGCCGGGTCACGACATGGCCCGGCGCAGCCACATGGCGACAGCCTCGATCGTCATCACCACCGCGAACACCATGAGCACGATCGTCGTGACGACGTCGAACTGCATGACCCGCGCGGCGTTCATGAGGTAGAAGCCGATACCACCGGCGCCGACGACGCCCAGCAGGGTGGCGGCCCGGACGTTGACGTCGAGTTGGTAGAACAGGTGCGCGACGAGGGCGGGAGCGGACTGGCGCAGGGTCGCCGCGACGAATGTCTGCGACCGGGTGGCACCGCCGGCCGCGACCGCGTGCTGCACCCGCACGTCCGTCTCCTCGAGCGAATCGGCGATCAGCTTGCTCAACAGCCCGACGGCACCGACCGAGAGTGCGAGCGCACCCGCGGTCGCGCCGAGACCGGTGATGACGATGAAGATGATCGCGATGATGAGGTCCGGTATGCCGCGCACGGTGACGATGAAGATGCGGAAGCCCTTGGCGACAGCCGGCGAGGGAGACACGTTCCTGGCCGCGAGGATCCCCACCGGCACGGCGAGGATCAGGCCCAGCAGGGTAGCGGCCAGCGCGATCTGCACGGTGACCACCAGCTGCGCGAGGAGTTCACTCCAGATCCCGCCGGTCCCGGGGGGAAAGAACAGCGCCAGCGTGGGGCCGGTCGTCGCGAGTCCGTCCACCGTCCGAGAGAAGTCGATGCCGGACGCCCAGATCGACGCCACCAGCGCCACCACCGCGAGGCCCCCGTACACCGTGGTGCGGATGCGCTGCGGCGTCCACGGCGGGGTGACCCGGAACTGCCCGTTCGCGTCCCTCCGCGCGCCCGTCCGGCGCGGCCCCTCGGTGACCCAGCTCGACCGTCCGATCCGGCGCCACCAGGGCCGTCGGGAACCACTGCCCTGCTCGCCCAGCAGTGACGAACGGACCGCACCCGACACGAGTTCCACTGCGATGCAGAGGAGGACGACGAACAGTGCCAGCGCCATCCCCCGCGAGTAGTCGAGGGTGCGCATCGCGAGCGAGAGTTCCATGCCGATGCCGGTGACGCCGACATAGCCGAGGATCACCGATGCCCGCAGGTTGATGTCGAACCGGTGCAGTGCGGTGGCGACGAAGGCGGGCATGGCCTGGGGCACCACCGCGCCACTGATCTGCTGCCACCACGTCGCGCCGGCCGAACGCAACGCGTCCCGCGGGCCCGCGTCGGTGTCCTCGATCGCATCGGCATACATCTTGCCGACCATGCCGATCGAGTGGATGCCCAGTGCGAGGATGCCCGCCAGCCCGCCGAGCCCGAACATGCGCAGGAACAGGATTGCGAGGACGATCTCGGGGATCGCGCGGGTGACGACGATGACGGCGCGGGCGGCCCACCGCCACGGAGTACCCGGCGAGGTGTTGCGGGCGGCCGCGAGGGACACACCGAAGCTGAGGACGACCGACAGCGCGGTCGCACACGTGACGATGGCGAGGGTCTGACCCGTCATGGCGAGGATCTCGCCGAGCGGCGGGAAGTCGAGGGGGAAGATCCGGGAGACGAAATTCGCGGCGTTGCCGATACTGTCGGCGAACGTGGCGATGTTTATCCGTAGCTCGATGATCGACCACACCGACGCCGCGAACCAGACGAGCAGCACTGCCGCGACGCCGAACGCCCGCAGTGACGGTGGCCGGACGGTACGAACGGTGGCCGAGTCCGTGTCCGAGGGACGCTCGGGGAGTAGGACGGGCACGCCGCCTCAGACCGGTTGAGGTGCGGACGCGGCGGCGACCGACGAGTAGATGCTCATGGTCTCGGTCTTGCCGATGCTCGATACCGGCTTGTCCAGCACCATCTTCCCGGCACGCAGGCCGATCAGCCGATGTCCGAAGGACAGTGCCAGCTCGACCTGGTGCAGGCTGCACAGCACCGTGAGATCGTCTTCCGACGCCACCCGGGAGATCAAGGCCATGACCTGAGCGGAGGATTCCGGATCGAGCGAGGCGACGGGCTCGTCCGCCAACAGGATCCGGGGCCGCTGCACCAGCGCGCGAGCGACGGCCACCCGCTGTTGCTGGCCGCCCGACAACGTGTCCGCACGCTGGAATGCCTGGTCCGCCAACCCCACCCGATCCAGCTGCTCCATGGCGGCCAGGCGCACCGACCGCGGATAGGTGAGCAGACCGATCCGGGGCCCTCGGAGAGATCCGAGAGCCCCGGCGCAGACGTTTTCCAGTGCGGACATGGAACCGACGAGATGGAACTGCTGGAAGACGAACCCGACCTTGCGGCGCAGTGCACGCAACTCGCCGCCCCGCGCCGTGCCGACGTCCTGACCGAGTACCGACACCGTTCCGCCGGTCGGGACGTGCAGTCCGTTGAGCAGACGCAGCAGCGTGGACTTTCCGGATCCCGACAGGCCCAGGAGCGTGACCACCTCTCCGGGAAAGACGGTCATCGACACGTCGTCGAGTGCCCGAACCCGGGGCCCGAAGTCCTTGGTGACGCCGTCGAGAGCGATCGACGGAGCGAGGATGCGGTCGATGGACTCGCCGATGCCAGGTCGCTCGCGGGGTCGTTCGCGGTCCTGTTCGCGGTGGGCGGCCTTCTCGCGGTGGATCATGGCGGATTCTCCTGGCTGTCGGGAGTTCGGGGATTCGGGCAGGCGGCTATTGCACGGAAGCGACTACTGCTTGCAGGCGTCGGCTTCGGTGACCTCGCAGACCTTGCGCACGCCGTCGAAGAACGCATCGTCCACGGCGGCGTACCCGTACTCGCTGGCCTCCGGGAGACGGCAGGAGTCCTCGTCGGTGCAGTACCCCTTCGCCACGAGGTTCGGGATGTTCAACTCGTCCCGGAAGATCGAGGTGATCTGGTCCTTCAGTTCAGGGGAGAGACTGTCGCTGAGGGCGATCGGGCTACCCGCGATGGTCTCCGACTTCCACAGCACCTCGATGTCGCCGGGCGCGATCTGCCCCTTCTCCGGCAGCGTCTTGTCGACCATCGTGTCGTACGCGAATCCGGCGTCGCACTGGCCGCTCACCACGGCGAGCACGGCGGCGTCGTGGCCGCCGGCGAACACGGGGGTGACGTCCGTCCTCGGATCGACGCCCGCCTCGATCAGGCCGGCGGACGGGTACAGGTATCCCGACGTCGACGTCGGATCCACGAAACAGACGGTCTTGCCACGGAAGTCCGCGAGCGACGAGATTCCGGATCCGGGCGTGGTGATGGCATACGACTCGTAACCCGGGCTCTCGCCTTCCGCGTCGACGAGCGCTGCGATCGGAGTGGTGGCGACGCCCGAGTCCTTGGCGGTGACGTACGAGAAGGGGCCGTAGGCGGCGATGTCGACCTTGCCCGCGCGCTGCGCCTCGATCACGGCGGCGTAGTCGGTGGCGTTCTGGAACTCGACGGTCAGACCCGTCTCCTTCTCGAGGACGTCCGCGACGAGCTGGTACTCCTGCTGAAGGCTCTGCGACTCCTCCGACGGGATCGACGCGAGGACCAGCGTGCCGGAGTCCCCGGAGCCGGAGGCACCCGAGTCGGATGTCTCGTCCGCGGCACTGGTGCCGCAGGCGGTCAGGACCAGGGCGGCCGCGGCGGCAGAGGCCACACAGCCGGCCACGCCGAACGATCGACGCACATTGCTACCCATGGAAAGTCGTCTCCTCGATTGTCGTCCCGGTGCCGATGCACGGGACACTCGACACGGCGCGCGTCGGATATACGCGTTCGGGACATCAGCGTCCTGGGTGGCGACGAATACGGCGGCAACCCAGGGTGAATTCCTGCGAAACGGACCTGGGCGGGCGCGTGAGGTTGTCCCCAGACACGAGCGGAAAGGTCAGCGCGTCCAGCCGTACCCGCCGTTGGTCGGCTAGCCCGTGCAGGCCTGGGCCCGGGTGGTCGCGCACACCTCGCGCACGCCGGCGAAGTGGGAATCGTCGATCGGCACGTAGCCGTAGCCGGTCGAATCCGGCAGATCGCACGACGCCTCGTCGTCGCAGTAGCCGGCCTCCACGAGCGCCGGGCGCGTCAGCTTGGTCCGGAAGATGTCGGTGAGCTGATCGCGCAGGTCCGCCGGGAGGTGGTCGGAGATCGTGATCGGGCTCCCCGCGATCAGTTCCGACGTCCAGACGACCTGGACGTCGCCGTCCTCGAGCTGCCCCTTGCCGGGAAGGGTCTCCTCGACCATCGTCTGGGTGGCGAAGCCCGCATCGCACTGGCCACTGGCCACCGCGAACACGACGGCGTCGTGGCCCCCGGCGTACACGGCGTTCAGATCGGTGGCCGGGTCGATCCCGGCGCCGACCAGGCCGGCGGACGGATACAGGTAGCCGGAGGTCGACGCGGGGTCGACGAAGCAGACGTTCCTTCCCCGCATGTCTGCCAGACCGGAGATTCCGGCGCCGGGATGCGCGATTCCGTAGGCGTAGTAGCCGGGATCGATGTCCGCGGCGTCCACGGCGGAGGCGACCGGCGTGGTCCCCACTCCCGAATCACGCGCCGTCACATAGGAGAACGGACCGTACCCGGCGATGTCCGCCTTACCCGCGCGTTGCGCCTCGATGACGGCGGCGTAGTCGGTGGCGTTCTGGAACTCGACCGGCAAACCCGTTTCGTCTTCGATGACCTCGATGACGAGCCGGTAGCGCTGCTGCAGGCTCTGGGATTCCTCCGAGGGAATCGCCGCGAACACAAGCTTGTCGCGTGTGTCCGCCGCCGGCTCGGCGCTCTCGGCGGCGCTGCTACCACAGGCCGCGATCACCGCGGTCGACACGAGCACGCCGGCAACGCACCCGGCTGTGCGCAGAGTTGTACCCATCAGTTCACTCCCTCGACGATCCCCGAGGCACTCACCCCTCGGCGGCGGAGACCCGCGCTTCACTGCGCGGTTCGACGAAAGCGTCCCGGTTCACGCCGAATTCGTGGGCACGAAGGAATGAACGGACCGACAACGTGTCGGATCGAGACGGGCGAATTGTCCCGTGTGCGCGGTGGAGGTCGCGACCGGGCGCCCGATGTGTTCAGTCCAGGACGCGTTCAGTCCAGACAGAACTCGTTGCCTTCGATGTCCCGCATGACGATGCAGGATTCATCGACGCCGTCGGCGTGCAACACGCGCACCTGCACAGCACCGAGCGCGACCAGCCGGTCGGACTCGGCTTCCAGCGCGGCCAGGCGCTCGTCCCCGACCAACCCGGTGCCGACACGGACGTCGAGATGCACCCGGTTCTTTGCCACCTTCCCCTCGGGGACTCGCTGGAAGTGCAGCCGCGGGCCCACGCCCGTCGGGTCGCCACAGACGAACGCCCGGCCTCGGGACTCGACGGGCAAGCTTGCGTCGTAGTCCGTCCACGTCGCGAACCCGCCAGGTGGCGACGGCACCACATAGCCGAGAATCTCGCACCAGAAGTACGCGAGGCGCTCGGGATCAGCGGAGTCGAAAGTGACCTGGACCTGCCTGACCGATGCCATGCGGGTCACCCTAGAACGACGAGGCAGGCCGACCAAGCGGTTTTACCGGCGCGCACCTCGAGCCGGCGGAGACGCAGGCGCAGGCGCAGAAATCCTCCTTGAATCGAACATTCTTTCGAGGTAATGTTCGTGTATGGGGTACCAGGGGGATCGTTTCCGGCAACGGACCACTCGTGAGTTGTTGTGTGACGCTGTCGCGTTGAGCGCGAAGATCGCGGTGTGGGAGGCGCAGCGGGTCGCTGTGGTCGCCGAGGTGGAACGTCGGTGTACGCGGGAGGATCACGGGTTCGCGTCGACGAAGGGGTGGTTGTCGTCGGTGACGGTGGTGTCGCCGGGTGCGGCGGGGCGGATCGTGGAACTCGGTGCCGGGTTGGCCGAGCATCCCGCGGTAGCGGAGGCGTTCGATGAAGGTCGGATCGCGTTCGAGCACGCGTTGCTGATCGTCCGGTTCTGCACGAAGCCCCCGAAAGGCATGCCCGCGGAGGCACTACCGGGGTGTGTGGCGGCGTTGCTGGCGGCGGCGGACGGGCCGTTGGCGCGTACCGACGGAGTCCGCATGGCGATTGCGAAGTTGGAGGCGATCTTCGAAACCGACGACCAGCCCGCCAGTGAGGACACCGACCGTAACGAGCTGTATGTGTCGAAGACGTTGAATGGTCGGGTCGCGATTCGTGGTGACGTGGACGCAGTGACCGGGGAGATGCTGCTGACCGCCCTGTCGAAATACTCGGCCCCACAACCCGCAGCGGACGGGACACGTGACCCGCGCACACCGTCCCGACGTCGCGCGGACGGGCTCGCCCAGTTGTTGTCGATGCTCCTCGCGTTCGGCGAGTTGGGGGTCGAGGGTGGGGAACGTCCGCACCTGTCGGTACACGTACACGCGCGGGACCTCGGCCAGGACCGGCGGGAAGAATCTGCCCGCCGGCATGCCGGCGCGGGTGCCGCACCGAACACGCGGCCCCCACAGGACCCCCACAGCACGGACAGCACGGACGACGCGGACAGCACGGACGACGCGGATGACATGGCCGACCTTGCCGATCTCGCGGATCGGCGGGGTATTGCGTGGTCGCCGTGGATGGGGCCACTCACGATCAACACCGCACGCTTGTTGGGGTGTGACGCGCAGGTGACGGCGATCATCCTCGACGAGCACGGCGCCCCGCTGAGTGTGGGACGCACCCACCGCACCGTCACCAGGGCCCAACGCACAGCCCTCGCCGCCCGCGACGGTGGCTGCGCCTTCCCCGGCTGCGGAGCAACCGCCGCCTGGTGCGAGGGCCACCACATCACGCATTGGGCAGACGGCGGACCCACCGACCTCGACAACCTCGTATTGCTCTGCGGCACCCACCACCGACTACTCCACACCACGGACTGGGAAGTGACGATCGGCAAGACCAGGCACCCGGTATTCACCCCACCGGCGAGCGTCGACCCGGCACGAGAACCGATTCCCGGAAGCCGACAGCCGATGTGCCACGAACGCAAAGAGATCCGGAAAGCGGCGAGGCACAGGCGCGTCCGAATCAGGAGCGGGCCCTGAGCACCGAACGCACCACCGGGCAGTCGTGTTCGAGGCCCACGATCACCAGATCCGCTCGTTGTCCGGGTTCCAACGCACCCCGGTCCGCCAAGCCGACAGCTGTCGCGGGTCCGCTCGTGATCAGTGAGACAGCCGCATGCAGCGGCAGCGTACGCCGCTGCGCCAGTGCGAAAGCCGCCCCCAGCAGGGACGAGGGCAGGTAATCGGAAGCGAGGGCGGTGACGAGTCCCTCCGCGGCCAGCGTCTCCGCCGAGACGTTCCCGGAATGCGAACCGCCCCGCAAAATGTTGGGCCCGCCCATCACCACGGACATTCCCCGCGATCGCGCCTCGCGTGCCGCTTCCACCGTCGTGGGGAACTCGGCGACGTTTCCGCCCCGACGCGCCAGATCGGCGATCTCGACGGCGGACTCCGGATCGTGGCCGAAGATCATCGCCAGACCCGCTCCCGCACACCCGGCGAGCCAGTCCATCGCCTCCTCCCGCACCGGCAGGTTGCCCTCACGGGTGCGTACCACCTCGTCCACGTGCGAACGCGCCTCGTCCACCGAGATACCGCGCATACCCGCGACATAGCGCTCGTAGAAGGTCCGGTCGGCATACTGCCCGATCCCCGGGGTGTGGTCCTCGTGCGAGATCACCGCAGGCACCCGGTCGTCGATCCGACCCGCCGCGATCTGCGCATCGAAGTGCTCACGCATCGCCGACAGTCCCGGCGCCGAACGGACGTCGAGCCGATGGAGCACGCGGTGATCGACGAGCCTCCCGTCGACCTCCCGTTCGTTCCACGCATCGATCGCCTGACACATCTCCAGCGCGGCATGCACACTGCGCTGGTTCTTCGCCGCCTCACGGTCGGAGAACGACGCACCGTGGAACACCGTCGTGACTCCCGCGGCACGCAGCTTGCCCTCGAACGACATCATCGCGAACATCCACGGAAGCTCCGCCCCCGGACGGGGTAGGCGTTCACGCTCGAGACCGTCGGAATGCACGTCCACCAGACCCGGCAGGCAGAACAACCCGCCACCGTCGACATCGACCCGCACGCCGGGGCGAGCGGGGCCGACCTCGGCCACCCGCCCGTCGCGGACCACGACGCGAGCGTCGTCGAGGATCCGGTCCGGCAACACGGCGCGGACGTGTCCGAGGACGTAGTCGCCCGGGGCCTGCTCGAGCGACCAGGCCGGCTGCCGGACGGGAACTGATGTACTCATGCTGCGACTCCCAACACCTCGAGTGGACTGCCTTGCTGCGCGATACGTCCCTCACTGAAACGAATGACCCGAGAGGCCAGCCGGTGCATGGCATCGAGGTCGTGGAAGACCGCGAGAACCGCAACGCCTCCTGCGGACAACGACGCGATCAACTCCAGCGCACGTTCACGATTGGCCGGATCCAACGCCGACACCGGCTCGTCCAGCAGCAACAGCCGGGGCGGATGCACGGTGCCGGCCGCGATGTTGACCCGCTGGCGCTCACCACCGGACAGCACACTGCAGTCGACGTCCCACAGCGCCTCGTCGAGCGCCAGTCGGCGCAGCGCGTCGGCGGCCGCCTCCCTCGCCTCCGGCCCGGTCAGTCCGCGCCGACGGGCCGATGCGGCCACGACCTCCCACGGCCCGGTCCGTGGCGGCGCCGAGAGGAACTGCGAGACGTAACCGAGCTCGCGCCCCCGTAGCCGCGCCATTGCGCGATCGTCCAGCGCCGTCAATTCCACCGGGCCGTCCTCGGTGTGCAGCGTGACCGTTCCGGAATCGGGCAGATAGCTGCGGTGCACACACCGCAGCAGGCTCGACTTTCCCGCGCCGCTCGGTCCGGCGAGTGCGACGTGCTCACCCGCGGCGACGTCGAGGTCCACACCGTGCAGTGAGGTGACCGTGCGGCCGTCGATGGTGTGCAACGTGAACGTCTTCCGCAGATCGCGGACCGACAGGACGCCGTGCCGGGAGGGGTGCTCGTTCGAGGTTGGATCCGTCATGGAGAAGCTCACCTTCGCGCCGCGGCGACGAGCCGCTGGGTGTAGGGGTGGTGGGGGTCCTGGAACAGCTGATCGGTGAGGCCGGACTCGACGACCCGGCCGACGTTCATCACGAGGCTGCGGTCGGTGAGAGCCTCGATGACCGCGAAGTCGTGACTGACGACGACGGCCGCCGTGTCCCGCTCGGCCAGCAGACGCCGCAGCAGATCCAGCACGCCCGCGGCGACCGAGGCGTCGAGCCCGGTGGTCGGCTCGTCCAAGAGCAGCACCCGCGGGTCGGTGGCGAGGGCCTTGGCGATCTGCACCCGCTGTCGCATGCCGCCGGAAAAGGTGCGCACCGGGTCGTCCATCCGGTCGAGGGGAACCTCCACCTGTTCGAGCAGGGAGGCGGCTCGGTCCCGGATCTGGTGGTAGTTCCGCCATCCCGCCGCCGTGAGCCGCTCGGCGATGTTGCCGCCCGCGGACACCGTCATGGTCAGGCCGTCGGCGGGGTTCTGGTGGACGAGGCCCAGCGTGTCGATACGCAACGCGCGTCGCTCGGCGTCGCCCAGTTCGAAGACGTTACGGTTCCCGTCCTCGACGGTGGTGAGGTACATCGCGCCCGCTGTCGCGATCTCCTCACCGACCAGGCACCGCAGCACCGTCGACTTACCCGAACCGGATTCGCCGATGAGGCCCAGCGCCTCTCCGGGCGCGACATCGAAACTGACGTCCCAAGCCGCGACGATTCCGCCGGTCCTCGGACTGATCGCGGTGCCGGTGTCCGGTCCGGTGCCCGGTACGGCCTCGGCTCCGCCCGGGCCGTGGATCTTGCCGACTCCCCGCGCGGCCAGCGTCCAGCCGTCCGGGGTCGCGGGCACCGGGCGCGCCTCCGGAGCGGACCCTCCACGATCGACCGCATACGCGGTCCGCACCCGTCGCGACGGATCGGGGAGAAAGCGGAGCGGCGCTGCCTCCGTGTGTCGCTCGGCGTCGACGTCGCCGTCGAGGGTCCGGGTGCACCATTCGATGTCGCTACACGCCTGACGCCCGCCCGGCGCCTCCACCAGGAAGGTGTCCGTCGATCCGCACCGAACGCAGGCCGTGACTCCGTCTCCCTCGACCTCGTAGGGGACGTCGTCGAAGGTGAGCGGCTCCACGGTGGTATACGGCGGGACAGCGTAGATGCGCTTCTCGCGGCCGGCTCCGAACAGTGTCAGGTGCGGCGAATCATTCAGGCGCGGAACGTCCCAGCGCGGGATCGGGGTGGTCGCCATGACGTACCGGCCGGCGACGAGGACCGGGTATCCCGTGGTCTTGGTGATGACCCCGTTGCGCACCAGGTCCTCGTAGAGGCTGACCCACATCAGCGAGTAGTCCGCCTCGGAGTGCATGCGAGCGCACTCGGCCACCGACTTCTGCACTCCGCGTAGCGGTTCGGCGACCGGAACCTGCAACACCAGCGTCTGGCTGTCGCCCATGGGCTCCTCGGGGACACGGTGACGGCTCTGCACCACCGTGGCATCCCGGGTGTCCTGGGTCTGTTCGCATCGTTCGCTGTCGACGATCAGGCGGCGCAGGTTGGTGGCGTTGACGCCGTCGTCGTCGCCCTGATCGATGACCTTGACGACGTCCTCGGCGCCCAGCAGGCCCAGGGTGATCTGCAGGCCGCCGGACCCCCACCCGCGGGCAACCGGCATCTCGCGGGAACCGAACGGCACCTGATAGCCGGGGATGCAGACGGCCGCGAGAGTGGCGCGGCGGATCTCTCGCTTGGATCCCTCGTCGAGGATTCCCCGCACATGGGCGAGGGCATCCAGATCGTCCAGAACCTTAGCGGTGGTGGGATGTTCACTACCTCGAGTGGGTGCGAACGGGGCGGCGGCCGTGGGTGTGGCCGCGGGGACGATACTCATCAACAGGTCCTTCCGACAGGTTCGGCGGTGCGCTCGGCGACAGCGTCGAGCTGTCCGTCGACCCCGCGGACGGCTCGCTTGCGGTCGATCATCGAGCGGAAGGTGACGTAGTGCGGCAGCTTGAGGTGCTCCAGGAAGCCACAGGAATCGAGACCGTCGGTGGTGAGCAGCAGGACCTGCTCGAGCCCGTCGGCATCGCCGAACCGGCGGCAGGCGATGTCGAGATTCGCCATCGCGATGGCCTTGCGTTCGTTGTGCCCGAAGCACAGTCCGTAGCCGACGTCGAACCGGCTCCGATCCTCGTCCGGGCCGTCGAGGTCCTCGATGGCCTCGCATTCGGAGGCACGGACGTGACCGAGCAGCACCGACTCTCCGGTGTGGGGGTGACGCACCCGTAGCGGCAGGCGGCCGTGCCGGACCTCGCCGAGGGTCACCTCGTGGAAGTTCCCCTCGGTACCGCGGATCGAGCGGTACCAGGTCCCGATCAACGAACCGGTCTCGGCCCGGGCCATGCTCGCCAGTACGGCGGAGCGGGGCGCCGGTGGCCGCGCCGGGTGCCGCGTCAGGTCGAAGGGCTCGTCGGTGCCCGGCCCTGTGCTGTGCGGTTCGGTGGGGTTGTGCGGCTCGGTGGGCCGGTGGTCCACGAGCAGATCCTGCTCACGAAGCCATTCCGAGAATCGCCGCGGGTGGCGGTCCTGTGACGAGCGTTCCTGTTCCTCGAATCCGCTCTCGGGTACCACCGGGCCGCCCGGACGCGGGTCACGGTCCAGCATCCGCCCCGTGTAGTCGCTGGTGCGGCCCAGCAATTGGGGTCCGTCCGGAGTGCGGTGCGCGGGAACCACGCGGCGCAGGACCACCATTTCGTCGGGATCGATCGGCTCGCTGACCGCCAGCCGCGGCATCGTCGACTGGTGTGCACGCACCAGGTGAGTGGCCTCGATGATGTCGCCCTCGGCCTGACGTAGCGCATCGGCGGCGGTGTCTTCGTGGTAGAGGCTGCCTTCGCCCATGACCCGGTCGACGGCCAGGCGCATCCGGCCGGTGATCTGGTGGGTGGTCAACCACGGCGCAGGGTCGTGGTTCCTGGCGCCGCGGACCAGGTTCTCGGCGGCGAGGATGGCGTCGAGCCCGCCGCGTGCTCCCGAATATCCCATGTCAGTAAGCCTTTTCGGTGTCGTCGGACTGCCCGCCGCCGGAGCGGCCGGGGTCAGGGAGCAGCCTCGGATCGGTGCCGTCCCGGTACGAGTGCGTGACAGCTGTCGTGCGCGGAATCCCGACCAGCGAGCCGTCGCGAGCGACGAACAGCAGGTCGATCCCCGCGGGGAACTCCGCGACCTTCTCCTCCCGGGCCGCCCAGATCTCCGGGTCGATCACCCGCGGCGCGAATTCGCATTCCGTCCGCAGGCCGGGGCCGGTGAGCCGGACCGGATCGCCGCCGTCGAGCGAGTCGACGGCGAGGACGAGGGTGGCGCCCGACTCCGGGCTACGTGCCGTTCCCGTGTGCATCCGGGCGACCGTGGCGGCCGTGACCGGGGCGAGTGCGGTGACGTACTTCGCTCTCGGTTGCGATACCGCCGGGGCACCGGTGGCGACGGCCAGCACCGGGCCCCAGCCCCCGTCGTCGCCCTCGATCAGATGCGTTCCCGTCTCGAGGTCGGCCAGCGCCAGCATCGGCAGGAGTGCCGGGGGAAAATGGCTGGGAGGCAGCAACTGCCGGCTACCCGGTCGGGCGAAGGCCTCGAGCACCGCTCGGTACACCTGCTGGGCACGGACCGGGTCCAGCCCCGCGCCGAGTACCGCGGGTGGCGCCTGCGCGGGCAGGATGTTCTCACTCATCAGGTCAACTCCTCGAATTGGACGACGGTGGGGGCGAGTGCGGCCCACTCGTCGCGATCGGCCAGCTCGCGGTCCCGCTCGATGCGCGCACACAGTTGCCGGATCCGGTCGGCTCGGGGCCGCTCGGCCGTCACCTCCGCGTCGCATACCGCCGCCGCCAGGGTGGCAACACGGTTGTCTCCCATCCGCATCGCCCATCCGCGGGTGCCGTCCAGACTCACTTCGGCGCGGCAGGCGAGGACGTCACCGAGGAAGAAGCGGTGATGCATGATCGGTTCACGCACCTGCGCCGCGATCGATCCGATCTCCGGCGCGGCGAGAACGGCGAATTGCGCACCGTCGGACAGACATTCGTCCGCGAGCTCGACCAGGTCGTTCTCGGCGGCCGCGGCCAGCAACTCCGCGACCCGCTCACGGGTGTATGTGATGGATGTCATTTCCAGGCAACCTCTTTCGTGTCCGGCGCCGGTGTTCGTGACGGCGCTCCGTCGGGCGCACCGGTGGAGCCGATCTCCATGACGACGCGGACGGCGTCCCCGCGCATCCACGCCGTGCTGTACGTGAGGGGACGGCCGGTGGCCGGATCCCGGTTGACGCTCTCGACGACCCACACGGGTACCGCGGTCGCGAGTTCGAGACGCTGCTGGACGTCCGGCGGCGGGATGTCGGAGGCGGTGCGACACCACGAGCGCACCGCCTCGACGTGACCGACCTGCCGCAGCACCTCGTCGAGCGACTCCTCGACCCGCATCGCATCGGCCAGATCCGGGACCGCGTCGTGCACGATCCACTCGACTGCGGTCCCGGCGACGACGTCGTCGATGTAGCTCATTCGCACCATGCGGTGGGTCGGTGTGCCCACCGGGGCCTCGAGCAGCACCGCGCAGTCGGCGGGGAGCGGCTCGATCGCACGGTCGAGGACCACCGACCGCGGGTGCGCGCCGGCCTCCCGCACGGTCCGATGCCAGGACGGTGGCCGATCCCGCGAGATGACGTAGTCGATCCGCTTGGTGACGAACGTGCCCGCTCCCTGGACCCGGCGCACTCGCAGCCTGCGTTCGAGTTCCTGCACGGCGGCACGGGCTGCGGCGCGGCCGACGCCGAAACGCTTCATGAGGGTGTGTTCGCTGTCGAGCTTGCTCCCGGGCGCCATCCCGGCGATCTCGCCTTCGAGTTCGTCCGCGATGAGCCGGTACCGCTGCTGCGTCATGCGCATACTGTCCCGGCTGCAGTTGTACGAACAACCGCCCTCCAGGTAACCGGGAGGGAAACGCGATTGAACAGCGGGGCAAGTTGTCCGAGTTCGGGGTGTCCCGAGGCGCCGCCGCCGGTACCGGCCTCTTACGCGGGAGTGACGGGCGGCATCGTGTAGTCGCCTGCCAGAACGGATGATTCGGGGATGTAGGAACGGGCGAAGAGGATGAAGGGGGTGCCGTCGGCCGGACTCGGCAGCCAGTTGGTACCGGAGGTGTCGGGCGCCGCTGCTCGTATCGTGATGTCGATACCGCCGTCGGGGTTGGTGACCAGTCCTTCGGTCTCGCTGCTGATCACGTAGCGGTCGACGGGGTTGGGCGTCGGGAACTGGCCGGTGTCGCGGACTTCGTAGAGCGTGATCGACCAGAACGCCGCGGAGGGGATGCCACCGGGGGGTAGATGCAGGGTGTAGTCACGACTACCGAGCAGAGGCTGATCGTCGGATCCGGTGAAGGTGATCCAGTAGTTGGCCTCCTCGCGAGACATCCCGAGCATTCCACCACCGGTGGCCAACGAGTACGCCCGCAGGTCGTAGTCCTTCTGCTCGGTCGTGCCGAGCAGGTTGCCGGGCGGGCTGTAGTCGATCCACCCGCTCGATCGGCCGTCACCGGCCAGTCGTTCGAAGTACCGGCCGAGGCCGGGGAACTCGGTCCGCCAGACGTCCTTGACGTCCTCACTCAGTTCGTCCCAGCTGCACTCGGACCCGCACACGCCGACAGCACGGAAACGGTCGAGTAGACCTTGTTCTTCGGCGGGTGGCGGATCGAGCGCGAGCATCTGGTTGACGACGTCGAGATAGTTCTCGGGATCGTCCGCCACGGGGCGTACTCGACCGGTGCCGTCCCCCGAGACGGGCGTGGTGGGAGTGAAGCGGAATCCGTCCTGAACGGCATTCGTGGCCGCCTCATCTGCGGGACCGGCCGTCTGGACCCGCAGGTTCACGTAGACGTCGTTCGTGGTGGCGCGCACGAGGGTCGCATCCGCAGGCGCATCGCCCTGCCAGTCCGGTGCGACGACGAAGTATCGCTGGGCCTGCGTACCCGTGGTGCGTTCGCCGGCATAGAAGAACGTGTTGGAGTAGAAGTCGATCAGTGTGAGCACGGAGAATCGGTCCCCGGTGTCCGGGGTGTCGAGGTGGACCGGCCCGGCAGCGAGGTCCAGCCAAGCGGTGGAGTACAGCACGTCCAAGCTGGGCGCATTCGCCCACGTGTCGTCCGGGCCCGCCAGGCTGCGCGAATGGGCGAAGGTGTTCAACGTGGTGCTGGTCGTACCGTCAGCGGTCTCCAGAGCGTTCCAGCGGTGGCGCGCCAGCTCGTAGAGCGGGTACGTGAACGAGTAGGCGTCGTCGACGGTGGCGGCGAGGTCGACGGCTTCGAGATCGACCGCCGACTGCAGGTCGGGCGCAGGGTCGTCGTTCGAGCATCCGGCAGCCGCGATCGTAGCCAGGCACACCCCGGTGAGCGCGGCAGCCGTGCGCCTGCGCACTCCACCACTCCGTCGCAACGCCATTCGTTGTTCCTTTCCGGATTCGACTACAGGGTGGTTCGACCACCGGGTGATTCGACTACCACGTGCTGTCGCCGCGCAGGACGGCGTCGGCGCCACCGTCGACGAAGATCACCTGACCTGTCACGTGCGTGTTCTGGGGGGAGGTGAGCCACTCGAGCAGCGGAGCGATCTGCTCCGGGCGGGCGTGACCGTGCAGCGGCATGGGGACTGCGCCGTCGATGGCTTGCCGCCCGGCCTCGGTGTCGAGCATCGCCTGGATCATGGGTGTGGCGATGGTGCCCGGCGCGATCGCGTTGAGCGGGATGCCCGCGCCCGCCCATTCGGGGGTGATCGCGGTGCGGCGCACCCACCGCGCGATCGCCGCCTTCGACGACCCGTACACCAGTGCGCCGGCACCACTGTCGACCGCTGCCCGGGCCGCATCCACGGCTGCTTCCTCGTCACCGGCCAGCGCGGCGTCGACGATCGCCGGATCGCTCGGATGCACCGAGGCCACGGACGAGATCACGACCGCACGCGGATCGGTACCGGCAGCGAGAAGGGGGCGCAGGCTCTCGAGCGTCGCGACCGCGCCGAAGTAGTTGACCTTGATCGTGAGCGGGTCGAACAGCGCGACTCCGGCGCACGCGACGACGCCGTCGAGGCGACCGCCGGTCAGTTCCCCGGCCTGCTCGGCGAGGGTCGTGCGGCCCTCGTCGGTGGCGAGGTCGGCGGTGATGTCGGCATCGCGGAGGTCGACGCCGATCACATGGGCGCCCTGTCGGCGCAGATGGGCGCTCGTTGCGGCGCCGATTCCGGACGCACTGCCGGTGATGAGGAACGTGCGGGCCATATCCTGACTTCCGTGGTTGGAGGAGAGCGCCGGTTGGTGGGACAGCCGGTTGGTCGGTCAATGCACCAAGGCTGCGCATTCGTGCCAATGTTGCCAGTTTGTGCCAGATTAATGATGTGTGTCAAGACACACTCCCAGGAGGAGACGTGACCGAAGCGAGCCGCACCGTGATGAATCGACGGCGATCCGCCATGCGAATGGACATCGCGGCCAGCGCTGCGCGACTCTTCCTCGAACGCGGCTTCGACGAGACGTCGGTCGAGGACATCGCCCGGGGTGCCGACATCTCGGTGCGCACCTTCTACCGGTACTGCGATGCCAAGGAGGACACACTGACCCCGATCATCGCGTCGGGTATCCGCGACTTCGTCTCCTATCTGGCCGACAGGCCCGAGGACGAACCCGTGGAGATCGCGGTCCATGCCGCATTCGTCGAGTCCTTGCGCCAGGACCGCTACGCTCACATCGTCTCCACCAGAGACCTTTTCGTTCTCCTCACGTCTGTTCCGGGCATGCGCGCACGATGGATGGTCGCCGCCCTCGATCTCACCGACGAACTGCGTCCCGTCATCGGAGCTCGCGCCGGGCACGACCCGCAGAGCTTGGAGGCGCGGCTGCTGTCGCACACGTTGATCGGCGCGCTGACCGTTGCTCTCGAACACTGGGTCACGTGCGTATCCGACGAAGGGGCGCCGCGGGTGGAGGCGGCGGAGCTGGCTGCCTCGGCGCTGAGCGTCGTCCGCTTCGCACGCAGATGACGCCGACCTCCAGGGGCGGAATCAGCGCCCGGTGTCGGGTGCCACCACCCCGTGCTCGTAGGCGAAGACCACAGCCTGGGTCCGATCGCGCAGCCCGAGCTTGTCGAGGATCCGGCCGACATGGGTCTTCACGGTCTGCTCGGCGATGAACAGTTCTCCGGCGATCTCCGCGTTCGTGAGCCCGCCCGCCAGCGACACCAGCACCTCGTTCTCGCGGGGCGTCAACATGGTGAGGCGCTGCGGCGGCACGGTCTCCGCCGGCCCCATGCGGGCGAACCGAGTGAGCAGCCTCCGGGTGACCCTCGGTGCGAGCAGCGCCTCGCCTTCCGCGACCGTCCGGACCGCGTCCGCGAGCTCCTGCGCGGACGCATCCTTGAGCAGGAATCCACTCGCACCTGCCCGCAGCGCGCGGTAGACGTACTCGTCGAGGTCGTAGGTGGTCAACACGATCACTGCCGTGTCGGGATGGTTCTCCCGCACCACTGCCGTCGCCGCGAGGCCGTCGAGAACCGGCATCCGGACATCCATGAGGACGACGTCGGGGTGAGTGCGGGCCACCATGTCGACCGCGCGCCTGCCGTCCGCGACCTGACCCACCACCTCGATGTCGTCCTGCGCGTCCAGCACGACGCCGAGTCCTTCCCGCACCATCGCCTGGTCGTCGGCGATCACCACCCGGATCGTCACCGCGAGCCCCCTCCCGATTCCCGCTCGCGCGGTTCCTGTTCCCGTGATTCGCGCTCGCGCGGAGTGGCGGGTATGCGAACGTGCACCCGATAGCCGCCGCCACCGGTGGGGCCGGCGGTGAGTTGCCCCTTGAGGGAGTCCACCCGCTCACGCATGCCGATCTGTCCCTGTCCGCCGCCTGCGGAGGCACTCTCGGTGCCCGGCGACGTTCCCGGACCGTTCTGCACCAGGACCACCAGATCCTCCTCCTCGTAGTCGATCTCGACTCGGATCACCGATCCCGGGCTGTGACGCACCGCGTTGCTCAGCGCCTCCTGGACGATCCGGTACGCACTCATCTCGATTCCGGCCGGGAGCGGACGAGCGGCGCCGCCGACTTCCAGATCGACAGTGGTCCCGGTGGAACGGATTCCGGAGACCAGCCCGTCGATGTCCGAGAGCGTCGGTGCGGGCCGCGGCGGCGCCAGCAGATCGTCGGCGTCGTCGGCTCGCAGCACCCCGAGGATTCGACGCATCTCGCCCAGCGCCTCGGATGCGCTCGCGCGGATGGCCTCGAGACCGGCCACCAGCTCCGACGGGGGATCCTGGATCCGGTATCTCGCGGCCTGCGCCTGGATCGCGACGACCGACATGTGATGGACGACGACGTCGTGCAGTTCCCGGGCGATGCGGGTCCGTTCGGCGAGTGCCGCGCCCCGTTCACGTTCGCGTTCGGTCGCCTCCTGTTCGGCGGTC
Source organism: Rhodococcus triatomae (assembly GCF_014217785.1). NCBI lineage: Bacteria > Bacillati > Actinomycetota > Actinomycetes > Mycobacteriales > Nocardiaceae > Rhodococcus > Rhodococcus triatomae. Next base: position 2,307,259 of record NZ_CP048814.1, on the reverse strand, counting down.
AGCCGGGATCGGGCCTCGAGCGCCGCACGGACGGCACCGCCGGCGACCAGGACGAGTGCGGCGAGTACGGAGATCTCGAGGAAGTCGCGCAGCGCCTCCGGCGGCCGCACCGAGCCTGCCAGTGCCACGCCGGCGGCGACGGTGGCCGTCCACATGCCGACGGCAACTCGGGGCCGGACCCGCAGACCGGCGAGCGCGAGAACGACGAGATAGCTGTTGACGACCGGGTCCACCCACAGCTGCCCCGGTTCCGCGAGTGAGGCGACCACCACGGCCCCGAGCGCGAGCATCACTCCGCCCAGAGGGCTGACCACGACCAACGCGACCGCGCCGCCCTGGCACAGTGCCAGGATCGCGGCGGAACGATCGGACAGACCGGTGTCGGAGGTGAGCGTGTGCAGGACGACGACGAAGACGAAGACCGCGCCGCCGAACTGAGCGGTGCGCCACCACCAGTCCCGGAGCTGCAGGCCGGTCACGCGTCCCGCGCCACGAACACCGCCCGAGCCGCGACCGCCACGACGGCCGTGTACGACACCAGGATCATCAGGGACACCCACCCTCCCCACGATCCCATCACTTCGGGCGCGGCGTCCGCGCTCTGGGAGAGCTTGACGACGACCGCGGACGGCGCGGCACCCGTGATCCACGGCTGCAGGCTGCCGAGTAGCGGGCCGATCAACTCGGGCAGGATCAGCACCCCGAGGACGACGGCCACCGCTCCGGCCGAGGACCGCAACACCGTTCCGCAGGCCACACCGAGGACGCCCACGGCGCCGTAGGCGAGCGCGATACCGAGCAGGGCGGGTACGGGATCCCCGGTGACGTGCCCGTCGAGCGTGACGAGACCGATGCCGAACGCGGCGGCGCACGCGGGTATCGCGAGCAGGATGGCCGCGACGCCCACCACCACAGCCTTCGCTGCGAGCACCCGGCCACGGAGCGGGGTCACGGTCAGCACCGGCTCGATCGTTCCGCTGGAGTACTCGCCGGTCACCACGAGCGCTCCCCAGATCCCTGCAACGGCGAGCCCGAGAATGCCTCCGGTGAGTGCGCCTCCGAACACGGTGTCGTCCGGGTCCAGGCTGCCGGTGACGCCGACGAACAACGCCATCGCCGGGACCAGCACCGTCATCACGACGGGCAGAATCGTCAGTGACCGCACCGACCGGATCTTCACCAGCTCGGAACGGATCTGGGCGGACAGGCCGCTGTTCCCGCTCATCGCGTCTCCACCTGTCCGCTCTCGAATGTCCCGCCCTCGAATGCGCCCGCGTCGAACAGGCCGGTGTAGACGTCCTCGAGGGTGGAGCGCACCGGGGTCAGTTCCACGAGGGGAATCCGTGCCGCGAGAGCCGCTCTACCGATCGTCTCGCCGTCGACACCACTCACGACGAGCCCAGCGGACGGACCGCCTTCGGGCGAGGTGACGACGGCTCCGTCGGCGGTGAGCCTGCGGGCGAGTGCCCCGTCGTCGAGGGAGCGGACCCGAGCGCGGTGGCGTCCGGACCGGGCGACGAACGCCGATGTCGCCTCGTCGGCGAGCAGACGCCCGCCGCCGATCACGACGAGGTGGTCGGCGACCAGTTCCATCTCGCTCATCAGGTGACTGGAAAGGAACACGGTGCGGCCTTCGTCGGCCATGCCACGCAGTAGATTCCGTACCCACCGGATGCCTTCGGTGTCGAGGCCGTTGACGGGTTCGTCGAGGACCAGTACCCGCGGGTCGCCCAGCAACGCGGCGGCGATCCCCAGACGCTGGCGCATACCCAGGGAGTACGCGCCCGCACGACGGTCGGCGGCATCCGCCAGGCCGACGATGCCGAGCACCTCCTCGACCCGCCTCGACCCGATACCGGCGGCGCTCGCGAGCATCCGGAGATGGTCCCGGCCGCTCCGCCCACCGTGCACGTGGTGCGCGTCGAGCAGGGCACCGACGGTACGCAGCGGCGCGCTCAGCGACCGATAGCGATGTCCCGCGACCGCCGCGGTGCCGGACGTCGGTGCCACCAGACCGAGGATCATGCGCAGCATCGTCGACTTCCCGGCTCCGTTCGGGCCGAGGAACCCGGTGACCCGTCCAGGCCGCACCGTGAACGTGAGATCGTCGACGGCGGTCAGTGCGCCGTAGCGTTTCGTGACGCCCTGCACCTCGATGAGGGCTTCGCTGCTGGTCATGGCGTCGACGCTATGATCCGATCGGGCACGGCACATCCCGCTGCGGAGTGGTTTCGAACAGTAGTCCTCAGGTACTACGTGCTCGGCTGCGGCAGCCGGCACCGCGACGGGCGTAGCGTGGCCGGAGTGAGTTCGGAGAAGATGCTGACCCGCATCGGTGGGCTGCTCAGGCAGGCCGAGTCCACCGACAACGAGCACGAGAGCGCCGCCTTCATGGCAGCCGCGCAACGGCTGGCCACCGCGTCGTCGATCGATCTGGCCGTGGCACGAGCCCACGCCACCGGTCGCGAACAGCGCGTCACCCCCACCCAACGACTCGTCCACATCGGCGAGCCGGGCAAACGCGGCCTGCGGACCTATGCGCAACTGTTCCTGGTGATCGCCGCGGCCAACGACGTGCAGTGCGACATCGCCCAGACGTCGGCGGTGGTCTACGCGTACGGTTTCGCCGCCGACATCGACGTCTGCGAGGCGCTGTACACCTCCCTGCTGGTGCAGATGGTGCGTGCCTCCGACACCTACATCAAGTCCGGCACCTACCGGTCCGAGACCACGGTGCGGACCGTCGTCGAGCGCCGCGGCGGGCGCCGGGTGACGAGCCGGGTGCGCCGTCCGGTCGCCGCGGTCACGGCCCGCCTGAACTTCCAGACCGCATACGCGGCCAGGATCGGGCAGCGGCTCGCCGACGCGAAGCAGGAGGCGCAGACCGAGGCGGTGTCCGCGCCCGAGACGTCCGCCGAGACCGCGCTGGTGTTGCGGGGCAAGGAGCTCGAGCTCCGCGACTACTACCGCGAGCACTCGACGGCGCGCGGCACCTGGCGCGGTGTCAAGGCGACGGCCGGCCACTCCTCGGACGCGCGCCGCGCGGGTGACCGCGCTGCCCGTACGGCCCGCCTGGGCAACAGCCCGGAGCTGCCCTCGCCGCGGGGGAGGATCGGGTCGTGAGACGGGGCCGCGACACCCAGCGTTCGGCGGTGTACGACGCGGAAGCACTGGTACGCACCATGTTCGACCGGGCCGACGAACGTGGACTGCGCACCGTCGAGGTCCTCGGATCGCACGTCACCCTGCCGATCGAACGAAAGTTCGCGTCCATCGATTCGGTGCAGGCATACGTCGACCGGGTCCTCGCCCTGAACTGGGTGCGCGCGAAGTGGACTCGTGCCGAACAGCTGGTCCGGGTCCGGGCCCGCGCCGGAAACGCCGCCGCCCACTACGAGAGCGACTGCGCGACCATCGCCGTGCCCGAGCACCACCACGGTGCCGCGTGGGCGTTCCGGGAACTCGTCGTCCTCCACGAACTCGCGCACCACCTCGACCCCACCGACCCGGAGTCGCCGACGACGGCGCCGCACGGGCCGGAGTACGTCGACCGCTACCTCACCCTGGTGGGTGAGATCATCGGACCGGAAGCCGCTTTCGTGCTCCGAGCCACCTTCCTCGCCGGCGGGGTCCGGGTCGGCTGAACGCGCTCAGCGCAGTGCTGATGTGCGCTCAGCGCAGTGCTGATGTGCGCTCAGCGCAGTGGGAACCCGAGGTTCCGCAACGACTCGCGCGCCCGGTCGCGTCCCTTCAGCCCGGCCACCGTGCCGAGACGGGCCAGGACGCGCTCCTTCCAGCTGTGCGCGAGGCCCTCGCTCTCGTAGAACGCACCGATCGTGGTCTCGTACTCACCGATCGCGGGCAGTTGCGTATCCGACCGGTAGCGCTCGGGGTGTGCCACCGCGTCCTGCGGAAGACGCGGTTTGATCCGTGCGGGGCGCTCCGGGTCCGGATGCCCGACGGCGAGCCCGAAGGCGGCGACCACGCGGGGCGGCAGGCCCAGTTCGTCGGCGACCTGCTCCGGGTTGTTGCGGATCGCTCCGACGAACACCGTTCCCAGACCGAGTGATTCGGCAGCGAGAGAACCGTTCTGCGCAGCCAGGCCGACGTCGACGAATCCCTGGACCGCCGACTCCACGTAGTCCGCTCCGTCCAGCCCGTGGCCGTGCTGACCGGCGAGCTGGTCCAGGCGGGCGAAGTCGACGAGCCACACCAGGAACACCGGCGCCTCGCGGATGAACTCCTGGTCGCCGGCCAGCGTGGCGAGTCGCGACTTGTGCTCCCGGTCCCGGACGACGACCACACTCCACGTCTGCAGGTTCGACGACGACGGCGCGGACTGTGCAGCGGCGACGATCGCCGTGACGGCGTCCTCGGACACCGGTTCGGACCGGAAGGCGCGGACCGAACGGTGCGCCAGCTGGTGACGGAGCACCTCGCCCGGCTCGGGGCCGGACAACTCGGCCGCGTGTGCGGCGCCGTAGCGTTCGGCGAGCAGGTCCGCGGCGGACGTCGTCGGGGCAGGCGTACTCGCTGCGGTGTCGTGGACTGCGGTCATGAGGTCTCCCGGTCGGTGTGCGGGTCGGTGAGGGCGCCCGGTGGCACCCGGTGGCGCGACCGCACCGTATCGCCCGGCCGGTGGGCAGGGCGACGGTTGGGATCAGCACGACGGGAACCGCGGCGATCCCCGCAACCGCTGCACGGCCACGTGCTCTGCGGCAAAGTGGAAGAGGACCGGCAGTGTCACCACCCGACAGTGTCACAGCAGTTGACGTCACCGCCCCGCCTCGAGGAGATTCGCATGAGCCGTCCCGTCCGCATCGGCGTCCAGCTCCAGCCCCAGCATGCACCCGACTATGCCCTGATCCGTGATGCCGTCCTGCGCTCCGAGGACGCAGGAGTCGACATCGTGTTCAACTGGGACCACTTCTTTCCACTCTACGGCGATCCCGACGGCGCACACTTCGAATGCTGGACGATGCTCGGGGCGTGGGCCGAGCAGACCGAACGGGTCGAGATCGGAGCCCTCGTCACGGGTGGCGGGTACCGGAATCCCGACCTGCTCGCCGACATGGCCCGCACCGTCGACCACATCAGCGGCGGCCGGTTGATCCTCGGCATCGGCGCCGGCTGGTTCGAGAAGGACTACACCGAGTACGGGTACGAGTTCGGCACCGCCGGTTCGCGGCTGAACCTCCTGGGCGAGTACCTGCCCCGTATCGAGGCGCGGCTCGGCACGCTCAATCCGGCACCGACCCGGCGCATTCCGATACTCATCGGCGGTGGTGGCGAGAAGAAGACCCTGCCACTCGTCGGCCGGTACGGCGACATCTGGCACAGCTTCAGCGATCTGGACACCTACGTCCGGAAGGCGAACCTGCTGGCGGACCTGGCGACGGACGCCGGACGCAGCCCCGCCGACATCCAGCACTCCGCGCCGTGGCCGGGAGTCGAGGACGCGCAACGCTTCGTCGATGCGGGCGTCACGCTGTTCACCGTCGATACCGGGGGTCCGGACTACGACCTGACCGTCGTCCGCGAGGCCACGGCCTGGCGGGACGAGTTCACGCCGCCGCCGTTGACGGGGCTGTCCTGACCGACGTGCACCGGCCCGCACGCGCAGGGAGTCCGGCCCCACCGGGGAGATCGTGTGGGGCCGGACTCGCTCGACGACGTCTGCGCTGTCCCCGTCGAACGTCGAGAACCCTACAGTAGCTATCGATCAGTTACCAAACGGACATTACGTACGGACGGGGATGCCCGGGCTCGGGACGGGATCCCTACGCTCGGGCGAGGATCACCGACAGGTCCGCGCCCGGCGGAAGAGTGCCGTACTCGATGCCGCGGTCCTCACCGAGCCGCGCCGCCACGAACGTCTCGGACACCACGGCAGGTGAGAACCGGACGAGCAGCGACGCCTGCAGGGCGAGTGCCATCGACTCGACCACGGCACGTGCCCGGCGCTGGGCACCCGAGGAGTCGAGTGTCGCGAGCTCGGCGAGCTGAGTGCGGACCCGGTCGAGGTGCGCGTCGAGCACGGCATTCGTCCCCCTGGCCAGGTTGACCTCGGCGTCGAAGGCGGCGACGGATTCGGGCTCACGCGTCATCGCTCGCAGGACGTCGAGGGCGATGACGTTGCCCGAGCCCTCCCACACCGCCATCACCGGCTGCTCCCGGTAGCGACGCGCGAGCGGGAAGTCCTCGGTGTATCCGTTGCCACCCAGGCACTCGAGCGATTCGTACGCGTGGTGCGGGCCCCGCTTGCAGATCCAGTACTTGGCGACGGCGGTGGCGAGCCGCCGGAACGCGCGCTCGGAGTCGCTCGCGTCCTCGTCGTGGGCCCGGGCCAACCGGATCGCGGTGACCGTGGCGGCCTCCGATTCGAGAGCCAGATCGGCGAGTACGGCGGCCATCGCCGGTTGATCGACCAGCGTCGCCCCGAACGCCGCTCGGTGCCGGGCGTGCCACACCGCCTGCGCGACGGACTCCCGCATCCCCGCGGAACTGCCGAGGATGCAGTCGAGGCGGGTGCGTGCCACCATCTCGATGATGGTGCGGACGCCGCGCCCCGGCTCACCGACCATGACGCCGACGGTGCCGTCGAGTTCGATCTCGGACGAGGCATTGGACTTGTTGCCGAGCTTGTTCTTGAGCCGCTGGATCCGGAACACGTTCCGGGTGCCGTCGGGCAGGACGCGCGGAACCAGGAAGCAGGACAGGCCCGTTCCCGCGGCGCCCTCCGCCTGGGCGAGCACGAGGAAGCCGTCGGACATCGGCGCGGAGCAGAACCACTTGTGGCCGGTGAGCAGGTAGTCGCCGCCGGGCCCGCCCTTGCCCGCAGGACGGGCCACCGTCGTGTTGGCCCGCACATCGGAGCCACCCTGCTTCTCGGTCATGGACATGCCGAAGAGGGCCGACTGTTTGCCGGGGGCGTCCAGCCGCGGATCGTACGAGCGGGAGAGCGCGCGGGGCACCCACTGGGCCGCGACGTCCGGCTGCAGTTCGAGCGAGGGGATGACGGCGTGGGTCATCGAGACCGGGCACGCGTGACCAGGCTCCACCTGGGAGAACAGCATGAATGCGGCCGCACGGACCACGTTCGAGCCCGGCCTCGGGTCGGCCCAGGAACGGGTGTGGGCGCCGTGCTCGACGGCCGCGGCAATGATGCGGTGGTAGGCAGGGTGGTACTCGACCTCGTCGATCCGGTGGCCCCAGCGGTCGAACGTGTGCAGCACCGGAGTCACGGTGTTGGCGAGTTCGGCGTCGTGCTGGAACTGCCCGGTTCCCACCAGGGCACCGATCTCGGTGAGCTCCTGCTCGCCCCAACCGCCGTCGTGCCGCGCCACCGCCTCAGCCAGGACCGTGTCCAGGGTGTACTCGTTGACGTCCACGCGTGGCGTCGACTGGTTGAGTACCGTGTGCGTGCCGTGCGGCTGCGGATGGGTGACGGCGTGTTCGAATGTGCCTGTCATGACGTTCCTTTCGTCGGGATGGTCAGTCCGCTGCACGGATGAGGTGTTTCTGGATCTTGCCCGTCGGAGTACGGGGGAGCACGGTGCGCACGACGTATTCGCGGGGGATCTTGTACCGGGCGATCCGGTCGGCGAGGAAGGATCTCAGCGCGTCGCCGTCCACCACCCCGGGTTCACGGATGACGATGTGCGCGACCACGGTCTCGCCCCATTCGGGGTGCGGCTTGCCGACGACGGCGACGTCCACGATGTCGGGGTGCGCCGAGATCGCGTCCTCGACCTCCTTCGAGTACACGTTCTCGCCGCCGGTGACGATCATGTCCTTGGCCCGGTCGACGACGAACAGGTAGCCGTCCTCGTCAGAACGGGCGAGATCGCCGGTGCGATACCAGCTTCCGGGATCGAAGGCCGCCTCGGTGGCGGCGGGATCGTCCAGATAGCCGGTCATGACGGTCTCCGAACGGAGCCAGATCTCGCCGATCTCACCGGGTCCGGCATCGCTGCCGTCCGCGGAGACGAGCCGCATGTCGACCCCGGCGAGGGCAACCCTCCCGATGGAACCGGCCTTGGCGAGCTGCTCCTCCGGGTAGAGCACCGTGCCCACCGGACCGGTCTCGGTCATTCCGTACACCTGGTAGAAGCTCGTCGTACGGTACGACTCGATCAGCCGACGGGCCACATCGGGTCCGATGGGTCCGCCGCCGTACAGCCAGGCGCGCACGGACGTCAGGTCGTACTCGTCGAAGTTCGGGACGAGATTCAGCGCCGTCGTGTAGATCACGGGCGGCCCGAAGCACAGCGTGATGCGATGGTGCTGAACCGCTTTCAGGAACTCGACCGGGTGGTACTCCCGCAGCAGCACCACGGATCCACCCATGTACAGCGTGCCCAGGAGCCAGTTGTTCAGCGGTGACGCGTGCCAGACGGGGACCGCCATGAGCAGTCGTTCGTCGCGGGTGATCGACAGTCCCGACGCCGCGGTGGTCGCGACGAGGACGACGTTACGGTGGGTGTGCACGCACCCCTTGGGGGAACCCGTGGTCCCGGAGGTGTAGAGGATCTCTGCCGGATCGGTCTCGTCGATCGGCTCGTCGGCCGCACGCGCGCGATCGGCGGCGAGCTCGTCGACGAAGCCGAATCCGTCGGCTGCGGTGTCGGTGCTCCAGAGGGTGAGCTCCGGGCGGTCGAGCTTGCCCGCCACCTCGGCGAGGGCCCCGTCGAAGACGAGGACCTTCACGTCCGCGTGATCGAGGATGTACTCCACCTCGGGCGCCTGGAGCTTGTGGTTGATCGGCACGACGACGGCACCGATACGCCAGGCACCCAGCATGGCGTGGACGAACCCCGGTGTGTTGTAACACATCAGCGCAACGCGGTCGCCCTTGCGCAGGCCCGATTCACGGAACAGGGTGGCGAACTTTCGGCTGTCCTCCTCCACCTGCGTGTACGTGTGGTCGGTGCCGTCGTGGTGCAGGAAGGTCTTGTCCGGGTATTTGCGGACGTTGCTGTCGAATACGCGAACGATGTTCATCGCGCTCCTCGTCACTGGGATGGTGGGTGTTCTGGGCAGAAAGCCGAGGGGAGAGACCGCCGGTTCAGTCGATGGCTCGGGAGAGGACGGTCTCGGGGATCTGCAGGTTCGCGAAGATGACGGCGACGGCCTCCTCGAGGGAGTAGCCGAAGCTCTCCCCGGTGGCCGTCTTCTGGATGACGAGGCCGAACACCGCGGACCAGAAGGCCTTCGCCTCGACGTCGATGCCGGCCCGCAGCGTCCAGCCGGTACGCACGAGCGTGCGCAGCAGTGCGTCCTCACCGCGCGTGTGGAGGGTGCGCAGGGTGTCGGTGATGAGTTCGCGGAGATCCGTACGCCGGGCGACCAGGAGCATGGCGGAGGTGAAGAGCTCCACGCTGGGCGCGGCCGGGCCGAGCAACGTGCCGACCAGAAGCTCGGTGTATTCGCGGACGGTCTCGGCACCGGCCGCCGCGTCCTCCGCCTGCTGCCCGGCTCGCAGCACCGCAGCGCACGCCACCTCGACGAAGAGCCGTTCCTTCGATCCCCAGTAGTAGGTGACCTGGTTGGGGTGGGCTCCCGCCGCCGCGCAGATCTGCGCGATCGGCACCGCGTCCCCGTGCTCGAGGAACAGCTCGGTTGCCGCCGTGAACAGGGATTTCCTGGTCTGTCGCCCGGAGGCCCTGCTGGCGCGTCCCGATTCCGTCATGAGTTCCGCTCCTCTTGTTTGTACGACAAACAATAACTGCGCCGCGCACTCGTGACAAGGGTCACCCGCAACTTCACGCTGCGAACCAGTTCTCACTCACGACAACGATGTGGCGACCGGCCAGGTGACTTGGCGCTCTCCCGGGTGTCGTCGGCGCTACGCTGCCTTCATGTTTTTCGCGCACTCGTCGATCAGCGATCGGGGTCACCCACCGATCAGAGATCGGGCGGCGGTCAGGATCCGTGCGGTGGTGGCGTTCGCGCTCATCGCCCTGCTGGCGCTGACGCTGTCGTCGTGTAGCACCGACACGAACGAGACGGCCACTCCGGTTCAGGATCAGTGTGCTCCGCCCGGGATGGAGGCGGCGACGTCGGTGCCGGTCAACCTCGACGCCGCGGCCGCGGCCCAGGAGGAGGACCGCTACACCACTCCCGACGTCACCCCGCTCGAGCAGATCGACACCTCCCGGCTGGGATTGATCACTCCGGGAGTCCTCACCGTCGGCACCCTGTCCGACGCGCCGCCGAGCATCTGTGTCAACTCCGAGAACATCTTCACCGGCTACGACAACGAACTGCTCCGGGCGGTCGGCGAGAAGCTGGGGCTCCGAGTCGATTTCGCGGGCACCGAGTTCGCCGGGCTCCTCGCCCAGGTGTCCGGCCGTCGATTCGACGTCGGCTCCTCGTCCATCACCACCACGGACGAACGGCGCAACACCGTCGGCTTCACCAACGGCTACGACTTCGGCTACTTCTCCCTCGTCGTCCCGCAGGGCAGCCCCATCGCGGGCTTCGACGATCTGGACGCCTCCACCAGGATCGGCGTCGTCCAGGGCACGGTGCAGGACGACTACGTCGTCAACTCGCTCGGCCTGGACCCGGTGAAGTTCCCCGACTACGCCACCGCGTACGCGAATCTGAAGACCGGTCAGATCGACGCCTGGGTGGCTCCGTCCCAGCAGGCGGAGGGCGCACTCGCCCCGGGCGACCCGACGGCGATCGTGCAGAACACGTTCAGTGTCAACAACTATGTGGGCTGGGCCGTGGCCAGGGAGAACCAGCCACTCGTCGACGCCCTCAATTCCGGGCTGGATGCGATCATCGCCGACGGCACCTGGGCCGAGCTGTACGCGGACTGGGTGCCCCGCGAGCTTCCCGAAGGGTGGCAGCCAGGTAGCAAGGCGGCCCCGGCCCCCGAGTTACCGGACTTCGCCGAGATCGCGGCACGCAACACGTCCGACGTCGAGAGTCCGGTCTTCCAGCAGAAGTCGACCCTCGCCCAGCTCGGTGACACGTTCTTCGACTGGGAGCTGTACAAGCGTGCCTTCCCCGACCTGCTGAAGACGGGGCTGCCCAACACCCTGATCCTCGCGATCACCTCCGGCATCGCCGGCACCGTGATCGGCATGCTCCTGGCGATGGCGGGCATCTCCCGTACCCGCTGGCTGCGCTGGCCGGCCCGCATCTACACCGACATCTTCCGCGGCCTGCCCGCCGTCGTGATCATCCTCATCGTCGGTCTCGGCGTGGGCCCCATCGTCAGCGGCATCACCGGGAACAACCCGTACTGGCTCGGCGCCGCGGCGCTGTCGCTGCTCGCCTCGGCCTACATCGGGGAGATCTTCCGATCGGGCATCCAGAGTGTGGAACCCGGCCAGCTCGAGGCATCTCGTGCCCTCGGGTTCAGCTACCGGCGCTCGATGTGGCTCGTCGTCGTACCCCAGGGGGTCCGGCGGGTGCTCCCGGCGCTGATGAACCAGTTCATCTCGCTCATCAAGGACTCGTCGCTCATCTACTTCCTCGGCCTACTGGTGACCCAGCGTGAGTTGTTCGCCGTAGGACGCGATCTCAACGCCCAGACCGGTAACCTCTCGCCACTGGTGGCCGCGGGACTGTTCTATCTGGCCATGACGATCCCGCTGACCCATCTCGTCAACTACATCGACCATCGACTCCGGACCGGCCGCGCCGACACCTCGGGCACGCTCGATCCCGTGGAACAGTCCATCGTCGTGGAGAGGGGCTGAGCCGTGAGCACCGACAACGGCACCACCGCCACCACCGGGATCGCGGCCGAGTCCGTATCCCTCACCGGCACCGGCCTGCACCTGTCGTTCGGCACCAACAAGGTGTTGCGCGGCGTCGACATCCACGTCGACGCCGGGCACACGGTGACGGTGATCGGACCGTCCGGGTCCGGGAAGTCCACGCTGCTGCGGGTGCTCAACCGGCTGCACGAACCCGAACAGGGCGACATCCTCCTCGACGGCACATCCGTCCTGAAGGACAACCCCGACCGGCTCCGGCAGCGCATCGGGATGGTGTTCCAGCACTTCAACCTGTTCCCGCACAAGACCGTGGTGGAGAACATCGCGCTCGGCCCCCGCAAACTCCAGGGGCTGAGCAAGGACGCCGCCCGCGAACTCGCGCTCGAACAACTCGAGCTCGTCGGGTTGGCCGCGAAGGCGGACTCGCGGCCGGGCAACCTGTCCGGCGGCCAGCAGCAACGTGTGGCGATCGCCCGGGCTCTGGCGATGAAGCCCCAGGTGATGTTCTTCGACGAGGCGACCTCGGCCCTCGATCCGGAACTGGTCAAGGGGATCCTCGCGCTCATGGCGGACCTCGCCCGCGGGGGCATGACGATGGTGGTCGTCACCCACGAGATGGGATTCGCACGTCAGGTCTCGGACCGGGTCCTGTTCATGGATCACGGCGCCGTCGTCGAAACCGGTCCTCCCGAGCTGCTGTTCGACGATCCGCACACCGAACGGCTGCAACAGTTCCTGTCCCAGGTTCTCTGACGGCCCGGCTTCCCGGTGCGAATTGGCTGCGCCTATCGCACCGACAGCACATTCCTCTGGCCGACGACCTGGTCTCCCGGCAGCCCTGGCAGTAACTTGACGATCATCCGGACCGTGATCCACGCAACATCATTGCTCCGATCATGGCCCACGACACGATCGAGAGGTTGCCCATGCCTGCCGACCCCACTCCGACGGAGGTGATCACGTCCACGACGGACGGTCACGTCACCACCTGGACGCTCAATCTGCCCGAGGCCCGCAACCCGATCTCGGGGCCCGAAATGGTCGACCGGCTCGTCGAACTGGTGGCCGACGTCAACGCGGACCCGCAGACCCGGGTCGTCATCCTCACCGGGGCGGGCAGTGCGTTCTCCGCGGGCGGCAACGTCAAGGACATGGCGGACCGGACGGGCATGTTCGGCGGCACGCCGCGCGAGCTGCGCGACGGATACCGCCGTGGGATCCAGCGCATTCCCCTGGCGTTGTACGACTGCGAGGTACCGGTGATCGCGGCCGTCAACGGCCCGGCGGTCGGCGCCGGCTGCGATCTCGCTCTCATGGCGGACATGCGGATCGCCTCCACGAAGGCGTTCTTCGCCGAGAGCTTCGTCAAGCTCGGCATCATCCCCGGAGACGGCGGAGCCTGGTTCCTGCCGCGGGTGATCGGGCCTGCCCGCGCCGCCGAGATGGCGTACACCGGAGACCGTGTCGATGCCGCGACGGCACTGGAATGGGGTCTGGTGTCCCAGGTCGTCGAGCCCGAGGAACTGCTTCCGGCCGCGCGGGCGCTCGCTGCCCGGGTGGCCGTCAACCCGCCGCACACCCTGCGCATGACGAAGAAGCTGCTCCGCCAGTCGGAGAAGCAGGACCTGCGCGGGCTTCTCGAACTGTCCGCCGCACTGCAGGCGATCTCGCATCACACCGAGGACCACCGGGAGGCTCTCGACGCCCTGCTGACCAAGCGCACCGGCACCTTCACCGGACACTGACGGGAGTTCGACGTGAAACGCACGATCCTCGGCCCGGAACACGACGAGTTCCGACTCATGGTCCGCGACTTCATCGCCCGTGAAGTCGTGCCCCGACGGGAGAAATGGGACGCCCTCGGTCGACCCGACCGCGACTTCTTCCTGCGGCTCGGCGAACTCGGCATCCTCGGTGTGCAGGTTCCCGAGGAGTACGGCGGTGCCGGAGAGAGGAGCTTCGTGTACTCCGCCATCGTCTTCGAGGAAGTGGCGCGGGCGGGCGTCTCGTTCGGCTCCTACACGGTGCACACCTGCCTGATCCTGCCGTACCTCCTCGAATACGGTACCGCCGAACAGAAACGGCGCTGGCTGCCGAAGTTCGCCACCGGCGAGCTGATGACCGCCATTGCGATGACCGAGCCCGGCACCGGTTCCGACCTGGCGAACATCGCCACGTCGGCCCGACTGTCGGAAGACGGCAGTCACTACGTCGTGAACGGCGCCAAGACGTTCATCACCGGCGGGGTCACCGCAGACCTCGTTCTCACCGTCTGCCGCACCCGCCCGTTCGATCCCGAGAACCGCAGAGCCGGCCTGTCCATCCTCTGCGTCCCCACGGATGCAGCGGGTTTCGAGGTGGGACGCAAGCTCGACAAGCTGGGGCTGCATCAGCAGGACACCGCCGAGCTCTCCTACTCCGATGTCGTGGTCCCGGCCGAGAACCTCCTCGGCGAGGAAGGACGGGCCTTCGAATACCTGACGCACAACCTGCCCCAGGAACGCCTGAGCATCGCTCTCAACAGCGTGGCCCAGGCGGAGGCGGCGATCGCGCACGCCACCGCTTACATCAAGGAGCGCACGGTGTTCGGCCGACCGGTGGCGGCGTTCCAGAACTCGAAGTTCGTGATCGCCGAGTGCGTCACCGAGGCCACCGCCGCGCGGGTGTTCGCCGATCGCTGCCTGGAGCTGCTCGACCGCGGCGAACTGACCGGCGCCGAAGCGGCGATGGCGAAACTGCACTGCACCGAGATGGCCGGCCGCGTCATCGACAAGTGCCTGCAACTGCACGGCGGCTACGGCTACATCACCGAATACCCGGTGGCACGGCTCTACGCCGACACCCGCGTCACCCGCATCTACGGCGGGACCAGTGAAGTCATGAAGACCATCGTCGCCAAGAGCGCCGGCCTGTAGGAGTCAGATGTATCCCGGAGTCCATGCCCGCCGCACCCCCGACAAGCCCGCCGTGATCGAGGCACACACCGGCCGAATCGTCACCTACGCCGAGCTCGAAGCCGGCTCGATCCGCTTCGCGCACTGGTTGCGCGCGCAGGGGTGGGGGTCCGGCGATCACCTCGCGGTGCTCTCCACCAACGACGCCACCGTGTACGAACTCTATTGGGGCGCCGTGCGGTCGGGGATGTACGTCACCCTGGTCAACACGCACCTCACCGCGGCCGAGATCGCGTACATCGTCGACGACTGCGGCGCCGAGGCGCTGGTCGTCTCGGCAACACTCGCGGACCTCGCGCCCGAGATCGCCCCGCACATCCCGAAGGTACGCAGCCGGCTCGCCTTCGGCGGCCCCGTACCCGGCCACCTCGACTATCACACCGAGACGGCGGCCGAGCCGGCCACCGAGCCCGCCGATCAGCCGCGCGGTACGGACATGCTGTACTCGTCCGGCACCACCGGAAAACCGAAGGGCATCAAGCCGGCACTGTCCGGATTGCAGGTGGGCGCGAGTCCCGGCCCTCATGTCACCGAAATGATGAAGCACCGCTACGGATTCGGCAGCGACACCGTGTACATGTCACCGGCACCGGTCTATCACGCGGCCCCACTGCGCTACGGGGCAGGCACCCTGGCGCTCGGCGGGACCGTGGTGATGCTCGACCACTTCGATGCCGAGCGTTCCCTGGCCGCGATCGAGAAATACGAGGTCACTCACAGTCAGTGGGTTCCCACCCACTTCGTCCGGATGCTCCGGCTCCCCGACGACACCCGGTCCCGGTACGACGTCTCGTCCATGCGGGTCGCCGTCCACGCCGCCGCCCCGTGTCCGGTCGACGTCAAACACGCGATGCTGTCCTGGTGGGGACCGGTGATCTACGAGTACTACTCGTCCACCGAATCGTGCGGGGCCACCTACATTTCGCCGGACGAATGGCAGCGCAAGCCGGGAAGCGTCGGGCACAACGGCCCGGAATCGTCGGGCACGGTGCACATCTGCGACGACGCGGGCACCGAGCTGCCCCGCGGGGAGGTCGGGCTCATCTACTTCGAGCGCGACGACTACACGTTCGAGTATCACAACGACCCCGGCAAGACCGCGGAGGCGCGGCACCCCACCCGCGACACGTGGACGACCACCGGCGACCTCGGATACCTCGACGAGGACGACTACCTGTTCCTCACCGACCGCGCCAAGTTCACGATCATCTCCGGAGGCGTCAACATCTACCCCCAGGAAGTGGAGAACGTACTGAGCTTCCACCCCAAGATCCACGACGTCGCCGTGGTGGGTACGCCGGACCCGGAGATGGGCCAGCTCGTCACCGCCGTCGTGCACCCTGCCGACGGTGTCGCGGTGACGGACGAGCTCGCCGGAGAACTGATCGAGTTCTGCCGCGGACGGATCGCCCACTACAAGTGCCCACGCTCGGTGCGGTTCGTGGACTCTCTCCCTCGCACGGCAACAGGAAAACTCGTGAAGGGTGCGCTGCTGACCGAGGCATCGAGCGGGGCCGGTCGGTGACGCCGCGCCTGGTCCCGCCGGCAAGCGTCACCGCGGACGAGCTGTCCGGGCTCCGCACGCAGGTGCGGGACTTCCTGCACGAACAGATCGCGACCGGCACGTTCACCCCCGGCGTCGACACCTGGCTGACTCGATGGGATTCCGACTTCTCGCGAGCCCTGGCGGACCGCGGATGGATCGGGATGACGATTCCGGTCGAATACGGTGGCCACGGGCGCTCGTTCGTGGAGCGGTTCGTCGTCACCGAGGAGCTGCTCGCCGCGGGCGCCCCGGTGGCCGCGCACTGGGTCGCGGATCGACAGGCGGCTCCGTCGCTGTTGACGTTCGGTACGGAAGAACAGAAACAGCGCTTCCTCCCGGGTATCGCCCGGGGCGAAATCTCCTGGGCGATCGGAATGTCCGAACCGGAGTCCGGATCGGACCTCGCCAGTGTGCGCACCCGGGCCACTCGGGTGGACGGCGGGTGGCGGATCGACGGCACCAAGCTGTGGACGTCCGGCGCCCACCGTGCCGACGGGTTCTTCTGCCTCGCCCGGTCCGCACCTCTCGACCCGGCCGGCCGCCACGAGGGACTCAGTCAGTTCATCGTGCTGCTGGACTCGCCCGGCGTGCACATCCGGCCGATCCACACGATGGCCGGCGACCACCACTTCAACGAGGTACTGCTGGACGGCGTATTCGTCCCGGACGCGTCGGTACTCGGCCGGATCGGCGACGGCTGGCACCAGGTCACCTCCGAGCTCGGCTTCGAACGCAGTGGGCCGGAACGGTTCCTGTCCACGTTCGCGCTCCTCGGAGCCGCCGTGGACGAGATCGCCGCGCGGAGGCTGCCCTCCGACGCCGGAATCGGCCGCCTGGTCGGACGTATGTACGGAATGCACCAGATGTCGCTCGCCGTCGCCGGCGCACTCGCCCGTGGAGAGAACGCCGACCTCGCGGCCTCGGTCGTGAAGGTACTCGGCACCGAGTCCGAGGGTGATGTCGTCGAGCTCGTCGACGAGCTACACGGTGAGACATGGCCCGGGGGAGAACGATTCGACGATCTTATGCACGGCGGAGTGATGCAGCGGCCCGGCTTCACCCTGCGCGGTGGAACCACGGAGATTCTGCGCGGCGTCGTCGCGCGGGGATTGGGGATGCGATGAACTCCGGAACAGCCGAGGACACGCGCGAGTTGCTGGCACTGTTCACCGACGTCTTCGGCCGCGGCTGCGGCGACGATCACCCCACGCTCGACCGCGCGTTGTGGAACACCCTCCGTGAGGTCGGCGCTGCCAGACTCACCGCCGACGAGGCCGTGGGTGGCAGCGGCGCGGGGTGGACCGAAGCCGCGCTGCTCCTCGGCGCCGCGGGTGCCCATGCGGCGAGCCTGCCGCTCGCGGAGAACGACCTGCTCGCGCTGCCACTGCTCGACGCGGCCGGTGTGACGGTGGCCGCGGACGACACGATCCGCTCGGTCGCGGTCCTGGACTCCTCCGGGACGGCGCGCGACGTGCCTTGGGCGCGGGATGTGGACCGGATCGCCGTGGCGTGGAGCCTCGACGGACGGTGGCTCGTCGCGGACGTCCCGCGCGAGAAGTTCTCGATCATCGAGTCCACGAACCACGCGCGTGAACCGCGTGACCACCTCCGCATCGATCTCGGTGCTCTCTCCGGCGCCGACGTCGACTCTCCCGTGGCGGAGAGCCTGCGCTACCGGGGCGCGCTCGCCCGCAGCGCCGTCGTCGCCGGAGCGCTCGAACGGATACTCGATCTCGTCGTGGAGCACACCACCGGCCGCACCCAGTTCGGCCGGCCCCTCGCGAAGTTCCAGGCCGTCCAGCGCCTGGCCGCCGACATCGCCACCGAGACCGCCCTGACCCGCGCGGCGGTGGACGCCGCTGTCGCCGCGGTCGACCGTGCCGGATTCGACGATCCCGACGTCCGGTTCGCGGTCGCCGCTGCGAGATCGTGTTCCGGCCACGCCGCCGGGTCCGCGGCCCGCAACGCTCACCAGGCGTTCGGAGCGATCGGATTCACCGAGGAGCATTCGCTGCACCGATACACGAATCGAGTGCTCGCCTGGCGATCCGAGTACGGATCGACCCGGTCCTGGGACGAGACCCTGACCGCGGCCGTGGTCGCTGCCGGTGGGAAGGGGTTGTGGGCGGCGATCACCCGGACGTGAGCGCGGTTTCCGCTCGTCGGACGAGAAGCCCGCGAGATAGCCGCTATTCGCTGCTGTTGGCACGTGTCGCCGCTCGTGCGACCCGTGCTCGGTTTCCACAGATGTTGCTGCACCAGTGTTGGCGGGAATCGAGTTGGGTGAAATAGAGGACGCAGCGTGGTGCGTGGCATTTGCGGAGTAGGGGCGCGCGCGGACCTGTGAGCGTGTCGACGGAGGCGACGAGGACGGTCGCCGTGAACTCGGCGAGGACCTGGTCGGGCGTGGGGGTCCAGGCGGCAACGGCGACGCCGTTCCGGTCGAGATCGATGCGCGGGCGAAGCATCGGTTCGGCGAGTAGGTCGTTGAGGGCGTTGAGTGAGCCGGTCGAGAAGTCGTTGTCGACGGTGCGACCGTACGACGCCTCGAGGACGCCGCGGATGTCGCGCAGACGCACCAGTTCGTCCGTCGTAGGGGTGAAGGGTCGCGGACCGTGAAGTTGCACGTGGATGACTTCGATCCATCGGCGTGCGTCCTCTGGAGTGCCGAGGAGGTCGACGATGCGGCGGCCGTTGTAGTAGCGGCTGCTGAGGAAGTTGGTGGCGAGCGTCTCGAGCGGCCGTACGAGGACTCCGTCGATGATGTCCTGCGTCTTGGCCATCGGAACCTCCCTCGGCGTGACCCTACTAATTGCTCTCCCATTAGCCTACCTCTACACTCACCGCTAACGGTTAAACCATTAGCAAGGGAGGCTGCATGGGTGCCACTGCCACCGAAAGCCGAAAGACCCGGGGTACCGCCCGATTTACGGCGCGACTGTCGTCGTCGGCCCCGCCGAGGTTGTCGTGGGGGACGATAGCGATCGCGACGGCGGCAAGCGCAGCCGCGTTGTTCGTGTTGGCCGCACTTACCGAGTTGACCGCGGAGCCGTTCCTGATTCCGCCACTGGCAGCGAGTATGGCGCTGGTTGTCGGCGCCCCTCGGCTTCCACTGTCACAGCCGCGCAATGTCATCGGCGGCCAGGCAGTTTCTGCGGCGGTCGGCGTGTCGATAGGCGCATGGCTGGGGGACTCGTTGTGGTTCGGGGCCCTGGCCGGCGCGCTGGCCTTGGGGGCGATGCTCGTGTGCAGGGTCCCGCACTCTCCGGCCGCGGCTACCGGAATGATCGGTGTGACCACCTCGGTGGCCGCCTGGCAGTTCGTCCTCGTCGTTTCCGCCGCTGCGATTGTTCTCGTTGCCGTCGGGGTGATCGGCAACAAGCTGAACGGCGCGAAGTACCCGGTCTACCTCTGGTAGGCGGCCGCCGACATGCCGCTTCCGGAGGCACCGGACGAGATCAGTCCGGCGCGCGAGTCGGCAGGTACGGCGCGACTGCATCGAGTAGTCCGCGGGGTCGTTCCCGCGTCGGAACCGGCTCCACCAAGACGAACTCGTAGCCGAGGTGCCGGGCGGCCCCGTCCGCCTCGGCGCTGTCACCCACCATGAGTGCGCGAGTGGGAGCCGTTCCGAGTCGCTCCGCCGCGATCTCGAAGATTCGCTCGTCCGGCTTGACCGCACCGACCTCGAAGGACAGGACGAACACGTCCACCCAGCGATCCCATCCGCGCGAGGCGAACGCACGCCGCGCATCGAACGCGATGTTGCTCAACACGGCCACGCGCACTCCCGCGTCGTGGACCTGCTGCAGCACCGCACCGGTGTCGGGATACGGCGTCCAGCCGTCCGGGTCGGTCGCCAACGAGTAGATCGCCTCGCGCAGATCCGGGTCCGTCACCCCCGACTGCTGCAGTATGTGCAGGTAGGCGACCCGATGGAGGGCAGGATCGAGGTCGCGACGCTCCCACGCCTCGGCCGTCGCCTCGTCCATCGGCACATCCGTACCCACCGGTGCCGTCATCCGCGTCATGATCGTCGACTGCGTGTCCGCGTCGAGCTCTCGTCCGTGCTCGTCGCGGAACAACCCGTCCCATCTCTCGTTCGGCTCGAGGCGGAAGAGGGTTCCCGAGAAGTCGAAGACGACGGCGTCGATCATGCCGCCAGCGTATCGGTGCCACCCCGATCGTCCGCTGAGCGGAATCGGCGGTTGACCGAGAGCCTCACCATGGGGCTCATTAGGGGAGAGGAACCACGACACGAGAAGAGGTCCGCACCGATGACTCCGCGACCCGCATCCGACGCATCCACCGCCCAGACCGGGACGACGATGTCGGTCGACCTGCTGGTGGTCGGCGCCGGCACCGGAATGGCCGCCGCCCTCACCGCGCACGAGATGGGCCTGACCACGCTGATCGTCGAGAAAACCGAGTACGTCGGTGGCTCGACCGCACGCTCGGGCGGAGCCTTCTGGATGCCGGCCAACTCGATCATGCAGGATGCCGGCGCGGCCGACACCCTCGACCGCGCCGAGACATACGTGCGTGCGGTCGTGGGGGACTCCGCACCGCTCGACCGGGCCGCCGCGTTCGTCGAGCACGGCCCCGCCACCGTGGAGATGCTGCGCCGCACGACGCCCATGCGTTTCCAGTGGGACCGCGACTACTCCGATTACCATCCCGAGTTGCCCGGCGGGTCCGCCACCGGCCGCACATGCGAGTGCCGGCCCTTCGACGCGTCCGTCCTCGGCGCCGAACGTGCACGGCTGCGCCCCGGAGTCATGGAAGCCCCGCTCCCGATGCCCACGACGGGCACGGACTACAAGTGGATGAACCTCATGGCCAAGGTGCCGGTCAAGGGCATCTCCCGTGCCGTGAAGCGGCTGGCGCAGGGCGTCGGCGGGCTCGCACTCCGCCGCGAGTACATGGCCGGCGGGCAGGCACTGGCGGCCGGGCTCTTCGCGGGAGTGGTACGTGCGGGGATCCCGGTGTGGACGGACACCGCACTGAACCGGCTCGTCACCGACGGCGACCGCGTCACCGGTGCCGTCGTGGTACGAGACGGTCGCGAGATCACCGTGACCGCGCGACGGGGTGTCGTACTGGCGGCCGGCGGCTTCGACCACGACATGGACATGCGCCACAAGTTCCAGTCCGAACGTCTGCTGGACCACGACAGTTTCGGCGCCGAGGGCAACACCGGTGACGGCATCAAGATCGGCCAGGACGTCGGGGCCGACATCGGGCTGATGGAGCAGTCGTGGTGGTTCCCCGCCGTCGCAGCACTTCCCGGCCGCAGCCCGCTCGTCATGCTCGCGGAACGGTCCCTCCCCGGGTCGTTCATCGTGGACCAGACGGGCACGCGCTTCGTCAACGAATCCGTCGACTACATGTCGTTCGGGCAGCGGGTACTCGAACGCGAACGCACCGGCTCGCCGGTGGAATCCATGTGGATCGTCTTCGACCAGACCTACCGCAACAGCTACATCTTCGCGGCAGGGATCTTCCCACGGCAGGCCTTGCCACAGTCCTGGTACGACGCCGGAATCGCCCACCGCGCAGATGATCCGCGGGCACTCGCCCGTTCGGCCGGTCTCCCCGAGGACGCGTTCGAGGAGACGTTCCGCAACTTCAACGACGCCGCCGCGGCCGGAAGCGACTCGGAGTTCCATCGCGGACGGAGCGCGTACGACCGCTACTACGGCGACCCGACGATCACGCCGAACCCGAACCTGCGCCCGCTCGACCGCGGCCCGTTCTACGCCGTGCGGATGACGCTCAGCGACCTCGGCACGTGCGGTGGCCTGCGCGCCGACAGCCACGCACGGGTGCTACGCGAGGACGGCAGCACCATCCCCGGCCTGTACGCGATCGGCAACACCGCCGCGAATGCCTTCGGGGACAAGTACCCCGGCGCCGGGGCCACGATCGGGCAGGGGCTGGTGTTCGGATACATCGCGGCGCGCGACGCCGCCCGACGCGGAGCTTCCGTGGCGTCCGGGTCGTAGTCGGCGTCGGCCTACGGACACCGGCAAAACGCGCACGATCGGTCCAGGAACGGTCGGTTTCGGCTGCGAGAAAGAACTGGGAACCCACGGAGGCCGACCGGCGCGGATTCGACGGGGATTCGAAGCATCCCCACTACGGGCAGCGCCGTTCCGGCACATAACATCCCGGGCTGATCGGCGCAACAGGCTCGTGTACACCTGGCGTCACCGGGACGTTCACCCACTCGTTCCCTGAGGCACGTTTACGACTTCTACGGTGCCGGAGTTGTTCCAACGACTCGGGAGTTACCTGGTGAGCGTTCTCAAACCTCTTGCTCTGTTCGTCCAGCACGACGGGCACTCGTCGCGCGCCTCGGTCACCTGCCGCTACAAGTGCGGCGATGCGTGCTCGCACGCGGTGCCGAACACCTCGTCCGGCGAGTACTTTCGCGACATCGCGCGGACCGCGCTGACTCGGCGCGGAGTGCTGCGCGGGGGAGCGATGGCGGTTCTGGCCGTCGGCGCGGGCGGCGCCTTGGTGGCCTGCGCCGACGACGAGGCCACCGGCACCGGAAACGGCTCCGGCACGACGAACGGGACCGGCGACGGCTCCGCCCCGGCGGGAACCGATTTCGGCGCCGTCGCCCCCAACACCGAGGACGTCGTGGTGGTACCGGACGGATACGAACAGGCCGTCGTGATCCGTTGGGGAGACCCGGTTCTCCCCGACGCCCCGGAGTTCGACTTCGCGAACCAGAGCGGCGCGGCCCAGGAGAAGCAGTTCGGTTTCAACAACGACTTCGCGGGCCTGCTCCCGGTGGAGGGACAGCCGAACACGTTCGTCCTCGTGGTCAACCACGAGTACACCACGGAGCCGTTCATGTTCACCGGCTACGACGAGGAGAACCCCAGCGAGGAGCAGTTCCGTATCGGAATCGCCGCCCACGGACTGACCGTGGTCCAGGTCAAGGGCGAGTCCGGATCCGGGAGCTTGACAACCGAGTTCGGCCCGTACAACCGGCGGATCACGGCGGAGACGGAGTTCGCAGTCACCGGCCCGGCCGCCGGTAGCGACCTACTGAAGACGACGGCCGACCCGACCGGCACGAGGGTTCTCGGCACCCTCAACAACTGTGCGGGAGGTGTCACGCCCTGGGGCACGGTCCTGTCCGGCGAGGAGAACTTCAACCAGTACTTCGCGAACGCCGAGACGGTCGCCGACCCGGTGGCGGCAGAGCGGCTGGCCCGCTACGGCGTGGAGGGCACCGAATCCGAGCGCAAGTGGGAGCGCTTCGATCCCCGTTTCGACATCGCACAGGAACCCAACGAGGTCAACCGCTTCGGCTACGTCGTCGAGGTGAATCCGTGGGATGCCGCGTCGATCCCCGTCAAGCACACCGCGCTCGGCCGGTTCAAGCACGAGGCCGCCACGATCCACGTCACCGACGACGGCACCGTCGTCGCCTACAGCGGTGACGACGAGCGTTTCGACTACATGTACAAGTTCGTCTCCAGCCGGAAGATGCAGGACGGCAACAGCCAGGCCGCCATGCGTCACAACCTCACGTTGCTCGACGCGGGCACGCTGTACGTGGCGAAGCTCAGTGGGAACTCGGAAGACGAGATCGACGGGTCCGGAGAGCTGCCGTCCGACGGTGAGTTCGACGGCACCGGTGAGTGGATACCGTTGTTGCGCACGGGAGAAGACGGACGCGGCGAGTCGCTGGTGGACGGCCTGAGCGCCGAGGAGGTGGCCGTGTTCACCCGGCTGGCCGGGGATGCGGTGGGCGCCACCAAGATGGACCGCCCGGAGGACTTCGAACCCAACCCGAAGACGGGCAAGGTGTATGTGGCGCTGACCAACAACACCAACCGGGGCGCCGAGGGCAAGGCCGCCGCGGACGAGGCGAACCCGCGCAACAACAACAAGAACGGCCAGGTCCTCGAGATCGACGACGACCACGCCGGCACGTCGTTCACGTGGAACCTGCTGCTGGTCTGTGGTGACCCCACCGAGGCGGACACCTACTTCGGCGGGTTCGACAAGGATCAGGTCAGCCCCATCTCCTGCCCCGACAACCTCGCGTTCGACCCGCACGGCAACCTCTGGATCTCCACCGACGGCAACGCGTTGAAGTCCAACGACGGCCTGTTCAGCGTCGTGCTCGAGGGCGAGCGGCGCGGTGAGACCAAGCAGTTCCTCACCGTCCCGAGGGGCGCCGAGACATGTGGTCCGATCGTGGAGGAGGACCGGGTCGTCGTGTGCGTGCAGCATCCGGGCGAACTCGACGACGCCAGTGCCGACAACCCGATGTCGCACTGGCCCGATGGTGGGGATGCGCAGCCGCGACCGGCCGTCGTCGTGGCCTGGAAGCCGGGCGGACGCATCGGCGCGTGATGCTGCAGCCGGGCGGACGCATCGGCGCGTGATGCGGCATTCGGGCGGAGGTGCCCACCTCGGCCTTCGCGGATCTCCGGTCGCGGAGTGCCCGGCTCTCGTCGGGCACTCCACCGACAGGAGCCCGGGGACCGATTGTCCGAGGACTCAGCTGCCGAAGAAGGGCGGCCACATGTTCGCGTATGCCGCGAAGTCGCCCTGGGCACCGCTGTAGACGTTGAGGTCGACGTTGCCGGTGACGCCGGGTAGCCGTCCCGAACTCGTGTACTGCCAGAAGGACCAGTGTGCCCAGCCTCCCGGCAGCGGACCCGGTGCGTCCCGGCCGTTGTAGTCCGCGATCCAGAGCGGGTACTGGGTGAACTCGCGGGTGTCGGCCATCGCCGTCCGCCAGAAGTTCGGGTACGTGTAGATGATCGGCTGCCGCCCGGTGAGTGCGCGGACGGTGTTCAGGTAGCGGTGCGTCCAATCGATCAACTGATGCGGCGGTAGCCCCTTGCTGTCCTCGAGGTCGAGCACGGGCGGCATGTCGCCGGGGCCGTTGATCCCGAGGACGACGGTCGCATAGAACGCCGCCTGCGGTTCGGGCGGCAGCGACGGATCCGCGTAGTGGTAGGCGCCGCGGGCGAGCCCGGCGATACGCATCTGCAGGCTGTCCTGGACGAAATAGGGGTTGACGTAACTGAGTCCCTCGGTGGCCTTGACCATCGCGAACGTCTGGCCGGCGCCCCGCACCGCGAACCAGTCGATGGACACCCCGCCGGGATGCTGCCAGGACGAGACGTCCGGACCGCGCACGGGTTCGGCGGATGCCACTCCCGCGCCGCCCGCGATCATCGCCGCGGCGAACACCGCCGCCGCGGTCCGTCGTGCTGCCCCACCAGTTCGCACACGCATGCGCTCGACAGTAACGGCAGAGGCCCCGGGCGCGAGCGGGTTTCGGTCAGCCCAGCCGTTCGGTCAGCCCAACCAGTCGAGAACGGCCGCCGCGGTCCACGACTGCTGCATGCTGCCGAGCGGCGCGCCGGTGAACGGCTCGTAATACTCGGCGAAGCTGCCGTCGCTGGCCTGCCGCAACCCTTCCGACTTGAGCAGGTGCGCTTTCTCGGCCCAGCCTCGGCGTGCGAATGCCCACGAGAACAGCCACGTCATCACCGGCCAGACGGGGCCGCGCCAGTATTCGCGGGAACGGAAGTCGCCGGAGACCGGCGAGGTGGACGGCGGCACCGCATATCGCAGATCGGGATGACCGCAGAACTTCGGCCCCTCGAACGTCCGTATCAACGCCCGCTCGGCATCCCGGTCGAGGCCGCCACACAGCAGCGGCGAGAACATCGCCAGCGTCTCGGTGCCGATCCACCGCCCGCTGCGCAGATCGAAGTCCTTCGCGGCACCCGACCGGCTGTCCGTGGTGGCGATGACGCCCTGGCGGAACCGCTCCGCCCATCCGTACAACTCGCGGACGTCCGAGCGCGGCCGCGCGTGTTCCTCACCGATCTCGGCGAGAACCTGGCAGGCCATCGAGAACACCGCGCTGACGAACACGTCCTCGACGGCGAAGCTCATCGCCGTCTCGAGCTGGGTGTCGTCGTAGCGGACCTGCTTCATCTCCTCGACCAGCCACAGATAGCGGTCGTACTCCCCGTTGGACGGACGCTGCGAGGTGTCGGTGACGACGGCCAGGTCCTGGCGCAGGTACGGCGGCACGGCACCGGCCATCACGTTGGCGTACGACGCGTCCCATCGGGGCGAGTTGTCCATGCCCGACTCCCACCCGTGGAACAGGGCGATCCGGCCGTTCCCGTCGATGTCGCGCGCGTTGGCGAGCCAGCGGTGCCAGCGCACCAGATCGGCCCACCGGCGGTCGAGGAACTCCTCGGCGACGGCGCGGGTACTGCGCCCGTGCCGCCGGGAGTGGTCGAGGATGCGCTGCACGGCGATGGCGTGCACCGGCGGCTGGGTGATTCCGGACGTGTGCACGTCGGACGGCGCATGGGCGGCGAGCGACTGGGTTTCCCAGCGCGCCGGGCCGGGGAAGTACCCGTCCACGCCGTTGGCGAAGACGATGTGCGGGATCATCCCGTTCTTCCACTGCGCCGACAACAGCGTGTCGAGTTCGACGACGGCACGCTCGACGGACAGCGGCGCCAGCCCGACCGACACGAACGCCGCGTCCCAGCTCCACATGTGCGGATAGAGCCTCGGGGCAGCACTGGTCATCGTGCCCAGGTCGTTGCCCCGCAGCAGGTAGGCGGCGCGTGCCGCCAACTGCGTGGGAGTGAATCCGCGGTCAGCCATTGCCCCATTGTCCGCTCGGGCGGCCGTTCGTGCGCGCCGGACTCGCGCGGCTTCCTCCCGAACGGCTTGCCGATATACGGTAGGGGGGTATGGTACAAAGTATCCGTAGTCCGAAGTATTCGGAACTTCCCGAACCGAAAGGCAGCACCCATGAGCGCCATCACCGTCACCGTCACCGGAATGACCTGCGGCCACTGCGTCGCGTCGGTCCGCGAAGAGGTGGGCGAGATCGACGGCGTCACCTCGGTCGACGTCGACCTGGCCAGCGGCCGCGTCACCGTCGAGGCGGACCGGCCGATCGACCGCTCCACCCTCGCGGCCGCAGTCGACGAGGCCGGATACCAGCTGGCGGAGTAGGCAGTGAACACACCCACCAAACTGGCAGCCTTCGCCGTGGGGCTCGCCGTACTGTTCGCCGCCGGCTTCGGCGTCGGCGCCGCCTTCGGTCCGGGACCGGTCGAACCGGTCGCCCACGGCGGGGACCACGACACCGACCGGGAGGGCACCGCGCGACCCGACACCGGCGCCTCCGAGGCGGGCGGCCTGACGGCTACCGACGGCGACCACACCCTGGTGCTGGACGACCCCGTCGTGAGCGCGGGGCAGGCGACGGACCTGCGATTCCGCATCCTGACCTCCGAGGGTGTTCCACTCACCCGGTACACCACCAGCCACGAGAAGGATCTGCACCTCATCGTGGTACGCCGCGACCTCACCGGATACCGACACCTGCATCCCGTCCTCGACGACACCGGAACCTGGTCGACCCCGCTCGAGGCACTGCGGGGCGGGGACTACCGCGTCTACGCCGACTTCACCCCCGGGGACGGCGCCGCCACCACCCTGGGCGCGGACCTGCACGTGGCGGGCGACTACGACCCCCGGTCCCTGCCCGCGGCTGCCGCGAGCACCTCGGTCGACGGCTACGACATCGCCCTCGACGGCACGGCACGGGCCGGGCGCACGTCGGAGCTGACGTTCACGATCACCCGGGACGGGGCACCCGTCACCGACCTCGAGCCACACCTCGGCGCCTACGGGCACCTCGTCGCACTACGTGCCGACGATCTGGGGTATCTCCACGTCCACCCCGCCGGTCATCCCGGCGACGGATCCACGGATCCCGGCCCGGACATCGGATTCGGGGTCACCGTTCCCGGCGCCGGGAACTACCGGCTGTTCCTCGACTTCCGTCACGAGGGGGTCGTACGCACCGCCGAGTTCACTCTCACGGCCGAGGGGACTGTCGCCGCGGAGACCCCGAGCGACACCGAATCCGACACCGATGGGCACGGTCACTGACAGCCCTGTCATGCACAGCGAAGGAGTATCCGTGAGTTCCGGAACAACGCCGCACCGCGGGGACACGATGCCCCGCGGCGGGCACGTCGAACTCGAGATCGAGGGCATGACGTGTGCGTCGTGCGCGAACCGTATCGAGCGCAAGCTCAACAAGATCGACGGCGTGAGTGCCACCGTCAACTACGCGACGGAGAAGGCCCGCGTCGACATCGACGACGGGGTCGCGACGGACACCCTGCTCGAGGCGGTTGAGAACGCCGGCTATTCCGCGCGCCTTCCACGCCGCGCGGACGCACCCGCAGCGCAGGACGATACGCAGGACGACCCCACCGACGCCCTGCGGCTGCGGCTGATCATCTCGGCGGTACTCAGCGTCCCGGTGATCGCGATGGCCATGGTCCCGGCGCTGCAGTTCACCAACTGGCAGTGGCTGTCCCTGACACTCGCGGCCCCCGTGGTGGTGTGGGGCGCCTGGCCGTTCCACCGCGCGGCCTGGACCAACCTGAAACACGCCACCGCCACCATGGACACCCTCATCTCCATGGGAACCCTTGCCGCACTGGGGTGGTCGGTGTACGCGCTGTTCTGGGGCACCGCGGGCACACCGGGCATGACGCACGCCTTCGAGTTCTCGGTGGCCCGCACCGACGGCGCCGCGAACATCTACCTCGAGGCCGCCGCCGGGGTGACGACGTTCATCCTCGCCGGCCGCTACTTCGAGGCACGATCCAAGCGGCGCGCCGGGGCGGCCCTGCGCGCACTCCTCGAACTGGGCGCGAAGGATGTCGCGGTGCTCCGCGACGGCGTCGAGATCCGGATTCCCACTGGGGAACTCGCGGTGGGGGACCGCTTCGTCGTCCGGCCCGGCGAAAAGGTCGCCACCGACGGCACGGTCGTCGAGGGCGCCTCGGCCGTGGACGCGTCGATGCTCACGGGCGAGTCGGTGCCGGTCGAAGTCGGCCCGGACGACCGGGTGGTCGGGGCGACGGTGAACGTGGGTGGCCGCATCGTGGTGCGGGCGGACCGTATCGGATCCGACACCCAGCTCGCCCAGATGGCGCAGCTCGTCGAGGACGCCCAGACCGGTAAGGCACAGGCGCAACGCCTGGCGGACCGGATCTCCGGCGTCTTCGTACCGATCGTCATCGCGCTCGCCGCCGCCACCCTCGGGTTCTGGCTCGGCACGGGCGGCTCCGTCTCCGTCGCATTCACCGCGGCGGTCGCAGTCCTCATCATCGCCTGCCCCTGCGCGCTGGGCCTGGCAACGCCGATGGCACTCATGGTCGGCACCGGCCGCGGCGCCCAACTCGGCATCCTCATCAAGGGGGCCGAGGTGCTCGAGTCGACCCGGCGCGTGGACACCGTGGTCCTGGACAAGACCGGTACCGTCACCACCGGGGTCATGACCCTGCAGGACGTGATCGCCGCCGACGACGAGGACCACGGGGACGCGCTGCGCCTGGCCGGAGCGCTCGAGGACGCCTCCGAGCATCCGATCGCCCGCGCGATTGCCGAGGCTGCCCGAGAGAAGTTCGGTTCCCTGCCCGCGACCGAGCGGTTCGCGAACGTGGCGGGGCTCGGTGTCGAGGGTGTCGTCGACGGCCGCGACGTCGTGGTGGGCCGCACCCGCCTGCTGGCGGATCGGGGCCAGTACCTGACCCCGGAGCTCGAGCGCGCCGCCCGGGCCGCCGAGGAGCAGGGCAGGACTCCGGTCGTGATCGGCTGGGACGGGAAGGCGCGGGCGGTGCTGGTCGTCGCCGACGCCGTCAAACCGACCTCGGCGGAGGCCGTGGCGCAGCTGCGCGGCCTGGGCCTGACTCCGATCATGCTCACCGGCGACAACGCGGCGGCGGCTCGCGCCATCGCGACCGAGGTCGGCATCGACGAGGTGATCGCCGAGGTCCTGCCCGAGGGCAAGGTCGACGTGATCACCCGGCTGCAGTCCGAGGGCAAGGTCGTGGCCATGATCGGCGACGGGGTCAACGACGCCGCGGCGCTCGCGCAGGCGGACCTCGGACTGGCGATGGGCACCGGGACGGACGTGGCGATCGAGGCGAGCGACCTGACCCTCGTCCGCGGCGACCTGAGGGCCGCGGTCGATGCGATCCGGCTCGCCCGTAAGACGCTGTCGACCATCAAGGGCAATCTGTTCTGGGCGTTCGCCTACAACGTGGCGGCGCTGCCACTGGCTGCGGCCGGTCTGCTCAACCCGATGCTCGCGGGTGCCGCGATGGCGTTCTCGTCGGTGTTCGTGGTGAGCAACAGCCTGCGGCTGCGCCGGTTCCGGTCCGTGGCGCAGTGACGAGAAGCTAATACCCCTAGGGGGTACTATGGACGAAGAACCTATCCAGGAGGATGCCATGACGTCGCCGACCACGCCCGCCGAGCCCGCCCCCGCGTCCGACGCCGTCACCCACGATCACGAGCACGCCGGGCACGGCTACATCAGCGCCAAGGACGACTACCTCAAGCGGCTCCGTCGCATCGAGGGCCAGGCCCGCGGCCTGCAACGGATGGTCGAGGACGAGAAGTACTGCATCGACATCCTCACGCAGGTCTCCGCGATGACCAAAGCCCTGCAGGCCGTGGCGATGGGGCTGCTCGAGGACCACATCAGCCACTGCGTGGTCGACGCCGCCGTCGCCGGTGGCCCCGAGGCCGAGGCGAAGATCAAGGAAGCGACGGACGCCATCGCGCGCCTGGTGCGTTCCTGAGTTCCTCCCGGCCGGCACCTACCGGCCGAGGCCGTCGACGAACCTGGTGAACAGCCGCGCGAACGTCTCCACCTCCTCGTCGGTCCACTCGTCCGTGGCCGCGTCGACAGCACGGTCGAGCCGTTCCCGCATGGTGACCACGGCCTCGCGCCCACGGTCCGTCAGGTCCAGGAGCACGGCCCGGGCATCGGCCGGGTCGGGGCCCGAGGCGAGCAGACCGGCCGCCACCAGGGTCGCCGCACGGCGGCTCACCACCGACCGGTCCAGCCCCACCTCGTCGGCGAGTGCCGCGGCACTCGAGGGACCGAGGCGATCGATCGCGCTCACCACCGGATAGGTGGCCGGGTTGACGGCGGCATCCAGGTTCGCGGTCAGATCCGCGTACAGCGGCGCACGGACGCGCCTGCGCACGACGCGGCCGAGCGCCTCGGCGATGCGGCGGGAACTGTTCCGGGACGAGGTGTCTGCCACACACGCGATACTAGCGTGCTTTTCGCACGCAATTTCGGTAACGTGAGTTGCGTGCAAATAACACGCAATTCGCCGGGTCGGGCCGTGCCGTCCGTCGCCCGCGCCCTCGATGCCCTGCTCAACGACCGCGATACTCCGCTGGCGGAAATCGTCGATCGCCACTTCACCCCGGACTACCGCCAGCGCACCGACGGCAGTTGGGACGATCGCGCCGGATTCGTCCGGCACATCGAACACCTGAGATCACTGGTCCGCCGGGCGTCGGTGACGGTCCTCGACGAACTCGTCGACGGCGACACCTACGCGGAGCGGCACGTCGTGGAAGTCGACAAGGTCGACGGCAGCCGCGCCGCACACGAGGTGTACGTGTTCGCGCAGATCACCGCGGACGGGCGGTTCTCCCGGCTCGAGGAAGCCACCGTCCTGCTCGCCGGCAGCGGGCGCGACGCCGAACTCGGCCGGGCGCGCTGACGGATACCCGACTGCCTCCGCGGCGGTCAGGCCTTCGCGCCGACGTCCGCGATGATCCGCTCGGACAACCGGTCGGAGGACTGCGGGTTCTGCCCCGTGTAGAGGTTCCTGTCCACCACGATGTGCGGACGGAGCGGCAACGTGCCCTTCGAGTAGTCGACCCCAGCCTCCTTCAGCCTGTCCTCCAGCAGCCAGGGAGCCTTACGCGCGAACCGGTTGAGGAGTTCCTCCCGATTGGACAACCCCGTCATCCGGTACCCGGCGAACGGGGACGTGCCGTCGGCAGCGGTCGCGGCGAGGATCGCCGCCGGGGCGTGGCAGAGCAGCGCGAGCGGCCTGCCCGACGCCAGACGCGCGGTCAGCAGCGCACCGGACGTCTCGTCGTACGCGAGGTCTTCCATCGGGCCGTGGCCGCCGGGATAGAACACCACGTCGTAGTCGGCCTGGTCGACGGTGTCGAGCGACACCGGAGTGGCGAGCTCGTCGGCGATGGACTCGAGGTAGTGCTCGACCTTCCTGCGATTCCACGGCAGTCCGCCGGAGATCCCCAGACTGAGCCGGTCGAGGGTGGGCGGCGTGCCTCCCGGAGTGGCGATCGTGATGTCCCATCCGGCCTCGGAGAAGTTGCGGTGGGGCACCGCCACCTCCTCGGCCCAGTATCCGGAGGGATGCACCTCACCGTCGGCGAGGGTCCACCGGTCGGCTGCCGTGATCACGAACAGGACCTTCGTCATGTCTTCTCCTGATCCATTCTCTCCCGATCCGGGGAACGTCCCGAAATGTATACACCGCTTACATTAGGGTTGCGGGAGATGCCCGTCAACAGCCACGCCGATCACCGAACTCGCGTCAGGCGGTGGCCACACTCGGGGCAGCAGCCGCACGCGAGCGCCTCGACGTGAGCCAGCGGGAGTACCGCCGGAGCGCGCCACGCTGCACCCACTGATCCACGGCGAGGGCGACCAGTGGCCGGACGCCGAGCGCGGGATCCTTCCCCGCGGCCATCCGGCGCATCTGGTGCCGCACCATCGCCATGCCGGCGAGCGAGGCCAGTGGCTTGTCCGACCAGGTCACCGGGCGCAACGTCCCGGCCGCCCCGCGGCCCTCACGCCAGCGCGCGGGCAGGTCCGGGGTGACCGACAGCGCGGTGCCGATGCCGACCACGGCCACGTTGTCGGCGAGCACGCGATCGGCCGTGTCCCGACGGGAGATCCCACCGGTCAGCATGAGCGGAGTCGCGGAGGCCTCCGCCAGTTCGGCAGCGAGTTCGAGGAAGTACGCCTCGCGGGCCGCGGTACGCCCGTCGGCGGGACGCCCGGACATGGCAGGACTCTCGTAGCTGCCCCCGGACACCTCCACCAGGTCCACCCCCCACGGTTCGAGGAGGGCGATCACCGCGGCGGCGTCGTCGGCGGCGAACCCGCCCCGCTGGAAGTCGGCGGAGTTCAGCTTCACCGCGACGGCGAAGCCCGGCGACACCGCGGCACGGACGGCGCGGACGACCTCGAGCAGCAGGCGGGCCCGGTTCTCGAGCGAGCCGCCCCATTCGTCGCTGCGAGTATTGACCAACGGAGACAGGAACTGTGACAGCAGGTAGCCGTGTGCCGCGTGGACCTCGACACCGTCGAAGCCGGCCTGCTCGGCGCGCTGCGCAGTCGTGGCGAAGCGGGCGATCGTCTCCCGGATCTGTTCGGTCGTCATCGCCACCGGCCGGCCGAAGCGCTTGGAGTGCTTGCCGACGTCGACGGCGACGTCCGACGGACCCCACACCACGCCGGGCATGTTCGCCTGGACCTGCCGGCCGGGATGGCTGATCTGCATCCACATCGACGCACCGGCCGCCTTGCCCGCCGCAGCCCACGCCGCGAACGGCTCGAGCGGAGCGTCGGCATCGAGCACGATGCCGCCCGGGCCGGTCAGCGCCTCGGCATGCACCATGACGTTTCCGGTGACGAGCAGGCCCGCACCGCCCGTGCCCCATCGCCGGTACAGCTCGACCAGGCGCTCGTCGGGCAGTTGCGCCGTGCCTGCCATCCCCTCCTCCATGGCCGCCTTCGCGATCCGGTTGCGCAGTACCTGGCCGGACTTCAGCCGGAGGGGTGAGAACAGCTCGGCCGGTGTCGAACCGCGTGTCATATGATGTCCTTTCGATCTAGGTGTTAGCAGTGCTTACACGGTATGCAGCGCTAACATTAGAGAATAATGTAAGCAGTGTCAACACGCGTTAGGTTAGGAAGATGTCAACTTCGTCCGGGTCGTACCACCACGGTGACCTCCCCGGCGCGCTGCTGCGAGCGGCCATGGAACTGCTCGAGGAGGACGCCGCGAGCGACCTGTCGCTGCGCGCCGTCGCCCGCCGCGCCGGCGTCTCCACCGCAGCGCCGTACCGCCATTTCGCCGATCGCACGGCCCTCGTGTCCGCCATCGCCGCAGTGGGATACCGAGAACTGGCCGAGCACCTGGTCAAGGCCTGCCCCGACCCGGTGACCGCCGACGACCTCGCGACCATTGCCGTGGCCTACGTGCAGTTCGCCCTCACCAGGCCGGGACTCTTCCGGGTGATGTTCGCCGAGCCGTGTGACCCGACCAGCCCGGAGCGCACGGCCGCGGCCGAGGCGATCACCGCCTACCTCGAGTCGATCGTGGCGAAGGCCCTCCCGGCATCGGACCCACAGGCCATGGCCACTGCCACGTGGGCACTCGTGCACGGCCTGGCCTTTCTCCACCTCGACGGCAAGTTCGACGCCACCCGCCCCGAGGAGGTCGAGCAGCGTGTCCGCGCGGCCGTCGGCGCAGTGCTCGCGATGTCCGACCGCCAGGGGTAGACGGGACGGGTTCACCGCAATGTGTTGACAGTGCTTACATGCCAGGGTTAGCCTCGGGATGTAAGCACTGCACACATAGCGAGGGAGTACCGCGATGCCATCGTCCCCCCTGGACGCATCCCGTCAGGACGTCGCCGTCTCTGAAACCACCGCCGTCGATCTGGGCGGCCGCACCGTCACGGTCCCGAAAGGCGGCCTGTACGACCGCTTCCGAATGGACACCGACCTCGACGAGGTCGCCCGCGACCCTCGGGTCACCAGTGTCGACTTCTTCCGGAAACTCCCGAAAGCACGGGTCGATTCCCCGATCGGCTCCACCCTGACGCCGAATTTCTACTACCGCAT
Source organism: Rhodococcus triatomae (assembly GCF_014217785.1). Taxonomy (NCBI): domain Bacteria; kingdom Bacillati; phylum Actinomycetota; class Actinomycetes; order Mycobacteriales; family Nocardiaceae; genus Rhodococcus; species Rhodococcus triatomae. Next base: position 2,272,219 of record NZ_CP048814.1, on the reverse strand, counting down.
CTCGACGGCCCGACTGGTGATGCTCGCCCCGACGCGCGCGATTCGCGCCCGCCTGCCCCGCGAGCTGGCGCCCCTGGAAGTCACTCCGGGCCTGGGCCTGATCTCGACGATGTTCTTCCGGTACGACGTCTGCGACATCGACTTCTACGCCGAGGCCGCCGTCGGCATCGCCGTCCGCCCGGCACGGCACGGAGGACTCGGTGTCGTCGACCTCGTCTCCGCACTGAAGAACGAGAACCTCGATTCCTACGTGCTCTCCCTCCCGGTCAACACCGACATCGCCCAGGTACGCGGGCACGACGGGTACGGCTTCCCGAAGTGGGTCACCGACGTGGACGTCGACATCGATGCCCGCCGCGCCACCGCTCGGGTCGCGAACGCGGACGGGCAGACCGATCTGGCGCTGTCCGTGGCCACCCCCTCGCAGACCACCCACGCCACCGGGGAACACGTCACGTCGTTGACCTCGTACACGACGATCGACGGTGCGTGGCATTCGACGCTGAGCCAGACCAATCTGCTTTCCACCGGCCGCACGCTGTTCCCCCGCAAGGTGGACCTCGAGATCGGGCAGGGCCGCATGGCCGACGACCTGCGGTCCCTCTCACCGAAGCGGATCGTGCAACTGGACGTCGCGACGGATGCCCAACTGGCCCTGCACATGCCTGTCCCGATCTCGGTCCGCGACCGCTGACCGCGGATCCACCGAAACATCCACCGAACGGTCCGCACGAAAAACCCCACCGAAGGAGAGTGTCATGACCGACAACAAGCCCGTACTCGAGACCGAGGCGGCCGAGTTCGCCGCGGCGACGGATACCCCGCCGTTCCTTTTCCAGTTGCCGCCGGCCGAAGGCCGCAAGACGGTGGACGAGGTCCAATCCGCCGAGATCGACAAGCCGGAGATCGACGAGGAGTGGATCACCGTCGAGGGCGGGCCGACCGGTTCGGTGAAGGTTCGCATCGTCCGACCCGCCGGCGCGTCGGGGACTCTTCCGGTCATCTTCTTCATCCACGGGGCCGGCTGGGTGTTCGGCAACGCGCACACCCACGACCGGCTTGTCCGCCAACTCGCCGTCGGAGCCGATGCCGCCGTCGTGTTCCCGGAATACGACCTCTCTCCGGAAGCCAAGTACCCCACCGCGATCGAGCAGAACTACGCTGCCGCCCAGTGGGTGTTCGCCCACGGCGCGGAGAAGGGGCTGGACGCCTCACGCTTCGCCGCTGCCGGGGATTCGGTGGGCGGCAACATGACCGCCGTCCTCACCCTGATGGCCAAGGAGCGCGGGGATGTCACGATCTCACAGCAGGTCCTGTTCTACCCGGTCACGAACGCCGACTTCGACACCGAGTCCTACCACCAGTTCGCCGAGCATTACTTTCTCGCCCGCGAGGGCATGCAGTGGTTCTGGGACCAGTACACGGAGAACGACGCCCAGCGCGAGGAGATCTATGCTTCCCCGTTGCGGGCTTCGATCGAGCAGCTCCGCGGGCTTCCGCCGGCACTGATCATCACCGGCGAGGCCGACGTGCTGCGGGACGAGGGCGAGGCCTACGCAGCCAAGCTGCGTGCGGCGGGCGTGCCGGTCACCCAGGTGCGTTTCGGCGGCATCATCCACGACTTCGTGCTGCTGCACGCCCTGGCCCCCACTCAGGCCGCGAAGACCGCCGTCAAGCTCGCCCAGGACACGCTGCGCGACGCGCTGCACTGACGTATCACCCCGGCAACAGATTTCGGAGTTCCCATGTCCCTCGACCAGTCCGCCCCGCCGGCCCCGACGATCGGCCTGCCCGCCTCGGCGACTCCTGCGCTGCTCTCGCGGCTGGCGGGGCGGGTCTCGGCCGCACCGGATGCCGCCCGCACCGTGACCACCGCCCCCTACACGGGGGCGCCGCTGGCGGATCTCCCGGTGTCCACGCCCGCGGACGTCGAGGCCGCCTACACCCGCGCCCGAGCCGCCCAGACACTCTGGGCTGCAACCCCGCTCGGCGAGCGGAAGAGGATCCTGCTGCGCTTCCACGACCTCGTCCTCGATCACCGCGACGAAGCCCTGGACCTGATGCAGGCCGAGAGCGGCAAGACCCGCCGCGACGCCCTGCTCGAGGTCACCGACATCGCGATCACCGCGCGCTACTACGCCCGCAGCGCCGCGACACTGCTGGCACCCCAGCGGCGGCGCGGGGCGATACCCCTGCTGACGCATACCACCGAGCTGCGGCATCCCAAGGGCGTCGTCGCCGTGATCTCGTCGTGGAACTATCCCCTCAGCATGGCCGCCGGCGACGCCCTCCCCGCGCTCATGGCCGGCAATGCCGTCGTCCAGAAGCCCGACACCCAGACCGGCCTCACCGCGCTGTGGGCGCTGGACCTGATGCACCGGGCCGGTCTGCCCACCGACGTGTGGCAGATGGTGATCGGCCGGGGAAGCTCCATCGGCGGAGCCCTCATGGGCGGCGCCGACTACATGATGTTCACCGGGTCGACGGCGACCGGACGGCAGATCGCCAGGGATGCCGGTGAGCGCCTCATCGGAGCCTCCCTCGAACTGGGTGGAAAGAACGCGATGCTCGTCCTCGACGACGCCGACATCGACCGGGCCGCCGACGGCGCTGTCGCCGCGTGCTTCCCGTCCGCCGGCCAGCTCTGCGTCTCGATCGAGCGCCTGTACGTCGCGGAAGACATCCGGGATCGCTTCGTGTCCGAGTTCGTCGCTCGCACCGAGAGACTCCGCCTCGGGGCGGCATACGACTACAGCGTCGACGTCGGTTCCCTGACGACCCCGGCGCAGTTGGAGACGGTCTCGGCGCACGTCGACGACGCGGTCGCCAAGGGGGCCACCGTCCTCGCCGGCGGCCGGGCACGCCCCGATCTGGGGCCGCTGTTCCACGAGCCGACCATCCTCACCGACGTCACCCCCGACATGACGCTGTACGAGCACGAGACGTTCGGTCCGGTCGTCGCGATCTACTCGTTCCGCGACGACGAAGAGGCGATCTCCCGAGCCAACGCCACCCCGTACGGACTCAACGGCAGTGTGTGGACCCGCGACGGCGCCAGGGGCCGGGCTGTGGCCGCCCGGCTGCGTTCCGGGACGGTGAACGTCAACGAGGCGTTCGCCGCAGCGTGGGGAAGCATCGACTCTCCGATGGGTGGCATGGGCGACTCCGGTATCGGTCGCCGCCACGGCGCGGACGGGCTGCTGAAGTACACCGAGGCCCAGACAGTCGCCCAGCAACGCATCCAGGGGTTCACGCCCCCTTCGGGTGTCTCCTTCCGCACCTGGGAGTCGGTCCTGACCGCCTCCCAGCGAATCCTGAAGGGCATCGGCTCGCGCTGATCCTCTCCTCGCCGTCCACGAAAGGACTTCCGATGACACAGGGCTCCACCATGCGTGCCGTCCTCGTCGACCCCGACAGCCGGGAGCTCTCGCTCGGCCGCGCACCCACCCCGACGCCCCGTCCCGACGAGGTTCTGGTCCGAGTCGCCGCAGCGGGGATCAACCGCGCCGACCTGATGCAGAGACAGGGTCTCTATCCACCCCCGCCCGGCATCACCGACATCCTCGGGATGGAGGTGTCCGGCACGATCGCCGAGATCGGCTCCGAGGTGACCGGGTGGAGCCCCGGCGACACCGTGTGCGCTCTCATCGCGGGCGGCGGTTACGCCGAGTACGCAGTGGTCCCGGCAGCGCAGCTCCTGCCCGTCCCGGACGGTGTGTCCACGGTGGACGCCGCGTCGCTCCCGGAGGCGGCGAGCACGGTGTGGTCGAACCTCGTCACCGAGGCCGGGTTGCGTGCCGGCGAAACCCTCCTGATCCACGGCGGCGGTAGCGGGATCGGGACGCACGCGATCCAGGTCGCCAAGGCACTGGGCGCGAGGGTGGCGGTCACGGTCGGCTCCGAATACAAGGCGCAGCGCAGCCGCGAACTCGGCGCCGACGTCGTCGTCAACTACCGCGACCAGGACTTCGCGACCGAACTGGCCGACAGCGTGGACGTCGTCCTCGACATCATGGCGGCAAAGTACCTGTCCGCCAACATCTCCGCACTCGCACCCGGTGGCCGGCTGGTCATCATCGGGATGCAGGGCGGCGTCGTCGGCGAACTGAAGATCGCGACGCTGATCGCCAAACGTGCCCGGGTGATCGGTACCAACGTCAGGAACCGGCCGCTGACCGGGCCGGGATCGAAGGCCGACATCGTCGCCGCCGTCCGCGAGTTCGAATGGCCTCTGGTCGCCGAGGGAAAGGTACAGCCGGTGATCTCGGGGAGGCTGCCGATCACCGAGGCCGCGCGGGGCCAGCAGATGCTGGACTCTCCCGACTCGGTGGGCAAGGTGCTCCTCCTGCTGGATCCGGAAGGGAACGAGGTGGCGCGATGAACGGCAACGCCTGGAAGGATCGCGGCGCGAAGCTGATGAACCGGGCGCATCGCGTGGTTCTCACCGTGAGCGGCAACAGGCTGCTCGCGAACCCGTTCGGTATGCCGACCGTGGAACTGCACACCACCGGCCGGAAATCGGGGCTCCCGCGGTCCTGCTACCTCACCGCTCCCGTGCACGATTCCGACCGGGTGGTGCTCGTCGCGTCGAAGGGCGGCGACGACAGGCACCCCGACTGGTACCGGAACCTGCAGGCGTACCCGGACGCCGAACTCGTGATCCACGGCCGCCGCCGGAAGATCAGGGCACGGACCGCGAACGCGGAGGAGAAGGCCGAACTCTGGCCCCGGATCACCGAGGCCTACCGCGGCTACGCGAGCTATCAGCAGCGCACCAGCCGGGACATCCCGGTGGTGATCTGCGAACTGCGGGACTGACACCGGCACCGGCGACGATCCCCCGTTCCCTTCGACCGCAGGACCGCTCGTGGGATCCTGGGACCATGAACGGAGAAGTACCGGACCCGCGGCAGGTCTTCACTGCCCTGGCCGACATCGTGTATCGAGGCTCGTCGGTCAGCGAGGTGTACACCGCGGTGTGCGTGTCGGCGACGATCCTGGTGCCCGGGTGTGATCACGCGAGTCTCATGCTGCACCAGGAGGCCGGCTTCGCCACCGCCGCGGCCTCCGACGAGGTCGCGCGCCTGGTGGACGAGTACGAGCGTGAACTCGGCGAGGGCCCGTGCCTCGACGCCATCCTCGACGAGGTGCCCCAGCTCGACCCCGACCTCGCCACTCCCACCGCCTGGCCGGCGCTGGCCGCGCGACTGCTGGCGGACACTCCGGTCCGGGGCGTGATGGGCTTCCGGCTGCTCGTCGACGACCGCAAGGTCGGGGCCCTGAACCTCTTCAGCGATACCCCCGGCACCTTCGGGTCCGAAGCTGCCGACGCCGCCGCGTTGCTGACCTCCTTCGCCTCGGTGGCCGTGGCCGCCGCCGCGCACGGGGAGCAGGCCCGTTCGCTGCGCGAAGGGCTGGCCAGCAACCGCGAGATCGGCAAGGCCATCGGACTGCTCATGGCGCTACATCACTTCGACGACGACGCGGCCTTCGACCTGCTGCGCCGCACCTCCCAGTCGATGAACGTCAAGATCGCCGAGGTGGCGCGCCGCGTCGTCGCACAGCATCGCTGAGCTCGGGCCGTCCCGAGCGGGGACGGCCCGGGCTTCGGCTCAGATCACCCCGCGGGAGGCGGGCAGCAGACGCGCCAGGACGTCCGCGAGCGTGACGACACCGACGATCCGGTCGCCGTCCGTCGCGACCGAGAGATGGCTGCGCGTCTCGCGCATCGTCGCCAGCGCCTCGTACACCGGATCTGTGATCGACAGCGTGAGCACCGGACGCATCAGCTCGCGCGCCGTGGTCGCGGGATCGGCGGCGAGCGCATCGCGCACGTGCACCACCCCCGTGATGCCCGAGGCGTCACGCACCAGCAGCCGCAGGTGTCCGGACCGGTCGCCCTCCGCCCGGATCTCGTTCGGGTGAGCGGTCGGCGCCACACTGCTCGGCTCCGCGACCGGGGTGGCGACGTCCCCGATGGTCAACGACTCGAGGGACAGCGCCCCGGCAAGATAGTCGTGGTACCGCTCGTCGAGGGTGCCCACCGTCGCGGAATGCTCCACCAGGTGCCGGAGCGCATCCGGATCCTGCCCTCCCGCAAGCTGATCCACCGGTTCGACGCCCACCTTGCGCAGGCACCAGTTCGCCATCCGGTTGAGCACCTCGAGCAGCGGCCGGGTGAACCACATGAACGCCCGCATCGGCAGCGCCAGCATCGTCGCGGACTTCTCCGGGTGTGCGATGGCCCAGGACTTCGGCGCCATCTCCCCGACCACGAGGTGCAGGAAGGTGACGATGACGAGCGCGAACACGAACCCGAGCACGTCCGCGATCCACACGGGAGCACCCCAGCCCTCGAAGAGCGGGGTCAGCCAGTGATGCACCGCCGGTTTCGTGGTGGCACCCAACGCGAGGGTGCACACCGTGATACCCAGCTGGGATCCGGCGAGCAACACCGACAGCTCCGATGCGCTGCGGAGCGCGGCCCTCGCCGATCGGCTGTTCGGCGCCGCATCCTCGAGCCGGTGCCTGCGGGCAGCGATCAGGGCGAACTCGACCGCGACGAAGAACGCGCTGGCGGCGATGAGCCCGATCGTGACGACGAGAACCACCCACGGATCACTCATCGTCGGCCTCCGCTTCTTCCTCGAGTCGCACGTTCAGCGACGACGGGACGTGTTTGCCGATCTCACGGACCTCCGCGACCAGCACCCGGTGCGGCGCGTCCCCGTTGCCGGCGAGGTCCGCCGGGTCGGGAGGCAGCTCGATCCGCACCGCCGTCCCCACCTGCGGCAGCCCGCCGTAGCGGGCGATCACCAGGCCGGCCAGGGTCTCCGCGTCCACCTCGGGGAGCTTGTGTCCCAGCACGCGTTCCACCTCGTCGAGGTGCAGATCGCCGGGCATGGTCCAGCCCTCGGCCGCCGAACCCCGAACGTCTTCCTCGACCGCGGGGTCGTGTTCGTCGGCGATCTCACCGACCAGTTCCTCGGCGATGTCCTCGACCGTGACGACACCGGCGAATCCGCCGTACTCGTCCACGACGAGCGCCATCTCGTCCTGTGCCTCGGCGAGGCGGGTGAGTACCTCGACCAGGGACAGTGACGCGGGAACGATCACCGCGGCACGGGCCCGCGAACGCGCCGTGCCGCTGACATCCTCACCGAGCAGATCGTGCAGGTGCACGACACCGAGCAGGTCGTCCACGGTGTCTCCGACGACGGGATACCTGGTGTGGCCGGTACTCATCCGTTCGAGCACCTCGGTGATCGGCTGGTCGTCCGGCACCGTGTCCACCCGGGACCGGGCGATCATCGCGTGCTCGGCGGTACGGGTGGGGAAGTCGAGCACCCGGTCGAGCAGGGTGGACAGCTCCCGGGGGAGCTCACCCGTATCGCGCGACTCGGCGACGATGTGCTCGAGATCGCGGGCGGTGGCGGAGTGCTCGACGTCGTGGACCGGTTCGATACGCAGCGCACGCAGCAGCAGATTCGACGACTGGTCGAACAACCAGATCAACCAGCCGAACAGCCTCAGGTACAGCGTCGTCGACAGGGCGAGGCGCCGGGCGACCGGCTCCGGCCGCGCGATGGCCAGGTTCTTCGGGAACAACTCGCCGAACAGCATCTGCACGAGCGTGGAGAACGCCACGGCGAGAATCGCGCCGACGGCGATGCCGACCGTCGTGGGCACGCCGACGCCGCCCATCAGTTCGCCGAGACCGCGGCCGATCAGTGGTTCGGCGACGTAACCGACGAGCAGGCCGGTGACGGTGATGCCCAGCTGGGCACCGGAGAGCATGAACGACGTCCGGCGGGTGACGGTGAGGGCGCGGGCGGCGCCGGCGTCACCGGCGGCGGCGCGGGCCTTGAGTCGGGAGCGATCCACCGACATGTAGGCGAATTCCTGGGCCACGAAGTAGCCGGTGAGTGCCGTGATCGCGAGGACCACGAAAAGTCCGAAGAGAATACTGAGTGCGGTCACCGGGCGACCGCCGCATCGAGCCGCTGGGGCTCGGGATACTCGGGTTCAGGCTCCGGGTCGGGCTCCGGGTCGGGGTCTGGGTCGGGTGATCTGCGCGGTGCGCTGGTCATCGCTCTCTCTACGGGTCCGGGAACGGGGTATTCGGACAACAATAGGACGAGTAGGGCCCGAGGATGGTTCCGAACGTGAGGTACCGCACACGCCACTACCCGGTATTCGCAGGTAGAGGCTCATTCCTCGTCGTCGGACGGCGTGTCCGAAATCTCGATCAACCGCACCAGGCAGTGCATGCGCAGCGGCTCGGGGAAGCCGTCCGCCAGTCGGTAGTAGACGGTGCGGCCGGCCTTGCGGCGCGTCACCATGCCGGCCGTCCGCAGGATCCGGAGCGCGTAGCCGACGGCGTCCTCGCCGAGTTCGAGGGCCAGCGCGATGTCGCCGACGCACAGCTCGTCGGCGAGGTCGAGAGCGTAGATGACCCGGGTGCGGGTGGGGTCGGCGAGCAGGCTCAGGATGCTGCTCAGCCGAGCCGCGTCGTCGTGGCCGATCAGCCTTTCACGCGCCTTCGCGACCCGTTCGGGATCGACGGGAGTAGTCGGGCTCATGGGACCATTGTCCCTGATTTCCGCACGACCGTTTACCCGTACGTGTTTACGGATATAGGCTCGGGCTCGAGTACCTCCCTCCATAGGGAACCCGATATGGAACTCCCCGAAAGGAACCCTCGCCCCGATGAAGAAGACACTCGCCGCCGGAGCCGTGTCCGTTGCCGTCGTGCTCGCGCTGGCCGCGTGCGGCGATTCCGACGACACGACCGCCGAGACCACCACTGCGACCACCTCCGTCGGCGCCGAGGCCACCACCGGTGAGCACGGCGCCCACGACGGCGACTCGTCCGCCCACAACGAGGCCGACGTGGCCTTCACCCGGGGCATGATCCCGCACCACGAGCAGGCCGTGGAGATGAGCGACGTGATCCTGGCCAAGGACGGCATCGACCCGCGCGTCACCGCACTGGCCGAGCAGATCAGGGCGGCTCAGGCTCCGGAGATCGAGACGCTCACCGGCTGGCTCACCGACTGGGGCGTGGCGGGCACCGACGACTCCACCGGTGGGCACGAGGGACACGACATGGACGGCATGATGTCCGAGCAGGACATGCGGGCGCTCGAGCAGGCCGAGGGCACCGAGGCGGCACGGTTGTTCCTCACCCAGATGATCGTGCATCACGAGGGCGCAGTTGCCATGGCGGACACCGAGATCCAGGAGGGCGAGTTCCCCGACGCCGTCGAGATGGCCCGCACGATCGCGCAGACCCAGCAGCAGGAGATCACCGCGATGGAGGAACTCCTCGCGACTCTGTGACCGCCGGTATCGGCCGCGGGGTCAGGCCGTCCCTCGGCCCTGCTCGCCCCGAGCGAGCAGGGCGTCGACGGTGTTCACGCCCAGCACGTGATCGAGCGCCCTGACCCGCAACCGATGATTCCAAAGCGACGCATAACGCGGTGTACTGCAGCGGTTTTCGTGTTACCGATCTCACCCGCCGCCCTGAGGGGGGAGGACGCATGCCGGTGCCGGGAGCACGCGCTCCGGGGCGGCGAGCCCTACGGGACCCGAGGTGGGCTGTCCGAAACGGAACGCGGCGCGCTCGCCACGCCCCGGGAGGTGTAGCACCGATCTCTCCATGGCGACCCACGACATAAATATGATGTATTAGGTTCTGGTCTTATAATCGTATGGTTATAAAGGGTGGCCTGAGTCGCCTCGTGGCCATCGCGCCGGCCCCCGCACACTGGAGCACCGATTCATGACCAGCACCGCACTACTCGCCGCGGCGGGCGAGTCGGGTCAGGACGCGCGCCTGATCACCGCCGCGATCGTGGGCGTCGCCGTGATCATCGCCCTGATCACCTGGCTGAAACTGCACCCGTTCGTCTCCCTCGCGATCGGTGCGGTGGGCGTCGGCATCGCGGCCGGTCTCGGCGCCGCGGAATCGGTGGCGGCGTTCGTCGAGGGCTTCGGCTCCACCATGGGCAGCGTCGGAATCCTCATCGGGTTCGGTGCCATGTTCGGCAAGCTCCTCGCCGATTCCGGCGGTGCGGACCGGGTGGTCGACACGCTGGTCGGGCACTCCGGGCCCCGAACCCTGCCGTGGATGATGGCCCTGGTCGGCGCCGTCATCGGCCTGCCGATGTTCTTCGAGATCGGTCTCGTGCTGTTGATGCCGGTCATCATCCTCGTCGCCCGCCGCTCCGGACTGTCGCTGATCAGCATCGCGATCCCGACCCTCGCCGGGCTCTCCGCGATGCACGGTCTGGTGCCCCCGCACCCCGGTCCGCTGGTGGCCGTCGCCGCCCTGAACGCCAACCTGGGCCTCACCCTCGCGCTCGGTGTGCTGGTGGCGATCCCGACGGTGATCGTCTCCGGGCCGCTGTTCGGCAAGCTCGCCGCACGCTGGGTGAACGTGCCGGTTCCCGAGCTGTACGTCACCGCGGAAGACACCGAGGGAGCCGAGGCTGCTGCCCAGCGTCAGCGCCCGGGATTCGTGCCTACCCTCGCGGCCATCCTGCTTCCCGTCTTCCTCATGCTCGGCAAGGCGGTCGCCGACGTCGTGGCGCCCGATTCGCAGGCGACGGCGAAGGTGACGCTCGATTTCCTCGGCACCCCCGTCGTCGCGCTCGGTCTCGCCGTCCTCGTGGGGATGGTGCTGCTCGGCCGGGGCGGCGGCATGGGACGCAAGGAGATCGCCGGGTCGCTGGAGAGTTCACTGCCGCCGATCGCCGGGATCCTGCTGATCGTCGGTGCCGGTGGCGGTTTCAAGCAGGTGCTCATCGACACCGGTATCGCCGACGTCATCGCCGAGGCGATCAAGGGCAGTGCGCTGCCCGTCCTGTTCCTGGCTTGGCTGGTCGCGGTGCTGATCCGGGTCGCGACCGGTTCGGCGACGGTCGCGACGGTGACGGCGTCCGGCATCCTCGCGCCGGTGGCGGCGGAGTTGTCCTCCTCCCACGTCTCGCTCATGGTGCTCGCGATCGGCGCCGGGTCGCTGTTCCTCTCCCACGTCAACGACGCCGGATTCTGGCTCGTCAAGGAGTATCTCGGCGTGAGCGTGGTGCAGAACCTCAAGACCTGGACGGTGATGGAGTGCGTGATCTCGGTGACCGGACTTGCCGGCGTGCTCGTACTGAGCCTGGTCATCTGAGAGGCATTCGATGAGCAACGAAAGAAGTGCATCCTCGTCCGAGCGCCACGTCCCGGTGCTCGTCGTCATGGGTGTCTCCGGCTCCGGCAAGTCGACCGTCGCCGGGATCATCGCGGGCGCGATGGGCTGGGACCTGCAGGAGGGGGACGCGCTGCACCCGCGCGCCAACCTGGAGAAGATGGCGTCCGGCCAGCCCCTGACCGACGAGGACCGCTGGCCTTGGCTGGCGCTGATCGCCGAGTGGATCGGCGAGCACACCACCCACGGTCTGCCCGGGATCATCACGTGCTCGGCGCTCAAACGCAGCTACCGGGATGTGCTGCGCGGCGACGACGTCGTGTTCGTCCACCTCGCCGGGTCGACGTCGCAGATCAGGGAACGCCTCACCGCGCGCCTCGACCATGTCGGTTCGGCATCTGCGCCCGGACCAGTGGAACCACCGACTCCCGCCTCAGCGCCGAGGCGACGATGTCGTTCTCTCGTAGCGCCGAGTTGCTCACCACCAGCGGCACGCCCCCGAGCCGCTTCAACTGGAACGGCTCGTCCGGAACGGGGGTCCCGGGGGGCATCACGAGCAAGAGTCGTTGATCCCCCAGTTCCAACCGCTCGAGGTTCTCGGTCGGAACAGGAAAAGTGGTGAACCCGAGCTCACAGTGCCCGGCAAGAACTTCGTCGCATAGTTCCCTCGCGCCGGGAAATTCCAAGAGATCGATTCGGACCTCGGGATACATGCGGGTGAACGAAGCACTCCACGCCGCGACCGCCTCACTGGACATCTCCGGCATTGTGCCGATCGTGATGGATCCGGCCTGCAGTTCCCGAGCCCCGCGCATGATGTCCTGCACGGCAACGAGATCGTCGAGGACCTTGCGTGCGGGCTCGACCAGCAGGTGCCCTGCCGGGTTGAGCACGAGATTTCGGCCGGTCCGGTGGAACAGGCTCAACTTCAGCTCACGTTCGAGCTGACGGATGCTCTGCGAGATCGAGGCCTGAGCGACGTGCAGGTGCTGCGCCGCCCTGTTCACGCCATGGTGCTCGACAACGGCTAGGAAGTATTCGAGTTGGCGAATGTCCATGGCAGCAATCTTCCCCTCTACTGCAGACCGGCCGTAGTCTCCGCGTCAGGCCCGGTAGGAGTCCGGCAGAGTGCCGTCGGCGCCGACCTGTTTGATCATTGCTTTGGCCAGGTTCCGTTCGTGGATGGGAGAGGAGCCCTCGTAGATGCGCAGCGCTCGGACGTCCCGCCACATCCGGGGGACGGGGTGCGGACCGACGATGCCCTCGCCGCCGAGCAATTGCACGCAACGATCGGCGACTCGGCTGGCCATCTCGGAGCCGTACAGCTTCGCCGCAGCGATGCGGTGGCGCGGGACAACACCCGAGTCGAACGCCCGCGCGCTCTCGATCACCAGGGCACGACCGGCCTCCATCTCCGCGAAGCTTGCGCCGAGTTCCGCCTGCACAGCGCCCAACTCGGACAGCGGAGACCCGAACTGGCGTCGACCGATGACGTGTGCCGTCGTCTCCTCCAGCATTCGGGTCGCCTGGCCGACGCAGGTCGCCGCAACGTGCGTGCGCGCGTGGTTGATGCCGCGCAGCGCCATGACCAGCCCCTTCCCCTCCCCCTCACGTCCGCCGAGCAGGTTTGCTGCCGGCACCTCGACACTGTCGAAGTAGATCTCGCCGACAGGGCCCTCTGCATGTCCGTTCATTATGGTGGGCAAGGCAGTTCGCACCCCCGGCGCCTTGGCATCGACAACGAATGCGGAAACTCCCGCGGCACCGGGTTCGGTCTCGTCGGTGCGGGCGAATACGATGAATGCGTCTGCCCAGCCGGCGTTGGTGATGTAGCGCTTGCTTCCATCGATGACGTATACGCCACCCTTGCGCCTGGCGGTGGTGCGCAGACTGGCCGCGTCGGAGCCCGCGAATTCCTCGGTGAGCGCGAACGCGGTCACCAGCTCACCCGCTGCCATCGCCGGAAGCATCTGGCGCCGTTGCTCTTCGGTTCCGTGGTCGAGGATTGCCTGCGAGCACAAGCCGATCACCGTCGAGAACCGCGAGCGGTACACACATGATGCGCGGGTGAACTCGAAGGTCAACTGCACCTGCTGCTCCATCGTCCAGCCGAGGCCCCCGTACTCCCGCGGGATCGTGATCGCGAACAGTCCGAGTTCCGCCATGCGGTCGACGATGCGGGCGGGAACCTCGCCCGCATCGACCATCTCGTTCTCGGCGGGGATCAGCTCGTTCTCGGTGAAATCGGCGATCACCTTCAGGTAGGTAGGGAAGTCGTAGTCGAGAACGCTTTTGTTGATCATGAAGGGAGCCTTTCGGAGTGTTGTCTTTCGGGAACGGAGGCGCCGACGACGCGGCTGTCGAGCAGATCGGAGACTGCCGCGTCCGTGTAGCCGAGTTCGCGGAGGACATCGACCGAGTGCTGTCCCACGCCAGGTGCCGCGACGGAGGTGGTGCGGCGACGACCGTCGAGGGTGAAGGCCAGGCCCGGGCTGGTGTATGAGTCGCCACCGTCGGCGGCGACGTCGACGAGGATCTCGGACGCGGAGACGTCCTTGTCCTCGGCGAGGTCGTCGAATGATCGGATTGCGCCGCAGACGATCTGCGCGGACAGCAGGCGCTCGACGGCCTCGCGCCTGGTCATCGCGCCGAACGCCTCGGACAGGGCCGCCAGGAGCTCTGTGCGGTGCGCGACCCGAGCCGGGTTGTCGACGAATCGCGGGTCGTCGAGCATGTCCGGACGTTCGATGAGATTGCACAGCGCAGACCATTTCTCGCTGGTGTAGGCCGAGAGCACGATCTTCCCGTCGGCCACGTCGACGACGTCGGCGCCAGGAGCGACGAGGGCCTGGCCGTTGCCCTTGCGACGCGGAGCCTGCCCGGTGAGTGCGTACTCGCCCCAGTTGGACGCCTGCATCGACAGCGTCGCCTCCATGAGCGAGGTCTGGACGTGCGCACCGCGACCCGTCGAGTTCCGCTGATACAGTGCCGCAAGGATTCCGGTGGCGAGCGCGTTGGCCGCGGTCACGTCGGCGATGGGCAGACCCAGCCGTTGTGGTTCTCCGTCCGCTTCGCCGGTGGCGTGCATCAGCCCGAACTCCGCCTGAGCGGCGATGTCGAGTCCCGGACGGGCGCTCGACGGCCCGTTGGTGCCGAACCCGGTCACGCTGCCGTGCACCAGGCGGGGGTAGCGCCGCCCGAGCTCGTCCGGGCCGATGCCCAGTCGTTCGGCCGAGCCGTGGCGGAAGTTCTGCACCAGCACATCCGATTCCGCGATCAGCCTGTGCAGGATTCCCCGGGCTTCCTCCTGGCGGAGATCGAGGGCGATGCTGCGCTTGTCCCGGTTGTAGGCCTGCACCATCGCTTCACCGAACGTGCCGATCGTACGGGCTTGGTCGCCGCCCAGGCTTTCCACCTTGAGCACGTCGGCGCCGAGGTCAGCCAGGGTCTGGCCCGCGCTGGGGCCGGCGATGTACTGGCCGAGGTCGAGCACTCGAATGCCCGCGAGGGGTCCGTTCATGGTGTTCACCGTGCCTCTCGTGCCGCGTACTCCAGGGTCAGCTGCTCGAGCCGTGCCTTGGCCTTTTCCGGGTTGAGCATCAGGCCGCCGATGACGCCGAGCACGCATACCGTGACACCGACGAACATGAAGCCGGTCGAGTAGCCCTGGGCCGCAGTCGGCGCGTGCTCGACGATGAGCCCGAGGCCGAAAGGCGCCACGATGCCGGCGACGCTGTAGGCCGCGATGATGCATCCGAAGAACGCCACCCGCTGCTTGGCAGGCAAGAAATCCGATGCACCGGCAAAGGCGACGGAGAATGCCACACTGTTGACGGCGAACGCCACGATCACGAAGACCATCTGGGCGGGCCCGGCCGGCAATTGGGTGAAGACGATCATCGACAACCCGCCGACCAGCAGGTACGCGCCGGTGACGTAGCCACGGGCGACTCGCGAGCTGCAGCCCTTTCGCATCAGCCGGCCGGACAGCAGGCCCGCCGAAAGCAGGACACCGACCGCGGCGATGTACGGCAGGGTCACCAGCATCCCGACCGTGGTCGCGGAATATCCGAGCCCCTCGTTCATGAACGCGGGCAGCCATGCCACCTTGAGCGAGGAAATGAGGTAGCCGGCGAACGACAGGAGGACCAGACCCCAGAAACTCTG
The DNA here is from genome assembly GCF_014217785.1 of Rhodococcus triatomae. Classification (NCBI taxonomy): domain Bacteria; kingdom Bacillati; phylum Actinomycetota; class Actinomycetes; order Mycobacteriales; family Nocardiaceae; genus Rhodococcus; species Rhodococcus triatomae. Next base: position 2,256,855 of record NZ_CP048814.1, on the reverse strand, counting down.
CAGCGTCAGCAGACGGTGGAACGGAACCACGATATTGCCGTTGGGGTCTTCGACCTTCGCGTCACCCGTTGCCGGAGTATCGCTCCGCTTGAACGGCAACTTCTCGGTGTACCAGAACCAGCCGATCAGCCAGAGCACTCCCACCCCCACCAAGGCCACGAACGCGGCGTGCCACGACCAGGTCAGGATCACCCAGGTCAGCACGGGCGCGGCTACCAGCGGCCCCACCGACGATCCGGCATTGACCACGGCTCCTGCAGTCGCCCGCTTCTCGGGCGCAAACCGATCCGCGACAATCGACTGACACAGCGCGTGCGCGGGACCCTCGAAGAAACCCAACGCAACACGGCACGCGAGGAGCACGCCGAACGATGTGGGGACGGTCAGCGGGAGCATGCTCGCGATCCAAGTGAGCATCAGCAGACCTGCGCCCCAGGTATACGAGATCTTGCGGAGCACGGCGGTGAGAGTGACCGCCCCGACCGCGAACAACCAGAAGAATGCACTGCTGAGCAATCCGTACTGCCCCGCTGTGAGACCAAGATCCGCACGGATCTGCTCACTTCCCAAACCGATCGCCGCCTTGTCGGCGAAGTTCAGCGTGAAGAACAGGAACAGCAACACGACGATTCCCCACGCACGCCGGTTTGCCTGGCGCGGCGGTCGTACTCCGACGTCGCCGAGACGGGCTTCTGTCGTAACCATGAATGTCCTCCGAATGTGAGCGCTCAGGAAGCTCGGCTACCCGGGTCTGTGTGATGGCGACCACTGGAGCGGTACTCACATCACATCCAAGCCCCGGTGCCGGATCAACCGGCAATCCGCGGTCGGACCATACGTTTCTGCCTGTACCCTCAGTTCAAGACTGTTGGCCCCGGGACTGACAGGCGATCACGTCACCCTGAAGGGTGGGATCGAGCGGATTGCTGATCAACCGGATGTTCTGCTGAGGCACTGCACACGTAGGCTCGCCGGGGGAGATCGACGGTAGGTGATCATCCGGCACTACGACGGGCGGGCCGAAACGTGTCGACGAACTCGATCGTGAGAACTGAAATTGCGGAGTACAACCGAGATTTCGAACGCGGGGTCGGTGTTCTCACGGCAGCGGAGCGGGTCGCAAACCCAGCTAATTACCACTTGTCCGTCCCATTCTCGCGGTTTCCACTGGAGCGGAACCGTTCGCATGCGCAGCATCCAGATGAACCGGAAGCGGTCGTGACTGTCGTCCTCGTGACAGTTCGGCCGTCTCCGCTCTGGTCGAAATAGGTTCGACAGGAACGGGCCCGGCGGATACCGTGCACGCGATATGCATTCGGCGCCGCGAGGTGCAGGTGTGGATGAGGTGGATCTGTGTCGACAGAAGTGAGGGGCAGCGCCTGGGAGTACGGTCCGCTGGCCACTCTGGCGTACGAACTCGACAAGCCGATCGGAACGTCCTTCGGGGACGTCGAGTTCTACTCGTCGCGCCTGCGCGGCGTGGCCGGTCCCGTTCTCGAACCCGCGGTGGGTACAGGGCGCATCCTGATACCCCTGCTCCAGCAGGGCTTTTCTGTACGGGGTTACGATGCCTCGACTGCCATGCTCGAGCAGTGCCGCACCAACTGCGCCCGACACGGGCTCACCGCGGACGTCTTCGAGGCCGACATGACCGCCCACCGCGATGAGTACACGTACGAGGCGATCATCATCCCGACCGGCTCCTTCGCTCTTGTCCCGGACCGCGACAGCGCTTACGCCGCGCTCGAGGCAATGCACGGCAACCTCGCCCCGGGCGGGCGACTCATCGTCGACCTCGAGCCGCCATCGCTGCACGTCGAAGGCCCCGATCCGGTCCGCCATTGGCAGCACGACGGGGTCCTGATCACACTCTCCACGTGGCAGAAGACCACCGACCCGATCGCCCAGCGGTCGACCAGCTGGCTCCGCTACGAGCGGTGGGACGAGGGCATGTTGACCCACACCGAGCTTCAAGTCTTCTCGCTGCTGTGGTTCGGGACGGCAGAGTTCACCGCCATGCTGCACCACGCCGGATTCGCCGATGTGTCCATCCACGGCGGATATCGAGCCGGCCACGCTCCTACCCCCGCAGACAAGGTGTGGACCTTCGAGGCCTTCCGGAAGTAACCGAGCAACGCGGGGTCAACCCTGGACTGCGCCACGTGCTCGGGCACCGGCGACGCAGGCGAAGCCCAGAACCCTCTGGTCAGCCTGCGGGTTCGCAGAAGCGCAAGATGTTCCCGGAAGGATCGGTGACTTCGATCGTGGGTCCGCCGGGAGCGTCACGGTCGATGCCGGGACGGAGGCGGGGGTACGGCCGCGCCGAGATGTCGGCGTGGAATGCGTCCGCACTGCCGACGGGTATCCACACCGCGGTACCCGGCGTGCCGTCACCGTGATGCTCCGACAGGTCCAGCACCGTCTCGTCGCGGCGGATGCGCAGGTACAGCGGCATACCGGGCTCGAAGCGGTGCTCCCACTCGACACCGAAGCCCAGGTAGTCCAGATAGAACTCCCGCGTCAGCGCCTCGTCGTGCATCCGGAGTACCGGAACCGCCGCACCCGAACCTCCACGCGCGGTGGAGAGCACGGCAGAGGCGGTGTTCCAGTCGGTGAAGCCGAGTTGCTGCGCGACGATCTCCAGCGCGCGGCTGTGGCTGATGGTGACGTCGGTCGCGGCCAGGCTGCGTCGCAGTGCCTTCGCGGCCGCCTTGGCGTCGTTCGGGGTCAGGTCCATGATGTCGTCGCTATCCCGGTGCCGAAGAAAATGGTCGGTGCTCGCGTTGCCGTCCGTGGCACCGTGACAGTCACGGGAACCTCCGACAGGAGAACCGCTCGATGCGTTCACCAGACCGAGAATCTCGGAGCGAGCGGCAGGCCCATCGAATTGCCTGCCAGCAGGATACCAAGCATCCACGTCGGTGCATGCCGGGTACCGTCCCTTCCTGAGGGACCGCCGCCGGTCGCCGCCGCGACCAGGCCCCAGCGGCCATCAACCGGCATTCCTCATCCGCACTCCGGGGTGATTGGCCCGGATACCGGCCTCCGCGAGTTCGACGGTCCTGTCTATTCGGCGCCGACGGGTGTCCGCCTTCTTCGCCGTCACGATCCATTCCAGGATCAGCCGCTTCGACGATGGCGGAAAGCTCTCGAAGTTCTCGCGTGCCACCGCGTTTCGGTGCAGGGACTCGCGCAGGTCGTCGGGCAGTTCCGAGCCGTCGTCCGGCAGGACCTGCCACGTCCCCTTCTCCTTTGCCAGATCGACGAGCGCCTGGCCTTGTTCGGTCATCAGACCTTGCTCGATCATGTTCGCTGCACGTGTCCGGTTCACGCTGCTCCACGTGCTACGCAGATTGCGTGGCGTGAACCGGAGCCGTGAGCTGTGCTCGTCGTGGGTGCGATGCAGTCCGTCGATCCATCCGAAACACAGGGCGTGCTCGATCACCTCGTGATAGCGCAGACTCGGTGTTCCGCTGTCCTTGTGGTGGATGATCAGCCAGATCTCTTTCTCGGACTGACCGTTTCGACTCAGCCAGTCGCGCCAGACGGCGGCCGAGCTGGCAACGAGGGTCTGCATCTCACGCCTCCTTCGCGTCGACGGTGTCGAGGTAGTGCTGGTTGAACATCACGCCGAGGATGTTCCCGAACGGGTCGACGACGGAGGCGGTGACGAACCCGGGTCCGCGCGTCGTGGGCTTGTCGTGGACGGTGGCGCCGAGCGAGAGCAACCGTTCGAAGCCGGCGTCGACGTCGTCCACGTGCCAGTACGTCACCTGGCCGGCGGGTTGCTCCGTGGCGGCGTGCGGTGCGAACCGGCGGTCGATGATCCCGAGCTCGTGCTGGAAGTCGCCGATCCGGTACTCGATGTACGCCGCAGGGCCTTCCTCGGGACGGGTGAAATAGGGGTCGATACCCAGCACCTCGGTGTACCAGTCTCGAGCGGCGGCAACGTCGTCGGCGAAGAAGCTGACGGTGGTGAGTCCTCGCAACATCGGTGAATCCCTTCTCTCGTTGTCGTTGACGAATCTCATGCTGCCGCTCAAAGTGCTCACCAATTGATCACTTTCTCGGCAAAGATGAGATTCATGCGCGCAGACCGACTCGTGGCCACCCTCCTGCTCATGCAGAACCGGGGGCAGGTGACCGCTGCCGAGGTCGCCGGCGAACTCGAGGTGTCCGTCGCCACCGCCAGACGCGACCTCGAGGCACTGTCCACCGCCGGCGTCCCCGTCTACTCGCAGCCCGGACGTGGAGGTGGCTGGTCGCTCGTCGGTGGTGCGCGTACCGATCTGTCCGGACTGTCCGCGAGCGAGGCCCAGGCATTGTTCCTGCTGATCGGGCCCAGTGCGGCGGTGTCGCCCGAGGTCAAAGCCGCACTACGCAAGCTCGTGCGCGCGCTGCCGCAGACCTTCCGCGCCGAGGCGGAAGCGGCGGCCGACGCCACCATGATCGACCCGACCGCGTGGGGCGAGCGCCACGACGACCGCCCCGCGGTGGTGGAGATGTTGCAGTCTGCCGTGGTGCGCAGGCGGAAGGTCGCACTGACCTACGAGAATGCTGCTCGGCATCGATCCGAGCGTGTGGTCGACCCGTGGGGGCTGGTCGACAAGGACGGGTCCTGGTACCTGATCGCCGGAACCGAGCGGGGCCGGCGCACGTTCCGCGTCGACCGGATCGTCGAGGCCGAACCCACCGATCGACAGGCCGCCCGACCGGACGACTTCGCGCTCGCCGAAGCGTGGGACGAGGTGGTCGGGAAGATGGAGGAGCGGCGCAGCGCCACGTGGGCGACCGTGCTGATCGAACGCCGATTCCTGCCGATTCTGCGGGACCATTTCGGGCGCCATTGCCACGACGACGGCGATACGGAGGACGGTCGCGCCCGAGTACGGCTCGCCGCGCCCACCCCCTTGGACATCGCCCGCAACCTGGCCGGCTGGGGCACGCAGGTCGAGGTGCTCGAACCACATGACGTGCAGGCCGAGCTGGCGCGCATCGGCGCGGAGCTCGCCGGCAGATACGGCGGCGGGTTCACAGCCCCGTGACCCGGCACGGTCTTCGCAAGAGCGAGACCGCGGACTCGACCTCACACAAAGTGGGTGTTACCTTCATTTAAAGGTAACACCCACTTTATGGAGGTGACATCCGTGATGGTCGACAACACTCGCTGGTGGGCACTGGCTGCGGTGACGGTGAGCGTGCTCGCCGCCGGGTTGGGCGGAACGGTCGTCGTGGTCGCCCTGCCGGTGCTGGCGCGCGAGCTCCACGCCACGCAATCCGATCTCGTCTGGTTCCAAACGATCTACCTGCTCGTCATGGCGGTCGCCGTGCTGCCGATCGGCCTCGTCGGCGACTGGATCGGCAGAAAGCGAGTCACGGTGGTTTCGTTGCTCGTCTTCGGCACCGCGTCGACGGTGTGCGCCTTCGCCACCTCCGTCGAGCAGTTCATGATCGGTCGTGTGCTGCAAGGACTTTCCGCGGCCGGAATCACCGTCATGGCAATGTCCGCCTTGATCGTCATGTTCGACGACGACGAGCGACCGAAGGCCGTCGGCATCTACCAGGCCGCCAACTTCGTGGCCCTTCCACTCGGCCCGATCCTGGGCGGATGGATGCTGTCGAAGTTCTGGTGGGGGTGGGTGTTTCTGATCAACGTGCCGGTGGTGCTGATCGCGATTGTGGCCTGTTGTCTCATCGTTCCCGAATCACGGGCCGACGAACGTCCTGGACTGGACCCCGCCGGAACCCTCGCATCGGTGGTGGGCCTGACGGTGTTCGTCTACGGACTCATCCGAGCGGGAGACGACGGCGTGACCCCGGTGGTCGCGCTCGCGCTGATCGGCGGCGTCTGCACGTTGTCGTGGTTCGTGTACTGGGAGCGGCGGCTGGGGCGCCGTCCGAACGGAAGGCCGTTGATCTCACCGTCGCTGCTCACGTCACGCACGTTCATGGGTGGTGCACTCCTCGCCGGATTGGCAGGCATGGCGATGATCGGCGTGCTGTTGACGATGCCGCAGTACTTCGAGGGAGTACAGGGCGAGGACGTCCTCACTTCCGGCATGCGCTTGTTGCCTCTCATCGTCGGGATGGTCGTCGGTTCGGCGAGTGCCGGCCCCGTGGCCCAGAGGATGGGTGCGCGTTCGACGGTCACGGTCGGATTCCTTGCTCTCGCCGCCGGACTCGCCTGGGGAGTGACGACGGGGCCCGGTTCGAGTTCGACCTACATCGGCGGATGGATGACGCTCGTGGGACTGGGTACCGGCCTCACCATGTCGGCCGCAACTGCGGTCGCCCTGTCCGGCCTGACGAAGGAACGAAGTGGAACCGAATCAGCAGTGGTCCAAGCCCTCAACAAGACCAGCGGCCCACTCGGAACCGCCGTCATGGGCAGCGTCGTCGTGGCCGTCTACCACGCGCGCCTCGACGTCTCCGGCCTCTCCGAAAGCGCTGCAGCCGCTGCGCGGAGCAGCCTCTTCGATGCACTCGCCATCGCGGACGAGAGCGGCGCGTCCGAACTTGCGGACGCTGCCGGAACCGCATTCGTCGACGGGCTGCGGGTCGCCCTGATGGTGTCCGCAACGATCGCGGTGGTCGGGGCCATCGGTGCGCGCATACTGCTTCCGAGTCGGCGGCAGCAGAACGCCATGACCGATAATCGATGAAGAGTCGAGTCCGATCGAGGGAGTTGTCCATGCCACCGCCAGCAGAGGGTGCCGCTCGAAGCCTGCGGGAACGCAAGAAGGCGAGAACCAGAGCCACGATCCAGGCCCACGCCCTGCAACTGTTTCGGCAACGTGGGTACCGCGGGACCACCATCGAACAGATCATCGACGCGGCCGAGGTCTCCGAAACCACTCTGTTTCGCTACTTCCCCACCAAGGAAGACCTCGTTCTGCGAGACGACTTCGACCCCGTCATCTTCGAGGCCCTCCTCGAACAACCGGGCGACGTCCCACCCCTCCGCGCGATCCGCGCGGCATTCCGCTCGTTCTTCGCAGGGGTCACCGCCGAGCAACGCACCGAGATGCACGAACGACTGGCCCTCGTGGTCACCGAGCCGAGTCTTCGCGCGGCCATGTTCGACCAGCACTCGCAGACGATGGAGCGGCTCGCCGACGTACTCGCCACACGCCCCGACGCCACTCGCGATCGATTTCGGGCACTCACGGTCGCCGGTGCGGCGATCGGCGCCCTGATGGCGGCGATGTCGGCACTTCGAGAAGATCCGTCTGCCGACCTACCCGAGTTGGTCGACAATGCCCTCGGCTACCTGGAGGAACTGGAATCCGGGGCGTAGCGGAAAGCACTCCATCCCAGGGCTGTCGAGCGACCACGTATCGCACTCGTATCCGAGGGTTGGCGGCATCACCGCTGCGCATCCCGCAATTCGTCGACGGCGGAAGCAGATTCGGTGACGATCTCCCGCATCGCCGCCTCGGCGGTCTCCGCGTCGCCGCCCTGCACGGCCGAGGCGACCACCCCGTGCAGGCGGATCGCCTCCGGCTCGGCAACATGGGGCATGAGCGCATGCCGGGTCCGGCCCTCGAGGATCTCCACGACGATGTCCGCCATCGCCCGGAGCATCGGGTTTCCCGAGGCCGCCAGCAGCGTGCGATGGAAATCGGAGTCATGACGCAGATACGCGTCGGTGTCCGCGGCCCGGGACGTCGACGACATCCCGATCACCGCCGACGTCAACGCACCGCACTGTTCGGGCGTCGCCCTCGCGGCCGCGAGACGCGCAGCGAGCGGCTCGATGCCCGAGCGCAGTTCACTGAGGATCGCCAATTGCTCGAACCGCTGCGGACCGGCCAACTGCCAGCGGATCACGTTCGGGTCGAGTGAGTTCCAGCAGTCTCGGCCCTGCACCGTGATACCGACCCGGCGCCGGACCACGAGCAAGCCGAGGGATTCGAGAACACGGACGACCTCGCGGACGACGGTCCGTGACACGTCGAAACGCTGGACCACGTCGTCCGCCGAGATCGTCGTCCCGGGTACGAGGATGCCGGACACGATGTCCTGGCCGAGCCGGTCCAGGATCGTGTCGTGCAGCTGGGAGGAAACTCCTGCGACGCGGTCCACCCGCTGATCGTCTCACGGACCGCCGAGCCAGGTCTCACCCAGCGAGAGCCCACAACGACAACGTGGCGCGCACGGGATACCAAGCAAGTGCTAGGTACTCACAAAAGGATGTGGCCAATGACGCTCGTGCAGACCGATCCGACCATGATGGAGACAACGCCGGACCTCCCGCGTCCGAGCGTGGCAGGACGCCTCACGCGAATCCTCGACGTCTTCGCGACCGGGCCGGAACGCATGCGTCTCGAAGACATCGCCCGCCTGACCGGACTACCGAGATCGACTACGTTCCGGCTCCTCACCCAGCTCGTCGACCTGCAGTGGATGGAACACGACACGCGGGGTTACCGGCTGGGAATGCGGCTGTTGGGCATCAGCAGGAGCGACCACTCCGAGCTGCGCGCGGCTGCCTCCGCCGTCCTCAACGAACTCCACGTCAGCACCGGGGGCGTCGCCCACCTCACCGTCCTCGAGGGCTCGTCCGTCTACTACCTGGACAAGATCGGCGGCGCGGCCAGTTCGGGCATCCCCTCACGGGTGGCCGCACGCTTGCCCGCCGAGAGCACCGTCAGCGGGCGGGCACTGCTCGCCGGCCTCGTCCCCGAGCAGGTCGACTCGCTACTCTCGATGGCTTCGGGGACCGATCGCACGGCACACCTCCCGCGGCTGCACGCGCAGCTCAACCGGGTCCGACAGCAACGCGGCATCTCGTACGTGCCCGGTGAGTCCTGCCCGATGGAGATCAGCGCGGTGGCCGCGCCCGTCCTCGGACCGCACGGGGTCGTGGGCGCGGTCTCCGTCGCCTGCCGAGGCGTCGTCGCGCTCGGCGCGGTGGCCCCCATGGTCTGGTCCGCAGCACGACAGACTTCCCAGACATTGTTCCCGCACTGGAACCCCCGTTCCCGCCGTCGAATGGTGTGCGAGTGACCCGTTCGGTGGAGACGTCGGTCGAGGTACTCACGCGGGAGACCCGACGGCCGGGGCGGTGTCGAGCCGATCGCCGAGTTCGGCGGCGACCGCGGCGGCACTACCGAGTGTGAACGCGATCTGACGCCCCCAGAGAAAGTAGCGGTGAATGGGGTAGTCGACGTCGGCACCGATCCCTCCGTGCAGGTGCTGACTCGCGTGCACCACGCGCAACCCGCCACTCGACGCCCACCATTCGGCGACCAGACTCGCCGATTCCGCCTCGGACTCGCGGCCGGAGTCCAGCAACCACGCGGCGCGCCGTGTGGTGAGCCGGATCGCCTCGGTATCGAGGTAGGCGTCCGCGGCGCGCACCGCGACAGCCTGGTTCGTCGAGAGGGGACGGCCGAACTGGATCCGCTCCGACGTGTACGCCGCGGTCCGGCGCACCGCCTCCTCGCAGACCCCCGACTGCAGTGCCGAGAGCGCCACCCTGGCCCGCCGCCGAGTCCACTCGAGGATCTCCGATCCCTCCCCCGGCAGCAGGCCGTCGGGCGGTACCTCGACGCCCTCGAACCGCACCGTCGCGGAGCTCTCGCGGCTGGTGACGTCCACCGAGGTCACGCCGACACCGATCGCGTCGACGTGCACGATCACGAACACCGTCGAGTCGTCCTCACACCGGACCGGGACGACCAGACCGTCGGCTACGGCAGCCGCGGGCACTCCGGTGAGCTGACCGTCGACGATCAGGCTCTCGCCCTGTCGCACTGCCGACAGGGCCGGTCCGCCGGCGTCCGCCACCTCCGGGACCCCGACGAGAAGCGAGGAGCCGTCGATCAGGCCGGGAAGCCATCGGGCAGTCTGCGCGGCGGTACCGAACCGCGCGATCGGGAGCGCGGCGCCTGCGAGCGCCGACCACAATGGCACCGGCGCGACGTGCCTGCCCTGTTCCTCGAGCAGAGCCACGAGGCCGAGGGTGCCCATTCCACCGCCCCCGAGTTCCTCGGGCAGCGCGATCGCCAGCAGCCCGGCATCGCCCAGCGCCCGCCACAGCGTGCGATCGAAGCCGCGCTCCCGGTTCTCCACATCTGCCACCCGGTCCACCTTCGCGAGGGCGCCGAAGATCTGCGCCGCCAGTTCCCGCACCGATTCCAGATCACCGTCGAGTTCGAAATCCACGTCAGTTCCTCGTTTCCTTCAGAGTGTCGGCGCGGCGGCGGGGGGCCAGTGTCATGCCGAGACACCTGGCCGCCACGATCTCCCGCATCACCTCGTTGGTTCCGCCGCCGAACGTGTTGTTCTGTGCGCGCCGGGCCAGGGCCTCGACCCTGCCCTCGACGATCGCGCCCGGGCTGCCCGGTCTGAGCAGACCGCGTGCCCCGAGGACTTCCTGCAGCTTGCCGTAGACGGTGACCACCGCCTCCGTGCCGAAGATCTTCGCCGCCGCCGAGTCACCGCCGCCGAGAGTGTTCGCGGCCACGTCCGCCACCAACCGCAGATTGAACAGATCGGCGGCACTGAGCAGCGCATAGACCTCGGCCAGCGTGCTACGCACCCAGGGCACGTCGTAGAGGGTGCCGGTGCCGACGGGTTCGCTTCTGGCCCAATCGAGTACCTCGTCGTACAGCTCGTTGGCGATACCGCCGCGCGCCGCGAGCGCCACGCGCTCGTGGTTGAGCTGGCTGGTGATCAGCCCCCAACCGGCGTCCAGCTCCCCGACGACATGAGTCAGCGGAACCCGGACGTTCTCGTAGTACGTCGCCGACGTACTGATGCCCCCGACGGTGCGAATCTCGGTGGCGGAGAAGCCGGGTGCGGACGTGGGAACCAGGACCACGGAGATGCCCTCGTGCCGGGACGCGTGCGGGTCGGTCCGAACCGCCAGCCACACCCAGTCGGCGTAGATACCTGCGCTGGTGAATATCTTGTTCCCGTCGACGACCAGCTCGTCGCCGTCGATCCGGGCCCGGGTCTGCAGCGACGCCAGGTCCGTCCCGGCCCCCGGCTCGGTGTAGCCGATGGCGAAGATCAGTTCACCGGCCAGGATCCGGGGGAGGAAGTACTCCTTCTGTTCCCGGGTACCGAACTTCATCAGCGCGGGCGCGACCGTGTTCAGGGTGACCAGCGACAGCGGAGCGCCGGCGCGGATCACCTCGTCGTAGAAGACGTACAGCGCTTCCGGATCCTCGCCGCGGCCGCCGTACTCCTCGGGCCAGCCGAGGCCGAGCCAGCCGTCCGCTCCCATCCGGCGCAGAATCCGGTCGAACACCGGGCCGCCCTCGGTCTGGTCCACCAGCGCCCTGCGATCGTCGTCGTCGATGATGCGGGCGAAATATTCACGCAGTTCGTTGCGTAGCCGACGTGATTCGTCGGACAGCTCGGGATACATGTCGTCTCCTGTCGATCCGGCCGAGCTCAGCGCGGCAGTTCCAGCACCCGCCGGGCCAGGACGTTGAGTTGGATTTCGATGGTTCCTCCGCCGAAAAGCACAGCGGGCAAACCGATGTGGTCGATCGTGTGGCCGCCGTCGAGAGTGGCCCCGGCCGGGCCCAGCAGGGAGACCAACGCACGAGACCCCTCGCGTTGAGCGATCGCGCTGAATACCTTCTGCACGCTGATCTCCGAGCCGACGTCGAGGCCGGACATCCGGCCCAGCACACTGCGCAGGTTCAGCGCCGCCAACGCCATCTCCCGGCCCGTACTGCGCCCGAGCACCCGGAGCACGTCGTCGCGGTCCGCCGCACAGGCACCGGACTCGACGAGCTCCCGCACCCGGAGAGCCGAGCCGTGGCTGAGCTGGGCGCCCATGCTCAGCCGCTCGTTCGACAGCGTGGTGATCGCCAGCCGCCAGCCCTCCCCGGGATCGGAGACCAGGCACGCGTCCGGGACGAACACGTCGTCGAGGAACACCTCGTTGAACTCCGCGTGCCCCGTCGCCTGCCGTAGCGGCCGGACGTCGAGTCCGGGACTGCGCATGTCCACGAGGAAGTACGAAATCCCCTCGTGTCTGGGCGCGTCCGGGTCGGTCCGGGCGAGGCAGACACCCCAGTCCGCCTCATGGGCCATCGAGTTCCAGACCTTCTGACCGGCCAGCACCCAGCCGCCGTCGACCTTGCGGGCCCGGGTGGTCAGGCCGGCCAGGTCCGAGCCGGCACCCGGCTCGGAGAACAACTGGCACCAGACGATCTCGGACCTCAGGGTCGGACCGACGAAACGCTTCTGCTGCTCCTCGGTTCCGTGCACCAGCAGGGTGGGGAGCACCCACTCGCCGATGACGGTTGTCGGCTGCTCGAGCGCACGCTCGGCGAACATGTCGGCGATCACGGCCTGTTCCTCGGGCCCGGCGCCTCGCCCGTAGGGCGCGGGATAGTGCGGGGCGACCAGTCCGGCCTCGGCCAGCCGCGCGCGCCGGGCGCCGCCGCGGGCCGGGGCCCACCCGTCGCTGCGGAGGGCATCGTCGGGAAGTTCCGCGACCTCGTCGAGCACCGCGGCAACCTCCGCCCGGAGCTCGGGGAGCGCGTGCGCGTCGACGAAGGAGAAGTCCCGGGAGCCGGCCAGCGCCGCCTCGCCGAGTCGATACGCCCAGCGGTCCTCCGCGCCCGCGACCGACGCGATGCTCAGCGCCCGACGCCAGTACAGGTGCGCGTCGTGCTCCCAGGTGAAGCCGATCCCGCCCAGCAGGGTCACGCACTCGAGTGCCACGTCGATCCCGGACGGGAGAGCGGTGAGCGCCGCCTGAGCCGCGGCCAGACGGCGTTGGTCGGCGGCCTGGTTCTCCGCACGGGCCGCGTCCCACGCAGCCGCACAGGCCAGCTCGGTGCGGACCAGCATCATGGCGGCCTTGTGCTGCACGGCCTGGAAGCTGCCCACCGGCCGGCCGAACTGCACCCGGTTGCGAACGTGCTCGACCGCAGCGTCCAGGGCCCACCCGGCGACGCCCGCGGCCTCGGCGGCGAGCAGGGTGTTGAACACCAGGTCGAGGCGGTCCGGATCGGGGGTCGGCAACAGTCGACCCGGCTCGACGACACGTCGATCGAGCCGGAGCCGCCCGATCGCCCGGGTCAGGTCGATGCCGTCGGCGACGTCCACGTCCCCGACGTCGGGGGAGAGCCGGAACCACAGCGGCATCCCGCTGTCCCGATCCGCGCGCACGATCACCTCGTCGGCGCCGGGCAGTCCGAGGACCGGCCCGCTCGTCCCGGTGACCACCCAACCGTCCCCGTCGGGGCTCGCCACGAGCCCCCCGGTGGTCACCGCCGCGCCGGTGGCTCCCTCCCCGAATCTCCCGAGCATCTGCCGGACGGGGCCCTCCGCACCGCCCTCCGGCCCCAGGGTGGTCAGAATCGCGCCGGTCAGTACCGTCGGCAGCCACGGTCCGGGCACCAGGGCCCGGCCGAGCTGCTCGGCGACGACCGCCAGGTCGAGCAGCCCGCCGTCGGCGCCACCGTGCTCCTCGGGCAGATGCATCGCGTGTAATCCCTGCCGGACCAGGTGATCCCAGATGTCGGGGCGCTTTCCGGTGGCGAGCTCGTCGAAGCCTTCCCTGGTCTTCTCGGTCGGTGCGTGTCGCCGGGCGAGGCCGGAGACCGAGTCGGCGAGGGCACGATGGTGGTCGTCGAGTGCAACAGGCATCAGCAGCGCTCCACGATCATGCAGGTGGTGGCGGCCGAGGCGCAGATCGCGATCATGGCGACCTCTCGGTCGCGTCGCTCCAGCTCGTCCACGGCGGTCGCGAGCAGCCGGATGCCGGTGGCGCCTGCGGGATGACCGAGTGCGATCGCGCCGCCGTTGACATTGAGCGTGCCGGGATCGACGCCGTGGACCTGCGCGAACGACAGGGGGACCGAGGCGAATGCCTCGTTCACCTCGAACAGGTCCACGTCGCCGACCTTCATGCCGGTGCGGTCGAACAGCTTCCGAGCCGCCGCGACGGGACCGTCCAGCATCAGCTCGGTGTCACCACCGATCACGCACTGGCCGAGCAGCCGGGCACGCGGAGCCACACCCAGCGTGCGGGCACGATCTTCCGTCATCAATACCGCGGCGGCCGCCCCGTCGGAGATCTGGGAGGACGTGCCCGCCGTGTGCAGACCGCCGTCGGCGGTGGGCCGGAGCCGGGCGAGCGCCTCCATGCCGGTCTCCCGCAGTCCTTGATCGCGGGTCACCCTCGTGTCGCCGCCCTCTCTCGGCACCGTCACGGCAATCATCTGGCGGTCGAAACGCCCCTCTTCCCAGGCTGTCCGAGCGCGATCCTGAGACCGGAGCCCGAATGCATCGAGGTCCTCGCGGGTGAGGCCGCGGTGGCGCGCGATCCGGTCGGCGGCGGTGTACTGGTCCGGCATGTCCACACTCCAGGAAGCCGGTCGGGGAGTGCCGAGACCGACACCGACCTTCGCGGTCAGCGGCACCCGGGACATCAGCTCCACGCCACAGGCCATGCCGACCTCGAGAGCGCCCAGCGCAATCTGGCCCGCCACCAGGTGGACCGCCTGCAGCGCAGTGCCACACTGGGCATCGATGGTGGTCGCCCCGGTGTGTGTCGGCAGGCCGGCATGCACCCACGCGGTGCGGGTGATGTTGCCGAACTGTTCACCCACCGGCGTCACGCACCCGCCGATGGCCTGTTCGACGAGTTCGGGGTCGAGGTCGAGCCGCTCGAGCACCCCGCTCTGCGCGAGCCCCAGGAGCTCGGCGGCGTGCAGGCCGGAGACCCACCCTTCGCGTTTGCCGAACGGGGTCCGTGCGGCGTCGACGATCACCGGGGTCGTGCCACGGGCTTCGGTCCGAGAACGAGAGGACACGGCACTCACTTCCACTTCGCAGCGAAGTCGTCGATGGCCGCGCCGATGCGGGCCACCTCGTCGTCGGTCAGGCCGTGGCTCATACCGAGGGTCATGCCCCGTTCGAACACGGCGTCCGCTTCCGGTAGCCCTTCCTCGGGGGCACCGAACTCGATGCCTGCCATCATCGGATGGCGAGTGATGTTGCCACTCCACACTGTTCGGGTGTCGATGCCCCGGGATTCGAGGAACTCCTGGAGATCGCTGCGAGAGAACGGGGCTTCGGCGGCCACCATCACGGGGTAGCAGAGCCACGCGGTGTCGAGGCCCTCGGTCTCGACCGGCGTGGTGAAGAACTCCGGGTGCGCCGCATAGGCCGCGGTGTAGGCGGCGAACGTCTTCTTGCGTCGCTCGAAGTTCCGCTCCAGCTTGTCGAGTTGCACCACTCCGTAGGCGGCGCCGAGCTCCGACGGCTCGAAGTTCCACGGCAGCAGATCGAAGATGAAGTCGTTGTCGTAGTCGACACCGTCGAGATCCTCGCGGAAGACCCGGCCCGAACCGTTGCCGAACAGGTTCGGTTCCGAGCGGCGACCCCAACGGCGCAGCAGCAGAGCGCGATCGCGGGCGTCCTCGTCGTCCATCATCACCATGCCGCCGGTGCCGGCGCAGGTGATGATGTGCGCCATCGAAAAGCTCGTCACGCTCAGGTCGGCGCGCGCACCGGTGGGGGTCCCGCGCAGAGTGGCGCCGAGGGTGTCGCACGTGTCCTCGACGACCTTCAGCCCGTGCCGGTCCGCCACCTCCCGGATGGCGTCCCAGTCGGGACAGTTTCCCGCCAGGTTGGGAATCAGGAGGGCGCCGGTCTTCTCGGTGACCATCGCCTCGATCTTCGCGACGTCGATATTGAAAGTACCCGGCTCGACGTCCACGAAGACGGGAACGAGACCCGCGCGGACGATCGGCGCGACGTCGGTGGAGAAGGTCAGCGGTGAGGTGATGACCTCGGTTCCGGGAGCCAGTCCGAGCAGTTCGACGGCGAGGTAGAGGCCCGAGGACCCGGAGTTGCACATCACCCCGAACCGCTTGCCGGACAACTCGGGCACCCGGCGCTCGAGCTCGAAGACGTTCTTTCCGATGCGCAGGCCCTGGTGGCCGCTGCGGAGGACGCCGAGCACGGCGTCGATCTCTTCTTCGCCGTGAGTGGCACGGGCGTAGGTGATGCGTTCGGTCATGTTCCCGTTGCTTTCTGTGGGGTCACGTCGTCGTCAGTGGTCGGCGGAGAGCACGATTGCGCTGTGCGGCACCGGGGAACCCCCGGTCACGAGCACGTGGCCGAGGTTCCCGGCAGGCTGGTTGACCGAACTTCCCCGAATCAACCGGACGCCCTCGGCGATTCCGTTGACACCGTGGATGTACCCCTCGCCGAGTTGTCCGCCGTGGGTGTTGATCGGCAGCCGGCCGTCGAGTTCGAGGTTGCCGTCCGCGATGAAATCCTTGGCCTCACCGCGGCCGCAGAAGCCGTACTCCTCCAACTGCAGCAAGACCATCGGCGTGAACGCGTCGTAGAGCACGGCGGCGTCGATGTCGTCGGGACCGATCCCGGCCTGGGCCCAGAGCTGTCGGGCGACCAGGTCGACCTCGGGCATCTCGTCGATGTCGTCGCGGTAGTAGCTGCTCATCGAGATCTGCTGGGGGCCGACTCCCTGTGCCGCGGCGGAGATGATCGCCGGCGGATGCGGCAGGTCCCGGGCGCGTTCGGCACTGACGATGACCAGCGCCTGACCGCCGTCGCTCTCCTGGCAGCAGTCGAGCAGACGCAACGGGTCCGCGATGAGCTTCGAGTTCTGGTGGTCGTCGAGGGTGATCGGACGCCCGTGGAACCACGCCTTCGGGTTGGTCGCCGCGTGCTTGCGGGAGAGAACGGAGATCTGCCCGAAGTCGGCGCTGGTGGCTCCGTACTTGTGCATGTAGCGCCGCGCCAGGAAAGCCTCCTGCTGCGCGGGCGTGAGCAGCCCGTAGGGGTTGATCCAGTTCCGATACTCCTGGTCGGTGTTCGCGGTGTACGCGAACGGCGGCGGACCGGAACCGAACCGGTGGCCCGAGCGCTCGTTGAAAGCGCGGTACACCACGACGACGTCCGCGACGCCGCCGGCCACGGCGAGGGCAGCCTGCTGCACCGGGGCGCAGGCGCCGCCACCGCCGTGCGGGATTCGGCTGAAGAACCTGAGCTCGGGGATACCGAGAGCGCGGGCGACAGCGATCTCCGGGTTGGTCTCCATCGTGAACAGCGCGAACCCGTCGACCTCTTCGACACCGATCTGCGCGTCCTCCAGTGCGGCGAGGACGCTCTCGCACGCCAGCTGCCACTCGCTGCGGCCGGAGTTCTTGGAGAACTCCGTGGCGCCGATCCCGGCAATGGCCGCCACCCCGGACAGCTCCCGGCCGGTCACCGCCACGCTCCCGCGTACGGGCCCACGGTCACCGAGGCCGTCACGTGCACTCCACGGTCGTTGCGTCCGAGGACCTCGAGCGTGACGACGTCGCCGTCGACCGCGGTGACCTCACCGGTCATCCGCATGGTGTCGCCGGGGAAGTTCGGCACCCCCAGCCGTAGCGCGGTCCGCCGGATCCGCGACGCGGGCCCGGCCCAATCGGTGACGAACCGGTCCACGAATCCGTTGGTCGAGTTGATGCTCATGAAGATGTCCGGCGTCCCGCGCCCCTGCGCAGCCCCCGGATCGTGGTGGACGTCCTCGAAGTCCTGCGAGGCGAGCGCGGCGGCCACGATCGTGCTGCGATCGATGACGAGGTCCAGCTCGGGCAGCGACGTTCCTACTCTGCACTGTGGCAACATCATTCGACTCCGATCGTGGGTGGGCGCAGTTGGGGGAGAACTTCGCCGTGCGCGTGCTCGACGAAGCAGACCTCGAGTTCCGTGCCGGGCTCGAGCCGGTCGTGGTCGACACCGGCGATGTCGGCGACGATCCTGATTCCCTCCTCGAGATCGACCAGGCCGACGGCGAGGGGGTACTCGAATGCCGGATCCTGGGGATGGTGGATCACGGTCCAGCTGTGCAGGACGGCCTTCCGGGTGGACTCGACGGTGTCCCAGGCGAAGGAGCAGCAAGCCGGGCAGGCCGGGCCCGGGGGATGCCGCAGCGTGCCGCAATCGCTACATCGCTGGATCACCAGGCGTCCGTCTCTCGCTGCAGCGAACCAGAATTCGTTGTCCTGAGTGACGATCAACGGGGGTACGGCGGTCATCGGCGCGCCTCCCCGGCCGTGCTCGGATCGAACCGGAGCAGCCGGAACCGCTCCTCCACGAGCAACTCACCGTTCTGGTTCTCGTAGCGCTTGTGCAGGGTGAGGAAGCGACCGTCCCCGAGCCCGGTGCGTTTGACCGGAGAGATCGACTCGATCGTGATACGTGCGGTGACGTGGTCGCCCGGCACCAGCTCACGGTGATAGTCCTGCTCGACGTCGGTGGCGACGACCGAGGTGAACCCGCTCTCGTCCAGCATCGCCAGCAGCCGGGAGTACGCCGAATCCTCGGTGCGTCCCTCGGCGCGGAGCCGGTGCACCTCGCGCCAACGTCGGTAGCCGGCCATCACCCAGGTCGAGATCATCGCCGGGGGGCAGATCACCTGTGCGCGTCCGGTCTCCCGGGCGGCCCGGGCGTCGACGTAGACCGGGTTGTCGTCCTCGTGGGCCTCGACCCAATTGCGGATCATCGCCTCGTTGACCGGATACCTCGACACCCGCGGCGGCTCCGCCTCCAGACCGTGAAACTGATCGAACTGCCGATCCAGTGTGTGCATGGTTTCGGCCACCTTTCCTCGGCGAGCAGTGATTTCGCCACGGTAGGTCGATCGATGCGGCCGCGGGCATCCACTCCCGTTGAGTTGGAACGGAATGCGATCTCGGATCCCCGATCGCCCACCAGTCCCACTGAGCGGTCAGGAGCCCGGCTCGTCGGACGTCCTTTGCCACACTCGGCGAGACCTGGACAGCCAACAGCCGCTTCGCCGAGCCCCGCTCGCGAACGCCCTTCCCAGCCCGGCACAGGGCCAGTCAAGAAGTGGACCGCATCCGTGACCAGTACCGCAGACACCCGTACCGCCGTCGACCCACCCGAACCTGCCCGCGGACGTTTCGCTCGGCAGCGGCCGGCGTGGTTGATCATCGCCGTGCTGGTGGCGGTCGAGATCATCAGCGCTTTCGAGACGTCGATGGTGTTCGCCGCCCTCCCGACCTTCATCAGAGAGTTCGACAGCGACGCCGCGACCGTCGGCTGGGCCGTCACCGCGTTCCTCCTGGTCGCTGCCGCTTCCGCAGCGGTGTGCGGCCGGCTCGGCGACATGTACGGTCGCGAGCGTGTCCTGGTCATCCTGCTCGCCACCGCCGCCGTCGGCTCACTCGTCAGCGCACTCGGCGACAGCATCGGCAGCGTGATCGTCGGCCGGGCGATCCAGGGGGTCGCCGGGGCAATCCTGCCGCTGTGTATCGGTCTGGCGCGTTCGCATCTTCCTGCCGCGAAGGTCCCGGTCGCCGTCGCGATCATCTCCGGGTCGGCCATCGCCGCGGGCTCGGCGTCTCTGCTGGTCGCCGGCGTGATGCTCGATCACGCGAGCTGGCACATGATCTTCGTCGTCGCGGCCGTGTACGCGGTCTTCGCGCTGCTGTTGGTGGTCTTCGTGTTGCCGTGGCGTCCTGCCCCGGGCACGACCCAGCGGGTCGACTACATCGGCACACTGGCGTTCGCACCCGCGATCGCCGCCGTTCTCCTGGGCATCAACAAGTCCGGCGAATGGGGATTCGCCGACCCTCGCACCCTCGGTTTCGTACTCGGCGGGCTGGCCGTCCTCGCGATGTGGGTGGCATGGGAACTACGCGTCCCCGATCCGATCGTCAACGTCAAGTTGTTCACCGACCGCAAGGTCGCCCTGACGATGTGCGCGACACTGGCGATCGCGATCGGCCCGATGGGTGTGAGCACGATGATCATTCCGATGATCCTGCAATCACCGACCACGGCACCGTTCGGCCTCGGCATCTCGCCGACCAACGCCGGCCTGCTGTCGTTCGTCGGATCGCTGTTCGGCTTCGTGTTCACGCCACTGAGCGGACGCATCACCCGTGCCGTCGGCTCACGGGCGGCAATGCTGCTCGGCACCACACTGTTCACGGTGAGCAGTGCGATGATGCTGCTCCTCCACGATTCGGTGATCGGCATGGCCGCGATGATCGTCACCGTGTCGATCGGCACCGCGTTCGCGTTCACCGCCCTGCCCAATCTCATCGTCGAGGCGGTTCCCGAGGGCAACACGAGCGAGGCGACCGGGACCAACGCCGTCCTGCGCACGGGCGGCCAGGGCATCGGCACGTCGATCGCGACGATGCTGCTCGCCTCCTCGGCGACGGCGGCGACCGGCGGCGCGCCCAGCGTGAGCGGACTGAACACGGTCGGCGCGATGATGATCGTCGCGGGTCTCGTCACCCTCGGCTTCACCCTGCTGATCCGCAGGGGCAGCGTCTACACCGACAGGACGTCGACCTGAGGGTCCGGCACCCCGGGGAGGACGCCCGTCCACCGTGCGTCGTCAGTCCCGCGTCCAGTCCAGCAAGCGCTCCACCGGCCAGGTGTTGATCACCCGGTCCGCCTCGACGCCGCACGCGGTGGCCCGTTCGCACCCGTAGCCCTGCCACGCCAGCTGGCCCGGAGCGTGCGCGTCGGTGTCGATGGAGAAGACGCAGCCGAGGTCGCGGGCCAGTTCGATGAGCCGGCGCGGCGGGTCCCGGCGCTCGGGACGCGCATTGATCTCCACGGCCGTTCCCGCGTCACGGCAGGCGGCGAACACCTTCTCGGCATCGAACTGCGACTCCGGCCTGGTCCCGCGACCGCCCTCCACCAGCCTGCCGGTGGGATGCCCCAGCACGTCGACGAGCGGGTTCTCCACGGCGGCAAGCATTCTCCGCGTCATCGCGCCGCGTTCGGCACGCAGTTTCGAATGCACGCTCGCCACGACGACGTCGAGTTCCGCCAGCAGTCCCTCGTCCTGGTCGAGCGAACCGTCGTCGAGGATGTCGACCTCGATCCCGGTGAGAATGCGCATCGACGGGATCTTGTCCTGCAAGTCGCCGACCACGTCGAGCTGCTGCCGCAATCGCTCGGCGGACAGCCCGTTCGCGACGGTGAGGCGAGGGGAGTGGTCGGTGAGCGCACAGTATTCGTGCCCCAGCGCCGCCGCGACCTGCATCATCTCCGCGATCGGGCTACCACCGTCCGACCAGTCCGAGTGCGTGTGCAGGTCCCCACGCAGCGCCTCACGCAACGCACCGCCACCGATCGGCTCCGCCTCGTCACGCAACCGGGCCAGGTACTCGGGCACCCCGTCGAAGGATTCGCGGATCACCGCCGCCGTCTTCGGTCCGATGCCCGCCAACTCGGTCCAGCTGTCGTCGCGGCGTCGACGCGCGCGCTCGTGCTCGGACAGGTCCGCCACGACGTCGGCGGCACGCCGGTACGCCTGGACACGATGCGAGTCCGCTCGCGAGCGCTCCAGCCAGAACGCCGTCTCCCGCAAGGCCGCCACCGGATCCATGACTCCATGGTGGCGCGGACCGCCCGCCGGATGCAGTGATTCGCGCAACGTGCCACGCGACGACGACGTACCGTCCGGGAACAGACCCCGCACGGAGAGTCGAGTTCACGCCCGGGAGGGAGGAGGCAGCCGGTGAGCGCACGCGAGAGATTCGCCGAGGCCCGCGTCGCGCGCCTGGCGACCGCCGACGCCGACGGCACCCCGCACGTGGTTCCCCTCGTCTTCACGCTCTTCGCCGAGACCCTCTACACCTGCGTGGACGAGAAACCGAAGACCACCCGGCACCTGAAACGGCTACGCAACATCGCGGCCCGCCCACAGGTGAGCGTCCTCGTCGACCACTACGACGACAACTGGGCTCAGCTGTGGTGGGTGCGGGTGGACGGTGACGCCTCGATCCTGACGCCGGCCGAGCCTGTCGATGCGGCCGCCGAGGAAGCACGACGCGCTGTCGACCTCCTCGCGGACAAGTACCCACGCTACCGGCGAGAACGACCCCGTGGTCCCGTCGTCGCGGTGCGGAATCTGCGCTGGCACGCATGGTCCGCCCACGGCGATCTGTGAACCGTCGTCACAGCGCTCCGCGCGCACCCTCCCGCACCGCGTCGGTGACGGCGGCCAACGCGGGGGAGTCGAGCTTCCACCGCTGCCAGTACAGCGGGACGTCGATGAACGCGTCGGGCAGCACCTCCACGAAGGCTCCCGCGGCGAGGTCGGCGGCCGCCTGCACCTGAGGGACCATCCCCCAACCCAGCCCGTGCCGCACCGCGTCGGCGTAGGCGGAGGACCCGGGCACGTAGTGCCGCGGCGGAGTGACCCGCCGCCGCGTGACCCTGCGGAGGAATCGGGTCTGCAGATCGTCCTTGCGGTCGAAATCCACCACCGGCGCCGACGCGAGCGACTCGGCATCGGCACCGTCCGGAAACCACCGCCCGGCGAACTCCGGGCTGCACAGCGCCCGGTACCTCATGGCACCGAGTTTCACCACCGAACATCCCTGTACCGCTTCGGGTTCGGACGTCACGGCCGCCATCGCGGTGCCGTCGCGCAACAGTTCCGCCGAGTGGTACTCGTCCTCACGGCGCAGATCGAACTGCAGTCGATACCGCGGATCGACGCGCCCGAGCGCCGGGATCATCCATGTGGTCAGCGAGTCCGCGTTGACGACGATCGTCACGGTCACCGGCCCGGCGCCGGTAGGGGCGAGCGCGTCGAGTGCATCCTGTTCGAGGCGGGCGACCTGCTTCGCCAGCCGCAGGACGACCTGGCCCGACTCGGTGGCCTGCACCGGCTTCGACCGGCGCACCAGAACCCCGCCCACCTGCTGCTCGAGCGCCTTGATCCGCTGGCTCACCGCGGAGGGCGTGACGTGCAGCGTCCGCGCCGCCGCCTCGAACGTGCCCTCGTCGACCACGGCTGCCAGCGTGCGCAGCTGCGCGAACTCGATGTCCATGTGAAGCGATGCTAATGCCCCATCAGAAAAATGAGCTGGAGACATGGTGATGAGATTCGTAGCGTGACGGTCATGTCCCTCCCCGTCGTCGCCACCGGATTCGGCACCGGCCTCTCGCTGATCGTCGCGATCGGCGCCCAGAACGCCTTCGTCCTGCGCCAGGCCGTCAGCCGCAGGCACGTCACGCCGACGATCGTCGTGTGCGCCGTGTCGGACCTGGTGCTCATCGGCGCCGGTATCGCCGGGGTGGCCACCCTGCTGGACCGGGCACCCGGAGTCCTGCCGGTGATCCGTTGGGCGGGAGTCGCGTTCCTTCTCGCGTATGCGGCCCTGGCCCTGTGGCGCGCGGTCCGGCCGGTGGGAATGACCGCCTCCGAGGCAGCGGCGACGTCGGGCACCGCGGTGATCCTCACCTGCCTGGCACTGACCTGGCTGAACCCGCACGTGTATCTCGACACCGTCGTCCTGCTGGGCTCGATCGCGAACCAGCACGGGGAGACCGGACGCTGGTGGTTCGGCGTGGGGGCCGCCGTCGCCAGCGTCCTCTGGTTCCTCGCCCTCGGCATCGGCGGGCGCAGACTGTCCGGGGTCTTCTCCTCACCGCGGGCCTGGCGGTACCTGGACCTGGGCGTCGCCGCGCTCATGGTGACCCTGGCCGCGACGCTCGTCGTCGGCAGCTAACCTGGCGCCATGCGTCCCACCGCCCTCGTCACCGGAGCCGGCCGCGGCCTCGGCGCGGCCGTCGCCCGCGAGCTGGCCCCCACCCACGACCTGCTGCTCGGCGCCCGCACCGAGCAGTCGCTCACCGACATCGTGGCCGAACTCCCCGGCGCGCGAGCCCTGCCGGTGCCGCTCACCGATCACGCCGCCGTGGCCGAGGCCGTCGCCTCGATCGACCGGCTCGACGTCCTCGTCCACAACGCCGGTGTCGCCGAACTCGGCACCGTCGCGGAATCGAGCGTCGACCAGTGGCGACACACCCTCGAGGTCAACGTGATCGCGGTGGCCGAGCTGACCCGGCTGCTGCTGCCCGCGCTGCGGGCCGCCGGCGGGCACGTCGTCCTGATCAACTCGGGTGCCGGGCTGCGGGCCAACGCCGGCTGGGGTTCCTACGCGGCGAGCAAGTTCGCGCTCCGCGCCTTCGGTGACGCGCTCCGCGCCGAGGAGCCGCAGCTCCGGGTCACCTCGATCCATCCCGGGCGGATCGACACCGACATGCAACGTGCGATCGTCGCGCACGAGGGCGACGAGTACGACCCGGAACGCTTCCTGCGCGCCACGACCGTGGCCCGTGCGGTGCGCACCGCCGTCGAGACCCCGGCGGACGCCCACCCGGTCGAAGTCGTGCTTCGAGTTCGTTGACACAGTTCAGAACGATTTTCTGGGTTCGGGCACAAAATCGCCCCCCGATGCGTTGTCATGCTAAACGAGACGCCGTCACGGCACCGACGAGCAGGGCAACAGGAAACCTGCCCGGGCTGATCTGAGCGAGGAGGAGATCACATGCCTACCGACTACGACGCACCCCGCACCACGGTCGAGGACGAAATCAGCGAGGATTCCCTCGAAGCGTTGAAGGTGCGCCGCACCGAGGCGCAGTCGGCCACCGCCGACGTCGAGGAAGCGGACGTCGCCGAATCCTTCGAGCTGCCCGGCGCCGATCTGTCCGGCGAGGAACTGAGCGTCAAGGTCCTCCCCAAGCAGGCCGACGAGTTCACCTGCACCAGTTGCTTCCTGGTGCAGCATCGCACCAACCTGGCGAGCGAGTCCGAGATGATCTGCAAGGACTGCGCCTGACCTCGTCCTCGTTTCCTCGACAGCATCACCCGACAGACTCTCGACAGCATCACCCGACAGACTGAAGACGCGCCCCTCCCGAGCGGGAGGGGCGCGTCTGGTCGTCGCGGGGGGTGCTCAGCCGGGGTGAACCCGCCCGAGCCAGTCGGCCAGGGCCGGCGCGAACTCCCCCGACAGCGGCAGGGGCGCCATCCCGTCCGGGCCGATCGCCGGGAACGGCCCCAGCTCACCGAGCATGTGGTTCGCGGTGGTCAGGTGCGCGAAGGTCAGGGCCTCGGGCGCGACGGCGGCCCCCAGGCGTTCGACCTGCGCACAGCTGACGTTGAGATCGCGGTCCGAGCAGGTCACCAGGACCGGCAGCGTCGCGGGCAGCGAGGCCGCCAGCGCCGGCGGATCGTACTTGTCCGCCTCGTGCAGGAATCGCGCGCTCTCCTGGCCGAGCGCCACCTCGGCGAGCAACGGATGCAGACCCTCCGGCACGGTCCCGTCGGCACGGATCGACGCGATCGCGACCGGGAGGTCGGCCCGCACCCGATCGGCCTCCTCCGCGCTGAGATCACCGGATTCGGTGGCCCGTCCGACGTAGGCGCCGATCTGCGCATCGAGGAGGTCCAGGTAGCGCATCGGGAGCGGCGCGAGCAACCCCAGGCCCGCGGCACCGTGCCGCTGGCCGAGCACCAGGGCGGTGAGCCCACCCTCGCTGTGTCCGAGGACGGTGGTCTGCGCCGGCGTGGTCCCGGTCAGCTCGTTCAGCGTGGCCAGCGCGGCCTCGGCGTCGGAGACCTGCTGCTCGTAACCGTGTCCGGTCGAGTCCAGGCCGGCGCCCGTGCTGCCGACGCCGATCTTGTCGAAGCGCAGGCTCGGGATGCCCTGATGTGCCAGTTCGTCGGCCAGCTGGGCGAGCGTGTTCGGCTGGAAGCCGCCCTCGGGCGCGTTGCCGTTGCGGTCCGTGGGGCCGCTGCCCGGGATCAGAAGCGCGGCCGTCTCCGCCCGCGCCCCGCCGGGCGGGGTGCGGAAGCTGGCGTGGAAGGTGACGCCGTCGGACTCGAAGGTGACGTCGCTGTCCTCACCGACCGACGTCCCGATCGAAATGCCGGGCGCGAGTTCGATCGGGGCGGCGGTTGCCGCACCGCCGGGCCAGACCACGCTGCCGGCCGCGAGCGCCCCACCGAGAAGTGCCGCCGCCACAGCCCGATTCCATTTGTTCCTCATACGAATGATCCCAACCTCCAGCTGTGTCGTGTGTCGTACTTCGTCGATGTACGGGGTGCGGCTATTCGAGCGTGAACGCCGCGAACGGCTCACCGGACGGCGTCTCGGAGCCACCGGACGGTTCGAGCGTGAAGGCCAGGCTGGTGGACTGGTCCAGATCCTGCAGGAACGCGGTGGTGGACGGCGCGACCGCGTCGGTGTCCATCACTCCCGCGGACACCGGATCGTGCGTCGATCCCAGCAACCACATCTGGTACGCCGACCCGGTCGGCGGTGGCGGGACGTCGTTCATCACCAGCACGGCGGCATCGGCCGTGCGCGAGTACACGAGTGTCGCGGTGCCCCCACCGTCGATGGGCGCGACTGCCGTACGCACGTCGTCGGCCGCGAACACGTCACTGACGCCCGGGGTCGGGGTCGGTGGCTGATCGCCACCGTGCGTTCCTATCGTCACCACACCGACGCCGATCGCGACCACCACGGCCGCGGCGGCGGCCACACCGAGCAACCGGTTCCGCTGCTTGCGCCTGGCATCGAGCGCGACGACGTTCTCGTCGGCAGGAGCGGTGAGCTCGGCGATGATCCGGTCGTAGAGTTCGGGCGGCGGCGCGAGGGCGGTGGCATCGGACTGCGCGGCCATGACCTCCCTGGCCTCCCGCACCGCGTCGTCGAAACGCTCACGCACCGGCGCCGAGGCACGCTCGACGGCGGTCTCGATCGCGTGACGCTCCGTGTCGTCGACGGCATCGAGCGCATAGGGGGCCGCGAAGTCCACCAGGTCGTCGAGGGGTTCGTTCGGCTGCAGGTCTCTCGGTTCAGTCATCGCGTCCCACCCCCAGGCAGCGGCCGAGCCGGATCAGACCGTCCCGGATCCGGCTCTTGATCGTCGGGAGCGACACCGACAGTTGCTGCGCCACCTCGCGGTAGGTCAACCCGCGGTAGTACGCGAGCACCACCGAGGTGCGCTGGATATCGGTGAGCGACTCCAGGCAGTCGGTGACCAGATCGTCCTCGGTGCGGCGCACTACCTCCTCGGCGACCGTGTCGAAATCCGTGCTGCGGGTGGTCGAGCCGTACACCGATTCCCGGTCCGCCGCCGACTGCTCCGAACGCACCCGGTCGATCGCGCGGCGATGGGCGAGCGTGATGAGCCAGGACAGCGCCGAGCCACGATTGGGGTCGAAGCTGCCGGCCGAGCGCCAGACCTGCAGGTACACCTCCTGCGTGGTCTCCTCACTGTAGCCGGGGTCGCGCAGTACCCGGACCACCATGCCGTACACGCGGGAACTGGTGCGGGAGTAGAAGTCGCCGAACGCCTGACGCTCGCCCGCCGCGATGCGGGCGAGCAGCGTCGTCAGGGCGGCGTTCTCCCCGTCGAGGACGGTCACCGGCAGCCTCCGCTCATGGAGGCACAGCCTAGTGGGTCCACGGGTCGGTTGCGCGAAGGCGTACATCACGACCCCCCGGAACGTGGCGGCCGCGGCAGGAAGAAACTGGTGCGCTGCTGGTACTCGCGATATCCGGGACGTTTCTCCATCGACTTCTCCAGGAGGCGCGCGCCGGTCGCGTGGACGAGGAAGTAGGTCATGACGATCGGCGCCACCACGGTGAGCACACCCGGCCAGACGGCGGCGGCGACCAACCAGATCCCCCACCAGACGGCCGCGTCGCCGAAGTAGTTCGGATGCCGCGTCCATCCCCACAGGCCGCGGTCCATCACCGGGCCCCGGTCCGGATCCGCCTTGTACCGGGCGAGTTGCCGGTCGCCGATCGCCTCGAAACAGAACCCGACGAGCCACACGGCCACGCCCAGCCCGAGCACGATCCACCCCACGCCCCGGGTCGGGCCCGCCGCCGCCGAGACCTGGAGCGGCAGCGACACGAACCACTGGGCGAGCCCCTGGGTGAGGAAGATCTTGCGGATCGCCACGGCCGCCGACGCCGACGCGGTGCCACCGCCGGATCGCTCGGTGGCACCGCCGGAGCGCTCCAGCATCTCCTCGTAGCGCGGGTCCTCGCCCTTGCCGCGGCTCTGCGCCGCGATGTGCACGCCCAGCCGGATCCCCCAGATTCCGGTGAGAGCGAACAGCAGGAGCGCTCGCGCACCGTCGCCGCTGCCCACGAGCGGGGCCACCCCGGCGACCAGCACGAAACCGGGACCCCACACCACGTCGACGACGTTGTAGCGGCCGAGTCTGCGCGCCACGAAAAACGTTCCGGCCTGCAGGAACGCGAGAGCCAGCAGGCTCGTCAGAGCCACCGCCCCGAACGACGCGAGATCGAATCCGGTCATGACGCCACCTCCGGCCGACGGAGCAGTATCTGGTCCACGCCCATCCGGCCCTGCGCGAAACTGGCCCGGCCGCCGACGAGGTACAGCCGCCACACCCGCGCCGTCTCGACGCCGACGAGATCGACGATCCGGTCGTAGTTGCGTTCGAAGTTGGCGAGCCAGCCGTCGACGGTCCGGACGTAGTGCTCGCGCATCGGCTCCACGTCGACCGGTTCGAGCCCGCCGTCGGTGAGGAGATCGACGGTCTCCTCGGTCGGCCGCATGGTCATGTCCGGGGCGATGAACGCTTCGATGAACGGCCCGCCCCCACGGTGCCGTCCGGTCCGGCACATCTGCTGGATCAGTACCCGCGCGCCCGGGCGAGCCGCGTCGAAGAGCGTCCGCGCATAGCGCGGATAGTTCTTCTCGCCGACGTGCTCACCCATCTCGAGCGACGCCACCGCGTCGAATCCACCGTCCGCGAGCAGGTCACCGCCGGAGATCTCCCGATAGTCCTGCACCCGGATCTCGACGATGGAATCCAGCCCGAGGGCCGCGATCCGGGCGTCGGCGTACTGCTTCTGTTCGCGGGAGAGGGTGACGCCGACGACGCGGGCGCCGTACTCGGTCGCCGCATGCAGGCTCAGCGCTCCCCAGCCGCAACCGATGTCGAGGAAACGCATGCCCGGCTCCAGCCCCACCTTGCGGCACACGAGGTCGAGTTTGTCGCGCTGGGCATCCTCGAGCTCTCCATCCACAGCCTGTGGAGAAACCTCGGGATGAATCGTGAAATACGCGCTGGAGTACGCCATTCGAGAATCGAGGATCAGTCCGTAGAACTCGTGAGTCAGGTCGTAGTGATGGCTGATCACCTTCCGATCCCGACGTCGGCTGTGCCGCCGCCCGCGAATGTGCGCCTGACTGGACGGATTCGGCAGACGCGGCCCGAGTGCTCCGACCCGCGCCGCTACCGCCACCGCCCGCGCGAGGGTGACCGGCCCCGGACGCACTCCGCCGAGCCCGCGGCGGCGGGCCACGTCCCAGACGTGGTCGAGCGCCGCGACGAGATCCCCGTTCACGTCCAGGTCTTCGGTGACATACGCCTGCGCCGCACCGAGTTCACCCGGATTCCACAACATCCGGCGTAGTGCCCGTGGACTCGTCAGGACAACTCGCGGAGCGTCCACCGGCCCGGCAGTGCTGCCGTCCCACGCGGTGAGGTGCACCGGCAGGTCCCCGCCGACCACGGGACGCAGAGCGCGTTCCAGTTCGTGTGCCACGTTCATGCCGGGTCTCCCGTTCGTGTGGGCTCAGTCCGGGCGAGGACGAACTGCGCGACGTCGATGTATCCGGAGCGGAATCCCGCCTCCGAGTAGGACAGATAGAAGTGCCACATCCGGCGGAACGTGTCGTCGAAGCCGAGCCGCGTCACGTCGGTGGCACGGGCGGCGAACCGTTCCTTCCACAACCGCAGGGTCTGCGCGTAGTGCGGACCCATCGACACGTTGTCGATCACCCTCAGCCCGGTGTGCGTGCGGGCGACGGACTCGATCGCCTCCACGGAGGGCAGCAGACCGCCGGGGAAGATGTACTTCTGGATCCAGGTGTAGGTACGCCGGGTGGCCAGCATGCGCTCGTGCGGCATCGTGATCGCCTGCAGAGCGACCCGGCCGTCCGGTGCGAGTACGCGGTCGAGAGTGCGGAAGTAGTCCGGCCAGTAGTCGTGGCCGACGGCCTCGATCATCTCCACCGACACCACGGCGTCGTACTCGCCGTCGAGGGCGCGGTAGTCGAGCAGATCGATCTGCACCCGGTCGGCCAGCCCGGCCTCGGCAACGCGGTGGCGGGCCAGATCTCGCTGCCGAGTGGACAGTGTGATCGACCGGACGGTGGCACCGCGACGGGCCGCCAGCAGGCACAGCTCGCCCCACCCGGTGCCGATCTCGAGCAGCCGGGTTCCCGGGCCGACCCCCGCGGCATCGAGCAGCCGGTCGATCTTGCGTCGCTGCGCGGGAGCCAGATCGGCCTGGCCCGGGCCGGTGCCCGCCCGGCTCGGCGCGGGATCGGGCACCACGGAATCGGACGCTACGGAATCGGACGCTACGGAATCGAACACCGCGCTCGAGTACGTCATGGTCTCGTCCAGGAACGTCTCGAACAGCTCGTTGGACAGGTCGTAGTGGCGTGCGACGTTGGCGCGGGTGTTTCCGCTGGTCCCGAGCTCACTGTCCGGCTGCCGCGCGACATACAGTGCCCGGAGCCGTTGCAGCGCCGGCGGGACGAGGGTGCTCATCCGGGTCGCGAACACCTCGAGCACCGCCGCGAGATCCGGGGACGTCCAGTCGCCGGCCATGTACGACTCGCCGAAGCCGATGAGCCCCGAGGTTCCCACCCGTCGCGCGAAGGCGTCGGGGTCACGGAGGATCATCCGCGGCAGGATCTCCGCGCCCTCGTGGGCACCGACCAGTCGGCCGTCGGGGTATTCGATGCGGACCGGCAATTGCCGGGCCACCCGGTGGAACATCCACCGTGCCACCCGAGCCGCCACTGCCGCGCGCGGGCCCGTGGGCACGGTGGCGACATCCGGCCACAGGGCCGCGTCCACCCGGTCGGACGCGTCGGAACGATCGGTGTCGTCCGGGTGGACGGTGTCGTCGGGGTGGACGGTCATCGGAAGGTCTCCTTCTCGCGGTGCGGGGAATCGGGGAGGGCGGGCCGGGGCGTCGGCTTCAGCCCCCGGACCCAGAGCGCGATGCCCTGTATCCGGATTCGTGCCGCCACCGCCAGCGGAGCCAGCGGGGCACGCACCTGCCGGCGCACGATCGCGGAGGGCACCGCAGGCACCCGGGTTCCCCGCATCGTCGCGGTGAACGGCGGCGCTCCCGGCCGGTGCAGGACGACCGTCACGGCCAACCGCTCCCCGGGTTCGGGCAGGACCAGCGAGTAGTGGCCGTCCACCTCGTTGAACGGGGACACGTAGAACTCCTTGCCGACCTCGGCCCGCCCGTCGCCGTCGACCCGCACGACGTAGCTGTGCCGGCCGCCGTACGTGTTGTGCACCTCGGCGATCACGGCGACGAGCGTGCCGTCGAGGTCGTGGCACCAGAACAGGGTCAGCGGATCGAACACGTACCCGAGCACCCGGGCGTTCATCAGGGCCGTCACGCGGCCGCCGCGGAGATCGATGCCGTGGCCGGCGAGGACGTCGTCGACGCGGGCGCGCAGTGTGTCCCCGCCCGCTGCCGGGGCGAGGTGGTCCCCGGCCCGGAAACTCACGAAAGGATGGAGCCATCGGGGCAGTCGCGGCGGGCGGTCCACGTCGAGGAACCAGCTGTAGCTGCGGTACTCGAAGGCGTGGTGGACCGGCGCCCGCCGGACGTGCCGGATGGTGGTGTCGTACAGGGCGGTGGTCTCGTCCGGTGTCGTCGAGGTGCGTGTCGTCGAGGTGCGTGTGGTCGAGGTGCGTGTGGTCATCGCGCGTTCTCCCGTTCTCGTCGTGTGTCCGCGGTCTGCGGGAGGTCCCACCGGCCACCGAGGCGTTCGGCGGCCCGCAGGCCGGAGGCGGCGCCGTCCTCGTGGAAACCCCAGCCGTGGTAGGCGCCGGCGAAGGCCACGACGTCGGAATCGAGTTCGGGCAGCCGGGACCGTGCGGTCACGGACTCCGGCGTGTATTGCGGGTGCCGGTACGTCATCTCCGCGAGCACGGTCGCCGGATCGACGCGGTGGCTGCCACCGAGCGTGACGAGGAACCGCCTGCCGCCCGTGCGGGCCGGGTCGAGACGCATCAACCTCGTCATGTCGTAGGTGACGAGCACTCCGCCGGAGGCATCGGTGTGCTTCGGCACCAGGTAGTTCCAGGACGCACGGGCACGGACGGCGCGCGGCAGCATCGTGGTGTCGGTGTGCAGCTGTGCGTGGTTGACCGAGTAGCCGATCGCACCGAGTACCGCACGCTCGGTCGCGGTGGGGGCGGCGAGCAGGTCGAGTGCCTGATCGGGATGCACCGCCACGACGGCTCCGTCGAAATAGCGGACCTCCCCGCCGGTGTCGACGATGCACACCCCGTCGCCGCTGCGCTGCAACTCGGCCACACCGGTGCCGGTGAGGACCTCGCCGATCCGGTCCGCCACCGCCTCGACGTACCGGGCCGAGCCTCCGGTGACGGTGCGCCACGTCGGCGACCCGAACACCGTGAGCATCCCGTGGTGGTCGAGGAAGGTGAACAGGTAGCGGGCGGGATACCGCAGGGCGAGACCCGGATCGCACGACCACACGGCGGCGACCAGGGGAGTCATGAAGTACCTGGTGAAGTACTCCCCGAATCCGTGCCGCTCCAGGAACTCGCCGAGCGGTTCGTCGGCACCGGCCGCCCCGGGTGGCTCGGCGAGGAGAGCGGTGGCGGCGCGGTGGAAGCGCCGGATCTCGGTGAGCATCTTCCAGAACCGTGGCCGCAGCAGGTTCGCCGTGGACGGGAACAGCCCGCGCACGCCCCGGGCGCCGGCGTATTCGAGGCCCCCGGTGTGCGCGCCGTTCTCCGGGTCGGAGCGGACGGACATCGACATGTCCGTCTCCTGTGTGCGGACACCGAGTTCGTCGAACAACCGCAGGAGGGTCGGGTAGGTGCGGTCGTTGTGCACGATGAAGCCGGAGTCGACGGCCACGTCGCAGTTGTCACCGTCGACGGCTACGTCGCAGTTGTCACCGTCGACGGCTACGTCGCAGTTGTCACCGACGGTGAGATGGTGGGTGTGGGCGTGCCCGCCGAGCCGGTCGTCCGCCTCGTACAGAGTGACGTCGTCGGTGCGGGAGAGGACGTACGCGGCGGTGAGTCCGGCGACACCGCTTCCGATCACGGCGAAGCGCCGGCGGCTTCCTGGAATTTCCTGGTCCATGCCAGGTATTCGGAGCCGCCGGCGCCTCGGATCACAGCCGGTTCCGTGTCACACGGTTCCGGCCGGCCGTCACTGCTGCGGGGGCATCAGCACCGCGTCGACGAGGTAGACCGTCGCGTTGGCGGTTTCCACGCCACCGCACACGACGCCGGCCTCGTTGACCATCAGCGACTGTGGGGTCCCGGACACGGTCACCATGCCACCCTGCACCGTGGCGTGGTCCCCGACGATCTCGTCCGGAGCCACCTGTCCCGGCACCACGTGGTAGGTGAGGATGTCGGTCAGCATCGCCGCATCGGTGCTCAGCACGTCGAGCGTGGCCGGATCGATCTGCGCGAAGGCCGAATCCACCGGTGCGAACACCGTGAACTCACCACTGTTGAGCGTGTCGACCAGGTTGACCTCGGGGTTGAGCTGGCCCGACACCGCGGCGGTGAGCTGGGTGAGCATCGGGTTGTTCGAGGCCGCGACGGCGACCGGTTCCTGCGCCATTCCGTCGATCGAACCCGGTCCGTCCGGCACCATCTGCGCGTACTCGGCGCAGCCCGGCCCCACGGGACCTGCGGCCGTCGCGTCGGCCGTGCCGGTA
The DNA here is from genome assembly GCF_014217785.1 of Rhodococcus triatomae. Taxonomy (NCBI): domain Bacteria; kingdom Bacillati; phylum Actinomycetota; class Actinomycetes; order Mycobacteriales; family Nocardiaceae; genus Rhodococcus; species Rhodococcus triatomae. The sequence continues at coordinate 2,223,267 of NZ_CP048814.1, read as the reverse complement.
GCGGTCGCCGGATCGGTGGTCATCGCGTCGGTGGTGGCCTCCGCCCCGGTGGTCTCGGACGCCGTGTCGTCGTCGGACGTACAGGCCGCGCCCAGCAGCAGAACCGCGGCTCCGGCTGCGGCTGCGAATACTCGAGTCGGTGTTCTCATGACAATCCCTCGTTCCGTGCGATCGGTGACATTCACGTGGTCTTCGGAGCCGACGGCCCGGCGGATAGGTGGCGGATCGGCCACTACATCGATCCGAGGCCGGATCGTGACCCGTCCGAGCCGCGGTCGGCACCGAATGACCTGCGTAGATGCATGCAGATTCGGTTGCACGCAGATCGAGGGAAAGGGTTCGCCATGAAATTCACCCGGACACGCACCGCGGTCCTCGGCGTGTGCGCGGCAGCCGGTGCCGCCGTCGCCGCCGCCACTCCGGCACAGGCAGAGCCACTGCCGCCGGTGCCGCACCTCGACGTCGAGCGCTATCTCGGCACCTGGCACCAGCTGGCCGCGGTTCCGCAGCCGTTCAATCTCGAGTGCGCACGAGACACCCTCGCCACCTACACCGCCGTCGACGAGACGAACGTCGGTGTGGCGAACCGCTGCACGACGTGGACCGGTACCGAGAACGCGATCGAGGGGAACGCGCGGGTGGTCGATCCCGTCACGAATGCGGCCCTGCACGTGAGTTTTCCGAGCGTTCCTTTCCAGGACGGCCCCGACGGCCCGCCCAACTACGTGGTCACTCACGTCGCGGAGGACTATTCGTGGGCGCTCGTGGGTGATCCGGCGAGGTTCTCCGGCTTCGTCCTCTCCCGAGAGCCCGCGGTGGACGACGCCGGCTGGTCCGAAATCCGCCGTGTCGCCGAATCCCGTGGCTACAACACGTGTCTCATCCTCACCTCGCCGACCACCGGGGGACGAGACGACGTCCGGCCGCTCTGCACTCTCTGATCCGAGAGGCCGGCTCGGCTACGCTTCGTCCATGTCCTCGCCCGAGTCCGAGTCCTCGCCGGAATCCGAGTTGACACGGGCCATCGGCAAGGTGGCCCGACGTGAACTCGCGCTACACGGATACGTGAGCTACGCCGACCTGACCCGGGTCGACGAGAAGACGCTCCTGTCGATTCACGGCGTGGGGCCGAAGGCGATCCGCATCCTCGTAGAGGAGTTGGCCTCGCGGGGCCTGGCGTTCGATCTCTAGAACGTCTTCCGCCCCGAATCCGGTGCGGGCTCCTCGGAGATACGCTCGGCCGCGCGGGTGATGTTCGACGTCATGCCACGGAAGATGACCCCGTGGAACGGCAGGATGCCGTACCAGTACAGCCGGCCGGCGAGACCTCGCGGAAAGAACACCGCACGCTGATCCAGCCGCGACCGCCCCGGGCCGAGCGCCGACACCCGCCATTCCAGCCAGGCCCCTCCCGGCGCGCGCATCTCGGCCCGCAGCCGCAGCAGCGCGTGGCGCTCGATCTTCTCCACCCGCCAGAAATCCAGCGGATCACCGGTGTTCAACCGGCGCGGATTGCGGCGGCCGCGCGTGAGCCCGACGCCGCCGACGAGGCGATCGAGCCACCCACGCACGGACCAGGCCAGCGGAAACGAATACCAGCCGTTCTCGCCGCCGATACTTTCCACGACGTCCCACAGGACGTCCAGGTCGGCGTCGGCGTCCTGGGAGCGCTCGTCCGTGAACACGACCTCGCCGGCCCAGTCCGGGTCGGACGGCAGCGGATCGGAGGGCGCCCCTTCCGGCGACGCACCCGCCCACGTGGTCTCCACGGTGCCGTCGTGGATACGGGCCAGCGCGAGTTCGACGGCGACGCGGTACGGCGTGAGCCCCTCCGCAGGCGGCGCGATCACGTCGTCGATGTCGTGTTCCCGGACGACGGCGTCGTTCTGCAGCGATTCGAGCAGTGCGCGCCCGATCGACGGCGGGATGGGGGTGACCAGGCCGATCCAGAGGCCGGCGAGCTTCGGCGTCAGCACCGGGAGCACCACGATCCGTCGCCGGTACAGGCCGGCCGCCTCGGCATATACCTGCATCATCTCGCCGTACCGGAGCACGTCCGGGCCACCGATGTCGAACGTGCGGCTGCGCGCGAGCGGCGCGGCGGCCGCGGCCTCGAGGTAGTGCAGGACGTCCCGTACCCCGATCGGCTGGATCCGGTTGTTCACCCACCGGGGTGTGGTCATCACCGGGAGCCGGTTGGTGAGATGTCGGATCATCTCGAACGACGCCGAGCCGGAACCGATCACCACCCCGGCCTGGAGCACGACGGTCGGGATTCCCGAGTCCATCAGGATCTCGCCGACCCGTGTCCGGGAACTCAGGTGCGGGGAGAGGTCGACCCCTGCCGGGTGCAGTCCGCCGAGATACACGATCCGCCGCACCCCCGCTGCGACCGCAGCATCGGCGACGTTGCGGGCATTGCGCTCCTCGACCTCCTCGAACCTGCCCCCGGCCGTCATGGAGTGGACGAGGTAGTAGACGACGTCGATGCCGGTGAACGCCTCGCGCAGCGTGGCCGGATCGCCCAGGTCGCCGCAGGCGATCTCGACGTCCGCAGCCCAGGGCACTTCCCGGAGTTTGTCCGGGGACCGGGCCAGGACCCGCACCTGCCGCCCGGCGTCCACGAGCCGCGGTGCCAGGCGCCCACCGATGTAACCGGTGGCGCCGGTGACGAGAACGTGGAGCGGACTGTTCGTTTCCTCACCCATCCCAGGACGCTACCCGCCCGAAGCGCGCCGCCGCCGCGCTACGGTCGAGTGATGGGAATCGACTTCGCCCGGACCGTCCCGGCGCCGCGGGACGAGGTGTTCGCGTGGCACGGCAGGCCGGGTGCACTCTCCCGCCTGTCGCCGCCGTGGCTCCCGATGCGGCCGGTCCGGGAGGCGTCGTCGCTGGCCGACGGCCGCGCCGTGCTCGCCCTCCCCGGCGGGCTGCGCTGGGTCGCACAGCACGATCCCGAGTCGTTCGATCCGAACTACCGTTTCGCCGACTACTCGGCGGCACTGCCGTTGCGGCTGCTGGCGCCGTGGCGACACACCCACAGCTTCACCGACGCCGGGCCCGGGAACACCGAGATCCGCGACCACGTCGAGACGCCCGTTCCCGGCCGCTTCCTGGCCTCGACGTTCCGTTACCGGCACCGCCAGCTGGTCGACGATCTCGCCGCACACCGCTGGGCCGCAGCTCATCTCGACGGCCCGCTCACCGTGGCCGTGACCGGCAGCTCGGGACTGGTCGGAACCGCCCTGAGCGCCTTCCTCACCACCGGCGGGCACCGGGTGATCCGGCTGGTCCGGGGGCAGGCGCGGTCCGACGACGAACGCCGCTGGGACCCGGAAGACCCCGGAACCGACCTGTTGCAGGGCGTCGACGCCGTCGTGCACCTCGCCGGAGCGTCCATCGCCGGGCGTTTCACGGGCGAGCACAAGGCGAGGGTGCGCGGCAGCCGCGTCGGGCCCACCGAACTGCTCGCGCGGGCCGCCGGGGCCGCCGCCGACGGACCGTCCACGTTCGTGTGCGCGTCGGCGATCGGCTTCTACGGTGCGGACCGCGGAGACGAACTGCTGGACGAGGGTGCGGTGCGGGGCGGCGGATTCCTGGCCGACACGGTCGAGGACTGGGAGGCCGACACCGAACCCGCACGGGTGGCGGGACTGCGGGTGGTCAACATCCGCACCGGGATCGTCCAGTCCACCCGCGGCGGCGTGCTGCGTTTGCAGCGTCCCCTGTTCGAGATCGGTGCCGGGGGCCGCCTCGGGAGCGGACGACAGTGGCTGTCGTGGATCGACCTGGACGACCTGGTGGACGTGTATCACCGCGCGCTCGTGGACACGGCGTTGTCCGGCCCCGTCAATGCGGTGGCACCGGAGCCGGTCCGCAACAGCGAGTACACGCGCGTCCTGGCCCGGGTGCTGCGCCGGCCGGCCGTGCTCCCGGTGCCGGAACTCGGCCCCCGGATCCTGCTCGGCAAGGAAGGTGCCCGGGAACTGGCCCTGGCCAGCCAGCGCGTCACCCCGGCGCGCCTCGCCGAGCGCGACCACAGATTCCGGTTCCCCGATCTCGAACAATCGCTGCGACACCAGTGTGGGCGCCTCACCGACCGGACAACGGATCCCGCATCTTCGTAGAGTGGGCGCCATGAACGACGACGACCGGGACAGCCGAGCCGAGATCGCCCCGGCCGTCGTGCAGGCCACGGCCTACTGTGGCGCGCCCGCCGGACTGTCCGCCATGACCGTCGTGCAGGAGGTTTTCGACGAGCTCGATGCCGGTGCGGAAGCGCCCTGATAACCTAACGGTGTTAGGCAATCAGGACAGGGGCAGACCATGGCACGCCGGACGACCGCGCTGACCCGGGCAGTGATCCGAGACGCCGCGCTGGAACTGATCGACGAAGGCGGCCTCGACGGCCTGTCGATGCGCAAGCTCGCCGCCCGGCTCGGTGTCCAGGCACCCTCGCTGTACAGCCACTACACGAACAAGAACGATCTGCTCGAGGACGTCGCCTCGGCCATCATGGAGCACGTCGACATCAGCGGCTTCGGCGCCGGATGGCGCGAGGGGCTGATCGTGTGGGCCCGCTCGTACCGCTCCGCGCTGGGTGCTCACCCCAACATCGTCCCTTTTCTCGCCTACGGCCCGAGCACCCGTGAGGCATCGCTGCGGCGGGCGGACGCCGTCCACGGGTCGCTCGTCGGTGCCGGATGGCCACCCCGCACGGCGACGATGATCGGCGCCTCCACGAAATATCTCGTCGTCGGCGCCGCGATGTCGTCCTTCGCCTCCGGCTTCGTCGACGACGTGCGGGTCTATCACGATCGATACCCGAACCTGGTTCAGGCGCACAGGATCCGCGAGCACGCGGACGAGATCGACCGGGACAGTTTCGAGCTCGCGCTCGCCGCGTTCGTCACCGGACTCGATGCGATGTACGCGGCGGCGAACGCGGCTCCGGAACAGGCCGATCCGTCAGAGCACTGAAGGTATTCCCGGTTGGAGGCGCTCGGCGAGAACCCGCAGATGATCGTCCGCACCGCCGAGAGTGTGTTCGATCGCGGTGAGCCGGCCGACGTAGTGGCCGACGGGGTACTCGGACGTCATCCCGATACCGCCGTGCATCTGGATCGCTTCCTGCCCGATCTTGCGTGCGGACCGCCCGATCTGGAGCTTGGCGCGCGAGGCGACGACCGGATCCACGACGCCGTCGGCGAGCGACAGCGTCGCGTACAGGCTCATGCTGCGCGCCAGTTCCAGTAGCACGTACATGTCCGCGGCGCGGTGGGTGAGCGTCTGGAAGGTGGCGAGGGGCACCCCGAACTGCTTGCGGGCCTTCAGGTATTCGGTGGTCAGCCGGAGGGCTTCCTCCATCGCCCCGATCGCTTCGGCGCACAACGCCGCCTGGGTGCGGACGAGCGCGGATTCGATTACCGTCGCCGCGTCGCCGGCGCCTGATCGTTCGGTCGCCGCGTCGCCGGCGCCGAGTTGTTCGGCCGCAGCGGACACGAAGGAGATCTGAGCGGCCCTGGAGCCGTCGTGGGTGGCGTATGTCGAGCGCGAGACCCCCTCGGCGTCCGCGTCCACGAGGAACAGTCCGACCCCGCCGTCGGGGAGCGACGCCGACACCACGAGCACGTGGGCGTCGCCACCGTGCCCGACCGGGTTCTTGACCCCGGAGAGAACCCACCCGTCACCGGAGCGTTCCACGGCGGTGGAGACTGCGGTCGACGGCCAGCGCACTCCGGGCTCGGCGTGCGCGAAGGCGAGCAGCACGCTGCCCTCCGCCACGGACGGCAGCAGACGAGCGCGCTGGGCCGCCGAACCCGCCTCCGCGACGACGCCGCCGGGGATCAGCGCGGCATCCAGGACGGGCTCGGGGGCGAGTCGGCGGCCGATCTCGGTCATGACCGCGGCCACCTCGACCGGGCCGGCTCCCATCCCGCCGTCGTCCTCGGCGAAGGTCAGACCCAGCAGCCCCATTTCGGCGATCTGCTTCCAGACCTGCGGGCTCCAGCCCTGCTCGGTGTCCACCACTACGTTGCGCTTCTCGGCGTCGTAGTTGCGAGCGAGGAGCTCACGCGCGGTGTCGCGCAACATCTTCTGTTCGTCGGTCAGTTCGAAATCCATGTCACGCCTCACAATCCGAGAATCGAGGACGCAATGATGCTGCGCTGCACTTCACTCGACCCGCTGTAGATGGACACCTTGCGGTAGTTCAGATACGTCGGCGCCGTACGCTGCGCCCACACCGGAGCCGCGACCGCATCCCCCGCGTCGACCGGCAGCGAGTCCGGGCCCGCCACATCCACCAGCAACTCCAACGTCGCCTGCTGCAACTCCGAACCCCGCAACTTCAACAACGACGACGCCGGACTCGGCTTACCCCCCGCCGAATCAGCCACCACCCGCAACTGCGTCAACTCCAACGCCACCAACTCGTTCTCGAGCTCCGCCACCCGCGCCGCGAACAACGGATCCTCCGCCAACGACCCCGAACCCACCACCACCCGCGACGCATGCTCCTTCGCCTGAGCCAGACGCACCTTCGAAAACCCCAACCGCGTCACCCCCGCCCGCTCGTTACCGAGCAGGAACTTCGCATACCCCCACCCCGCGTTCTCCTCACCCACCACATTCTCCGCAGGCACCCGCACATCCTCGAAGAACACCTCGTTGACCTCGTACCCACCATCGATCAACCGAATCGGCCGCACCGTCACCCCCGGCGACGCCAGATCCACCAACAGAAACGAAATCCCCGCCTGACGCTTCGGCGCATCCGGATTCGTCCGCGCCAACACGAAAATCCAGTCCGCATACTGCGCCAACGTCGTCCACGTCTTCTGACCGTTCAGCACATACTCGTCACCATCACGCACCGCACGCGTCTTCAACGACGCCAGATCCGACCCCGCCTCCGGCTCCGAAAACCCCTGACACCACCAGATATCCAAATTCGCCGTCGCCGGCAGAAACCGCTCCTTCAACTCCTGCGACCCGAACGCGGCAATCACCGGACCCACCATGTTCGCGTTGAACGCCAACGGCTCCGGCACCGACGCCAACTGCATCTCGTCCAACCAGATGTGCTTCTGCACCGCAGACCACTCCCGGCCACCCCACTCCACCGGCCAATGCGGCACCGCCAGACCCGCCGCATTCAGAATCCGCTGGGACTCCACGAGAGCGTCGCGACCCAGGGGCTCGCCGCTCCGGTACCGCCTGCGGGTCTCCTCCGGGATCTGCGTCGTGAAGAACGTCCGCATCTCCTCCCGGAACGCCGCCTCCTCCTCGGTCAGGGCCAGGTTCATCGGGACTCCTCCGTGCACGATCGGGGACTTCCTAACACTGTTAGGTTGATGCCGCGACGATAACCTACCGCCGTAAGGCAAGCAAGGGTCGCCGGTCAGAAAGGCCAGGCCGGAAGTTCCGGCAGCCCGTCGCGCGTCGGCCGGCCGAGGAGCCACGCGAGCAGTTCACGATCCGGGAGTTCCGGCGGTCCGACGTCCGGCGCCGCCTCTCGCAGTGCCGGAAGTTCCGTCGCGAGAGTGTGCGCGACGAATGCGTCGGGCCAGTCGCTCGGCGTGTAGCCGACGCCGAGGTCGACGTGGTGAATCTCCAGCTCGCGCCAGCGCAGCACCGGGAGGTGGGAGGCAGGAACCGGCCGCCGCCACGGGACGGTGGTGCCGTAACGGTCGGGGGTCACTGCGCGCAGGGCAACGATGACGCGGCGACCGGCGAACGCCACATCGCCCGCCAGCAACGCCACGGGACGGTCCGCACCCTCCTCGATCCCCGCCGCCCTGGCCTCGGGCCCGCCGGGGTACATCTCGGTCATCGGTGCGCCCGAGACGACAGCCTTCGCGAACCGATGGTGCGCGTCCGCGTTACGCGCCAGGTGGGTGACGACGTGGCCGCGAGTCCACCCGGGGAGCAGCGACGGCTGCCGTGCCCGCTCCTCGGTGAGCGCTGCGACGCTTCGTTCGACGGCTCCCTGGGACCGGGCCACCTGGTCGACGAGTTCGAGATAGGAGAGCTCGGTCATGACTGTCGATGCTAGTGGGACGGCGGGATACACCCCGCGCATGCGGGGTTCACCACGCGAGTGTCGGGTTCACCACGGTCACGACGCGTCACGAGCTTTGTGAACCCGAGGTCAGCTTTGTGAGGCTCCCGCAGCCGCGCCGTGTCCAGGAGATAGCTGCGCACTCACCTGAAGGGAAACGTCATGTCCGGAGTCAGTCTCGAATTCCTCTATCAGCTGTTCTCGTTCGGAAGCCTGGTCACGATCGGCGACCTCGTCTTCAACTACGCCCCGACGTACAACTACTGATCGCCGGGGTCCGGCCCGTCGGCACCGACGGGCCGGACCCGCCGCCGGTTCATTCGCCGGCGTAGGCCTTCTCGAGCGCGGCGATGTCGAGCTTGCGCATCTGCATCATCGCCTGCACGGCTCGCTGGACTCCCGCCGGATCCGGTCCCGCGAACAACTCGGTCAGCCGAGTCGGCACCACCTGCCAGGAGACTCCGAAACGGTCCTTGATCCAGCCGCACCGGCTTTCCTCGCCTCCCTCCGCGAAGGCATTCCAGAACTTGTCCACCTGCTCCTGGTTCTCGCAGGGAATCTCGAAGGAGACGGCCTCGTCGAACGTGAAGTCCGGCCCGCCGTTGAGGGCGGTGAACGGCTGCCCGTTCAGCTCGAATGCCACCGTCATCACGCTGCCCTCGGGCTGGGGCATTCCGGCGGCGTAGTAGGTGGTGTCGACGATCCGTGAGTTCTCGAACAGCGAGGTGTAGAACTTCGCGGCCTCCTCGCCCTGGGTGTCGAACCAGAGACACGGGGTGATCGGCTTCATGACGGTTCCTCTCGGTCGGGTCTCTCGACGCCCCCACGGAGCCGGGCGCCGTCGGCTACCCATACAGACCGTGACCACCGCGGGAACTCATCGGACGCCCCCACGGGCGCTGGCATTGTGGTCCACGTCACTCATAAGCTACCGTTCGGTAGTTCAGATCTGGAACACCGTGGTTTCGGAAAACACCACGGTGCCGCGGGCCGAGCGGGCAGGAGTGGAAACGGGGAGCGTCAGGCATGTCGAGTGAACCGCCAGGCATGTCGAGTGAGCTCGGGGGCCTCCGCATCGCGGGTGAACCTGCCTCGTCGATGCTGGCGGACCCCGACTTCACCGGGACGATCATCGCGCACTTCGCCACCTGCGCGGGGCCGGGTCGGGCGCTCGCGTGCGACGACACCTCCGGCGAGGTCACCCGGCTCACGGCCGGTTGCCTGGAACTGGCACGCAACGCCCTCGACCGGCGGCGGACACCCACCGAAGCCGACCTGGCGCCGGTCGCCGAAGCGGCCGCACGATGGGCGGAAGCCGGTGTCGCCCTCGAGGCCGTCCTCCAACTCCTGCACGAAAGCGTCCGGATGGCGTGGCGCCGGATCGCCGGGGAGGCCGGGGCGCCGGACACCGAACACGTCCGTGCGGCCGCGGAGCTGTTCGGGTCCGTTCTCGGCAAGATCACCGTCGCGGCTGCCGGAGCGTACGAGGGCGTCCTCGCCCTGGTGGTCGAAACCCCGCCTGCGTCGGCCCCGGAGCGCCGGCCACAGCCGAGCCCGCCGTCGACCGAGACGCCGGCCTTCGGGGGAGACACGAGTCTGTCCTTCGTCGTGCTCGCGGTCCACGTGTCCACGGAACCGGACGGGCAGCGCCGGTCGACGGCTCACGATCGCCGACTCCGGGCCCAGATCCGCGCCGAACTGACCCGGGCCTGCGGACCCACCACACTCAGCGTCCTCACCCCGGACGGCGGCACCGTGCTCCTCCCGGGAACACCGGCCCGCGACCGGGTCGACGAGCTGGTCGATCGACTGTCCCGAGCGGCCGACCTCCCCGTGTACGCGGCAGCCGTACCGGCCGCCGCGCTCGACCTCGCCGAGGCATCGCACCAGGCGCACGAACTGCTCGATCTCGCACTCCGGCTGCGCCTGCCACCCGGCGTCCACCGGATCGACGAACTGGTCTTCGAGTATCAGGTGACCCGGCCCGGCTGGGGCCGTGAGGGCCTGGCGGACCTGCTCGCTCCGCTCGCCCGGGCTCCCGAATTACTGCTCACCCTCGAAACCCACATCGACACCGACCTCAGCCGCAAGCAGACTGCGCTCCGCCTCGACGTCCACCCCAACACGGTCGACTACCGCCTGCGGAGGATCGCCGACCTCACCGGCCTCGACCCGTCCCGACAGGACGGCCTCCGGGTGCTCGAGACGGCACTGCTCTCCACCAGGCTGTAGCCGCGGCGCACTTCACCCGCCGTCACCGCAGAGCCGCCAGCACCTGCGCGGCGGCGTTCTCGTGACCGGCTCGATTCGGGTGCAACGGCGCCGCGATGTCGGTGGGCACCAGTCCCTCGATCCACCGATCCGCTCCGACGGCACACGCGTCGTGGCCGACGGTCGACTCGCGCAGGCTCACGAACTCCGCACCCGCCGCCGTGACACTCGCGCGCATGACGTCGGTGAGTTGGTCGATCCTGTCCTGCAGGTAGTCCGCATCCCGCGGCCAGATCGGCTGTGCCGGAAAGCATCCTCCGGATCGGATCCCGGTCGGATATCCGACGAACACGATTCGTGCGCGCGGAGAGGCGCTTCGGATCTCGTCGACGATCTCGCCGTACCTCGGCGCGAAAGCCGTGATGCTCTCGCCGTACACGTCCCGCCCTCCGGCCGTGGCACGCTCGGCGCAGGACACGGTGCCTGGCGTCCCCTCAGGGAACGGATTGGTGCACGAATTCGCCAGCCCGACGAGCCCGATGTCGTTGCCTCCGATACCGACGGTGACCAGGTCCGTGTCCTCGGTGAGGGCGGCGTACTGTGGCTGCGCACCGCCGGTGAGATCGGCTGTCCGGGCGCCGCCGCAGGACCGGTCGTCGAAGCGCACGGGCTCGAGGGACTCGGCAACCAGGTGCGGATAGTTGACCGCGGAGGGACTGCACGAGAGCGCCGAATCCTGCGTGACATCCAGTGGTGGGATCGGCGCGCCGTTGGTGAACGAATCTCCCATCGCCACGTAGTGCAGGTACTCCGGCTCGACCGGATCCGCTGCGGCGTGCGTCACCGTGCCGACCGCGACGAACGCTGCGCCGCCGACCACCAGGGCGCGGAGCGCCCGGCTGCGTCGACCCCGACTGTGGCATCCGTGAAGTGCCATGAATCGAGTATCGAGGCCGGGCGACCACTCGCGGGGCGTTTCCCGGGAAGTCGTGGGATCCGGCCCTGCGGGAGGCGATATCGGGTGAAATACTGATCACGACGGCGCAACGATCGATCCGGAGGACGCATGGGCAGCTCCCGACCCCGCCACGAACACGTGGCCGGCGAGTTGCGGGGCCGAATTCGCGACGGGCGGTACGCGGTCGGCCGATCTCTGCCGAGCGAGGCCGCACTGTGCACGGAGTTCGGTGTCTCCCGGGGGCCGGTGCGCCAAGCCCTGGCCAGCCTCCGCACCGAGGGCCTGGTGGAACTGTCCCAGGGAAGGCCCGCGGTTGTCCGCAGCCGCAACGTCACTCAGACGCTCGACACGTTCACTCCCTTCTCCCAGTGGGCTCGCCGGACGGGGCGCGCCGCCGCCAGCCGCACCCTCGAGGTCGCCCGGAGGAGGGCGTCCGGCCCGGCCGCGCAGGCGCTCGCCCTCACTCCGGACGAGTTCGTCGTCGAGGTACTGCGCGTGCGTCTGCTGGACGACGAACCGACGATGATCGAGCGGAGCACGTTCGTCGACGACGTCGGTGCCCACCTCTTCGAGTTCGACACCGATTCCGGTTCGATCACGGACTTCCTCACCGGGCGGGGTGCACGTTTCGACTCGATGGAGCACGTCCTGGACGCGGTGGCCGCCGACCGGGTGGACGCCGACAGTCTCGGTATCGACCGGGGCGCACCACTTCTCAGGGAGCGCCGGACGTCCCGCGACGAGACGGGACGCCCATTCGAGTTCGCCGACGACCGGTACCGGCCGGACCTGGTCACCTTCGGCATCGTCAACGCCCGCACCGTCGAGCCGAGGCCGGCCGACTGACGCCGCAGCCCGCTCGGTCGGTCCGGGTTGACCGGGTCAGGACCGGAGTTCGGCGAGGAGTGCCGGGATCTCGGCCACCGATGCGAGGACGTGGGTGGCTCCGGCGGTGCGGAGCACCGTCTCGTCGTGGGCGCCGGTGCGGACACCGACGCTGGCACGGGCACCCGCGCGCCGCCCGCTGATCACGTCGGAGGCACTGTCCCCGACGACGACCATCTGCTGCACGGAATCGGTCTCGGTGCGCAGGAGCGCGGTCAACGGCATGTCCGGGAAGGGGCGGCCGCGGATGCCCTCGCCCGGGCACAGTGTCACGTCCGCGATCCGTTGCCACCCCAGCGCGTCGAGGATCGCGGCCTGGGTGTCGGGTGAGAACCCCGTCGTGAGTGCGGTTTTCATCCCGCTCTCCCGCAATGCGGCGAAGACGTCCTCGGCGCCGGGGACGGGGCTGCACTCACCGTCGGCGACCAACCGGGCGTAGCAGCGCTCGAACTCGTCGTTGGCGGCCTGCGCGCGTTCCTCGTCGCCCCGGGCGAGGTGCCGGAAGACGACGATCTTCGACTGTCCCATCGTCTCGGTGACGTAGTCGAGCATGGCGGCGCGGTCGCCGTCGTTCGCGGACAGTCCGGCATGTTCGTCCGCGGCGAGGAAGGAGCGCCGCACGAGCCCGCCGTCCTCGACGGTGGTGCCGGCCATGTCGAAGACGACGAGGCTCACGGGTTCGGACGGCCGGGAGTCGGGCCGTGGGGAGTCGGGCCGTGGGGAATCGGGCCGTGGGGAATCGGACACTGCAGGAAGTCCTTTCGGAAGGTCGGGGTCAGGCCGAGGCGGTGGCGGCGAGGGCGCTCGCGACGTTCACTGCGCCCAGGCCCATGCTCGTGGTCATCCCGATACCGGTGGTGACGGTGACGACGTGCACGCGATCGAATGGCTCCTCGACGAGGAACTCCGTGCCGGGTGCGGTGGAATACACCCCCTGCCAGCGTTCTTCGACATCGATTCGATCGACACCGAACAGCCGGTGGGTCTCGTCGAGGAGGAGTGCGAACCCTTCCTCGCCCTGGAACGGAGACGCGGTGTACTCCCGGACGTGGGTGTCGCCGACGAGCAGCGACCCGTCCGGCTGCGGCGTGTACATCTGGTGCAGATCGACCGCGGCCTGGGCGGGAAACTCCACCCGCAGGCGCTCGGTCAACGCGGGCAACGACGGAAGGCCCGCGAAACCCGCGTACCGCACCAGCGACCACCCGGTGAACAAGGGCCCGGGAAGGGCGGGGATCGAGGGGAGACGTACCCGCAGCATGTGCAGCCGACAACGGGCGAGCCGATCCCGGTCGGCGAGATCCGGGAAGAGTCGATCGACGTCGTGGCCGACGGCGACGAAGGTCGTGCCCGCGGCGAGTGTGCCGCGCGAGGTCCGGACCACGCCGGGATCGAATCCCACTGCGGCAGTGCGCCAGTGGAAGTCCACCCCGTCCTCTTCGAGCCACCGCGCGATCGCGGGTGCCGCCCGGCGTGGATCCACCTGGAGGTCGTCGGGCAGATGCATGCCGCCGAGTACCGTCGGATCCGCGACCGGGACTCGGGCGCGGAACTCGTCCGCGGTGAGCAGGCGCACCGCGTCACCGCGCAGCGCCGCGAACTCGCGCATCACGGCCAGCTCGTCCTCGTGCCGGGCGACGCAGTGAGTACCCGGGGTGGCCGCCCAGAATCCCGCCTTGCGGGCGAGGTCGAGCCAGTGCCGGCGGCCTGCTCGGGCGTAGTCGAGGGCGGTGCCGGACTGTGCGGTGATGCAGGCATGGCCGAAGTTCCGGACGGAGGCCCCGACGACCCGGTCCGCATGGTCGACGACCGCGACGGACAGACCGCGCCTGTGGGCGTGGTAGGCGTGGGCGAGTCCCACGATCCCGGCACCGACGACGATCACATCGTAGGCGCGTTGTGCTGTCATGCGTCGAGCGTCGCGCAGCACGAGCTACCTATCAATACAAGTACGGTGAATTAGCCGGATGTATACATATATCCCTGGTCGTTCACCTGGCGGCCACCGCGTGGTGCCGGCGTCAGACCGGTGGCGCCGGCTGCTGGTCGCCGTGCTCACCGACGGCCCGTTGCAGCCACGTCACGTCCCGCCACGCACCGTGCTTGAAACCGATGGCCCGCAGAGTGCCCATCGGCTCGAATCCGAGCGCGGTGTGCAGTCCGATGCTCGCCGGGTTGGGCACGGCGACCACCGCGACGGCGTTGCGGTAGCCGCGTTCCGCCAGCCGGCTCAGCAGCGCCTCGTAGAGAGCACGACCTGCTCCGGTGCGGGTGCGGCCGAGTTCGACATACACGCTCACCTCCGCCGACCAGCGGTATGCGGGCCGGGCCTTGAACGGCCCGCCGTAGGCGTAGCCCACGACGGCGCCGTCGATCTCCGCCACCACCCAGGCATGCTCCGCGCAGGCCCGCTCGATCCGGAGCGCCATCTCCGACTCCGAGGGAGGCTGCTCTTCGAAGGTGATCACGGTGGAGGTCACGTAGGGCGCGTAGATCGCCGCGCAGGCGGCGGCATCGGCGGCAGTTGCCGGTCGCACGAGAAGCGTCGTCACAGCGGGCGAGGCTACTCCCCACCTTCGGGGGTATGGCGCGCGTCACATCGCGCGGGGTAGCTTCGTGACACCAGCAACCGGCGAGGACGGCGGTGAGGAGTCGCGCATGGATCCCGAGGGTGGCGACGCGGCCGTGCGGCCCGAGATCGCCCTGTCCTGGAAGCGGTCGGCGCTCAGCGGGCTGAGACCCGACATCGTTCCCGATCCACGACCCGATCCCGACACCGACCTGTCCAGTCGGCTGATGGAGGCCGCGGCGCCGGTGCTCGACGAGGTGCGCCGGGAGATCGCGGACACCGGATTCGGTGTGCTGCTCGCCGACAGCGAATGCCGGATCGTCGCCCGCATCGTCGACGGCACCCACCTCAACCGGCTGATGTCGCACGCCGGCGCCGAACTGGGTTCGCGTTTCGGTGAGGACCGGGTGGGCACCACAGCACTCGGCACGCCCATGGAAGTCCGCCGCGGGGTCGCGATCCACGGAACCGAGCACTACCTCGAGCAGTTCAAGCTGCTCAGCTGCTACGGGCACCCCATCGTGCACCCCGTGACGCGCCGCGTCGAAGGCGTCCTCGACATGACGAGCATCTCCGATCGCGCCAACCCCCTGTTCGGGCCGTTCCTCGCGCGCGCGGCGAACGACATCGAACGCCGTCTGCTCGAGGGCTCACGCATCTCCCAGCAGCGGCTCGTCGAGGCATTCCAACGCCAGACGGCCGAGAGCCGGTTCGCCGTCGCGGCGCTCGGTGAGGACCTGCAGTTGAGCAACCGGTCCGCCGCCGATCTTCTCGACATCTCCGACCTCGCCACCCTCGAGGCCCTGGCGGCGGATCTGTCGCCCGGCCAGTCCCGCACGCTCGGGGTGGAGCTGGCGTCCGGCTCACCGGTGTTGGTGCGCGCCGAGCGTGTCACCGGAACATCCGGGACGGTGTTCGTTCTCGAGTCCTCGGGCCGGCGCATCGTTCCCCGAGGCGGCGAGCCTGCATCGCTGTGGAACCGCACCCGGGCCACACTCACCCGGCTACGGGACTCCGCGGGCGCCGTCGCCGTCACCGGCGAGGCCGGGAGCGGCCGCAGCACGGCGGTGCGCGACCTCACCGGGGACCGTTCGGCATCTGTTCTCGATGCCACCGACATCGCGCTCGACGGGCTGGAGAACTGGGTGCAGCGCCTCCAGCGCATCGTGCAGACGTCTCCGGACGTTCTCGCGCTCGAAGAGGTGCAGCTGCTTCCCGAGGCACTGCTCCCGGTGGTCGCCAAACTGATCGACACCTCGCATCCACGCGTGATCCTCACCAGCGCACCGGTCGAGACCGTCCCCGCGCCCACCGCCGGGCTGATCGCGCGATGCCCCGGCCGGGTCACCCTCCCGCCGCTGCGACGGGTCACCGGCGACATCGGCGAGATCGCCCGGGCCGTCCTCGAATCCGTCGACCCCGGCCTGCGGCTGTCGCCGAGCGCG
This sequence comes from Rhodococcus triatomae, assembly GCF_014217785.1. Lineage (NCBI taxonomy): Bacteria > Bacillati > Actinomycetota > Actinomycetes > Mycobacteriales > Nocardiaceae > Rhodococcus > Rhodococcus triatomae. The sequence continues at coordinate 2,207,137 of NZ_CP048814.1, read as the reverse complement.
GTCGACGCACTCGCGGCGTGCGAGTGGCCGGGCAACCTGGCCGAACTGCGAGTGGTCCTCGAGGCCGCTGCGGGGGCCCGCACCTCGGACCGGATCCGCGACACCGATCTTCCTGCCACCCATCGTGGTTCGCGGCGAATTGCCCGGCTCGGCGGGCGCGAACGGGCGGAACGACAGGCGATCGTCGACGCCCTCGTCGCGGCCTCCGGCAACAAGGCACGGGCGGCGGCCGCGCTCGGCATCAGCCGCAGCACCCTCTACGTCCGGATGAAGGCGCTCGAGATCCGCTGACCGTGGCGGTGTCCGAAGTCCGGACAGTTGACCACCCCGTTTCCGGCGCACTATGAGGCACATCACACATTCGACTTCGGAGGTTTTGATGACTGCCACGATCGAGCCCGGCCAGGTGGAGTTGCTCCCCGGTGTCCGCGGCTTCCTGTCCGGCTCCCGGAAGTTCCTCATCGGCGGACAGTGGGTGGACGCCGCGGCGGGGGAGACGTTCGAGACGGTCGATCCGGCCAACGGGCAGGTGCTCACCGAGGTGCCGCGCGGACGGGCCGAGGACGTAGACCGGGCTGTCCGCGCCGCCCGCGCCGCGTTCGACGGCGGACCGTGGGCGGAGATGAAGCCGAACGAGCGGGAGCGGATGCTCTGGCGCGTCGGCGACATCCTCAGCGAACGCGCCGAGGAGTTCGGCCAGCTCGAGGCGCTCGACAACGGCAAGTCCGCGGGAATCGCCTCGGCCGTCGACGTCGCGTGGGCCGCCGACGTCTTCCGCTACTACGCCGGCTGGGCCACGAAGATCGAGGGCAGCACCGTCGGTGTCAGCATGCCGTTCGCTCCGGGCGGCCGCTTCCACGCTTACACGCTGCGCGAGCCGGTCGGCGTGTGCGGGCTGATCGTGCCGTGGAACTTCCCGCTCCTCATGGCCTCGTGGAAGCTCGCGCCCGCGCTGGCCGCGGGGAACACGGTGATCCTCAAGCCGGCCGAGCAGACTCCCCTCACCGCGCTCCTGCTCGGCGAGGTGTTCGAGGAGGCCGGCTTCCCGCCCGGCGTCGTCAACATCGTCACCGGCTACGGCGACGCGGGCGCTGCCCTCTCGGCACACGACGACGTCGACAAGGTCGCCTTCACCGGCTCGACCGAGGTGGGCAAGAAGATCGTCGACGCCGCCAGGGGCAACCTCAAGAAGGTGTCGCTCGAGCTCGGCGGCAAGAGCGCGAACGTCGTCTTCGCCGACGCCGACTTCGAGACCGCGGTGGCCGGATCGGTCAACGCGTGGCTGTTCAATCACGGTCAGTGCTGCGTCGCAGGAACCCGGATGTTCGTCGAGGACAGCATCTTCGACGACTTCACCGCCGCCGTCGCGGAGGCAGCGAGCCAGGTGAAGATCGGGCCCGGACTCGATCCGGCCACCCAGCTGGGTCCACTCGTCTCGCAGGAACAGTTCGACAAGGTCACCGGTTACCTGGCCGCCGGGCTCGCCGACGGTGCACGCGCTCTCACCGGCGGAAAGCGCTACGGCGACACCGGATACTTCGTCGAACCGACCGTGTTCGTCGACGTCGATCCGTCGTTCAGCATCGTGCGTGAGGAGATCTTCGGGCCCGTCGTCGCCGCGATGCCGTTCGACGCATCCGAGGGTGTGGCCGCGGCCGCCAACGACAGCATCTACGGCCTGGCCGCCGGAATCTGGACGAAGGATCTCTCCCGGGCCCATCTCACGGCGCGGCAGTTGAAGGCCGGCTCCGTGTGGGTCAACCAGTACAACGGCTTCGACACGGCCATGCCGTTCGGCGGCTACAAGCAGTCCGGCTGGGGGCGCGAGCTCGGCTCCGCGGCCATCGATCTGTACACCCAGACCAAGGCCGTCAACGTCGCCCTGTGAACCGACGTCGCCCCGTGAATCGACACCGCCCCGTGACCGGGCACCCATCGAACACCCCGCCCACGAAGGAGAATCCCGATGAAGACCACCGCTGCAGTTCTGCTCGAGCCCGGAAAGCCGTTCGAGCTCATGGAACTCGACCTGGACGGCCCCGGCGTGGGCGAGGTGCTGATCAAGTACTCCGCTGCGGGCCTGTGCCATTCGGATCTGCACCTCACCGACGGCGATCTGCCACCGCGATACCCGATCGTCGGCGGGCACGAGGGGTCCGGGATCATCGAGGAGGTCGGCCCCGGCGTCACCAAGGTCAAGCCCGGTGATCACGTCGTCTGCAGCTTCATCCCGAACTGCGGTGTGTGCCGTTACTGTTCGACCGGACGCCAGAGCCTGTGCGACATGGGAGCCACCATCCTCGAGGGCTCGATGCCGGACGGCTCGTTCCGCTTCCACTCCGGCGGCAAGGATTTCGGTGCCATGTGCATGCTCGGCACCTTCTCCGAACGCGCCACCATCTCGCAGCACTCGGTGGTGAAGGTGGACGACTGGCTGCCGCTGCAGACCGCCGTCCTCGTCGGGTGCGGTGTTCCGTCCGGCTGGGGAACCTCGGTGTACGCGGGCGGAGTCCGGGCCGGTGACACCGTCGTCATCTACGGCATCGGTGGCCTCGGCATCAACGCCGTCCAGGGCGCGGTGGCGGCCGGGGCGAAGTACGTCGTCGCCGTGGATCCGGTGGCGATGAAGCGCGAGGCGGCCCTGAAGTTCGGTGCCAGCCACGCGTTCGCCGACGCCGCAGAGGCAGCGGAGAAGGTGAGCGAGCTGACCTGGGGACAAGGCGCGGACCAGGCACTGATCCTCGTCGGCACGGTCGACGAGGAGGTGGTGCAGAACGCCACAGCCGTCGTCGGCAAGGGCGGCACCGTCGTCATCACCGGCCTCGCCGATCCGACGAAGCTCACCGTGCACGTCTCGGGCACGGACCTGACCCTCAACCAGAAGACGATCAAGGGCTCGCTGTTCGGCTCGGCGAACCCGCAGTACGACATCGTCCGCCTCCTGCGTCTCTACGACGCGGGACAGCTCAAGCTGGACGAGCTGGTCACGACGCAGTACACGCTCGAGCAGGTCAACGAGGGCTACCAGGATCTGCGGGACGGCAAGAACCTCCGCGGCGTCATCGTCTACGACTGATCTCCACTTCCGTCCCCCTCACTGAGCGCTCCCCCCGTCGGGTGAAGGTGGCCTTCGACCGGTCTGATCGGTCGAAGGCCACCTTCACCCATGGGGACAGGGGCAGGGCGGGCGGGCGGGGGCAGGGGCGGACAGGGGCAGGCCGATCAGCGGGTGATCATGTCCTCCTGGCTCCAGACGGCCTTCATGCTGGTGATCTTCGCGTCGTCGTCGAAGGTCATCACGTCGATGGGCGCGAGTTCGACCTTCTTGTCCCCGAGTTCGGTGACGAGCGAGAAGTGGAAGGCCGCGGTGTTGCCCGCGATCTTGAGCGTCAGCAGTTCACCCGTCTGGGTCAACGGCTCGATGATCCCGTAGAACTCACGCAGCGACGCCTCGGTGGTGCGGGCCTCGGTGCCGACCGGGTCCTCGACGGTCGCTCCCTCCGCGTACAGCGCGAGGACGTCGTCGACCGTCCCGGTCGCCACCGCCTCCACGTATCGGGTGACGGTCTTGCGGATGTCCTCTGCGGACGGTGCCATGACGAACCCCTCTCGTGACTAGAACCTGTTCTAGTCACGAGACATTACACCGGATGTGTCCTGGATTACAGGGGCGAATCCTGCGCGCGGATCGCGGTCCCCATCCAGCGATGCAGATATCGCCGCAGCTCCTCGTCGGTACGCGGGGGGTCGCCGGGGGCGACGAAGAACGACAGCATGGTCCGCAGGAGGAACTCCACGAGCTCGGACAGAGCCTCGTCGTCGTAGCCGTACCGCTCCCAGTCGACGTCGAACCGTCTGATCATCGTCATTCCGAACGCTCGCGCCTCGCCGGAGGTCAGCCCCTCGGGGTGGACGTTCGTATACGACCCGGACAGCACGAGCCCGAGGTGCGGAGTGCGGCGCACCTCGTCGAGCGTGTAGACGACACCCTCCACGAGCGCCTCCACCGGATCCTCGAGACCGCGCACACGCTCGGTCAACCGGTCCAGGAAGCCGTCCACCGAGGCGATCGCGGCAGCACGCATCAACGCGTCGGAACTGGGAAAGTAGCGGTACACGGTCTGGCGGATGACCCCGAGCGATTCGGCGACGTCCGCGATACCGACGGCGGCGCCGGTTCGTCCGATCACCTCGACCGCAGCGGCCACGATCCGGCGGGACGCCTCGTCGTCGTCCTCGGGAGGATGCCCACCCCAGCCTCGTCTGCGTGCCACTGATCGCCTTCTGGACTCGAACCCGTACTCCGGGGCCGAACCACACCGTGGCGCACACGGTCCGGACGCCCCGATGCGGCCGACGCTATCACGGGCACGTTCCGGCAGCCGCCGGGACAGTCGGTTCCCGGCGGCTCGCTTCGGAAATTTCTATCATACGCTCACGCGATTGTGTGTATGGTGCCTTCCATCGCTTCCGCGGATCGGCCACCAGAGCCGTCCGCGTTCCGAAAAGACTTCCCGATCAGAGACATTCATCCACCGAACAGCGAGGTACCGTCAGATGACCGATCTGCACGTACGAAAGATGCGCTTCGCATTCGCGGACTACGACGTCCCGTTCCTGTGGAACGCCCGCAACCCCTCCTTCTCCGCCATGGCGAACGCGGTGTCGTTCCTGGCCATAGGTTTCGAGAAGATGATCGTGAACATGATCCGCGAAGCCATGCCGCTGATCGCCGATCCCGCCGTGGCCGAGGAGGCCGACGCATTCGTGCGGCAGGAGGGCCAACACTCCACCGCACATCGGCAGCACGCGAAGGGGCTGATCAAGGCCTACCCCGGCCTCCGGCAGACGCTCGACGACGTGATCGGCGCCTACGACGACCTCACCGCGAACACCTCGGTGAACTACCGGCTCGCCTACACCGCCGATCTGGAGGCCACCTTCACACCGGTGTTCAAGCTGATGCTCGACAACGACGCTGCGCTCTTCGCACCGGGGGACGACCGCGTGGCATCCCTGTTCCTCTGGCACTTCGTGGAAGAGGTCGAGCACCGGAGCTCGGCCCTGATCATCTTCGAGGACGTTGTCGGGAGCGACGTCTACCGAATGCGGATGGCACCGTCCATCTTCCGCCACGTCCTCGACGTCCTCCGGATCGCGTGCGCCGGATTCAACGAACACGTTCCTCTCGAGGAACGGAAGGTCGACGCGCTGTCCATGTTCGCCACCCATCGACGGAGACAACGGCTGCGCGCCCTGCTGCCGTTCACCCGCCCGGACGATCAGGGCCCGCTCCTCCGTGCATTCGACGACCTGCCCCTGCGCGAACAGTTGGTGGCACTGGCCGGCATCGTCCGCAGTCAGCTACCTCGCCACGATCCGGCGCACGAGAAGTTGCCCGCGTTGGCGGACGAGTGGTTCCGCAGATACGAGAACGGCGACGACGTCACCCTCTGGTACACCGAAGCCACCGCGACGCGATAGGAACGAGAAGCAATGTCCGACATGTGTTCACCCACCTTCGACGAGCTCTCCCGCGACCTCGGGTTCACCTGCGACGAGGCCGGCGGCCTCGTCGAGCTCCGCGCCCCGTGGGAACTCGAGAACTGGACGCTCCCGGTGCTGGAGGTCACCATCGTCCTCGGTGCCCTGCTCGCCTTGATCTACGCGATCGTGCGCCTGCGCCGCCACGGCGACCCCACCAACCTGGTGCTGTGGCTCGGTGCCACGGCCTATCTGTTCATCATCGAACCGCCGCTGTACTTTCCGGCAGCATTCGGAATCGAAGAGCACGTCGACACCATGTTCGTGCACAACCTGTTCATGGTCGAGTTCCTCTGGGGCCGGCTCCCGCTGTACATAGTCGCGGTGTACCCGTTGATGGCCACACTCGCCTTCGAGATCGTCCGCATGCTCGGCATCTTCGTCCGCTACGGGGTGCTCCTCGGAGCCGCATGCGTCGGCTTCGTCCACCACGCGTTCTACGAGATCTTCGATCACCTCGGGCCTCAGCTGCGGTGGTGGGCCTGGTCGGAGGAAAACCCCCTCAGCCCACCGATGTTCGACGCCGTGCCGTTGCCGAGCGTGGTCGTGTTCGCCGCACTGTGGCCGATGTCCCTCGCGCTGTGCGTACAGTTCTTCGTCGGTCGGCACGTCGACCGTGGCGAGCACTTCTCCGGCCTGCAGCTCGTCTGGCGCACCCTCGTCATCGGCATCGTCGCCTCGATCGGCACCGCGGTACTGCCCATTCCCGCAACACTGTTCGGCATGGGGAGCGACACCGTGCGAGGCATCCTCTACGCCGCCGAGCTGGTCGCGCTGTCCATGGTCGCCGTCGTGGTCCTGATCCGTCAGTGGCTCCGGTTGCGCGCCGACGGCCACACCGGCGCTCCCGCGTACCGGAACGGGTTCGTCCAGGCCTACGCGCTCGTGTACCTGGCCGTCATGGCCTTCCTCTGGATCTCCGCGCTTCCGGACTTCTTCGGTGCGGTCGACGGGATCACCGTGAACGGCGACCCGGTGGGCAATCTCTGGTACACCGGGGCGTGTTTCGCCGTCGCACTGCTCAGTGTCGCCGCCACGTTCACCGCCACCGGGCGCTCCGCGCCGAGCACGCCTCATCCGGATTCCGCTCCCGCGGCGGCCCGCAGCAGCTGACGCCCGGCACCGGACGTGGCCTCCCACCGAACATCACGGCGGGAGGCCACGTTCCGGTGTCGTCAGAGAACGACGTTGACCATCTTGCCGGGCACGACGATGACCTTGCGCGGGTCCTTGCCCTCCAGCAGTGCGGCGATCTTCTCGTCGGCCAGCGCGATCGTCTCGATGTCCTCGCGTCCGGCATCGGCGACCACCGTGATGCGGCTGCGCACCTTTCCGTTGACCTGGATCGGGTACTCGACGGTGTCCTCGGTGAGCCACTTCTCGTCGGCCTCGGGGAACGGCCCGTGCGCGAGTGACTGTTCGTGCCCGAGCCTGGACCACAGCTCCTCCGCGAGATGCGGCGCCAGCGGCGCGACCATGAGCACCAGCGGCTCGACGGCGGCGCGCGGAGCACCGTCCGGGTACGTCTTGGTGAGGTAGTTCGTGTACTCGATCAGCTTTGCGACGGCAGTGTTGTCGCGCAGGCCGACGTAGTCGTCACGGACCCCGGCCACGGCCTTGTTCAGCGCACGCAACGTATCCTCGGACAACTCGTCCCTCGTGACCCGCAGGGCCCCGGTCTCCTCCTCGACGACGAGCCGCCACAGGCGCTGCAGGAAACGCTGGGCGCCGACGACGTCCTTCGTCGCCCACGGACGGGACGTGTCCAGCGGACCCATCGACATCTCGTACACCCGCAGGGTGTCGGCGCCGTAGTCGTCACAGATCTCGTCCGGCGCAACGGCATTCTTCAGGCTCTTGCCCATCTTGCCGTACTCGCGTCGGACCTCCTTCCCCTCGTGGAAGAACGCGCCGTCGCGCTCCTCCACCTTGTCGGCAGGGACGTACACCCCACGCTCGTCGACATACGCGTAGGCCTGGATGTACCCCTGATTGTAGAGGCGACGGTAGGGCTCACTCGAGGTCACGTACCCCAGATCGAACAGCACCTTGTGCCAGAACCGCGAGTACAGCAGGTGCAGTACCGCGTGCTCGACACCACCGACGTAGAGATCCACGCCGCCGGGATCGTTCGGGCCGTGGATCGAGGGCCTGGGCCCGGTCCAGTAGCGCTCGTTCTCGATGTCGCAGAACGCGTCCCGGTTGGTGGGGTCGATGTAGCGCAGCTGGTACCAGGAGCTGCCCGCCCACTGCGGCATCACGTTGGTGTCGCGGGTGTAGTGCTGCAGGCCGTCGCCGAGATCGAGCTCGAGATCCACCCAGTCGGTGGCCTTGGCCAGCGGCGGGGACGGCTCGGAATCGGCGTCGTCCGGGTCGAACGACACCGGCGCGTAGTCCTCTACCTCGGGAAGCTCCACCGGGAGAACGTCTTCCGGAAGCGCGTGCGCGTTTCCGGCGGCGTCGTAGACGATGGGGAACGGCTCGCCCCAGTAGCGCTGGCGGGCGAACAGCCAGTCCCGGAGCTTGTACTGGATGGTGCCCTCGCCGGTACCGTCCGCCTCGAGCCGGGCGATGATCGCCTTCTTGGCGGACGCGACGTCCTCGCCGTCGAGGAAGCCGGAGTTCACCAGGAGGCCGTCGCCGGTGTAGGCGCCTTCGGCGAGGTCACCACCGGAGATGACCTCGCGGATGTCCAACCCGAACGCGTGCGCGAACTCCCAGTCGCGTTGATCGTGACCGGGCACCGCCATGATCGCGCCGGTCCCGTACCCGGTGAGCACGTAGTCCGCGATGAACACCGGAACCTGCTGCCCGTTCACTGGATTCACCGCGTGGACGCCGAGGAAGACGCCGGTCTTCTCCTTGTTCTCCTGACGCTCCAGATCCGACTTCGCAGCGATCGCCCGGCGGTAGGCGGACACCGCCTCACGGGGAGTGGCGGCGCCGGCGGTCCACCGGTCGTCCACCCCGTCCGGCCAGGAGTCGGCGACGAGCCGATCGACGAGTTCGTGTTCCGGAGCCAGGGTCACGTAGGTGGCGCCGAAGAGCGTGTCCGGCCGCGTGGTGAACACCTCGATGTCGTTGCCCCCCGGGGCGGCGAACCGGACCTGAGCGCCGTACGAGCGCCCGATCCAGTTGCGCTGCATGGTCTTGACCTTCTCCGGCCAGTCCAGGTATTCGAGGTCGTCGACGAGGCGATCGGAGTAGGCGGTGATCCGCATCATCCACTGCTTGAGATGCTTGCGGAAGACCGGGAAGTTGCCGCGGTCGCTGCGGCCGTCCGCGGTGACCTCCTCGTTGGCCAGCACCGTACCGAGTCCAGGGCACCAATTGACCAGCGAATCCGACTGGTACACCAGACGATACGAGTCTACGAGGTCGCGTCGCTGCTGCTCGGACAGCTCGTCCCAGCTCCGCCCGTCCGGGGTCGGCCGGGTACCGGCCGCGAACTCCGCCTCGAGTTCGGTGATGCGGCGGGCCTTCTTCTGCTCCGGATCGAACCAGGCGCCGTAGATCTGCAGGAAGATCCACTGGGTCCAGTGGTAGAAGTCGACGTCGGTGGTCGCGAACGTCCGGCGCTCGTCGTGCCCGAGGCCGAGCCGGCGCAGCTGCCGTTTCATGTTGGCGATGTTCGCCTCGGTGGTCGTGCGCGGGTGGGTGCCCGTCTGCACCGCGTACTGCTCGGCGGGCAGACCGAACGCGTCGTAGCCGAGGGTGTGCAGCACGTTGTGGCCGAGCATCCGGTGGAAGCGCGCGTACACGTCGGTGGCGATGTATCCGAGCGGGTGACCGACGTGCAGCCCGGCACCGGACGGATAGGGGAACATGTCCTGGACGAACAGCTTGTCCGCGGGCACGTCGCCGGCGAGGTCACCGACCGGGTTGGGGGCGGCGAACGTTCCGCTCTCGCTCCACCGGTCCTGCCAGCGCTCCTCGATCCGACCCGCGAGGTCCGCGGTGTAGCGGTGCGTCGGAGTGGCGTCGGACGGGCTGGGCGTGTGGGGCTCGGTCACGGTGGTCGCTATCTACTCGGCTGCTGTCTGCTCGGCAAGGACGGGAAATACCGCTAACCAGGGTAGAGCCTCGCTGCACCCGAACTCATCCGCCCGTCCCCGGACCCGTATCCTGGTTTCGTGCTGATCGTGTCCGTGGTGCTGTTCACCCTCGCCCTCGCCGTTGCCGGTGTGGCCGTCGCCGGACTCACCGAGCGGCTCCCGCGCAACCGCTGGGCCGGCGTGCGTACCCCCGCCACCCTGCGCGACGACCAGACCTTTGCCCTGGCCAACCGCATTGCCGGCCCGACCCTGCTGGCCACGGCCGGCCTGCTGGCCCTCGGTGGACTCGGGGGCCTGCTCGTCGGCGGCCCCCTCGGTGCCGGCCTCGTCGTGGCCGCCCTCGTCACGGCGGCCCTCACCGCAGGCGCGGGCGGAATGATGGGCGCCAAGGCAGCGGCCGCACTGCCCACCTCCGACGCCGGCGCCTGCGGCAACTCGTGCGGCGCCTGCTCGCTGCGAGACGCCTGCTCCCCGTCCTGACCGGGACCGGCGCCCCATGACCGATTCCCTCCCCGGCGCCGCGTCCCCGTCCTCCCGCGCGCGCCTGTTCGATCCCGCGGGCCTGATCTTCGGCGTGCTCCTCCCCCTCGCGTGCGCCGCGTCCGGGGTGCTGCTCACCCTCGCGTGGGAAGCGCGGCTGCCCGCGGAACTCGCCACCCATTGGACGTCGACGGCTCCGGACGGTTTCAGCCCGCCGATGACGAACGCCTGGACCTTCGCGCTGTTGATCGTCCTGGTCGGCGGCGGATGCTGTGTCGTGGCCGCGTTCGCGCAGGCACTACTGCTGATGCGCCGCGTGATGCTCGTCCTGGGACTGTCGGTGGTGGGCCTGCTGACCGCGGTACAGGTGGCGATCGTGCACGCGCATCTCGATCTGGCGTCCGGCGCGGACCTGGAACCGCCGCTGTCGTCGATCGGAATCGGTGTCCTCGTGGGCGCGGTGATCGGCATGCTGGGCGCGACGCTGCTGGGCGACTTCCGTACCCGCAGCCGCGCGACGGCACCCCCGGCGAAGAACCTGCCGCGCGTCGCCGACCCCGGCGTCGTGGACGACCAGGTCGGGATCGGCCTCACCGGCTCCCTGACGGTGCTCGTGCTCGTCGGTGTGCTTCCCGGCGCCGGTGTCGCCGCCCTCGCCGGCGGATGGTGGCCGTTCGCCGTGTTCGTGCCGCTCGGCCTGCTGGTCACCGCGCTGCTGCGCTTCCGGGTGATCGTCGACGCCGCCGGCGTCCGGGTGGTGAACCTGGGCATGGTCTCGCTCGCCTACGGCATCGGCGAGATGGTCGGCGCCGAGGTTCGCGAGGTGAAGCCGTTCGACGACTTCGGCGGCTGGGGTTTCAAGATCAAGGGCCGACGCAACTACGGCGTCGTCACCCGTACCGGCCCGGCGGTGGTGATCACCACCGCGTCGGGTGAACGTCTCACCGTCACCAGCCCGCGGGCCGAGGAGATGGCCGGGACACTCAACGCCTACGCCGACCGCGAGGGCCGCAGCCCCGACCCCCGTTAGCCGGGGCGGCGCTTGCCGCGGGCGCTGTAGTTCGTCGCTACCGGTGTGCGCATTGCGGTTGTCCACAGCGGGTGCGACGGCAGCCCGATCCGTCGCCCGTCTGCACGGCACCTTCGCAGCTCCACCCTTGACACCAGCGAGCACTACGGGCAAGACTACCCATATTACTGTTACTAGTAGTTGCACATATGAATGCCCGGTGCGACTGGCCCGTCGCGACAGACACACCCGAAACACTCCAGGAGGCGACCGTGGTCGGAAATCCGAAGTGGGACGCACTGGTCGTCGGGTCCGGGCTGGGCGGGTTGTCCGCCGCCGCCTATCTCGCTGCGTCCGGCCGACGCGTGCTGCTCCTCGAGCGTTACTCGGCGCTGGGCGGCTCGTCCCACGTGTTTCGGCGCCGGGGTGCATGGGAGTTCGATTGCGGCGTGCACTACGTCGGTGACGTCGGGCCCGACGGCATCGTCACGGCCATGATGCGCGGGTTGGCGCTCGACGACCGAATCCAGTGGCTACCGATGGATGCGGAGGGTTTCGACAGGGTCATCGGCCCGGACTTCCAGTTGCGCGTGCCGGTGGGCTGGGATGCGTTCCTGGACGAACTTCTCGCCGCCTTCCCCGAGGAGCAGCGAGCTGCACGCCGCTTCCACGCGATCATGCGGCGGCTCTCCGACAGTCTCGATCGCCGCGGCCCGCACCGGCCCGGGGCCGTGGCGGCCCGCTGGATCACCGCAGCAGGTTGGGCAGCACCGTTTCTCGCGATGCCCTACGCCGGAATGCTGGCAGCATGCGGCTTCTCGCCACGATCGATACTCGCCCTGTCCGTGCAATGCGGTGCACTCGCCTCGAGTTCGTTGAGCATTCCCACCGCCGCCATGGCCGGCTTCTATCAGGACTACGTCGGAGGCGGCTCGTTCTATCCGCGCGGCGGGGGACAGATTCTGGCCGCCGGCTTCGCCGAGGTGATCACCTCGCACGGGGGAACCATCCGCACCAATGCCGAGGTGGCACGGGTGCTCGTCGAGAACCGCCGGGTGACGGGTGTCCGACTGTCCGACGGCGAGGTGCTGGAAGCCCCGGTGGTAGTGTCCGACGCCGACATCATCAAGACCTACACCGATCTGGTCGGGCTGGAACACCTTCCATACCTGTACCGCGAGCGGGTCAAGCGCTGGACCATGTCCCACCCACTGATCAACGGCTTCTTCGGTGTCGAGTACGACGTCCACAGCGGGCCGAACAGCAACTACTTCGCGATACCGAACTGGGACAACGCCGCATCACTGCTGTCGCTGACCCGATTCTCTCGCAGGATCATCGCCGGAAAGGGCATATCCGACGGGTACCGATGGGCACACGAGATGGCGGCCCAGCAGCCGATGTTCCTCCAGTCCTCCTCGCGGAGAGATCCCGGGCATCGCGCCGCCGCGCCCGACGGACACTCGACCATCGAGGTGCAGACGATCACCCCCGCCGACCCCTCCCTGTGGGGCTTCGCGGGCTACGACGTGGCCTCCGGCGAGTACCGCCAGGGCCGCAGGTACCGAGAGATCAAGAAAATCGTGCTCGACGGAATGCTCGAGCGGATGGAGCAGGCCTACCCCGGGTCGTCCTCGAAGGTGCGCCTCGCGGAGCTCGGTACCCCTGCCACCCAGACCCGGTTCGTCGGCAACACCGGTGGGGCACCGTTCGGCCTGGCGTTGCGGTGGGACCAGGCGGGCCCACTACGGCCGGGAACGCACACTCCGATCGACGGGCTCTTCGTCGTCGGCACCAGCACCACTTGGGGGCCGGGAACTGTCGGGTCCATGCTCAGCGGAGTGCATGCCGCCGCCGCGGTAACCGGGCGCGATCTGGTGAACGACATCCGCAGGGGTGACGTGATCGCGGATCCTGAGCTGCTGTCTCGGTGGCCGTCCGGGTTCGACACACTCGACGCAACCCGCGGGCTGGGGTAGGCGCGCCCCGGGACGAAAGGGTAGGAGGCAGGATCGCTATGTGCCGAATGACGTCCCACAGGACAACAGATAGCCACGCATTCCCTGTAGTCGAATCGGGAACGCGCGCAGGCTGCAGCCATTTGCGAACGTTGCAGCGTGCGCGCCTCGACCGGACTGTGCGCGGATCCGTGCGTCCCGCCCGCGCGCTTCCCTCACCCGCCGCGGAAGCACTGGCTCACACCAGAATGTCGGTCGCCCGGTGGTCGTCGGTGACTCCGTCCACCAGAATCACTCTGCCGTCGGAGTTCTCGGTGCGCAGCGGCAGGATGGCGCGATACGCGGGCGAGTCGTACCACTCCCGCGCCGCCGCGGGGGAGGGGAACTCGACGACGATCGGCGTCCCGGCCCACGTGCCCTCCAGCGGAACCGGCTCCGCACCGTGCACGAGGAACCGTCCGCCGTACGGCGCCAGTGTCGCGTCGATGCGCTCGAGGTACTCCGTGATCTCGGGTCCGAAACGCACCTCTTCGAGGACGGCAATCGCGTAGCCCCTCACCTCGGGTGTGTCCGTTTTCCTCTCGGTGTTGCTCATTGCCCTGTCCTTTCGTCGGTGCGGCCGAGGTGCCGCGGTGAGACCAGCGTGTCCCCTCCGGGTCATCCGGTCGATGACCTCCGAGGTCATGGGCAGGCGCACCCGCCTGAACTACCGTGGCGTTCATGACGGAGACGACCTCCCCGCCCGTCGGGCGCCTGCTACGCGGCTGGCGCGAGCGCCGGCGGTTGACGCAACTGCGGCTCGCCTCCGAGGTCGGCGTCTCGACCAGGCACCTGAGCTACATCGAGACCGGCCGGTCCCGGCCGACACCGGAGATGCTCCTCCGGTTGGCCGAACACCTCGATGTGCCGCTGCGCGAACGGAACACGCTGCTGCTCGCCGCCGGCCACGCACCCACCTATCCGCACCGCAGTCTCGCGGACACTCCGATGGCAGCGGTGAGTGACGCCATCGATCGCATTCTCGAGGCCCACCTGCCGTATCCCGCCGTCGTGGTCGACCACCACTGGGACATGGTCGCGGGCAACGACGCCGTCGCTCTGCTCACCGAGGGCGCGGCCGGGCACCTGCTCGAGCCTCCCGTGAACGTGCTGCGGCTGAGCCTGCACCCCGACGGGCTCGCACCCCGCATCCTCAACCTCGGCCAGTGGCGGGCCCATCTGCTGGACCGGCTGCGCAGAGAGGTGGCGACGACCGGGGACACCGCGACCGAGGCGCTCCTCGGGGAATTGGTCGGCTACCCGGGCGGTGAGGACGACACCCACGACACGTCGGCCCTGCTGGTGCCGCTGACGGTGCTCGCGGGTGACACCGTGCTGTCCCTGTTCAGTACGACCACCGTGTTCGGTACCCCACGCGACGTGACCGTCTCGGAGATTGCGATCGAGTCCTTCCACCCGTCCGACGCGGTGACCCGGGAGTTCTTCGACCGCGCGGTCAGGAGGCGGTGAGGAACTCGATGCGGGACTCCGACTCGCACGCGCAGCCGTCGATCTCCGCGCAGGAGACGACGAGGGGATGCCGCTCCCCGGCCAGTGAGACGCACTCCGGGTCCGTGCACTCGGCCAGCGCGTCGCGGTGCTCGATCAACGTGCCGTGGCAGTGGTCCAGGTCGGCGGTACATTCCAGGCAGATTCGCGCCCTGATCGCACTCACGTCCATTCACCTCCGTCGAGCATCGTCGGCACACCTCCGGTGAGCCTGTTCCTCGTTGATACCACCGGGGTGAGACAGGTCCCGCGAGGCGGGCGGGCGTGTTGGGATATCGACGCGATCGATCCGTCCCCGGGCCGGGTCAGTTGCGCTGGACGTCGATCGGGTGGGTGGCGAGCAGTGCCAGCGGCAGCGGCTGCCGACGCAGCACCGCAGCCCACATGTCCGTCATCGGTGGGCTCACGACGTCCTCCGCCAGCGCGGAGATGACGATCCAGTCGTCCCGTTGCAACTCGCCGTCCAATTGGCCGAGCGTCCATCCCGAGTATCCGGCGAAGATCCGGAGACCGGACACGAGCGGGGCGATCTCGTCCGGGTCCGAATCCAGATCGACCATCACCACCCGGCCGTGCACCCGCCGCAATCCCCGGACGCCGGTGGTGTCCGCCCCGGTGCGCAAGGTCGCCAGGCACAGCGCCGCGTCGTTCTTCACCGGCCCGCCGATGTGCAGCGTCGCCGGCCGCGCGGCGAGCGGTGCCCAGCCCGGCAGGACGTTGTGCACGGGGGTGTCGCTGGGTCGGTTGAGGACCACGCCCAGGCTGCCGCCGTCGTTGTGCTCGATCATGTAGACGACGGTGCGCCGGAAGGTCGCATCGAGCAGGTCGGTGGACGCCACCAGCAGACTGCCCGGACGCACGACCGGGTCCGCCGATGCAGTTCTGTCCTCGGGGTCTTCTGCGTGCGTCACGTAGTCATCATGGCACCGCGCGCGGACCGAGGTGACTCGAGTGGCCGAACCCCCACACTCAGGTCCGGACGAATCCGGCGACGTCCGCGAGAACGCCGAGGTGATGCTCGAACAACTCGTCCCGATGGGGGAAGCTGTCGGCGCCGTACTGCCCGAACACCTCGAAGTTCACGACGCCGAACAGCGCGGGCCACACCAGGGCACCGCGGGCGAGGACGGCGTCGGGAATCTCGAAACCCCACTCGCCGCGCACCTCTCGCATGTCCGCGGACAGTGCCGGATCCATCTCGGACGGGTCGGTGGCGGTGAGGGCCCCCACTCGGTGCGCCCGCTCGAGGATCCGGAGCACGGTCACCACGACGCGGGTACCCGGGTCCGTCGTCTGTTCGCCCGGCGCGTGATACCCGGGTACGGGGCTGCCGAACAACAGCCCGTACCGGGCCGGCTCCCGCAGGGCCCAGGACCGGACGGCACGGCCGAGTGCGAGGAACTGCTCCCGCGGATCGGTGTGCTCGGCGACGGCCGCGTCGACGGTGTCACCCAGTTCCGTGTAGCCGTCGACGACGAGCAACGTCAGCAGCTCGTCCCGACCGGCGACGTATCGGTACACCGCGGACGAGACGACCCCCAGATCACGAGCCACGGCGCGCAACGACAGTGCTGCCGCCCCGACCGTCGCGAGATGCTCGCGGCCGATACGGGTGATGTCCCGCAGGGTCTGCTCGCGAGCACGTTCCCGCGGTGTCCGTGTCATGCCCCCAGCCTGACGCTCACGGAGAGCACTGTCAACAAATGAGAGCACTGCTCTTGACAGCGGCCCCGGAGACCGGCATCGTGGAAAACGAGAGCAGTGCTCTCGCACTGCGATCGACACACCCCCCACTCGAAGGAGCACCGCCATGACCAGCATGGACATCGTCACCGGAGCCGGCCCGGTCGGCACGACCGTCGCCACTCGACTGGCCGAGCAGGGACGCCGGGTGCGGATCCTCACCCGCTCGGGATCCGGCCCCGAGCACCCCCTCGTCGAGCGTCGCGCCGTCGACGTGTCCGACCCCGGCGCACTGGACACGGCCCTGGACGGGCTCGAGCCGGGGGGAGCGATCTACCACTGCATCCACGGCTCGGCCTATCGCGCCGACACGTGGGAGCGGGAACTGCCCGCTGCCGAGGAGGTCGTGCTGGGTGCAGCGGGACGTCGCGGCGCGGTGGTCGTGTTCCCGGAGAGCCTCTACTCCTACGACGCGAGCACGCAGCCGATGACCGAGGACACTCCCCGCACGGTCACGGCCGGAAAGGGCGGGGTACGCACCGCGCTCCTCGCGGGCAGGGCGGCCTCGCCGACGCCGACGGTGAGCGTCGTCGCCTCCGACTTCTTCGGACCCCACGTCCGCACCGCCCACGCGGGGGAGCGGCTGTTCCCGCTCGTCCTGGCCGGCAAGACCGTCCGGGTCATGGGCGCACTCGACGTCCCCCACTCCTTCACGTACGTCCCGGATCTGGCCGCCGCGATGATCGCCGCCGCACAGGACCCGGCGCTGTGGAACAGCGTCCTGCACGCGCCCACCTCCGCGCCGCGCACACAGCGGGAGATGGTGCAGGCCGTCGCCGAGGCCGCAGGAGTCCCGGCCCCGAAGGCGGGCGTCCTTCCGTCCTGGATGCTGCGCGGCGTCGGGAGCGTCCATCGGGACACCCGCGAGCTCGCCGAGATGCTCTACCAGTTCGAGGACCCGTTCGTGCTCGATTCGGCGGCGAGCGAGCAGCGCCTCGGTCTGACTCCGACGGCGTTCGCCGACGCGATCGCCGAGACCGTCGCCTGGTGGCGCGAACGCGCCGCCACGGCCGCCTGACGATCGCGTCGAGACGGGCTCCGGCGGCCGACCGGGCTGCCGATAGGCTCGTCCGAATGGAGACGCAGCGCGGGCGCCGACGGCAAGCCGTCCGCAATGCCCTTCACACGCTGCGTCACTCGCCCGGCCTCGGCCGACTCACCCTGGTCCGCTTCGCCAGTCAGTTCGGGGACGGGATGTTCCAGGCGGCGCTCGGCGGCGCCATCCTGTTCAACCCGGAACGGCACACCGACCCCACTGCCATCGCCGCGGGCTTCGCCGTACTCCTGCTCCCGTACTCGGTGGTCGGACCGTTCGCCGGGGCGCTCCTCGACCGCTGGGACCGCCGCTTCGTCCTGCTGTGGGCGAACGTCCTGCGCGGGGTGCTGATCCTGGCCACGGCGGCACTGCTGTTCGCCGGGGCCGGGGAGACGCCCCTGTTCGTGCTCGCGCTCGCCGCCGTCGGTGTCAGTCGGTTCGTTCTCGCCGGCGTATCGGCCTCACTGCCCCGGGTGGTCCGTCAATCCTGGCTCGTACCCACCAATTCCGTGCTCGTCACGGCCGGCACCGCGGTCGCGGCTCTGGGCGCCGGTGCCGCCGTGACCGTGATCGGCATCGTCGGGGCGGGCGACAGGGGATCCGGGTTCGCGGTCGCCTTCGCCGCCGCCGGATCGGTTCTGGGCGCACTCGCGGCGGGCAGCTTCCCCCGCCGCCAACTCGGCCCGGACATCGGGGAGAAGGTTCGCCGCAGCGCAGTGCGCGCCGTCGCCGCCGGACTGAAGACCGGCGCGACGGCGGTCTGGGAATCGCGCGGCGTCACCACCGCGATGATCGGTATCGGCGCACACCGTGTCGTCTTCGGCATCAACACCCTCGTCATGATCCTGGTACTGCGGGTGGACGATCCGGACAGCATGCTCCCGGCCGGCTTCGCGGGATTCGGCCTCGCCGTGGCCGCCACCGCGACGGGGATGCTCGCCGCCGCGGCGACGACCCCCTTCCTCGTCCCACGGATCGGGCGTCCCCGGACGGTCGTCTCGGGTCTCGTTCTCACCCTGACCGTCCAGGCCACCCTCGTCCCGATACTCGATCAGGGGTTGCTGCTGGTGAGCGCCCTCTTCCTCGGATTCGCGGGCCAGTGCATCAAGCTGAGCGGTGACGCTTCCATGCAGATCGAGATCGACGACGCCCGGCGCGGACAGGTGTTCGCGTTGCAGGACACCGTGTTCAACCTGGCGTTCCTCGCGTCGATCGCCGCGGCAGCCACGGTGATCGCACCCGACGGCCACAGTCCCGGACTGGTCCTGGCCGGTGCCGGCTGCTACGCGGCGGGCCTGGTGGCGGTGGCGCTCAACTCCCGACGGTGACCGGGCCGCGGTCCTCCGGCTCGTCCACCCCGAACTCTCGGCCGCGCGCCAGATGGACGTCCGCCGTCGTCGGCACGGACGCGGGCTCCGCCATCCCGGTAACCCCCACCGTCCGGGTTTCGGGCAGTCGGGGCTCGTGTGCGGCGGCCGGTGCGGGGACGGGCACGCCGGGCGCCGCCTCGTCCGACCGCTGCTCGTCGAGGCCCTGCTCGGTGGACTCCGGTGCGGCCCGCTCCGGGCCCTGGACCTCCAGATTCCACGTTCCGGCACCGGACGGATCGGTGAAGTACCGAGCCTGCTCGCCCGCGGCGTCGAGACCGAGTTCGTCCCAACCCGACTCCTCCAGATCGACGTCGAGGATCGAGTGATCCGCGATGCCGTCGCCGTCCGAATCCCACATCGCGTCGTCGAGGAGCCCGTCGCCGTCGAAGTCCAGCCGCACCGCGTTCGGTACCGAACCGCCACCGACGATCAGGTCCGGTACGGACGACCAGCTGGTGGGCTCGCCGTGACCGGTTCCGAACGAGTACTCGACGGGTTCCAAAGGGTCCATACAGGCATTGGACGCACCGGGGCGGCAGACGGTTCCGCCCGATTCCGGAATCGCCGGAAGGGTCCCTTTCGCCCGGAACGTCCGGGCCGGTGTTAGCTTCGATGCCAAGAACCCCCGAGGAGACGCGCGTGACATTCCGAGTTCGACCACCGCTGGATCGGCCGCCGCTCTGCCTGGCCGTCGCCGCCACCCTGGTCGCCACTGCCCTTCCCGTGGCCGTGGGAATGTCGACGGCGCAGGCCGCGCCCACCGGATGGCTCCCGGTCAACTCGTGCGGTGAAACCGGGCTGAACCCGGCACGGCCGCCCGCTCCGGATCCGGTTCCCGGCCTGCCGCTGCCTCCGTTGCCGGACGCGATCCAGATCCCGCTGCCCTATCCGGAATTCGTCCCCGTGCCGGAGCCCGGTCCCGCTCCCGATCTCACCCGGGTCGAGCAACAGCTCCCCGACGATCCCTGTGCGAACCCCTGCCCGGATCTCACCGATCGCAGCGAGGAACCCGACGAGGCCGGGGACACGGGATCGTCCGGTTCCCACGGATCCTCGGGATCGTCCGGTTCCGCCGACCTCGGCCTCCCGCGGATCGAGATCGTGCCCCAGCCGGAGACCATCCCGATCCCCGTCCCCAGCGACAACCCCGCGCCCGAGCCGCAGCCGGCACCACCGTTCCTCCTCCCGCCGATCGAGCCTGCCGGGACGGTCGCGGCACCGCCCACTCCCGACGTCCGTGACGTCCGGCTCGTCTCGCAGTTGACCGGCCCCGGCTCGGAGAACCGCACCGACAAGCGGTGGCAGGTCTCCGGAACCGATCTGGGCATCATCTGGGAGAGCGCGCCGGGCGAGGTGGCCGTCGCCTTCGGTGACACGTTCGGCCTGGACTGGCGTCCGCCGGGCGCCAACGGAGAGGATTGGCGCAGCAACGTCCTCGGGCACAGCACGGACACCGACCTCTCCGACGGCATGACCATCGACTCGATGGTGCAGGGCAGCCGCTGCCACGCCGCCGAGATCCTCGACTCCCGGCACGTCCGCAACTACGAGACGACGACGATTCCCACCTCCGGGTTCGCGATCGGTGACCGTCAGTACATGAGCTACATGTCGGTGCGGCGGTGGAGCGTCGTGCCCGGCATGTGGTACACGAACCACGGCGGTATCGCGTACTCCGACGACAACGGTCAAACCTGGACCAAGGACCAGCACGCCAAGTGGCACAACATCTTCGGCCTGGGACGCTTCCAGGTCGCGGCGATGGTCCCGCAGGGCGATCACGTGTACGTCTTCGGCACCCCGAACGGCCGGATGGGTTCGGTGGGCCTCGCCCGCGTACCCACCGCGGACGTGCTCAACCCGTCCGCGTACCAGTACTGGGTGGCCGGGCACTGGGTCCCCGTCGTCGAGCACCTGGCCACCCCCGTCGTCGACGGCACCGCCAGTGAGCTCTCCGTGCGCTACGACGCCGAACGCGACGTGTGGCAGATGGCCTATCTGGATCTCGGTGCCGGTGCGATCGTGCTCCGGGAGGCGACCACGCCGCAGGGCGCCTGGTCCGAACGTGCCCGTCTGGTCGAGACCTACGACTACCCCTCGTCGTACGGCGGATTCCTGCACCCCTGGTCCACTCCCGACGACCTGTACTTCACGCTCTCGCACTGGGACACGTACAACGTCTATCTCATGCACGCCGAGATCGGGTGAGGACCATGAGCATTCCGGCATAGCCGGGCACCTGCACCCTTCCCGCACACGTCGAGCCATGACCGCGGGCTCCGGCGGCCCGGGGAGTTCTCGGGGCTGTGTCGTGCCCGCGGGGGCTCGAGGTCGGTAACGACACCACCTGCACGGCCGACATTACTTACGTACCGGCGCGGGGTGACGGCGGAAGGAATCAAGGACCATGATGACGAAACGAGCGCTGGCCACCGCCGCACTCCTCCTCGGTGGCGTCTTCGGCGCCACACCGACAGCCGCAGCGCAACCCGATTCGACCGGGCCGTTCGACGTGACGGAACGATTCGTTGCACCCTGGGACCCGGGTGCCTTCGCCGAACGCTCGGCGTACCCGTTGATTCTCAGCCCCCACGGCACGGCCGCGCCGATCTGGTGCCATGTGTTCCGGGGCGAGGTCTTCCACTGCGTCCAGCACGGGCCGGACGGTCCGCACGGCGTGTGGCGGGTGACCCCCGCCGAAGGCCCGTTGGCCGGCCTGCGACCGGTCTTCGCATTCAACCCGTTCGATCCGGTGCGCTGACGCAGCGAATTCGAACGGATCGAACCGGGGCGCGTCATTTTCTCGCGTGCACCGCCACCTCCGTGGCCTTGACCACGAAGTGCACCCGCGCGCCCGGAACGAGGTCGAGGTCCGCCGCCGAACCCGCGGTGATCTCGGCCGCCACCGTGGTCGCGCCGACCGCACCGGTCACCAGAACGACGGAGCCCCTGGCCTCGAGTTCACGGACGGTCACCTCGAAGACGTTGCGCGGGCTGCCTTCCGGAGCCGACGTGTAGACGGCGACCGCGTGCGGAGCGAACACGGCGACCCCGGGATCCCCCGCCCCGCAGTGCGCGTCCACCACACCGTGCACGAAAACCCCGTCGGCACTCGTCAATCCCTCGCCCCGGCCCGCACCTCCGCGCACCACCTCTCCCGCCAACAGATTCAGCCCGGCGATCCGTGCCGCGAAGTCGCTGCGCGGGCGGCTCAATACGTCGCGGACCGTCCCCGCCTCGGCGATGTGCCCGGCCTCGATCACCACCGCGCGGTCCGCCAGCGCCAAGGCGTCCAGTACATCGTGGGTGACGACGAACGCGATCCGCTCGCCGGACCGGAGCACGTCCCGCAGCAGCGCGCGGACAGCCGGGGCCGCGGAGACGTCGAGGGCCGCGAGGGGCTCGTCCAACAGGAGCACCCTCGGATCCGCGGCCAGTGCGCGCGCGACCGCCACCCGCTGTGCCTGGCCACCGGACAGCTGATGGGGGCGCCTGCGAGCGAGGTCCAGTGCGTCCACGGCCTCGAGCCACGTGTGGGCCGCCTCCCGGGAGGCACGGCGCCCGAGGCCCGCTGCTCGCGGCGCGAAGGCGACGTTGGCGGCGGCCGCCAGGTGCGGGAACAGCAGTGGCTGCTGAGCGAGCATCGCCACCGACCGGCGATGCGCGGGCACACTCACTCCCGCATCCGTGTCCGTGAGCGTGCGGCCGTCCAACACGATACGGCCGCTGTCCGGCCGGAGCAGGCCGGACAGCACCGACAGCAGGGTCGACTTACCGGCCCCGTTGGGCCCCAGAACCGCGACCACCTCACCGGGTCCCACCTCGAGATCGACGTCGAATCCACGGGCCGGCACCGCCGCTCGCACGGTCAGGGACGAGGCGGTCACCATGTCGACCACCGCGTGAAAGCGCGGGACGCGATCACCACGACGACCGCGACCACCACCAACACCAGGGACAGCGCCACCGCGGCATCCGCATCGGTCTCCCGCTGGAGGTAGATCTCGAGCGGCAGGGTCCGGGTCACCCCTTGCAGACTGCCCGCGAACGTCAGGGTGGCACCGAACTCGCCCAGTGCCCGCGCGAACGACAGCACCGCACCCGAGGCGAGTCCGGGGAGAACCAGGGGGAGGGTCACTCGACGGAACACCGTGGTGGGGCGGGCACCGAGGGTCGCGGCGACATCCTCGTACCTCCGGCCGGCCGTGCGGAGTGCACCTTCCAGGCTGACGACGAGGAACGGCAGCGAGACGAACGTCTGGGCGAGAACGACGGCTGCGGTGGTGAAGGCGATGCTGATGCCGGCCACCTCGAGATGCTGCCCGATGAGCCCGCGCCGACCGAAGGTGTAGAGCAGGGCGATGCCACCGACCACCGGCGGCAGGACCAGGGGGAGCAGGACCAGCGAACGCAGGATCTGCAAGCCGGGAAACGCGCTACGCGCCAGCACGGCAGCCATGGGCACTCCCAGGAGGATGCAGATCACGGTGCTCGCCGACGCCGTCTTCAGACTGAGTTGCAGTGCCGCCACCGAGGACTCGGACGTGACGAGTTCACCGAACCGCGACCAGTCGACACTGGCGAGCATCGCCACCAGCGGGAGTATCACGAAGAGGCCGCCGAGCGCCGCCGGCACGAAGATCCAGGCAGGCAGCCCGGACGGGACGGCAGGCGCTCGGCGGGAGATCACGGCTGGGCGAATCCTGCTTCCTCGAGAACGGCACGGCCCTGCGCTCCGGTCACCAGGTCGGCGAATGCCTGCGCGGAGGCGGACGAGCCGGAGTCCGACAGCACCGCGATCGGGTACACGTTGACCACTCCGTCCGATTCCACGAACGGCACCTCGGTGACCTGGTCACCGGCGGAAGCCGCGTCCGTGACGTACACCAGACCGGCGTCCGCCTGTCCACTCGTCACCTTGTTCAGCACGTCGGTGACGGAGGATTCCTCACTGACGGGCGTCAGGTCGACCCCGGCAGCCTCCTCGACCTTGGTCGTCGCGGCCCCGCACGGCACCTGCTGGGCGCAGGTCACCAACAGGGTGCCGTCGGCGGTCAGATCGGCGAGCGCGGTGATGCCCTTCGGATTGCCCGGCGCGACAACGATGGTGAGTGTGTTGGATGCGAAGTCCACCGGCTCACCGTCGACGAGTCCCGAGTCGGTCGCCTTCGTCATGTTCGCCGTGTCGGCCGAGGCGAACACGTCGGCGGAGGCACCCTGCTGGAGCTGCGCCACCAGATCGGAGGACCCGGCGAAGTTGAACTCCACACTGGATCCGGGGTTCTCCGCCTCGTACAGTTCCCCGATCTCGGTGAACGTGTTCTTCAACGAGGCCGCGGCGAACACGGTGATACTCTCGCCCGCAGCGGATTCCGTCGTCGCCGCCGACTCGCCGGAATCGTCCGATGCACACGCGGCCGATACCGCCACCGCCATCACGGCGGCAGCGAGAACACCTCCCACCCGCCGGGCACCTGTGCGCCGGACGACGCTGCGCTCGATATTCGACCTCATCGGCCACTCACTCCCTGTAGCGACGCCCGGTCACGTGTCGGTGCCGGGTGTCTCGACGATGACGGTGGTCGACTTGACCACCGCGACAGCGATCCGCCCGGGCTCGAGACCGAGATCCCGCACCGCCTCGCTGCTCATCAGCGAGACGACCCGGAACGGACCACACTGCATTTCGACCTGCGCCATCACCGCGTCGGTCGTGACCGCCGTGACGATGCCGGTGAACCGGTTCCGGGCCGAGCTCTCGGAGGACAGGGGATTGGCGGACGGTTTCCCGGAGTGCGTGCGTGCGAATTCCGCGAGCACGGCGCCGTCGATGGTCATCCGGCCGGCCTGATCCTTCTGCGCCGTCAGTGAACCGCCGTCGATCCACCGACGTACGGTGTCGTCGCTGACGCCGAGGAGTTCCGCGGCTTGTCGTATCCGGATACTCGTCATGCGCGGCGGGTTCCCCGAGTTGCAGCATGATTTCTCATATGCGGAAGAATACGCGATATTCAGCCGCATGCACGACTAACAAGTAGGTCGATGGACCAGGCTGCGGCGGCCGAACTGATCGGCATGGTCCTCGACAGGGCACAGACTGCTCAGCCGCCGGTCGGCGTCGCCGATCCGCACACGGTCGAAGGTGTGGTTCCGGCGACGGCTGTGCGAGCGAAGTCGAAGGGGGTAGCGGACTCCTGAGCGAGCGTGGCCACGGATCGATGATCGGCGTCCGGGTAGTAGTGATACTCGATGGGGAGATCACTGCGGGCACATAGTTCTCGGATCATCGCTTCGGTGGTCGCCGGTGTCACCGTCGTCTGATCCTCGCCTCCCTGGAAGATGGCCACCGGCACCTGCACGGTCGCCCGAGACGGGTCTTGTTCGCGGGCATAGGACAGCAGTTTGTCGGCATCGGTGCCGGGGTGGAGGTAGTTGCCGGCCTGGATCTGAGGGAGTTCCGCGAGGTCCGGCAGGCACGAGATGGTGGCTCGGTCGAGTTGTGGGCGCATGGCATCCGTGATCAGCCGATCGAGATCGATGGTGTCGTCCACGACGTGAGCGCCGAGAGCGGTGATCGAGATGAGCGGCTGTGCGCCCTGAGGGACCGGCTCGCCCGCGAGTGTCCTCTCGAGGAAGTCGCCGACGCCGGGCCCGGTGGGGGCGTACGCGACTGCTCCCTTCAGTGGAAAGGGCGAATCGGACGAGGCTGCGAGGTCTGCGGCCCACATGACCGCGGCTCCGCCCTCGCTGTGGCCCAGGGCGATCCAGTCGGTCGTGAGCTCACCCGTGGCCTCGTGTGCCGCGGTGATCGCGTCGATCAACGCTTCCGCATTGGCTCTGCCGTGCAGTAGGGGTCGTCCATCGTCCCAGCCTTGATAGTTCGTGCGAACCACGGCGTATCCGCGTTCTGTCCACTCCGCCAGAAGGGAGTCGACGAACGGGCTCGGTTGGTCGAACGGCGAACAGTCCGGTGCCCACCCGGTGCTGCCGTTGGCCCACCCGATCACCGGAAATCCGGTCTCGGGAGGAGTGCCATCGGGGAGGTCGACGAGCCCTTCGACTTCGACCGGCTCACCGGAAAACGCGGTGGACGTGTACGTGAACGCGATTCTCCCCGAGGTGCCGGTCGACGATTCGGCGTCAGCCGTGTCGACAAGTTTTCCAGGGACGGTCGATTCTCGCGTATCCACTTCCGGCGGAGCCGTTTCGGCAGAACAAGCACCGATGGCGAGTAGCAGTACGGTCAGCGCCGATCCCGCACCGATACGTGTGCGGCGAAACGGGGTATCGAGGTACCTCGTCGATCCGGGATCGGGCATGGAGACTCCTTTGTTTAGCACAAAGATTCTTGCCGCAAAGCCTAAAGGTCGGTCGACGACGTGTCCAGAGGTATCGAGATCGGGTTACATGCGCGAAGGAGCCCGCTGTGCGCGGCGCCCCGCGTGAGGCGCCACCCGTGAATCGGTCATCTCCCGTCTGATCGACCGAGCGAGGCACGGCCGAGCGATCCCTGGACGGGCGTCAGTAGACGTCGCGCACGTACCGCTTGTCGGCGGCCATCTGCTTCAGGTACTGGCGGGCGTCGTCCTCGTCCATCCGGCCGTGCGTGCGCACCACCGCCTCGAGGGTGTCGTGGACGTCCTTGGCCATCCGGCTCGCATCCCCGCACACGTACAGATGCGCGCCGTCCTGCAGCCAACCCCACACGCGCGCACCGTGTTCGCGGATTCTGTCCTGCACGTAGATCTTCTGCCGCTGATCCCGGGAGAACGCGGTGTCGAATCGGGTGAGGAACCCGTCCGCGTTCATCGACTCCATCTCGTCCCGATAGTAGAAGTCCGTCGCGGCATGCTGCTCACCGAAGAACAGCCAGTTACGGCCCCGGTGGCCCAATGCCCTTCGTTCCTGCAGGAATCCGCGGAACGGGGCGATCCCGGTACCCGGCCCCACCATGATCATCGGGGTGTCCGACGCCGACGGGGGACGGAAGTGCGCGGACTTCTGCAGGAAGATCGGCACCTGCGCGTCGTGGCAGTGATCGGCGAGGAAGGTCGAGCACACTCCGTGCCTGCGGTGCCCCTCGTGATGGTAGCGCACGGCGGACACCGTCAACTGGACCTCACCGGGATCGACCTTGGGGCTGGAGGAGATCGAATACAACCGCGGCTGAAGCTTTTTCAGGACACTCGCCCATTCGTCCCACTCTGCCTCGACGTCGAACTCGCCCAGGACGTCCACCGCCTGGCGACCCCACAGCCACTGCTCGAGAGCGATCTTGTTCTGTGGCCGGAGCAGCCGGGCCAACTCGGCGTTCTGCGTGCGTTCCTGCACGAAGCGCAGCAGGTCGGGAGTGACCTTCGTGATCTCCCAGCGGGTGCGGAGCGCCTCCCGCAGCGGCATCTCCGCCGAATCGTCCACCGCGACCAGGGCGTCGGGATCGACGTGGGTGATCTTCATCCACTCCTCGACCGTGTCGTCGCTGTGGGACGGCCACACCCCCAGCGCGTCGCCCGCCTCGTACCGGAAGGCCGGATCCTCGATCTCGAAGCCGAACTGGCGTACGTCCTTCGCCGATTCCTCGGCACTGAGCCGCGTGTTCCGGACCAGCCGGGTGATCAGCGGGGACTTTCTCGTGTAGGCAGCAGCGCTGTCCCGGGCCGTGGGCGACGGCGCTGCGGGGGACGCCGCGACCGAGGTCGGGCCGCCGGACGCGCCGGGTGCTGCGCCCTCCGCGTCTGCGACGAGCCCCTGGACCCGATCCAGCCAGAGGCGTGCCGATTCCTCGTAGTCGGGCTCGCAGTCCACCCGGTCGATCAGGCGGGTAGCCGAAAGTTGTTCCAGGCGGGCGTCGATCCGGCGTCCGAACCCGCAGAAGTCGCCGTAACTCGAATCGCCGAAGGCCAGCACCGCGTATCGCGTGCCGGACAAACGAGGTGCCGAGTCAGCGCTGATCTGCTCCCAGAACCGCGCCCCGTTGTCCGGGGCGTCGCCGTCACCGAAGGTGCTCGTCACGACCAACAGCGTGGAGACGCCGACCAACCCGGCCACGTCGCAGTCGTCCATGTCCACCAGCTCTGTCCGGTGTCCGGCGGCGGTCAGCGCGGCAGCCACCTCACCGGCGAACTCCTCGGCATTTCCGGTCTGCGACGCCCAGGCCACGACGATCCGTTCGCGGGCCTCGTCGTCGGAGCCGGTCCCGGGCGCCGTGGCCGGAGCGGGACCCGCCCCCTGCTCCTCGCGGGCGAACATGCCCGCGAGCAGCCCCTCGAGCCACATCCGCTTGGAACCGGAGACCGGCGCGCTTCGCGGCAGCACCGGAACACCCGGGCCGGAACCACCCGAGCTGTTCTCGATGCCGGCGAGGAGTCCCGCGAGGTATGCGCGCTCGTGATCGTCGAATTGCGGGGTGCCGCCGTCACCGAGACCGAGCACCGAGCGAACCCGCGCGAGCGGGGAATCCCCGGTCTGCGGAGTCGGCACCGCCGCGGGCTCCGGGGCAGCGCTCACCCGGGTGAGCGAGACGGCACACGCCTTGAACTCCGGCTGGAACGACTGCGGATCCACCGCATCGTTGGTCACCGCGTTGATCGACAGGTACTCGCCGAAGCTGTCGTTCCAGTGGAACGGGGCGAAGCAACCCCCCGGACGGACCCGGTCGGTCACCACCGCGGGCAGCACCGCTCGGCCTCGTCGCGACGCCACCTCCACCTGGTCACCGTCCGAGATATCCAGGGCTGCTGCGTCATCCGGGTGCAACTCGACGAAGGGACCGGGGTTGAGCTTGTTGAGCTTGGCCACCTTCCCCGTCTTGGTCATCGTGTGCCACTGATGCTGCAACCGGCCGGTGTTGAGGACGAAGGGATAGTCCTCGTCGGGTAGCTCGGCAGCGGGCATGTGCGGGCGCGGGAAGAAGGCGGCCTTGCCGCTCGCCGTGGCGAAGGACAGTGCGGGTGCCGTACCGTCCGGATCTGTCCGCAGGTGTTGGCTCACACCGTCGTTGACGTACCGCAGCGGGTTGCGGTCGGGCGAGTCGCCGGGTGGGCTCGGCCACTGCACGGGCGTGCGCCGCAGCCGGTCGTAGGTGACGCCGCGCAGGTCGTACCCCGTGTTCGGATTCCAGAAACGCTTGATCTCCTCGAAGATCTCCTCCGGGCCCGAATAGGTGAACGCGTGCGCGAATCCCATCTCCGACGCCACCCGCGCGATGATCTCCCAGTCCGGCAGCGCCTCACCGACGGGGTCCACCGCCTGCTGCGCGAGAGTCAGATTGCGCTCGGAGTTGACCATGACCGCGTCGGATTCGCCCCACATGGAACCCGGCAGCAGGATGTCCGCGTAGGCATTCGTCTCGGTGTCGAGGAAGGCGTCCTGCGCGACCACCACCTCCGCTGCCTCGAGCCCCTCGATCACCGTGCGGCGATTCGCCACGGAGGCAACCGGATTGGTGCAGATGATCCAGCAGGCCTTGATGTCACCCGCCACCATGCGCTCGAACATGTCCACCGTGCCGGTGCCGACGTCCGTGCGGATCGAGCCGGCCGGCAACTCCCACACGTCCTCGACGAACGTGCGATCCGCATCGGACAGGACCGCGCGCTGCCCGGGGAGCCCCGGGCCCATGTACCCCATCTCGCGGCCGCCCATCGCGTTGGGCTGGCCGGTGAGGGAGAACGGCCCGCTGCCGGTACGGCATATCGCGCCGGTGGCCAGGTGCAGGTTGCAGATCGCGTTGGTGTTCCAGGTGCCGTGCGTGCTCTGGTTGAGCCCCATCGTCCAGCAGGTCATGAAGTTGTCGGCGGCACCGATCCACTGGGCGGCCGTGCGCAGATCCTCCGGCGCGAGGCCGGTGATCTCGGCGACGTGCTCCGGGGTGTACTCCTCGAGGAACTCGCCCATCGCGTCCCACCCCTCGGTGTGCGCGGCGATGAATCCCGGATCGGTGTGCCCGTTCGCGACGATCAGGTGGAGCAGGCCGTTGAGGAGCGCGAGATCGGTACCGGGCGCGATCTGGAGGAACAGATCGGCCTTTTCCGCAGTGGCGGTGCGGCGCGGATCCACCACGATCAGCTTGGCACCGGCCTTGACCCGATCCATCATCCGCAGGTGCAGGATCGGGTGGCAGTCGGCCATGTTGGCGCCGATCACGAAGAACACGTCGGCATGATCGAAGTCCTGGTACGACCCGGGCGGTCCGTCGGCGCCGAGCGATTGCTTGTACCCGGTTCCCGCGCTGGCCATGCACAGCCGAGAGTTCGACTCGATCTGATTGGTGCCGACGAAGCCCTTGGCGAGCTTGGTGATCAGGTACTGCGCCTCGAGGGACATCTGCCCCGAGACGTAGAAGGACAGCGCGTCCGGCCCGTGCGCGTCGAGTTGCTCGCGCAGACGACGGGCGGTTTCGGTGATCGCGGCGTCCACCCCGATCGCGGCGGGGGCCGACCCGCGCTGGTCCCGCACGTGCGCGGTGGTCATCCGACCGCCGGCGGCGAGCATCTCGGCGCTGGTGGCGCCCTTGGTGCACAGCCGCCCGAAGTTGGTGGGGTGTTCCTTGTCGCCGGCCACCGACAGGAGCGTGCGGCGCCCGGTCTCGGGATCCGTCTCCACCTGCAGGACCATTCCGCAGCCGACGCCGCAGTACGAGCAGGCGCTCTTGACGAGCGACACTCCTGCCTTCTGCGTCGTGGTGCCACCGGACATGGCCCAACTCCTCACCTCGAGGCCGCGCCCGACCGTCCGCGCGACCAGGTTCCATGGTGGCTGCCGAACTGTTTCGTCGGCATTAACGGGCGTGAGCGTCCGGTGACACCCTTCGCACCCGACCCCGGCCGAGGCGGTGAGTTGCCCGTGACGAGGAGGTCACGTGGCACGGCGATGTGGGCCGGAATCCTCTGACGGCGCCGAGTCCGACGGTCTAGCGTCGAGACATCGACCGGTCACAGCCGCACCATTGCATCCGGAGGAGACCGCTCATGACCACGATGAAGGCTGCCGTCGTTCACGAGTTCGCCGGCCCGCTCACGATAGACGACGTCGACGTCCCCACCCCCGGCGCCCACGAGGCGCTGGTGAAGGTGGACTACACCGGCGTGTGCCACACCGACCTGCACGCCGCCCACGGCGACTGGCCGGTCAAGCCCTCACCCCCATTCGTCCCGGGTCACGAGGGAGTGGGCACCGTGGTGGCCGTCGGAGACGAGGTGACCCGGGTGAAGGTGGGCGACCTCGTCGGCAATGCCTGGTTGTGGAGCGCCTGCGGCGAATGCGAATGGTGCGAAACCGGCTGGGAAACACTGTGTCCCGATCAGAAGAACGGGGGATACTCGGTCGACGGATCGTTCGGTCAGTACATGCTCGTCGATTCCCGGTACTGTCCGGTGATCCCGGACGGCGTCGAGGAATCGGCCGTCGGTCCCATCCTGTGCGCGGGGGTGACGGTCTACAAGGGGCTGAAGGTCACCGACACGAAACCGGGCGAATGGGTGCTGATCTCCGGTATCGGCGGGCTCGGTCACATCGCCGTCCAGTACGCCGTCGCGATGGGCAGGCGCGTCGCCGCCCTGGACGTCGACGACGACAAGCTGGCCCTGGCGCGCCGTCACGGCGCCGAGGTCACGGTCGACGCGGCGACCTCACCCGACGCCGCGGCGGAACTACAGGACAAGACCGGCGGGGGAGTACACGGCGCGCTGGTGACCGCGGTCAACGCGCACGCCTTTCCGCAGGCCGTGGGCGCGCTGCGTCGCGGCGGCACCGTCTCGCTGGTGGGGCTGCCGCCGGAGAAGTTCCCCCTCGACATCTTCACCACGGTGCTGTTCGGGCTCACGGTGCGCGGATCGATCGTCGGGACCCGCAAGGACATGCAGGAAGCTCTCGACTTCTTCGCCCGAGGCAAGATCACGCCGACCTACCGGGTGCGGCCGCTGGGGGACGTCAACGACATCTTCACCGAGATGGAGAAGGGCGCGATCGAAGGACGCGTCGTCATGGACATGCGATCCTGACCGGACCGCTCACCCCTCCTGGTGCTGCGCCCACCACTTCACCAGTTCGGCCTCGGCCTCGTCCCGGTCCAGCGGGCCACGGTCGAGCCGCAGATCCTTGAGGAACTTCCAGGCCCTGCCCACCTCCGGGCCGGGCGCGAGCCCGAGCAGTTCCATGATCGCGTTGCCGTCGAGGTCCGGACGTACCCGCGCCAGATCCTCCTCCGCGGCGAGCCGCTCGATCCGCGCCTCGATGTCGTCGTAGGTTGCCTGCAGCGCGGCTGCCCGGCGCTTGTTCCGGGTGGTGCAATCCGCACGCACCAGCTTGTGCAGCTTCGGGAGCAGGGGGCCGGCGTCGTTGACGTACCGGCGCACCGCCGAGTCCGTCCACTGCCCCTTGCCGTACCCGTGGAACCGCAGGTGCAGGAACACCAGCTGGGAGACGTCGTCGACCATCTGCTTCGAGTACTTCAGTGCCCGCATCCGCCTGCGCGCCATCTTCGCGCCGACGACCTCGTGGTGATGGAAGCTCACGCCACCGCCCGGTTCGTTGCGCTTGGTGTCCGGCTTGCCGATGTCGTGCAGCAGCGCCGCCCAGCGCAGTACCAGGTCCGGATCGCCGTCCTCGAGATCGATGGCCTGTTTCAGGACCGTGAGCGAATGCCAGTAGACGTCCTTGTGCTGGTGGTGCTCGTCGATCTCGAGCTTCATCGCCGGCACCTCGGGCAGTACGTGCTCGGCCAGGCCGGTCTCCACCGTGACGTTCAGTCCGTCGATCGGGTAGTCACCGAGCATCAGCTTGTCGAGTTCGGCGCGTACCCGCTCGGCCGTGATCCGCTCGATCTGCGGGGCCATCGCCACGATCGCCTCGTGGACCCGTGGGGCGAGGACGAACCCGAGCTGGGAGACGAACCGGGCGGCACGCAGCATCCGCAGCGGATCGTCCGCGAACGAGTCCTCCGGCGCCGCGGGGGTGTCGAGCACACCGGCGAGCAGCGCGTCCATCCCGTTCAGGGGGTCCACGAACTCCTGCCGGTCGCCCGGACCGATCCGCACCGCCATCGCATTCACCGTGAAGTCACGGCGCACCAGATCGTCGGCGAGGGTCGAGCCGTACCGCACCACCGGGTTGCGCGAGACCCGGTCGTACGCGTCGGCCCGGAAGGTGGTGATCTCGATCTGCTGCGCGTCCTTGACGGCACTGACCGTCCCGAACGCGATGCCGGTGTCCCACTGGTTGTCCACCCATCCGCGCAGCAGTACCTGCACCTGCTCCGGGCGGGCATCCGTGGTGAAGTCGAGGTCGGTGCCCAGCCTGCCGAGGACCGCGTCCCGCACCGTGCCCCCCACCAGATACAGCTCGTGACCGGCGTCGGCGAACCGATCACCGAGCGGAGTGAGGACATCCGACAGCTGCCGCAGCGTGGTCTCGGCGTCGGCCAGCAGGCGGGCGCGGCGGTCAGGGTCGGGCGAAGGGGCAGTCACGTCCTCGGAGCTTACCGAGGTGGGCAAACCCGATTACGGATTGCCGCAGCCGGGCAGCCGCCGCGCAGCGTGGATGGCGATCGTCGCTCCTTTCTCCAACTACTATCGATGAGGTGTCGGGTGCCGAACGAGCCAGGAAGAACCGCCGCAACTCGCGGCGGCGCAGCGGCGTCGGCAAAACCCCCCGCCCCCGCATGCGGACGGTGCGCGAGACGTCCGCGGGCGGGCTCGTCGTCGCGGGTCTCGACGGCCCCCGCGACCAGTTGTGCGCCGCACTCATCGGCCGCACCGACCGCCGGGGTCGGCTCCTGTGGTCGCTGCCGAAAGGACACATCGAACAGGGTGAGACGGCGGAGCAGACCGCAATGCGCGAGGTCGAGGAGGAAACCGGCATCCGCGGGACCGTCCTCGCCTCCCTGGGCAGCATCGACTACTGGTTCGTCACCGAGGGCCGTCGAGTCCACAAGACCGTCCATCACTACCTGCTGCGCTTCCGCGGCGGAGAGCTCTGCGACGAGGACGTGGAGGTCACCGAGGTGGCGTGGGTGCCGCTGAGCGAACTCGGGTCGCGGCTCGCCTACGCCGACGAACGCAAGCTGGCCGAGATCGCCGGCGAGCTGATCGCGAAGATGCCCGGAGACGAAGTCGACCCGTGCGCCAGCGACGAAGTCGACCCGTGCGCCGGAGACGAAGTCGACCCGTGCGCCAGCGACGAAGTCGACCCGTGCACCAGCGACGACGTCGACCCGAGGACACCCGAGCCGGGGCCGGACGCCGGATGACGGCAGTGCTGCGCTGCGTCGGTGTCTGCCTCCTCACCGCGCTCACGCTGCTCGGCTCCACCGGGGGTGCCCTCGCCGTCCCGCTCACGACAGCGCTCCCGGATGCCGCCGCGTCCCCGTCCGGACCGGCACGGACCGCTCCCGGGACGGCCGAGGTACGCGAGCCGCAGTTCCTCCGGCTGGACATCGAGGAGGTGACCCCGTCCACCGTCACCACGACCAGCCCGCGCACGGTCACCGTCACCGGCTCCGTGGAGAACATCGGGGACCGCCGGGTCGAGGACGTCTCGGTACGCCTGCAGCGCGGGCCCGCGGTGTCGACCAGTGAGGCACTGCGCACGTCGTTGACCCTGGACCAGTCCCGGTTCGACACGGTCGGCCTGTTCGAGAACGTCGCCACCGACCTGGACCGCGGCGAGAGCGCCACCTTCTCGTTGTCCATGCCGTTGCAGTCGGTGGCCGAGCCGTCGCTGAACATCACCGACCCCGGCGTGTACCCACTGCTCGTCAACGTCAACGGCACACCCGACTACGGCGGTGCCGCACGCCTGGACGACGCCCGCTTCCTGTTGCCGGTGCTCGGCGTACCCGGTAGCGGCCCCGATGCGCCACCCGTGCCCCCGGACACCACGTCCCCCGTCGCCCTCACCATGCTCTGGCCGCTCGCCGACGAGCCCCGGCTCGCCGCCGGGCTGCCCGGATCGGTCACCGAGCAGGTCCGGCTCGTCGACGACGACCTGTCCCGGTCGCTGGACAGCGGCGGGCGGCTCGACGGCCTGCTCGGCGCCCTCGAGTACGCGACCCGCGACGGCACCGACCGCGGGCGGTCCGTCCGCGACAGCACCTGCATCGCCGTCGACCCGGACCTGCTCATCACCGTCACCAACATGACCCGCGGATACCTCGTCGTCGACGACCCGACGGAACCTGCGGGCGCCGCCCGTCCCGGCGCCGGCGAGGACGCCGCGAGCGCCTGGCTCGATCGGCTTCGTGCTCTGGCCTCCACCACGTGCGTGACGGCCGTGCCGTTCGCGCAGGTGGACCTGGGTGCCGTCGCCTCCATCGGCGACCCGGCCCTGTCCGCCAGCGCGCTCACGGCCCCCGCCGATCTCGTCGACAGGATCCTCGGCATCGAGAGTGTCCGGGGATTCGTCTGGACCGACTCCGGCATCCTCTCGCCCGCTGCCGCCGAGATGGTGCGCGCCCAGGGTCCGGCCACCGCGCTCGTGGCCCACAACACCGTCGACGACCCGGTCTCCGGGGAGTTCGCCCGGCTCGCGCCGCCCGAGCCCACCGGAGGGCAACTCGACGCGCTGCTGTTCGATCCCGCGGTGGGCGCCGCGTTCGCCGCGGTCGGCGCCACCCCCCAGACGCCCTCGTACACCCCACAGGACGCGCGCTACGACCTCACCGAGGACTCGCGCACCGCCCGGTTGCAGGACGCGCTCGGCGCGATGACCTGGGCCGCCGTCGAGCCGGACCGGGACACCGCACCGGATTCGCTCCTCGTCGTACCACCCCAGCTGTGGACCGCGGACGCCGACGAGGCGGAGGCACTGCTCGCCACCACCACCACCCTGCTGCGGTCCGGACTCGCCACCGCACGGCCGTTCACCGAGATCCTCGGCCGCCAGCCCGGCTCCCCGCGACCGACCACCCTCGCCGCGCCGCAACAAGCCGTCGCCGACGGTGTCCCCGAGCACGTCCGCGCCGCGGCGGCCGATCAGCTTCCCCGGATCGACTCGCTCACCGCAGCGCTGGTCGACGAACCCCAGGCGGTGCTGACGCCGGCGCTGTTCACCAGCCCACTGCGTGAGGACCTCCTGCGGGCCATGAGCCTCGCCCACCGGCGCGACGGCCTGCGCGGGGAGGCCGAACGGGCCGCCAACACGCGGGTCGACGAGGTCGCCACCTCCCTGGACGACCTGTTCGGCGCGGTGACGGTGGTGTCTCCGGGCGGCGTCTACACACTCGCCTCCGAACAGGGTCCGCTCCCGCTGGTGGCGCGCAACGACCTGCCCATCGGTGTGCGGGTCCGCCTGCACGTCCAGGCGCCCGCCGAGGTGATCATCGACGACATCGGGCCCACCCAGCTGCCGCCGCGCGGCAGCCGAACCCTCACCGTTCCGACGGAAATCGCCGACTCGCGCAAACTCGTGGTGCAATTCTCACTCGCCTCGGAGGACGGCAGGCAATTCGGCGAACCCACCAGCGTGACGGTGCGTTCGAACGCCTACGGCCAGGTTCTGGCGATCCTCACGGCAGGCGCGGGCGCCCTCCTGCTTTTCCTCGCCGGGCGTCGGCTGTGGCATCGTTTCCGGGGCCAGCCGGACCGCGCTGACGAAGGGTACGAACGTTCATGACCGGGAAGCCGCCCGAACAGGGCCCTCGCGCCCCCGAGCGACGCGTACCTCCGCCACCACCACGCCAGGCCCCCCGTCGCCCACCGGCCCCGAACCGGCGACCACCCGAACGGGTGAGCGGCTGGGGACGGCCCTACGACTCCCCGGAACTGCGCTGGGACGAGGCCCCGACGGTGCAGTTCCCCGCCATCCGGATCGACCGGGAACCACCCCCGCCCGTCCGTGACGACGAGGCGCCCGCACCCACCGACACGGAGCCGGGCAGCGACGAGTCGGGACAGGGACGCTCACTGAGCAACTCCCGGCTGCTCGCGTCGACCGGGTCGATCGCGATCGCCACCCTGGTCAGCCGCATCACCGGGTTCGCCAAACAACTTCTGCTGCTGACGACGCTGGGCGCGGCCGTCGCCAGCGCGTTCACGATCTCGATCCAGATTCCGAACATGATCTCCGAGTTCGTGCTCGGTGCCGTCCTCACCGCGATCGTGGTGCCGGTCCTGGTCCGTGCCGAGCGCGAAGACCCGGACAAGGGCGAGGCGTTCGTCCGCCGCCTGTTCACGATGAGCGTGTGCCTGCTCGGTGCGGCGGCACTGCTCGCGACCGCCGCCGCCCCGGTTCTCACCCACTACGTGTTCCTCCCGTCCGACGGCAAGGTCGACAACGCGCTGACCACCGCGCTCACCTATCTGCTGCTGCCGGCGATCCTCTTCTACGGCATGTCCGCGCTGTTCACGGCCATCCTGAACACCCGCCAGGTCTTCAAACCGGGCGCGTGGGCACCCGTACTCAACAACGTCGTCGTCCTCACCGTGCTCGCGCTGTTCTGGATCACCCCGGGCGAGATCTCGCTCGACCCGGTCCGGATGAGTGACCCGAAACTGCTGCTCCTCGGCCTGGGCGTGACCTCCGGCGTCGTCACCCAGGCACTGTGCCTGATCCCCGCGCTGCGCCGGGAGAAGATCTCGCTGCGGCCGTTGTGGGGGCTGGACGATCGGCTCCGGCAGTTCGGCGGCATGGCGCTCGCGATCATGCTGTACGTCGCGATCAGCCAGGTCGGCATGATCGTCGCCACCCGGGTGTCGGCGGGCGCGGACGCCGCGGGCCCCGCGATCTACAACAACGCGTGGCTGCTGCTCCAGCTGCCGTACGGCGTCCTCGGCGTCACCGTGCTCACTGTGATCATGCCGCGGCTGAGCCGCAACGCCGCCGCGGAGGACACCCCCGCCGTCGTGGACGACCTGTCCGTCGCGACCCGGCTGACGATGATCGCGCTGGTTCCGATCATCACCTTCCTCACGTTCGCCGGGCCGCAGGTCGGCCAGGCGCTCTACGGCTACGGCAATTTCGGCGCCGGCGACGCCACCCGTCTGGGCGAGGCGGTGAGCTGGTCCGCGTTCACGCTGATCCCGTACTCGCTGGTTCTCATCCATCTCCGGGTGTTCTATGCGCGCGAACAGGCCTGGACTCCGACGTGGATCGTCCTGGGCATCACCGCCGTGAAGATCGTGCTGTCGCTGCTGGTGCCCCTCGTCGCGAGCGACGACCACGTGGTGATCCTGCTCGGCACCGCGAACGGGATCGGTTACACCGTCGGTGCCGTCATCGGCGGCTACCTGCTGCATCGCAGCCTCGGAAACCTGCAGATGGCCAACGTCGGCCGCACCGTGTGGCGAGTGCTCGCGGCCTCGCTGGTCGGTGCGGGCGTGGTCCTCGGGCTCGACCGCCTGATCGGACTCGAGCGCCTGACCAGTGAGTTCGGCGGTCCTGGCTCGATGATCCGGATCATGATCACGGGCCTGCTCATGCTCGTCGTCACCTTCGTGCTGCTGTGGTTCGCGAAGATCCCCGAGGTCGTCTCCGTCACCGTGGCCGTCAATCGTAAGATCCGGGGTCGCCACGCCGTGCCGGAGATGCAGAAGGTCGACCCCGCCGCGGAGGCGCCCACCGACGTCTTCCCGGCAATCGGACGTGAGCATTGGGGCGAAGCCCCGACCGCACTCCCGTACCCTGGACGCGGACGGGACGGAGCGCTGCCCGGCATCAGCCGGCGCGGCGCATTCGAGAGTCCATTCGAGGGTGAAGGAGTGAGGGTGAGCGACGACGACCTGGCGGGCGTCAAGGAGGCCGGCCGTTCCACCAGGGTGCAAGCGACCGAACACGATTCGGGTCGCTCGCCGTCCCAGGGCGCTCCCGCTCCCGGCTCCGGTCCCTCGGCACCTGCGAGCGACGCTCGCTCCGACGACGCCGCGGCCGAGCCCGACGCCACCGATTCCCCCACCGGCACCGACGAGTCCGGCACTCCCGCGGCGGGCGCACCGGCCCCGGCCCCGGCTCCGGCCGATCTGCCCGAACCGGACGCCGACGACGACGCTCCCGCCGCGTCCGACCGCCCTGACGCGTCCGACACTCCTGCCGCATCCGGCTCGTCCGCCGACGCCCCGGCCCCGGATGCGGCACCGAGCGAGGCCCGTACCCCGCAGGCCGGTGGCGGGGTTCCGCCCGGCCCGGCACGCGGTGCCACCCCGCCGCCACGAGGGCCCCGTGGCCCCAAGCTGATCCCGGGTGCGTCCGTCGCCGGCGGGCGATACCGCCTGCTCACACCCCACGGCGGAGCCCGCGGTCTGCAGTTCTGGCAGGCGCTCGACGTCAAGCTCGACCGCGAGGTGGCGCTCACCTTCGTGGACGCCGACCAGCGAGTCACGTCGACGGGACCGGAAGGCCCCCAGGCGATCCTGTCGCGCACCCTGCGACTCGGCCGGATCAACTCCCCGGGCCTCGCGCGCGTTCTCGACGTCGTGCGCGGCAGCTCCGGTGGCATCGTCGTCGCCGAGTGGACGCCCGGTCGATCGCTGCGGGAGATGGCCGACACGAAGCCGTCGCCGATCGGCGCCGCCCGGGCCATCCGTGCTCTCGCCGCCGCCGCGGAAACCGCGCATCGGGCAGGTGGCGCCCTCTCGATCGACCACCCGGATCGGATTCGGATCAGCATCACCGGCGACGCGGTACTCGCGTTTCCCGGCACCCTCGCCGATGCCGACTCCGCCTCCGACGTCCAGGGCCTCGGCGCGATGCTCTACGCGCTCATCACCTCTCGGTGGCCGCTCGGGGCGCCCGGCGCGTCCGGAACACCACGTTCCGGCACGGTCGGCGGAATGCGCCTGGCCGACCGGGATTCCAGCGGCCAGCCGATCGGGCCCCGGGTCATCCGCCCGGAGGTCCCGTTCGAGATCTCCGCGGTGGCCCTGCGGTCACTCGAGCCCAACGGCGGAATCCGCACCGCCGCAACGGTTCAGCACATCCTCGATCAGGCCACGGTAGTCAACGACAAGACGGAACTGATCCCGGCGCTACGTCTGGGCCAGCGGGCCGACGGCGCGGCAGGTCACTCGTTGGCCGACCCGGAGGCGGTCGCCGAGGAGAAGCGGAAGTCGAACCGCATGCTCGTCGCACTCGCGGGGCTGGCCGTCATCACGATCGTGGTGCTCGCGTTGCTGGGCTTCTGGCTCGCCAACTTCCTCACCGGATCGAGCTCGAACGCCCCACTCAGCCAACAGGAGTTCGGTCTCACCACCGAGGCGGAGGCACCTGCCGAGGAGCCCGCGGGCGGAGATGCGCCGCCCCCGCCTGCCGCGGCCACCGCCCCGGTACAGGCGGAACGAGTGGCAGTGTTCTCCCCGCAGGGCACGCCGGACAGCGCGGCCGCCGCCCGCTTCGTCCTCGACGGAGACCCCGCCACCGTCTGGAGCACCGACGCCTACTTCCAGCCCTTCCCGGCACTGAAGAACGGTGTCGGGCTGATGGTGACGCTGCCCGAACCGACCCGCCTCGCGAACGTCTGGATCAACTCGCCCACTCCGGGTACCGAGGTGGAGATCCGGTCGGCGGCCGCGCCGGACCAGACCCTCGATCAGACTCAGGTCGTCGGAACCGCCACCCTCGGAGGCGGGGTCACCGAGATCCCGGTCACCACCGACACACCGACCCGCAACGTCCTGGTCTGGATCACCGGCCTGAGCACGGCCGACGGCCGCAACCAGTCCACCATCGCCGACCTCGGATTCAACGCCGTCCGCTGAGGCCCGCTGCGCTACCATCCGCGGGTGCGGATATTCAGGGGGGCAACGAAGGTCGGCGATCCGCCCGGTCGTGCCGAGATCCCGGACGTCGACCTGCTCCAAGCGCATGTGGCGGGAGACCCACACGCCTTCGAGACCCTGCTGTCCCGTCATTACGACCACCTGTGGCACGTGGCTCTCCGCACCAGCTACACCCCCGAGGACGCGGCCGACGCACTGCAGGACGCACTGCTGTCGGCACATCGCGCGGCCGCCCGATTCCGCCGTGACGCGGCGGTGCGCAGCTGGCTGCACACCATCGTCGTGAACGCGTGCCTGGACCGGATCCGGCGCAACCGAAACCGTCCCACCGTGTCGCTGTCCACCGACGACGCCCAGGATCCTCCGGTACGGCGCGATCACATCGCCGAACGGGAACTCGCCGTCGTCGTCGAACGCGCACTCACCACGCTGCCCGACGACCAGCGGCTGGCGATCGTCGCCGTCGACCTCGAGGGCCGCTCCACCGCGGAGGCATCCGCCCTCCTCGGTATCCCGGAAGGCACGGTCAAGAGCAGATGCGCCCGGGCACGCAAGAAGCTCGCCCTCACTCTCGAATACTTTCGCGAGGAGGGGAACCGACAGTGACCCTACGACGTCCTATCCAGTTAGGGGTTCGTGTTCCACACGAGCCGGCAACGTGGGGGAGGAGGTGGTGGTGCCGTGCCGACCGAGCATCCTGAACCACCACGCGACGACAGCGGCGCCGCCGACACCCGCTACGAGCCTCCGTTCTCGCCCGACGTCCTGGCGGAGCTCCACGCCGGTGCTCTGCCGGACGATGTCGCGGCCCGCGTCCACGCTCGGCTCGACGAGGACCCGGCTGCCGCCGACATCCTCGCCGCACTGGACCGGGTGTCGGCAGACCTCGGTGCCGTGGGTGCCGACCTGTCCGCCGCGACGCCG
The DNA here is from genome assembly GCF_014217785.1 of Rhodococcus triatomae. Taxonomy (NCBI): domain Bacteria; kingdom Bacillati; phylum Actinomycetota; class Actinomycetes; order Mycobacteriales; family Nocardiaceae; genus Rhodococcus; species Rhodococcus triatomae. The sequence continues at coordinate 2,165,763 of NZ_CP048814.1, read as the reverse complement.
ATCCCACCGGAGATCGCCGACCGCATCGGGCGGGCACTGGCCCGGGAGACCGCCGGCATGCCGGCAGCGCCACCGGGCCGTACGTCCGAGGTGGTGCCGCTGGACCGCAACCGTCGCCGTCGACTCGTTCTCGGCGGGGGCGTGGTCGCCGCGGCGGCAGCCGCGCTGGTGGCGGTGGTGCTGGTGCTTCCCTTCGGGGAACAGTCGGACGCGCCTACCATGGCGGCGCCGACCGCCACCACACCGACGGGAACACCCGTCGATCTCGGGGCCGGCCTGCAACCGGGCCAGATCATGACCCTGATCGGATCGCGCGAACTCGGACCACTCGTGGCTCCGGACACCCTGGCCGGCTGCCTGGAGGCCAACGGCATCGAGCCGGGCCGTCCGCTGCTGGGCTCGAAGGAAGTTCGTATCGACGGCCGGACCGGCGTGCTGCTGATCCTCGCCGGACCGCAGCCGCCGCAACTCACCGCACTCGTCGTCGGCGAGGGATGTGCGGCAGGAAACGCCGACACGATCGCGACCCGCGACATCGGGTGAACGTGTTCTAGTTCGACCCGCTACGGTGTTCCGATGGACATCACTGTGACGGGCGCCACCGGCTATGTGGGAGCCCACTGCACCGCGGCACTCCTCGAAGCCGGGCACCGGGTCCGCCTGCTCGTCCTCCCCGGCGAATCCACGCACACGCTCGCCACGCACGTCGGCGCCCCGTGGTCGGACGTCGAGATCGTCGCGGGCGACATCCGAGACCCCGCCACCGTCGACGCACTGCTCGACGGCGCCGACGCACTGCTGCACGCGGCCGGCGTCGTGGGCACGGACGACACCCGCGAACAGTTGATGTGGGAGGTCAACACCGAGGCCACGACGACGCTCCTCACCCGCTCCGCGCTCGCCGGCCTCGATCCGATCGTCCACGTCGCCAGCTTCAGCGCCCTGTTCCCCTCCCCGGATCCGGTCATCGGCCCCGACAGTCCCACCGCCCGCGCCCGCAGCGCCTACGGACGCAGCAAGGCTGCCGCAGACCGGGTGGCGCGCGCACTCCAGCAGGCCGGCGCGCCGGTCGTCGTCACCTATCCGTCCAGTGTCGTCGGGCCGGGTGTCGGCGGCACACCCGGCATCACCGAACAGGGCTGGGGCCTCATGGTCGCGAATCGCGTCGCTCCGCGCCTGAACGGGGGGATGCAGATGATCGACGTCCTCGACGTCGCTGCCGTGCACGCCGCGGTGATGACGCCAGGACGTGGCCCGCGGCGCTACGTGTGCGGCGGCGAGCTCATTCCCTTCGACGAACTCGTCGACGTGCTCGAGGCGGCGTCCGGACGACCGATCCGCAGGATCCCGCTCCCGGGCGCGATCTTCCGTTCGATGGGACGTCTCGCCGACGTCGTCGGACGCTTCACTCCGATCAGTGCCGGGCTCAGCTACGAGGCGGCGTGGTTGCTGACCTCGGCGACCCCTACCGACGATTCCCGGACCCGCGACGAGCTGGGGCTGCAGTGGCGGTCACCTCGCGCAGCGATCGCCAGGAGCTTCGCCACCTGACCGCACCGCGACCGAGCGTGTGGCACGCGAGCCGGGGAACAACACCCTTTACCCTGGTGTTGACCATTTCGTATGTGCTCGACCCGCCGGGGTCACGACTGCCCCCACGACCGGAAGGCCCGCATGACCACTCCATCAACGATTCACGACGTCATCATCGTTGGTTCGGGACCTGCCGGGTACACGGCCGCCGTGTACGCGGCGCGCGCCGAACTCTCCCCGCTGCTGTTCGAGGGCACTCAGTTCGGTGGGGCACTGATGACCACCACCGAGGTCGAGAACTTCCCCGGATTCCGCGAGGGCATCATGGGACCGGATCTGATGGACGAGATGCGGGAGCAGGCGAAGCGTTTCGGGGCGGACATCCGCACCGAGGACGTCGAAGCCCTCGACCTCACCGGCCCGGTCAAGAAGGTCGTCGTGAACGGCGAGGAGCACCACGCCTACTCGGTCATCCTCGCGATGGGCGCAGCAGCCCGCTACCTCGACATCCCCGGGGAAGACACCCTCCTCGGCCGTGGGGTCAGCGCCTGCGCCACCTGTGACGGCTTCTTCTTCAAGGACCAGGACATCGCCGTCATCGGCGGAGGCGACTCCGCGATGGAGGAGGCCACCTTCCTCACGCGCTTCGCCCGCAGCGTCACCGTCGTGCACCGGCGTGACGAGTTCCGGGCGTCCCGGATCATGCTCGAGCGCGCCAAGGCCAACGAGAAGATCCGCTTCGTGACCAACGCCGTGCCCGTCCGGGTCCTCGGCGAGAACTCCGTGAGCGGGATCGTCGTCCAGGACACCCGGACGGGGGAGGAGAGCACCCTCGACGTCACCGGGATGTTCGTGGCCATCGGTCACGACCCGCGGAGCGAACTCGTCAAGGGCCAGGTCCAGATCGACGACGAAGGCTACGTCGTGGTCGCCACGCCCACCACGGCCACCTCGATCGACGGTGTCTTCGCCGCCGGCGATCTCGTCGACCATCGCTACCGGCAGGCGATCACCGCCGCCGGCACCGGCTGCTCCGCCGCGATCGATGCCGAGCGCTGGCTCGCCGAGCACGGCGAGATCACGCGGAACACGCTCGCCGCGGCCGGCCATTCGGTCGACGTCCCGGTCCAGGCCTGACCCCGATTCTCACTCCGCCGAGAGGAACACCCGTGACCAACACCGTCACCATCACCGACGACTCCTTCCAGAAGGACGTCCTCGACAGCGACAAGCCCGTCCTCGTCGACTTCTGGGCCACCTGGTGCGCTCCCTGCAAGCTGATCGCCCCGGTCCTCGAGGAGATCGCGGGCGAGTACGCGGACAAGCTGACGATCGCGAAGCTCGACGTCGACGAGAATCCGTCCGCTGCGCGCGACTTCCAGGTCATGTCGATTCCGACGTTGATCCTGTTCAAGGACGGCAAGCCGATCAACAAGGTGGTGGGCACGAAGGGCAAAGCGGCCCTCCTGAAGGAGCTGGCCGAAGTACTGTGATCTGACGCCCAGAATTCCCGAACGACATCGGTCTCTGACACAATCGATCGATGTGCTCGACGTGGTCGGGCACATCGATCGTTGTGGTTCGTGCCCCGAAACGACCCCGTCCGAACATCAGGAAGGTCCGAAGAATGCACCGACTCCGTCACGGTGACCGCGGTCCGGCGGTCGCGGAGATACGGAGCACTCTCACCGATCTCGGCTTCCTGCAGAACGGCAACGGCAGCAGTTCCCACGGTGCCCGGTGGCTGGCGTCGGATGCAGAGTTCGACCACCATCTCGACAGCGCGGTGCGCGCCTTCCAGCAGCAACGCGGCCTTCTCGTCGACGGCGTGGTAGGTCCGGCGACGTACCGCACGCTCAAGGAAGCGTCCTACCGGCTCGGTGCCCGCACGTTGATCTACCAGCTGTCCGCGCCGCTGTTCGGCGACGACGTGGCGACGCTGCAGACCCGGCTGCAGGATCTCGGCTTCTACTTCGGGCGGGTGGACGGCTTCTTCGGTCCTCAGACCCACGAGTCCCTGTCCGGCTTCCAACGCGAGATCGGACTGGCCGCGGACGGCATCTGCGGACCGGCCACACTGCGATCCCTCGAATTGCTCGGCACCCGGGTCACCGGCGGCTCGCCTCACGCGATCAGCGAGGAGGAAGTCGTCCGGCGTTCCGGCCCGCAGCTGAGCGGCAAGCGGATCGTGCTCGACCCCGGTCTCGGCGGCGCCGACCGTGGGCTCGCCGTCCGCAGCGCGCGGGGGGAGACCCTGTACGAGGCGGACATCCTGTGGGATCTGGCCCGGCGGCTCGAGGGCCGGATGGCCGCCACCGGGATGGAGACCTTCCTGTCTCGGCCGCATCACGACAACCCGAGCGATGCCGAGCGAGCGGCGCGGGCCAACACCTTCGACGCCGATCTGACCATCTCGTTGCGCTGCGACTCGAACGCGAGCGAGGCCGCCAACGGAATCGCGAGCTTCCACTTCGGTAACTCCCACGGGTCCACGTCGACCATCGGCCAGATTCTCAGCGGGTTCATCCAGCGGGAGATCGTCGCCCGGACCGCGCTGCTGGATTGCCGCACCCACGGCCGCACCTGGGATCTGCTCCGCCTCACCAACATGCCGACCGTGCAGGTCGATCTCGGCTACCTCACCAATGTCGGTGACGTCGCCGTCCTCACCGACCCGCGGGCGCGCGATGCGATCGCCGAGGGAATCCTCGTCTCGGTGAAGCGCCTGTATCTGCTCGGCCAGGACGATCAGCCGACCGGCACCTTCACCTTCGCCGGGCTGCTCGCGTCCGAGCTGTCGACCGCCGACTGACCGTCCGCCCGGCGGACGTCGCGCTCACCCCGACCGGCGTCCTCGGCTGACTCGTCTCGATCGTCAGCGCTGCCGCTTCCAACAGCTGGAACAGTGCCGCCTCGACATCTTCCTTCCACTCGTGGTCCCGGTGGAGCTCCAGGCGAAATCGGGGATACCGATGATGCGGCGCGATCTCCTCGAAACCGAACTCTTCGAGGAAGTTCGCGTCGATCATGCAGTCCCGGTCCGAGCAGGCCAGTGCCGCTGTTGCCGATGCGACCGGCCCACCCTCCTCGATCTCACCGACCTCGGGTTCCGATGCCGTGCGCCGGTACCCGAATGCCTCGAGTGCACGCACACCTCGTCGAATCAGATCTCCGACGACGGCGTGCACCAGCGCACTTCCGAGGTCCTGCGCGTCGCCGGCCGGATCCACGTGAAGACTCGTCAACAGCACAGCGTCCGCACTCACCGGTGAGGTCGGGAACAGCTGCGCCCGCGGAACCATTCGGGGCGGGGCATAGAGGGCGCTCCCGGCGGGCCGACCGTCCACACTCACGACCTGACCGCACGTGCCCCACTCCAGCATGACCATGGAGAGCCACGCTTCCTTCTCGAACTCGGGATCGTAGAACTCCCGGGAGGAAATCACCGCGGCGGGCTCCATCTCCCAGAACACGCAGCGCCGGACGTGGAGCGACAGTGCATCCAGCCCGTCGAGGACGAGCGGGACGACTCGAGACGATACGGACACCTACCGAATCCGTCCCGAGTGCCACATTCTGCCGCGCCCGCCTGCCGGCGTCGCTCGCGGGGGAGCGGGGGTCGGCGATGCAGAGATCGGCTGCCGTGTGCTCACCACACTCAGCCTTCGACCGTTGCGCCTGGGTTCTGGGTCTCCATCATCCCCACGATCCTCTGCAGGTCCTCGACCGAACCGAACTCGACCACGATCTTGCCCTTGCGCTTGCCCAGACTGACGGTGACCCGGGTATCGAAGGAGTCGGACAGCCGCTCGGCGACATCCTGGAGGCCCGGCATCTGGATGGGCTTGCGCCGGGCAGCAGGCGCCGCGGGGCCGTCGTCGTTCCGGTTCGCCAGAGTCACCGCTTCCTCGGTGGCACGCACCGACATACCCTCTGCCACGATCCGGGCCGCCATGACCTCCTGGGCGTCGGCACCGGCCTCCAGGGACAGCAGGGCTCTGGCGTGACCCGCGGAGAGCACTCCTGCCGCGACCCGCCGCTGCACCGGAATCGGCAGCTTCAGCAAGCGGATCATGTTGGTGATGACGGGGCGGGATCGGCCCAGACGGGTGGCGAGTTCCTCGTGGGTGACCTCGAACTCCTCGAGCAGCTGCTGGTACGCGGCAGCCTCTTCCAGCGGGTTCAGCTGCACCCGGTGGATGTTCTCGAGCAGAGCATCCCGCAGCAGGGCATCGTCCTGCGTCTCGCGGACAATCGCCGGGATGGCGTCGAGCTCGGCTTCCTGGCTGGCTCGCCAGCGGCGCTCACCCATGACGATCTGGTAGCGGTCGTCGCCGAGTGGCCGAACCACGATCGGCTGCATGAGCCCGAACTCACGGATCGAGTGGACGAGCTCCGCGAGCGCTTCCTCGTCGAAGACCTGCCGGGGCTGCTTCGGATTGCGCTCGATCCGATCCGGTGGGATCTCCCGGTAGACAGCGCCGGTGGGGGAGGGGAGGGGCTCCGCGGAATCGGCGGCAGGAGTCGCCGTCGACGTGGATTCGTCGGTCGGCGCCGCGGCGGAGGTCTCCGGCGCGTCCTCGGACGTCGAGAGTTCCGCGTCTTCCGGAGCAATGTTTCCCGTGAAACCACGCTCCTCGGTCTGTGTGCCGCCGGGGCGTTCCGCCCCGATGACCACGTCCGCCGCTGCCGACCCCAAACCCGGTCCGTTGGCCGGCCCCGTCGGAATCAGTGCGGCGAGCCCGCGTCCCAATCCACCCCTGCGTGTCTGGCTCATCTCTACTGCTCCTGCGTCTTCACGGCCCGCGCAGCCAACTCGCGCCCGGCATCCAGATAACTCATTGCCCCCCGGGATCCGGGGTCGTAGTCGAGCACGGTCATTCCGTATCCCGGTGCCTCCGAGACCTTGACGCTGCGGGGGATCACCGACCGGAGAACAGCGTCGCCGAAGTGTGCGCGAACCTCCTCCGCAACCTGATCGGCGAGCTTGGTACGCCCGTCGTACATGGTCAGCAGCACGGTGGACACGTGAAGCTCGGGGTTCAGATGCGCCTGTACGAGTTCGATATTGCGGAGCAGCTGGCCGACGCCTTCGAGCGCGTAGTACTCACATTGGATCGGAATGAGGACCTCTTTCGCGGCCACCAGCGCATTGACCGTGAGGAGCCCGAGTGACGGGGGGCAGTCGATCAGGATGAAGTCCGCATCGATGTCGCCGAGTGCCTGCGCCGTGAGCGCATTCTTCAGTCGGCCTTCCCGCGCGACCATCGACACCAGCTCGATCTCGGCACCCGCCAGATCGATGGTGGCCGGGATGCAGAACAGGCGATCACTGTGCGGGCTCTGCTGGACCGCCTCCCGGGCCTGAACCTCACCGATGAGGACCTCGTAGCTCGAGGGCACGCCGGAATGGTGCGCGACGCCGAGTGCGGTACTGGCGTTGCCCTGTGGGTCGAGGTCGACGACGAGGACTGTGAGCCCCTGGAGGGCAAGCGCGGACGCCATGTTCACGGCGGTCGTCGTCTTGCCGACACCGCCCTTCTGATTGGCGATGGTGAGCACTCGACGCTCGGTGGGCTTCGGGATGGTGAGCGACTTCGGGTGCAGCACCTGACTCGCTCGATGCGCGGCGACCCCGATGGGTGTGTCTTCCGATGGCGCCGAGTAGGGCGTGGCGAAATGATCTCGTTCGGTGAAGGAACCAGCCGACGGATCCGTGGTCGGTTCGGTTTCACGTGAAACGCTCGTTTCACGTGAAACGGCGGATTCAGGCCCACCCGTCATGAAACACTCCTTCGATTTGGAAATCGATCACTACTGCACATGGTTCCCCCTCAGCGCCCGTGCCGCTGGCGACGAGAGAGTCGCTCCGCGCGAACCACCACGGTCGGCACAGGAACCAACCCCTTGCCACATTCGACGATATCGATCTTCCCGGCGCCCAACTTCGCCAACGCCGGACGCGCCCGCTCGATCTCCTCCGCGGCACTCGATCCCTTCAGTGCGAGCATTCTCCCATGCTCGTGCACGAGGGGCATCGACCACTTGGTGAGCTTCTCGAGCGGCGCCACCGCGCGGGAGGTGACGACGTCGGCCCCGCCCGCTTCCTTGATCACGCCCGACTCCTCGGCCCGACCGCGGACCACGAGCACATCCAATCCGTGGGCCTCCACGAACTCAGCCAGATAGACCGACCGCCGGAGCAGCGGCTCGACGAGCGTCACCCTGAGATCGGGTCGCGCGATCGCGAGCGGGATTCCAGGGAGTCCGGCACCGCTACCCACATCCACCACCGACTCACCCTCACCGATGAGTTCGGCGACCACCGCACAGTTGAGGAGATGACGCTCCCACAGCCGGGGCACTTCGCGCGGCCCGATGAGTCCTCGTTCCACACCGTCGCCGGCGAGGGAGTCGTGGTAGTGCTGGGCAATGTGGAACCGATCCCCGAAGATCTGGTGAGCTACTTTCAGCTCGTCCCAGTCGTCGGGTCGAGCACCAACTTGTTCCACGTGAAACATCCTCCCGCGCGCGGCGCTGTGCAAAATGTAGGCCCTCACATTATCGACCCTTACGGCGACAGATGTCCGCTGACCCACGGCACAGCGAGTGGTCGTTCATCACTATTCGTCCGCAACCGCCGAGAAATGAATCATCACCGTGACGAAACTCCCGTGGGTGAATCATCGCAGAGAATTCGAGGGAAATCGGCCGGCGACACCGCTCCTCCGCGACCGCGCCACGCACCGGCCACCCGCCAGGGGAGGGGTCGTGGGCCGTGACCCGAACGAACCGCGTCCGGGCGGCCACCCGGCGATCACGCCAGCCGTAGCGAGAAGGATGCCGAAGACAGCGGTGTCGTTCCGACCGCTCTGCCATTCCACGGTGTCACCTTTCGGGAGAGTGCGACATCGGGGATGGATGATGGGGACCATTGACTCGAACTCCGCCCCGGCCTCTGCCGTAGTCGTCCACCCGACCGGACCAAGATCGCTATCACGGAGCCAGTCCGACGATGCGTTTGTTGCGGTCGGTGGTTCACTGATTCGTACATGCGTGTGTGGGCCCAGCCGTCGGACAGGGTGCGGTGGAAGCGCTCGATCTTCCCGTTTGTCTGGGGTCTGGGTCCGAGTGGATGATCGCTACAGCCGTGTGGCTCTCGCGCCGAGCGTGGGTCCGGTAGGCCGAGCCATTGTCGGACAGAAGTCGCTCGACGGTCACGCCTCGGCCAGCGAAGCAGACGACTGCTCGTTGCCGCACACCAATCGTGGTGGCCTCGTCGTCAGCACAGATCTCGGAGTAAGCGACGCGGGAGCGGTCGCCGATCACGGTGTGCACGAATGCGGTGCCGACCAGACCGTTGCGGTTGGCCGTGACCTCCTTGCTTCGAAGGCCTGCTGTCAATCGACAGGGCGCCAGCCTCCGCCGTCCGAGATGTTGTCGAACGTGGTGACATCGATGTGGATGACGATCCCAGGGTGCTTGATGCGATAGCTCGTACCCTTCAACGCGATCAGATCGGCGTGGTGGGACAATCCGATCGATCATCGCCGGGGCGATGATGGCCTCACCGAACACTTCACTCCACCTCGCGAACAGCAGATTTCGAGGTCGGGATGATCGAGGACTTCTCGTAGCGGCTCGACACCAACTGGAAGAACAGGTTCGCGGCTTCGGTGTCGCACGGGATGTAGCCGACCCCGACGATCGCGACCAGCCCGATCCGAGCGATCTTGCGTGGTTCGATGTCCAACCGCTCCAACCGATGTGCATGCGCCAGCCGGGTGATCCACCCAGTGACCGGCGCGAACGCCACCCGGTGACCGGCGCGCGCGCCCGCGCCCGCCGATACAGTCCCCAGATGTGCTCTCCCGGGTTGGACGCCGAAATCGAAAGTCGGTGACTGTCTTGATCGCCGGGAACCCGGCGCTTTTGATACCCAACCGCGCCCCGGATTCGGCGGCGATCCGCGGAGCCTCGAGCCCCTGACCGACAACAGAGCCCGCCGGCCTCATACCTGCGCTGCACTCGGCGTCACTCCGCGACGAACCACCCCTGCCGACTCCACTCCACCATCGGCTCGGCCGCGATTCCGTGACGGGGAGTCGCGGAGTACGCCGTTTCACGTGAAACACCCACATCGACGCGGGGGAGGGGAGCCGGTTTCACGTGAAACCGCCACGGAGTGCCTGCTTCCGTTTGGTGTCACAAACGACGACGGGCCCGCAGGAACACATCCTGCGGGCCCGTGCGCACCGACTCGACAACGGTCGGTCATCGTCGATCAATCCTTGAGGACGACCACTCGTCGCTGCGGCTCCACGCCTTCACTCTCGCTGGACACCCCGTCGACCGCAGCGACGGCATCGTGCACGATCTTGCGCTCGAACGGAGTCATCGGACGCAGAGACTCACGCTCACCGGTCTCGAGAACGCGGCGTGCGGTCTCGGTTCCGAGCTCGGTCAACTCGTTTCGCAGACCCGCACGCCACCCGGCGACATCCAGCATCAGCCGGCTGCGCTCGCCGGTCGACTGCTGCACCGCCAGACGCGTCAGTTCCTGCAGAGCATCGAGGACTTCGCCCTTGCGGCCCACCAGCTTCTCGAGATCGGATCCTCCATCGATGCTCACGACCGCCCGGTCGCCCTCGACGTCCAGATCGATGTCGCCATCGAAGTCGAGGATGTCGAGGAGCTGTTCGAGGTAGTCGCCGGCGATCTCGCCCTCTTCGACCAGAAGGTCGTCGGACTCGACGTCTTCGTTGGTCTCGACGGCCACGTCCGTTACCTCTTCTTCCACTGCGATATCCGACTCATTGGTCATCGTCGTTCTCTTCTCTCGAATCAGCGTCGCTTGCGCTTCTGGGACTTGCCCCGGTTCGTGTTCGGCCTGTTCTGCGGTTTGGGCTTGGGGCTCTTCTGCGCAGCGCCGCGTCCGGTCGCCTTCGTGGCGCCACCGGATGTGCTCTCGGTCCCGGTCTTCGACTCGGGTTCCTCCGCGGAGGGGGTTTCGGCCTCGTCCGGAACGTCGGCGTCGTCCGCCGCGGTCGACGTGGCAGCACTCTTCTTCTTCTTCGTTCCGGGCTTCGCGCCAGGCTTCGGAGCATTGGCGGCGCGCCGCTCGATGGCGGCCGCCTTCTTCTCTTCCTCTTCCTTGTCGATCCGGCGGAAGACGATGTGCTGCTGTGCGTAGGTCCAGATGTTGTTACTGACCCAGTAGATCAGGATCGCGATCATCAGGAACGGACCACCGACGAGCACGCCGAGGGGGAAGACGTACAGCGCCAGCTTGTTCATGATCGCCGACTGCGGGTTGGCAGCGGCCTCAGGGCTCTGGCGCGCCACGGAAGCGCGTGAGTTGAAGTGCGTCGCGACGCTGGCCACGAGCATCAGCGGAATGGCAACCGCGGCGATGTTGATCGCCGACGGGACTCCACCGAACGGGGCGAACGCTTCGAGAACGCTCTGTGGGCTGGTGATGGCCGCAGAGATGGGGGCGCCGAACAGGCGGGCACTGAGGAAGGACTGGACATCGTCAGGGCTGAACGCGTAGTTGCCGATCGACGCGTTCTCTTCCGGGGTGAGGCCCAGCTGGCCGAACCCGGTACCGGTGCGGTTGAAGGAGCGCAGCACGTGGAACAGGCCGATGAACACCGGAGCCTGCGCGAGGACAGGCAGACACCCCATGAGCGGATTGAAGCCGTGTTCCTTCTGCAGCTTCTGCATCTCCTGCGCCTGCCGCTGGCGATCGCCGGAGTACTTCTTCTGCAGCGCCTTGATCTGCGGCTGCAACTCCTGCATCTGGCGGGTAGTGCGCACCTGCTTGACGAACGGCTTGTAGAGAACCGCACGCAGAGTGAAGACGAGGAAGACCACGGACAGTGCCCAGGCCACGCCGTTGTCCGGGCCGAGGACGGCCCCGAATACCTTGTGCCAGACCCAGAGGATCCAGGACACGGGATAGTAAATGAAGTCGAGCACGGCTCTATGTACTCCTCTGTTCGTCCAAGTTCAGCGGACTGTGGTCGTTCACGTGCGCAGGACGGCGGCCCGACGGCGTGTGACGAGACGCTGTTCGCCGAGATGACGTTCGACGACGTTCGGGGACCGGATCCCACCCTCCGGAGTGCCAGGGACCGCACTTCGCCAGCCGAACCGCGGCAAGTGCCGATCCCTTCCACAAACCGTGGGTGCGCAATGACTCGACAGCGTATTCGCTGCACGTCGGAGTGAACCGGCAGGTCGGCATCCGCAGGGGCGACACATACGTCCGGTACAGCTCGATGCAGAAGATCGCCCCACGAGCGGGCAACTCACGGAGCCGCCGCGTCAGCGGAGCGTCGCGGACTGCGGGCTCTGTCGGGGTATCGATCATGATGGTGAACTCGAGGACGGGGACTCGGTGGCGAGCTCGGGAGAGCTCGTGGACGCGAGTATTCCGAGACGCCGTAGGCCGGCGCGCAACTGCTGTTCCAATTCGGGACTACTGGCCGTGGCCGCACCCGGGAGCGCACGGATCACGATGTCCGTCTGGGCCGGGACACGGGAGGTCAACGGCATACAGATATGACGAAGCCGGCGTGCGACTCGATGTCGAATCACCGCCGGCCCGACAGCTTTACTCACGACGAGCCCGAACCTCGGGCCGCCGAATCGAACCGCCTCGTTCGCTCCGGACACCGATCTGGCATGGACCACGAGATCCCGCCGCCCGATCCGGCGCCCTTGGCGCACGGTGAGCGAGAAGTCGGAGTGACGGCGCAAACGGTTCGGCTCAGGCAACACCCCGAGCTCCTGAACCGAAGATCAGGCGGTCAGCGCAGCGCGGCCCTTACGGCGACGCGACGACACGATTGCCCGACCTGCACGGGTACGCATACGAAGACGGAAGCCGTGAACCCGCGCGCGGCGTCGGTTGTTCGGCTGGAACGTCCGCTTGCCCTTGGCCACGGTCAACACTCCTCGAAGTTCGGTGGCGCCTCCCGGCGCCGCTGGTACGTACTGCTGGAAAATCTGGTGTCTCCACCCGGCCGGTGCGACGATGCGACCTGGCCTCCGGGGCCAGCACGAAATCGTCACCCACCACAGGGCGACTGTTTGAGGGTACTGATCCGCGCCTGCCAGGTCAAACTCGCTCACGCCACCTCGATCCGGTCGCAGCAGCGACCCGGTCACAGTGCGGCGCCCGTCCGATCCTTCGGCGCTTTCCAGCGCTTCGGGAACGGAGAGGACACGCCGAGTTCACCGTGATGGTTGCACCTCTCGACCGAATGTGCCAAACCGCTGTGAGGCTGCCGACACCGCTGCTAGCGTCGGATGCATGGACACGACGACGCCCATGGATGGAGTGCGGACTCCGCACGAGGGTCGTCCCGTCTCGATGTCGTCCCTTCTCCATCCGCTCGCGACCCCGTCTCGCGGCCCGCTGCCGGATTCCCGTCGGCCCCTGTCCGATTCATCCACAGGGCACCGCAGATCCCCACGTGGACGGCCGTGTACCGGGGCTCGCCGGCACCGGACCCGAATGACGACGTAGTCCGGCGAGCTGCCACAACACTGCATATCCGCAGGTCGGGGGGAATTCATCGACCTAGGTCACTGTCACGAACATGCCGGTTCGTGACATCAACGCACGTTGTCCACATCTGTGGATAATTGTGTGGAAACACTGATCAGATGGCATATTCGTAAGCCGGTAGTTGATTGGTACGGCAGCAGTGCCGCCCGACGCAGCACGATAGGGGAGGCACCACGTGGACGAAGATCCCAACGTTCTCGCACGCATCTGGGTGGACGTGGTCGCGGATCTCACGTCGCCGCAGCCGGCAGGCGACCTTCCGCCTCTCACCCGGGCGCAGAAGGCCTGGCTGGCCCTGGTCCGGCCCCTGACCCTCGCCCAGGGCTTCGCATTGTTGTCGGTGCCTTCACCGATTGCCCAGGAGGCGATCGAGCGAGACCTGCGCGAGCCCATCCTCAATGCCCTGGGCCGCCGGCTCGGTGAGCAGGTGGAGGGCTTGGGCGTGCGCATCGCCGCACCCGCCGACGACGTACCGGAATCCGCCGACGCAGTCGCCGAACCGGCCGAGGCAGCGGTCGGGACGGGCGGCAGCTATCGTCGTCGGCTGTTCACCGATCGCAGCGACCACGATCCCTCCGACTCCGAAACCTCGGACTCGTATTCGCGGGAGGACTATCCCCGCGAGAACTATCGCGACCGTGGGACCGGTTACTCGACGGACGGATACGGCCACAACGGGTATGCCGACGGCTCGGACCCGCACACCGACGCCGAGGAAGTCGACGACGACAGCGAGGCGATCGCCAGCGTCCACGCCTCCTGGCCGTCGTACTTCACGAAACCGCCGGCGGGACCGATTCCTGCGGCGACCGGCGGAAACAGCCTCAACGCCAAGTACACCTTCGACACCTTCGTGATCGGCTCGTCCAATCGTTTCGCCCACGCGGCAGCCGTCGCGATCGCCGAGGCCCCGGCACGCGCCTACAACCCGCTGTTCGTGTGGGGCGCCTCAGGTCTCGGAAAGACCCACCTGCTGCACGCGGTCGGCCACTACGCGCAGCGACTGTTCCCCGGTATGCGCGTGAAGTACGTGTCCACCGAGGAGTTCACCAACGACTTCATCAACAGCCTCCGCGACGACCGCAAGGTGGCGTTCAAGCGTCGCTACCGCGAGACCGACATCCTGCTCGTCGACGACATCCAGTTCATCGAGGGCAAGGAAGGTATCCAGGAAGAGTTCTTCCACACCTTCAACACGCTCCACAACGCGAACAAGCAGATCGTCGTCTCCTCCGATCGCCCACCGAAACAATTGGCCACACTCGAGGAACGGCTGCGGACCCGGTTCGAGTGGGGCCTCATCACCGATGTCCAGCCGCCCGAACTCGAGACCCGTATCGCCATCCTGAGCAAGAAGGCCCGGATGGATCGCCTCGAGGTGCCGTACGACGTCCTCGAGTTGATCGCCAGCCGCATCGAACGCAACATTCGCGAGCTCGAGGGTGCCCTGATCCGGGTCACGGCGTTCGCCTCCCTCAACCGGCAGCCACTGGACCTCACTCTCGCCGAGGTGGTTCTGCGGGATCTGATGCCGGATTCGACGGCACTCGAGATCAACGCGGCGACAATCATGGCGGTCACGGCCGAGTACTTCACGATGTCCATCGACGACCTGTGTGGCCCCGGCAAGGCCCGCGCGGTCGCTCAGGCCCGCCAGATCGCCATGTACCTGTGCCGGGAGCTGACCGACCTGTCCCTGCCGAAGATCGGGCAGACGTTCGGCAGGGACCACACCACCGTCATGTATGCCGACAAGAAGATCCGCAAGGAAATGACCGAGCGGCGCAAGGTGTACGACCAGGTCCAGGAGCTCACGGCGAGGATCAAGCAGCGGTCCAAGCGCTGACCTCCAGCTCTCCCTCCCACGCCCGATCTCCGTCTCCCGCGCCCCCGTCTCCTCGAGTCCGCTCTCCTCGGCCCCTCCTGGGTGAAGGGCACCTTCGACCGGTCTGACCTGCTGAAGGTGCCCTTCACCCCTATCCCTTCACCCACTGAGGAGCGGTCAGGAGCGGCTCCACCGGGGCTGCTCACGGGGCCTACGTCGGAGTCGAGGGGAATCAGCGGCTCGAGCGCACCTCGAGGTCCGCTCGAGCCGGGCTCGAGGTGCGCTCGAGGTGGCGTGCCGGAAGCGCTCGAGGTGCCCGCTCGAGGTCGGCTCGAGGCGAGCTCGAGGGGTGGCCTCGAGGGATTCGGGGTGGCGCCGCGGGAGGCCGGATCGCGACACGCCGCACCGACACGCCGTGACTTCTGCCTGCAGCGACGCACTCACACCTGTGGATAACTGTGGGGATGAGGTGGATAGACTGTGGACCGACGGTGGACGAAAGTGAACAACCTCGAGTAGTCCACACGCACCACGAATTTGTCCTCGAGTTGGTCCTCGAGTTCTCCCCATCCGGCAGTGGGCGGAGACCTGCGGTTACCGGCCTCGGTCCACAGATTCCACAGGGCCTAATAGTACTGCTGTTCTTCCCTTCCAAGAACTTCTTTCAAAACAGGGGTTGGGGATCACGCCGGTGCACAGCCGTCCTCGAGTCGATCGTGCCCCTCACGATTCGACTACCGAGCCGGGCCTCGAGGGCATACCGTTGTCGAGCGTCAGCTGTGCAAGACTGTGTGGTCCCGGCACCCGATCGTCGACGAGACGTCAGGTCCGGACCGTGCAGCGGACGGCCGCGCAGAGAATTTTTTGGTGCCTACCGAGAGGAACGACCGGGCGATGGAGCTTGGAAGCCTGAAGTTTCGAGTCTCCCGAGAAGAATTCGCTGATTCGGTTGCCTGGGTGGCCCGAAGTCTGCCCTCCCGGCCGCCCGTCCCGGTTCTCGGTGGAGTCCTCCTCGACGCGTCCGAGCAGGGCCTCACGGTGTCCGGTTTCGACTACGAGGTGTCCGCCCAGGTGCGGGTCGCGGCCGAGGTCGGTGGCGTCGGTCAGGTACTCGTGTCCGGCAAGCTCCTCGCCGACATCACTCGGTCACTACCGAACAAGCCCGTCGACGTCACGCTCGACGGCACCCGGGTTCTCATCGCCTGCGGTAGCGCCAAGTTCTCCCTGCCCACGATGCCGGTCGAGGACTACCCGCAGTTGCCGACGCTCCCGCAGCAGACCGGGACGATCCCGGCGGAGGTCTTCGCCCAGGCGATCAGCCAGGTCGCCGTGGCCGCGGGCAAGGACGACACCCTCCCCATGCTGACCGGTATCCGGCTCGAGATCGAGGGCGACACCATCGTCCTCGCCGCCACCGACCGGTTCCGTCTGGCCGTGCGGGAACTGCAGTGGATCCCCGCGTCCGCGGATACCGGTGCCGCAGTCCTGATCCCTGCCAAGACGTTGTCCGAGGCCGCGAAAACCCTTCCCGGAGACGCCACTTCCCCCGTGGAGCTGGCGCTCGGTGCCGGTGGTGCCGTCGGTGGTGACGGACTGCTCGGCATCGTCGCCGACGGCCGCCGCACCACGACGCGCCTGTTGGACGCGGAGTTCCCGAAGTTCCGTCAGCTCCTGCCCGCCGAGCACACCGCGATGGCGAGCGTCGAGATCGCGCCTCTGGTCGATGCGATCAAGCGCGTGGCCCTCGTCGCGGAACGCGGCGCACAGGTGCGTCTGCAGTTCTCGGACGAGGGGTTGCTGCTCGCGGCCGGTGGTGACGATGCCGGGCGCGCGGAGGAACGGCTCGAGGCCGAGTTCAACGGGGAGGCGTTGACCATTGCGTTCAACCCCGGATACCTCATCGACGGCCTGTCGTCGCTGCACAGCGAGAAGGTCCTGTTCGGATTCACCACGCCGAGCCGGCCCGCCGTGCTCCGGCCGGCCGGCGAGGAGACGATCGAGCCGGACGACTCCGGATCCTTCGCCGCACCGGCCAGCGAGTACACGTACCTGCTGATGCCGGTGCGCCTGCCCGGCTGACACCGGCAGGAACGCCAGCGGACACGAACGGTTCGGAAGAGGAGGTCGCGGTGCGGATCGGCTTGGTGGGGCTCGGGAAGATGGGCTTCAACATGCGGGACCGGCTGCGGTCACGAGGCCACGAGGTGGTCGGATACGATCCGCGGCCCGAGGTCAGCGACGTCGAAACCCTTGCCGGACTTGTCGATACCCTTCCGTCGCCCCGTATCGTCTGGCTCATGGTGCCCGCCGGCGAGGTCACCAGGGTGACCGTGCGCGAGTTGTCCGAGCTGTTGCAGCCGGGTGACCTCGTCATCGACGGCGGCAACTCGAGATTCTCCGACGATGCTCCGCACGCGGAGGTACTCGCCGAACGAGGTATCGGATTTCTCGATTGTGGTGTCTCCGGTGGCATCTGGGGCAGAGACAACGGGTACGGACTGATGGTCGGCGGTTCCGAGCGGGACGTCGAACGCGCCATGCCCGTCTTCGACGCGCTGCGCCCGGAAGGCGAGCGAGCCGACGGATTCGTTCACGCCGGTCCGGTCGGCGCGGGCCACTACGCGAAGATGGTGCACAACGGCATCGAGTACGGGTTGATGCAGGCCTACGCGGAGGGGTACGAACTCCTCGAGGCGCAGGACCTGATCGCCGACGTTCCGGGAGTGCTGCGGGCGTGGACGACGGGTACGGTCGTCCGTTCGTGGCTGCTGGAGCTTCTCGTGAAGGCGCTCGACGAGGATCCGGACCTGGCCGAGATATCCGGTTACACAGAGGATTCCGGTGAGGGTCGATGGACCGTGCAGGAGGCGATCGAGCAGTCGGTTCCGGCTCCGGTGATCTCTGCCGCGCTGTTCGCCAGGTTCGCGTCCCGGCAGCCCGACTCCCCGACGATGAAGGCGGTGTCCGCGTTGCGCGCCCAGTTCGGTGGGCATGCCACGAAAACCTCCGGCACCGAGGGTAACTCGGCGCCGCCGTCCGGTTCGTAGATGTTCGTCCGAGCGATCACGTTGCGGGACTTCCGTTCCTGGGACCGGATGGAGATCACCCTCGATCCGGGGTGCACCGTGTTCGTCGGCCCGAACGGGCACGGCAAGACGAACATTCTCGAGGCACTGGCGTACGTGTCCACGTTGTCCTCGCATCGTGTCGCAGGAGACGGCCCGCTCGTGCGTAGCGGCCTCGCGCAGGCCACGGTGTCCGCGACCGTGGTCAACGCGGGCCGGGAGCTGACCGTCGACGTGGAACTCAACGACGGCAAGGCGAACCGGGCTCGGATCAACACGTCCCCGACGCGTCGTCCCCGCGAGATCCTGGGAATCCTGCAGACGGTGATGTTCGCGCCCGAGGATCTGTCCCTGGTGCGGGGAGACCCGGGGGACCGGCGCCGCTACCTGGACGAACTCGTCACCACCCGGCTGCCGCGGATGGCCGCCGTGCGCTCGGACTACGACCGGGTGCTGCGGCAGCGGTCCGCACTGCTCAAGACCGCGGGAGCGGCGTTGCGCCGTGGTGGCAACTCCGCCGAGGGCGCGTCCGCCCTCACCACGCTGGACGTGTGGGACGGACATCTGGCCGCCCACGGCGCCGAGTTGCTCTGCGCCCGGCTGGCGCTCGTCCACGTACTGGCACCGCACATCGCCGACTCGTACCGCTCCATCGCACCCGAGTCCCGGCCGGCATCGGTGCGCTACCGCTCGAGCCTCGGTGAGATGTTGCCTCCGGAGTTCCTCGATCCCGCCCGAGTGCCGGAACCTGAGGACTCGGCGTTCGTCGAGGAGCAGTTCCTTCGCGCACTGGCGGAGGCCCGGAGCAAGGAGATCGACCGTGGGGTCTCGTTGGTCGGCCCACACCGCGACGATCTGGAACTGGTCCTCGGCGACACCCCGGCCAAGGGATTCGCCAGCCACGGAGAATCCTGGTCGTTCGCGCTGTCACTTCGTCTGGGTTCCTTCGCGCTGCTTCGGACGGACGGCACCGACCCGGTGCTCATGCTCGACGACGTGTTCGCCGAACTGGACCGACGTCGTCGGCGGGCCCTCGCCGACGTCGCTGCCGATGCCGAGCAGGTCCTCGTGACCGCCGCGGTGGCCGGCGACATACCGGCGGAGCTGCGTGCGAGAAGGATCGGGGTCCTGGCGCGCGATACTGACGGCGGCAGGGTCTCCGGGATCACGGACTCGCCGCACGAGGAGGTGGACGATGACGGAGTCGGAATCGACGTCGGAACCGGCGAAGCCTGAGATCACGGACGGCGTGGCCGCGGAGCCGGAGGTGCGGGGTGTCGATCTCGCCCGCCGTGCCCTCGAGGAGGCCCGGGCGGCGGCGAAGGCGCGGGGCAAGGCGGTCGGACAGGGGCGCCGTTCCGGTGGTGTGCGTGCTCTGCGTGCCCGTCGTCGTCGCGGCTGGTCCGGGCCGGGGCCGGACGACCGTGATCCGCAGCCACTCGGATCACTCACCGGTCAGATCGCGAAACAGCGTGGCTGGTCTCCCCACGTGTCCGAGGGCACGGTGCTGGGGCGTTGGGTGCAGGTGGTCGGCGAGGACATCGCCGCGCACGCCACCCCGACGACACTGCGCGAGGGGGTGCTGCACGTCTCGGCGGAATCGACCGCCTGGGCCACCCAGCTGCGGATGATGCAGTCCCAGATCCTGGCGCGGATCGCCACCGCCGTCGGTCATGACGTCGTCCGCACCCTGAAGATCACCGGTCCGTCCGCGCCGAGCTGGCGGAAGGGTGAGCGGCACGTGCGTGGCCGGGGGCCCCGGGACACCTACGGCTGACCGAGCCCTGGCGAGTACCTATAACCGAGTGTTACGGTAACTATTGCGCGAGTGAACTACATCACCGGTCCCGGTGGTGTTCGCCGCGAGGAAACCGCACGGTGAGGGAGTAGTCCGATGTCGTCAGCCGTCACAGAGCACACGGAGCCGGATCACATCGTGCTGCAGGCACGTGACGTCGAGTTCGACTGGTCGACGTTGCCGATGCACTGGATGCCCGGTGATCCGTTCGGTACCCATGTCTTCAACGTCCTGCACATGCTGCTTCCGGCCGGTGAAGAGTGGTTCGTCGAGACGTTCAAGGAAGCACTTCCCCTCATCGAGGACGAGAAGCTGCGCGAGGACGTCATCGGCTTCATCGGCCAGGAGGCCATGCACGCGAACGCGCATTCGGGCGTACTCGAGCACTTGAAGGCGAACGGACTCGACCCGACCCCGTTCACCGACCAGATGCACTGGGCGTTCGGCAAGCTCCTCGGACCCAGGCCACTGACCGGGATGCGGGCGCGCAACCACCTCGTCGAGCGGCTCGCCCTCATCGCCGCGATCGAGCACATCACGGCGTTCCTCGGGGACTGGGTCCTCAACGCGGACGGCCTCGACCGCGCCGAGATGCATCCGACGATGCTCGATCTGCTGCGCTGGCACGGCGCCGAGGAAGTCGAGCACCGGGCCGTCGCCTACGACGTGATGCGCTACTTCGACAAGCGGGAGTCGCGACGCATTCGCACCCAGCTCGTCGTCACCCCGGCCATTGTCTGGCTGTGGGTGCGTGGCACCCGGTTCCTCATGCGCAACGATCCGGAACTGGCGGCCTGGTCTCCCCACCGCCGCAAGCCGCACTGGTCCGACTTCTTCGCCGCGGGCAGGAGAGGCACGCTTCCCACGGCGCCGGACCTGGTCAAGCGGATGTCGGCCTACTTCACCCGTTCCTACGACCCGCGCAACGAGGGATCGACGGCGCAGGCGGTGGAATACCTGGCCTCGTCCCCTGCGGCCCGGGCGGCGGCCCGATGAGCAAGCTGCGCGACATCCGGGCCAGTCTCACCGGGGCGGAGATCGGCCGGTACGAGGCGCCGCGCGATCTGCGCGGCCGATCCCGCGCCGATCGCGCCATGCGGGTCACCCAGAGTGTGGCGCAGGCGTACTTCAAGGTGCTCGGAGCCTACGAGTACGACCCGGTGGTCGCCGGTCACAACCCGGACAGCGCACTGACCCTCACGCTCACCGGTCGCGAGGTCGTCGCGGCCGACGAGAACGTGGTGCGGTTGCGGTTCACCGCGGCGGGCGGCGGGGACCTGCCGGACTGGCAGGCGGGCGAACACCTGGACTTCCACCTCCCGTCGGGTCGCCGGCGCCAGTACTCGCTGTGCGGTGATCCGCGGGACACCACTGCCTACAGCGTCGCGGTGCGGGCGGTTCGAGGCGGTGGCGGTGGATCCCTGGAGATGCACGCGCTCGAGATCGGGACGACGGTGACGGTCCGGGGACCGCGCAACGGATTTCCGTTCGTCGGACGTGGGAGTGCACTCTTCGTCGCCGGGGGGATCGGCATCACGCCGATCCTCGCGATGGTGCGTGCGGCGCGGGCGCGCGGGATGGACTGGCAGTTCGTCTACTCGGGACGTTCCCGGGAATCCATGCCGTTTCTCGAGGAGATCGAGACCTTCGAAGCCGACAGGGTTTTCGTTCGTCCCGACGACGAGTACGGGTTGCCCACCGCAGCCGAGCTCCTCGACCGCGCCCCGGTCGGCGGTGCCATCTATTGTTGTGGTCCCACTCCCATGCTCGACGCGGTACGTGGCGGGTTCGCCGGAACCGGCTCCCGGTCATTGCATTTCGAACGATTCGGGGCGCCGCCGGTCGTCGACGGCTCCGAGTTCGAGGTGCAACTGGTCAGCACCGGAGAGGTGCTGACCGTTCCTGCCGACGAGTCCGCGCTGTCCGTCGTCCGCGAGCGCAAACCCGAGATCGCCTATTCCTGTCAGCAGGGTTTCTGCGGGACCTGCCGGGTCCGGGTACTCGCCGGGGAACCGGAGCACCGGGAGCGACGCCTCACCACCGAGGAACAGGAGAGCGAGATGCTCCTGTGCGTGTCGCGCAGCACCGGAGGGCGTCTCGTCCTCGACGTGTAGGTGCTCGGCGGGTAATCCACTGCAGGACAGATCTTTCTACAGAACGTGAGGATGACGATGGGCGCGACCAATATCGGTGCCGTACGCCGGGTGCAGCGGGGTCCGGTGGAACTCGCGGTGTTCGAGCACGGTCGAGCCGACGGCCCCCCGCTGCTGTTGGTGCACGGGTGGCCGGACACGCACGAACTCTGGCAGCACGTGATCCCGCACCTCGCCGATCGCTTCCGAGTGATCAGTTACGACAGTCGCGGCGCCGGGCAGAGCACGGTCCCCGCGGATGTGGCGAGCTACCGGCTGGCCGAGATGGCGGCGGACCTGTTCGCGGTGATCGACGGCGTCAGCCCGGACGAACCGGTGCACGTGCTCGCGCACGACTGGGGCTCGGTGGAGACGTGGGAGGCGGTGTGCGAGCCGGGGGCGCGGGATCGGATCGCCTCGTTCACCTCCGTGTCCGGGCCCAATCTGGACCATCTGGGGAGCTGGGTTCGCCGGCGACTGCGTGACCGCAGCCCCGGTGGTCCCCTGGCGCAGGCCGTGGCGTCCGCATACACCGTGGTCTTCCAGGTGCCCGGACTCGCGACGCTCCCGCTGCGGTTGTGGTTCTCGAAGCACTGGCCCGCGTTCCTGAAGTTCTTCGACGGGCTCGACCCCGGGACCGTGCACACTGCGCCCACCCTCGCGGACGACATGGTGCACGGGCTGAAGCTGTACCGCGCGAACATCCGCAGACACCTGTTCCGGCCGAGGGAGCGGTACACGCAGGTGCCGGTGCAGTTGCTGCTGAACCGGAGGGACAAGGCGGTGCGTCCGGTCGGGTACGAGGATTCCGAGCGGTGGGTCTCCGACCTGCGGCGAACCACGATCGACTCCGGACACTGGTCGCCGTTCTCCCACCCCGGAGAGGTGGCGCGGGCGACCGGCGCATTCGTCGACGAGGTGATCGCACGGCGCTCCACGAAGGGGTCTGCGGGCGAGGTCCCACCCGCAGACGTCCGAGAAAAGCCGTCTGCGGGCCAATGAGGGGTGTCGTAGACGCCTGCGAAGTTTGACCTACCAGTAAGATGGTCAGGTAACTAGCGGCAATACTCCCGATCCGGTGTGCGGGGCCTCTTCGTGGGTCCGGTCCCCGGTTGTGTCGGGGATGGACGGAGAAGGAGAGCTACCCACCCGTGGCTGCCCAGAAGTCAGACAAGAGCACCGAGAAGGGCTACGGCGCTTCGTCCATCACCGTGCTGGAGGGGCTCGAAGCCGTCCGCAAGCGACCGGGTATGTACATCGGCTCCACCGGCGAACGCGGTCTTCACCACCTGATCTGGGAGGTCGTCGACAACTCCGTCGACGAGGCCATGGCCGGGCACGCCTCCGAGGTGGGGGGTGACGCTGCTGTCCGACGGCGGTGTCGAGGTCGTCGACGACGGTCGCGGCATCCCGGTCGGGATGCATGCGTCGGGCGTTCCGACCGTCGAGGTCGTGCTCACCCAGCTGCACGCGGGCGGCAAGTTCGATTCGGATTCGTACGCGGTGTCCGGTGGTCTGCACGGCGTCGGCATCTCCGTGGTCAACGCGCTGTCGACGAAACTCCAGGTGGAGATCAAGCGCGACGGCTACCACTGGACCCAGACGTACCTGAACTCCGAGCCCGGTGAGCTGATCCAGGGCGAGCCGACCGAGGAGACGGGCACCATCGTCCGCTTCTGGGCGGATCCCGAGGTGTTCGAAACCACCCAGTACAGCTTCGAGACGGTGGCCCGCCGGCTGCAGGAGATGGCGTTCCTCAACAAGGGCCTCACCATTCGTCTCAGCGACGAGCGCGTCACCGACACCGAGGTCACCGAAGAGGTGGTCAGCCAGGTCGCGGACGCTCCCAAGTCCGCCGAGGAGGGTGGCGGCGAGCCGGAGTCCCCCGCGGCCACGCCGAAGATCAAGAACCGCGTCTACCACTACCCGGGTGGACTCGAGGACTACGTGCGCCACATCAACCGCACCAAGCAGCCGATCCACAACTCGGTGGTTGCATTCACCGCGAAGGGCACCGGGCACGAGCTCGAGGTCGCGATGCAGTGGAACTCCGGATACTCGGAGTCGGTGCACACGTTCGCGAACACCATCAACACCCACGAGGGTGGTACGCACGAGGAAGGCTTCCGTTCCGCGCTGACCAACGTCGTCAAGCGGTACGCGAAGGAGAAGAAGCTGGTCAAGGAGAAGGACGCCGAGCTCACCGGTGACGACATCCGTGAGGGTCTCGCCGCGATCATCTCGGTGAAGGTCGGCGAGCCGCAGTTCGAGGGCCAGACCAAGACCAAGCTGGGCAACACCGAGGTCAAGTCGTTCGTGCAGAAGGCGTCCGGCGAGCACCTGGCGCACTGGTTCGAGTCCAACCCGGCCGACGCGAAGACCATCGTGAACAAGGCGGTGTCGTCGGCTCAGGCACGCACCGCCGCCCGCAAGGCGCGCGAGCTGGTTCGCCGCAAGAGCGCGACAGACCTCGGCGGGCTGCCGGGCAAGCTCGCCGACTGCCGGTCCAACGACCCGAGCAAGTCCGAGATCTACATCGTGGAGGGCGATTCCGCAGGCGGTTCGGCCAAGTCCGGTCGCGATTCGATGTACCAGGCGATCCTGCCGCTGCGCGGCAAGATCATCAACGTCGAGAAGGCTCGCATCGACCGCGTCCTCAAGAACAACGAGGTCCAGTCGATCATCACGGCGTTCGGTACGGGCATCCACGACGAGTTCGACATCGCGAAGCTCCGGTACCACAAGATCGTCCTCATGGCCGACGCCGACGTCGACGGTCAGCACATCTCGACCCTGTTGATGACGCTGCTGTTCCGCTTCATGCGTCCGCTGATCGAACACGGGCACGTCTACCTCGCGCAGCCGCCGCTGTACAAGCTCAAGTGGCAGCGCGGATCCGAGCCGGATTTCGCCTACTCCGATCGGGAGCGGGACGGTCTGCTCGAGGCGGGCCTCGCCGCCGGTAAGAAGATCAACAAGGACGACGGCATCCAGCGCTACAAGGGTCTCGGCGAGATGAACGCGAAGGAACTGTGGGAAACCACCATGGATCCGAGTGTCCGCGTGCTGCGGCAGGTCACGCTCGACGATGCCGCGGCGGCGGACGAGCTGTTCAGCGTCCTGATGGGCGAGGACGTCGAGGCACGGCGCAGCTTCATCACCCGTAACGCGAAGGATGTCCGCTTCCTGGACGTGTAGTGCGGTTCGCCGACGAGAGTGCGGTGCACCCGGAACGGGTGCGCCGCACTCGTGCTCGCCGGGTACGGCGCATACACCGGTGACATCGGCGGAGGGATGTCGAGGGCGGATCGGTGAGTAGCCGCCGAGAACGTCCGGCGACAGGTTCGGAGGTTGTTTTCCGACTGCAGGGGAGTGCATTGTGTCGGCTGAACAGTTTTGCGGCTGGTGAGGCGGTAGTTACCCGTAAGTAACGGTTTGGTCTCGAGGTGTGCTACAACTCTCGTTTGACGAGGATGTGGACCGATCACAGTATTCGGCAGCGTCGTTGGTGCGGGTAGTTTCGTGGCGCACCATCGAGAACACCGGGATCGGCTCCGTCGGGGGGTGCAACTCCCGGTGTGGGTCGCGTAGCAGTACGCGGCGCGCATCGGCTGGTGGACAACGACGTGTGGAAGGGGAGCGTGGGATGGACGAGCATTCGCCACCCCGGGCGAAGTTCTGGGATATCGAAGGCTGGGGCCTGCGGTGGAAGGTCACCGCGGTGCTTGCCGTCCCGGTGACGGTCGCCATGATCCTCGGTGGACTGCGCGTCGAGGCCGAACTCAGCGGTGCGGTTCAGTACACCTCGGCGGCCAACCAGGTCAGCGGTATTCCCGACATGGTGGCGCTCGAAGCCGCGATGGGTACGCTCTCCGGTGGTGTCGCCTCCGGCACGGCCCTCGCCGAGGACCGCCAGACCGTCGAGGAACTTCTCGAGCAGGTGTCCGAGGGCGCCCGCAACCCGGAACTCGACCGGGACGTCGCCGCCTCGATCAACAAGTCCGTCGCCGACACCCGTTCGCTGCTCGACCTGATGGATTCCGGGGGAGTCCCGCCGAGCGTGATCGGCGACCGGCAGCGCGCTCTCGCCGAGGACTTCATCGATTCCGCCGAGCTGATCCTGGCCCCGGTCGAGGACCCCGAGGTCATCGACAAGAGCTTCCAGCTCATGACGTCCTGGCAGGCGCAGCGCCGCCTGTTCGACCAGGCGATGGCGATGGTCGACCTGATGAACCTCTACTCCACCGCCGAGGGTCGCGCACTGGCTCGCGCCGGAAACATCCCGATGAACGACATCGTGTTCTCCGCGGGTTCCGAGTCCGGCCTGCTCGATCTCCTCGGCCGCTTCTATCCCGAGGACGACACACAGCTCGCGTCACTACACGAGCAGATCACCACCCGTAACCGGCTCATCGACGACGGCGTCGCGGACGCGGCGCAGGGCGGACTGCTGCCGGTGCTGCAGATCCGCGGGTCGCTCATCTCGAGCAAGGACATCTACCAGGACCTCACCTCCGCGGCGGCGGCCGACATCGCCGACACCGTCACGACGAAGGCGGCGGACGCCCGCTCCGCCGCACTCCGTGACACCGCGGTCGTCATGGGAACCCTGCTCGCGGCGTTGATCCTGGCGCTGCTGGTGTCGCGGTCCCTCGTCGGGCCCATCCGCAAGCTCCGCTACGGGGCGCTCAAGGCGGCCCGCCGCGATCTGCCGCAGGCGATCGAGAAGATCAAGTCCAGTGACGATCCCCGCGACCTGTCGTTCGATCCGGTGCCCGTCGACTCCACCGAAGAGATCGGGCAGCTGGCCCGGGCGGTGGACGACATGCACGGACAGGCCCTCAAGCTCGCCGGCGAGCAGGCGCAGCTGCGCCTGCAGATCAGCGACATGTTCGAGACCCTGGCCCGGCGCAGCAAGTCGCTGGTGGACCAGCAGCTCGGTCTCATCGAGAAGCTCGAGTTCGAGGAGAAGGACCCGAAGCGGCTCGAGAGCCTCTTCCGCCTCGACCACCTGGCGGCGCGTATGCGCCGGAACGGCGAGAACCTCCTCGTCCTCGCCGGTACCCGGGTGCGCCGCAACCAGTCCGCCGCCGTTCCCCTCGGCGACGTCCTGCGCGCCGCGATCTCCGAGGTGGAGGACTACCAGCGTGTGCAGGTCGGTGCCACTCCGGAGGGCGCGCTCAGTGGCTCGGTCGCCACGGACGTGGTCCACCTGCTCGCCGAACTCGTCGACAACGCGCTGCGTGCCTCGCCGCCCGGCTCGCCGGTGACCTTCGGCTTCGCCCGCGCCGTCGACGGCGGCGTGCTGCTCGAGATCGCCGACCGCGGCATCGGTGTCCCGACCGACGAGCTCACCGAGATCAACGAGCGCCTGGCTTCCGGTGGTGAGGTCGGCCCCGAGACGGCACGTCACATGGGCCTGTTCGTGGTCAGCCGGCTGGCTCAGCGGCACGGTCTGACGGTGCGGATGCGCCCGACCTTCGACACCGCCCGCAACCCCGGCGTCACCGTGAGCATCCACCTGCCGACGTCCCTGATCGTCGCCCACAGCAACCGGTTCGACACCGGTCAGCAGGCCGTCGTGGCCGCCCCCGAGCGGCCGGCACTGCCGCCGCGGGACACCACCCGCAGCGAGGAGCGCCCCGCGCTGCCCTCGCGTCGGGAGAGCGCGACCGCACCGGCCGCGCAGCCTCCGCTGCCGGAACGCAACGGCCACGACTCGGCACCCACGGCCTCGCCGCCGGGTTCGGCGTTGCCACGCCGCACGCCGGGAGCGAGCGGGATCACCGGGGACACCGGTGTGCCGTCGGCACCCACACCGGCGCGGGAACCGGAAACTCCGCCCGCCCGTGGTGCGGTCACCCCGCCCCGTCCGCCGCGTGCCGGTGAGCCGCGTCCGGAGCCCGCCGGGCTGGATCCGGTCGTCGACGGCAGCAGCCTGTCCCTCGGTGACGAGGCCGGAGCGCTCGAGCAGGACCAGGTGCCGACCGTGCAACGGCACCGGTACCGGGATCCGGCCAAGACGGCGTCGTTCTTCCGGGCCCGCACCGAGCAACCGGCTCAGCAGCAGCCTCCGCGTCGGCCCGATCCCCTCGAGGACACGGGGACGCCGATCTTCGACCAGATGGTCTCCGAGTGGCTGCGCGATCCCACCAAGAACGACGGCCCGCCGCCGACCACCTGGGAATCGCCCGCCGACGCCGGCTGGTCCGCCGTCGAACGGGTGCGGTCCACGCCCGCAGAGATCGATCCCGATCTGGGCCTGCCGAAACGCCGGCCGGGAGAACGACTGCTCCCGGGGACCGTCGAAGGAGCACAGACCGGGACGCTGCGTCGGGTGCGCGACCCTGAAACAATCCGGGCGAAGCTGAGCAGCCACCAGCGGGGTGTCCGCAGCGGCCGCGCCCGCACGCACACCGACACCCCCAGTACCGAAGGAGAACGATGAATCCAGCGCCCGGTTCCGAGACGCGCCCGCTCGACTGGCTGGTCTCCAACTTCGTCACCGACGTGGCGGGGGTGTCCCATGCGGTCCTGGTGTCCGCGGACGGCCTGCTCATGGCCGCCAGCGCGCACCTGCCGCTGGACCGTGCCGAGCAGCTCGCGGCCGTGACCTCGGGTCTGGCGAGCCTGTCCGCCGGCGTCTCCCGGCTCTTCGAGGGCGGCGGGGTGCTGCAGTCGGTCGTCGAGATGCAGTACGGCTACCTGCTTCTGATGAGCGTCGGTGACGGCTCCTACCTCGCGACACTGACCGACGCCGAATGCGACATCGGCCAGGTCGGCTACGAGATGGCCATTCTCGTCGATCGTGTCGGTGCGTCCGTGCAGGCCACGGCCCGCGCTCCGCAAGGATCCTGACGACCGTCATGAGCGCAGACGACGACTACGCGGGTCCGGGGGACTCGGGCCCGAGCATCGTGCGGCCCTACTCCCTGACGTCGGGGCGTACCCGGCCTGCCGTCGAGCTCGCGCTCGAGGCACTGATCCAGGCGCTGCCCCAGTCCGAGGACCGGCAGTGGGAGCTCGACGACGTGAACGCCGCGATCGTCGCGCTGTGTCAGCACTCGCCCTCGGTGGCCGAGATCGCAGCCCGTATCTCGATGCCGCTCGGCGTCGCACGCGTGTTGGTCGCCGATCTCGTCGAGGCAGGTCACCTGCAGATTCTCGCGACGCTCAAGGAAGACTCCACGGATTCCGAGCGTCGTGAACTGATCGAAAGGGTCCTCAGTGGACTTCGTCAAATCTGATCCCGGGAAGCGCGTCACGTCGGCGAAGATCGTCATCGCCGGCGGATTCGGAGTGGGAAAGACCACGATGGTCGGCGCCGTGTCCGAAATCGTCCCGTTGCGCACCGAGGCACTGGTCACCAACGCCAGCGACGGCGTCGACAACCTGTCGGCGACGCCGGACAAGGAGACCACCACCGTCGCGATGGACTTCGGTCGCATCTCGCTGGCGGAGGACCTGGTCCTGTACCTCTTCGGCACCCCGGGGCAGCACCGGTTCTGGTTCATGTGGGACGACCTGATCCGCGGTGCCATCGGCGCCGTCGTGCTCATCGACACCCGGCGACTCGACGAGTGTTTCGCGGCCGTCGACTTCTTCGAGGCCCGCAGGTTGCCGTTCATCGTGGCGATCAACGAGTTCGACGGTGCGCCCCGCTACCCGTCCGAGGACATCCGGGCCGCGCTGGCCATCTCGCCGGATGTCCCGATCATCCCCATCGATGCCCGGGACCGTGAGTCGGCGAAGGGTGCGTTGGTCACCGTCACCGAGTACGCGTTGTCCAAGCTGCAGTCGACCGTCTACTGAGGATCAGCATGTTCTCCGACCAGTTCACGTTCTTCTCCGCGCACATCGACTACTTCACGATGGGCGTCTGGGTCGTCGCGCTCGCCGCGGGGACGTCTCTTCTCGGCGCCGCCGTGGCGGTCGCGGGCGTGAACAAGGCGGCGAACACGCTGTCCGGGCGGACCCGGGTCACGTGGCTGGCCTGGTCGGCGGTCTCGTTCGGTGGCGTCGCCGCCTGGCTGCCCTACTGTGTGGCGCTGGTCGGGCTGGAGGTGGACGGCAGCCGCATCCGCTTCGACCTGGTCTGGCTGCTGGCGGCCGCGGCGATCGCGGTGATCGGCTCCGGTCTGGCGTTCGTGGTGATCGCACCGACCCGTACCCGTCACCAGAAGCCGTCGACGTCTCCGCAGTGGGGCCGGTTGATTCCGTCGGCGTTGCTGTTGTTCGTGACGCTGGGCGCGATGCATGTCGCCGTGGTGAGCTCGATCCGGATCCAGGGCGAGATCGTCTTCCTCGTACCGATGACCGTGGTGGCGGCAGTGCTGGCCGCCGTGGTCGCGGTGGGCACGGTGACCGCGGCCAGCTTCCTCGACACCCGGGGCCGCCGCTTGTACGCCTCGGTGGGTATCGCGGTGGGCCTGGCCGGCGTGTACTACTTCGGGATCTTCGGTATAGACGCCGAGGTGGATCCGGCAGTGGCCGTGCCCGAAGGTGTCGAGATGTTCGGGATCGCGCTGCCGGTGTTCGTGCTGTCGGTGCTGGTCATGACCATCCCGATCACCGCTCTGCTGATGGCGCCGGACCGGGTGTCCGCCGAGCTCGAGTCCGAGGCGGACCAGCTCGCGGCCGAGTCGCGTCAGCTCGAGAAGGCCGGCGCGTAGGCCGGGTTCGTGGATCGTGGCGGGTCCGTGACGGGTATCCCCGCGTCCTTTGCGCTCTCTGCTGACCTGCACCTATAGACTCGGGTGGTTGCGCGATGTCCTCCCGGACGAGTAGTCCGCGCGAGGCCGTCAAGCCGAGGAGAAGAAGGAGCTCATGACTGACACCACGTTGCCGCCGGAGGGGCCGGGGCACGATCGCGTCGAGCCCGTGGACATTCAGCAGGAGATGCAGAGCAGCTACATCGATTACGCGATGAGCGTGATCGTGGGCCGCGCGCTCCCCGACGTGCGGGACGGCCTCAAGCCGGTGCACCGCCGGGTGCTGTACGCGATGTACGACAACGGGTTCCGGCCGGATCGCGGCTACGTCAAGTCCGCTCGCGCCGTCGCCGAGACGATGGGTAATTACCACCCGCACGGCGACTCCTCCATCTACGACACCCTGGTGCGTCTGGCCCAGCCGTGGTCGATGCGGTACCCACTCGTGGACGGGCAGGGCAACTTCGGGTCACGGGGCAACGACGGCGCGGCCGCGATGCGGTATACCGAGTGCCGCCTCACGCCGCTCGCGATGGAGATGCTGCGCGACATCGACCACGAGACAGTCGATTTCCAGCCGAACTACGACGGCCGTACCCTCGAGCCGACAGTTCTCCCCAGCCGTATCCCCAACCTGTTGATCAATGGTTCCGGCGGTATCGCGGTCGGTATGGCGACGAACATTCCGCCGCACAATCTCCGTGAGGTCGCCGAGGCCACCTACTGGGCGCTGGAGAACTATGAGGCCGACGAGGAGAGCACCCTCGCCGCCGTCATGGAGCGGGTGAAGGGCCCCGACTTCCCGACGCACGGGTTGATCGTCGGCGGCCAGGGCATCCAGGACGCGTACACCACCGGGCGCGGTTCCGTCCGGATGCGTGGCGTCGTGGAGATCGAGGAAGACGCCAAGGGGCGCACCACGATCGTCGTCACCGAGCTGCCGTACCAGGTGAACCCGGACAACCTCATCACCTCGATCGCGGAGCAGGTGCGCGACGGCAAGATCGGCGGCATCTCCGACATCCACGACGAGTCCTCGGACCGCGCGGGTATGCGGATCGTCGTCACCGTCAAGCGTGACGCGATCGCGAAGGTGGTGCTCAACAACCTCTACAAGCACACGCAGCTGCAGACCAGCTTCGGTGCCAACATGCTGTCGATCGTCGACGGCGTTCCGCGCACGCTGCGCCTCGACCAGATGATCCGGTTGTACGTCAACCATCAGATCGAGGTCATCCGCAGGCGCACCGAGTACCTGCTCCGCAAGGCGGAGGAGCGCGCCCACATCCTGCGCGGACTGGTCAAGGCGCTCGATGCGCTCGACGAGGTCATCGCCCTGATCCGGGCGTCGGCAACGGTGGACGTGGCCCGCACCGGCCTGATGGAGCTGCTCGAGGTCGACGAGATCCAGGCGCAGGCCATTCTCGACATGCAGCTGCGCCGGCTCGCGGCACTGGAGCGGCAGAAGATCGTCGACGACCTGGCCGAGATCGAACGTCAGATCGCGGACTACCAGGACATTCTCGCCAAGCCAGAGCGGCAGCGGCAGATCGTCCGGGACGAGCTCGCCGAAATCGTGGAGAAGTACGGCGACGACCGCCGCACCCGCATCATCGCCGCGGACGGCGACGTCAGCGACGAGGACCTCATCGCCCGCGAGGACGTGGTCGTCACGATCACCGAGACCGGGTACGCCAAGCGCACCAAGACCGATCTGTACCGGTCGCAGAAGCGTGGCGGCAAGGGCGTCAAGGGTGCCGACCTCAAGCAGGACGACATCGTCAAGCACTTCTTCGTCACCTCGACGCACGACTGGCTGCTGTTCTTCACCACCAAGGGCCGCGTCTACCGGGCCAAGGCCTACGAGCTGCCCGAGGCCAGCCGTACCGCGCGCGGCCAGCACGTGGCGAACCTGCTCGCCTTCCAGCCGGACGAGCGGATCCAGAGCGTCATCCGGATCAAGACGTACGAGGACGCGCCGTACCTGGTGCTCGCCACCCGCAACGGCCTGGTGAAGAAGTCCAAGCTCACCGACTTCGACTCGAACCGCTCCGGCGGCATCGTCGCGATCAACCTGCGCGGCGAGGACGAGCTGGTCGGCGCCGTCCTGTGCTCGTCGGACGACGATCTGCTGTTGGTCTCGGCGAAGGGCCAGTCGATCCGGTTCTCGGCCACCGACGACGTGCTGCGGCCGATGGGGCGCGCCACGTCCGGGGTGCAGGGCATGCGGTTCAACGAGGACGATCTGCTGCTGTCCCTCAACGTCGTCCGGGAAGGCACGTACCTGCTGGTCGCGACGTCGGGCGGGTATGCCAAGCGCACACCGATCGAGGATTACGCCGCCCAGGGACGTGGCGGAAAGGGCGTGCTCACCATCCAGTACGACCCGAAACGTGGCACCCTGGTCGGAGCTCTCATCGTCGACGACGACGACGAGTTGTACGCGATCACCTCGGGTGGTGGAGTGATCCGGACCGGTGCCAAGCAGGTGCGTCGGGCCGGGCGGCAGACGAAGGGCGTTCGCTTGATGAACCTGGGCGAGGGTGCAACGCTGCTTGCGATCGCGCGCAATGCCGACGAACCCGAAGAGCCCGCCGACGGCGCCGCACCAGGAGCTAAGGAGTCCTAAGTGAGCACTCCCCACCAGCCCGGCAGTGACAAGCAGACCAACGGTTCTGCGAGTTCGACGCCGCCCCAGAAGGCTCCGGCCCAGGGGAACGGGGCTCCGGCTCCCCAGCAGGGGAGCCGGCCCGGGCCGCCGCCGAAACCTCAGCAGGGGCCGGCGCAGCAGGGATCCGCCGGGAACGCGAACCCCAAGGGGCAACCTCCGCAGGGCGGGCGACCGGGTCCGGCGGGGCCGCCCAAGCCGCCCACGACGGCGCCCGACCGTGGTCGCCCGCCCGCCGCGCGGCCTCAGGGAGGCGCTCCGGAGAGTGCCGATCCGTCGGCGACGCGGCCCGCCCAGACCCCGGCTCCAGGGCAGAAGCCCGCCGCCCCGGGGGCCCCGGGTAAGCAGGCCCCGGCTCCGGGTCCCAAGCCCTCGGCTGCGGACAAGCCCGCGCAGCAGAGCCCGCCGCCGCGTCCCGCGGCGTCGGCCCCGGCCGAGGCGAGCACACCGAAGCCGGACGCTCCCACGGAGGCGGCACCCGCCGCGTCTGCCCGGGGAGTCCAGGGGGCACCGGGCAAGCCGGCGGCGGATCGTGGCACACCGCAGCCGCCGTGGCAGCGCGGGGTGCAGCGTGAGCCGCAGACCAACCTCAAGCGCCCGGGTCAGCCGGCCAACGGTCAGCAGGGGCAGCAGCCGAAGGGGCCCGCGGCGCCGCAGGGCGCCAAGGGTCAGGCTCCGCAGCAGGCGAAGCCTGTGGTGACCGGCACCGCCGCTCCCGGGGCGCGGGAGGCGGCCAAGGCGAAGACCGAAGCCATCGACGGGCCGACACGGCACATCAGCCGCAAGTCCCTGCCGACGGATATGCCGGATCTGTCCGAGGCCAAGCATCCCACTCCGGCGGCGGCTCCGGCCCCGGCGAAGGCGGCCGTCGCGGTGGCGCCGCAGCGGATCGCCGAGGGTGAGTCGCTGCGGGCAGCGGTGCAGCTGCGCCGGATCGATCCGTGGTCGATGCTCAAGATCTCGTCGGTCATCTCGGTGTCGCTGTTCTTCGTGTGGATGGTGGCGGTCGGGCTCCTGTACGTCGTCCTCGACGGCATGGGTGTGTGGGAACGCTTGAACAACGCGTTCACCGACATCGTCGCGGACGGCGGCACCGAGGGGTTGGTCACGGCCGGTCAGGTGTTCGGCTACTCGGCGGTGATCGGCCTGATCAACATGGTGCTGTTCACGGCCCTCGCGACCATCGGCTCGTTCATCTACAACCTGTGCGCAGACCTGGTCGGCGGTCTCGAGATCACTCTCGCCGATCGCGACTGACCTGCGAAGATCACGCTGCACCGGGCCCGTTTTGGTATCCGCGGGCCCGGTGCGGTAATCTTCCCACTCGGTTCGGGCAATCATTTTTCTGCCCGTTTCCAGTACTCAGGGGCCTATAGCTCAGGCGGTTAGAGCGCTTCGCTGATAACGAAGAGGTCGGAGGTTCAAGTCCTCCTAGGCCCACTCCTGGTGCCGGAGAGAGGTCACGATGAAGTTCCTGCTGATCACCGCGGTGGGAGTTCTGGTGGCCTTCGGTGTAGCGAGGGTGCTGCGCCGGGATCCGCAATGGCACGAGGTGACGGGGCCTTAGCTCAGTTGGTAGAGCGCTGCCTTTGCAAGGCAGATGTCAGGAGTTCGAATCTCCTAGGCTCCACAAGTTCAGATCCTCGACTGCCCCACCCGATGGTGGGGCAGTTCTGCGTCCGAGGCAGTTCTGTGTCCGGGGCAGTGAGGACGTCGGTGCACGCGCTGAAGCCAGGTGCTTGACCTGTGACGTCATCGACGTCGCGGAGGAAGGGGACAACGCTCGAGGGAGACGGCGACCGGCGCCGCCTTCCGAGCATCAGGAGTCTCCATGCACTCTCTCGCACAGCACTGGATCGAGAACGTGGTTCTGCAGGCCCCCGCCGCGCGGGCCCTCGGGATCACCGTGCGGTCGTCGGCCCTCGATCGGGTCACTCTCGGGATGCCCTTCTCGGACGAGCAGACGACCACTCCCGGTGTGCTCCACGGCGGTGTCGTCGCGACACTCGTCGACACCGCCGGTGCCGCGGCGTCGGCGTCCGGAGTGTCACCCGAGGACGGCGCGTCCGGCGGCGCCACCGTCAATCTCACGGTGAACTACCTGGCCCCCGCCGGCACCGACCTCGCCGCGGTGGGCACCGTCGTGCACCGGACCCGCTCGTCCACGCTCACCGAGGTGCGGGTCGAGGATGCCGCAGGGCGGCTCGTCGCCACCGGGCAGGTCACCAGCCGCATCTTCCGGTGACGCCGCATGGGCCCGTGCCTAGGGTAATAAGTCCCGCGAACGAGTGCTTCCTGTCACTTTTGACGAGATGCCGGATGCTGACAGTTAGCTGTCGTGTCAGGATGGCGCGCATGAAGGACGAATCGGTGGTCCGTGAGGACAGTGGGGTCGCGCCGGGCGACCGGGTCCTCGTGGCCGTGAAGAGTTCCGACAACACGGACGAGACGGCGACGGAGAAGGGAGAACTCGTCGCCGACTACCAGAACGACATGACCGAAGCCGATGCCGAGCTGGGGCGTAGCTGGGCCCGACCGAAGCGATTCGCCGTCGCCCTCGACGACGGGCGCCTGGTGTTCGCGGACACCGTCGAATCATGTCCACCCAGCTGACGTACGCGGTCGTCGCGGCGGTCGTCGCGGTACTGGCGACGGCCACCTCGTTCGTGTGGCCGGCCGCTCGCGAGGTGGCCGTGGAGGTGGCCGGCCTCGCTTCCGTTGCCGCGGCCGTCCTCCTCGGCGCCCACGTCTTCACCACCGACAAGCCGATCGGCGCCGTCGTCCCGATCGTGGCCGGCGCGGTCCTCCTCGTCGGGATCACGGCCATCGTGCAGGCGGTCCGCGAGTCCCGGCGAGCACGCCCACCGGTCGAGGACGCCGAGACGCCGGAGCCGGACGCCGCACCGGAAGCGCAGGCTGCCCCGGCAGTTCCGCCGCGTCTCGCCGCATGCGCCGACAGGTGACGGCCACCTCTCCACCTGACGAGATGGTCACGAAATCGGGTCAGTTGCCCCGATTCGTCGGCACTGCACTACGGTCGGAGATCGTGCCGGAGTGGTGACACGTCCCTGCACGCGAACGACTGGGACTGTTGATCACACCGCTCGGGCAAACGACCTGCCAACCGAGGAGTGACGACGACTTGATCCGCAACGCATGGCGCGAACTGCACAAACCGGTGTTCCTGTGGTCATCGGCCATCATCTTCGGGCTCATCGCGTTCTCGGTTGTGTACGCGGGCACCGCGGCCGACGCCTTCGACGAGCTGAACCAGCTCATCACCGACGGAGTCGGCTGGTGGTACATCTTCGCCGCCACCGGATTCGTGGTGTTCTCCCTGTACTGCGGGCTGAGCCGCGTCGGCACCATCCGGCTCGGCCGTGACGACGAGGAACCCGAGTTCGGCGTCCTCTCGTGGTTCGCGATGCTGTTCTCCGCCGGGATGGGCATCGGCCTGGTGTTCTACGGCGTCGCCGAACCGCTCTCGCACTACGTCACCCCGCCGGAGGCCGGCGGCGTCGCCGGATCGACCGACGCGGCCGCGAACCAGTCGATGGAGCTCACGCTCTACCACTGGGGCCTGCACGCCTGGGCGATCTACGTCGTGGTGGGCCTCGGCCTCGCGTACATGACGTTCCGTAAGGGTCGTCCGCTGTCCGTCCGGTGGCTGCTCGAGCCGCTGCTGGGTCGGCAGCGCATCGAGGGCTGGATCGGCAACGCGATCGACATCGTCGCCATCGTCGGCACCCTGTTCGGTGTCGCCACCTCCCTCGGCTTCGGGATCCAGCAGATCTCCGCGGGCCTGAGCTTCCTGGGCTGGGTCGAGACGAACAACTGGATCACCATCCTCCTCATCACCGGGATCACCGCGCTCGCGATCTACTCCGTGGTCTCCGGCGTCAGCCGTGGCCTCCGCTGGCTGTCGAACATCAACATGACCCTGGCCGCCATTCTCGCGGGATTCGTGCTGGTCCTCGGATCCACCCTGTTCCTGGTGCAGTCCTGGGTGCAGAACCTCGGCAACTACGTCCAGGCGCTTCCCGAGCTCATGCTCCGCACCTCGCCCTTCTCCGACGACGGCTGGGCCGGTGCGTGGACGATCTTCTACTGGGGCTGGTGGATGAGCTGGGCGCCCTTCGTGGGCATGTTCATCGCGCGAATCTCCCGCGGGCGCACCATCCGTCAGTTCGTGTTCGGCGTGCTCCTCGCCCCGACCATCGTGGGCACCGTCTGGTTCACGGTGTTCGGTGACTCGGCGATCCTGCGGCAGCGGGAGGAGGGGAACATGCTCGACGAGACCGGTGCCGTGGACACGAACACGTCGCTGTTCCAACTCCTCGACGGATTCCCCCTCGCGACGGCCACGAGCGTGCTGGCGATCATCGTGATCATCTTCTTCTTCGTCACCTCGTCGGACTCGGGCTCGCTGGTCATCGACATGCTCGCCACCGGCGGCAAGATCGAGACCGCGAAGGTGACCAGGGTGTACTGGTCGGTGCTCGAGGGTGTGGCCGCCGCGATCCTGCTGATCATCGGCGGCAGCGGATCGCTGACGGCGCTCCAGACGATGTCGATAGCCACGGCGGTGCCGTTCTCGGTAATCATGGTGCTGGCGTGTTTCTCGATGCTCAAGGCGTTCCACTACGACCTCGCGGTCACCCCGCGGTACGTGCGCGTCAGCACCGGCGGCGGGGAGACCGGACAGTCCGCCACCGTCGTCGCGGGTACGCAGCCACGCCGCAGGCCGGTGGGCCGCGGTATGTCCGCGACCCTGGCAGGTCTGCCGACGACGGTCCCCGAGGAACCGGTCACCGACAATGCCAACGCACCGGTCGTCCTCACCGTGCACGATCTACCGCAGCGTTCGGTCAGTGTCGATCCGGACACCGGGTCGGTCTCGGTCGACGATGCTGCCCACCCGAAGGACCCGCTGGGCGGGGAGGTCTTCGACACTCCCGAGTTCGAGCAGTCGGCCGAGGGCAGTGGCAACGGATCCACCCAGACGGAGACACCGAGCGAGGACGAGCGCCCGAGCAGCTGAGCGTCTGCTCGCAGCGTGATCACAGAGGTTTCGGCGTCGTCACAGAGGCTTCAGACAGCCGAAACCTCTGTGACGACGACAATTCCTGTGTGCGAGGCGTCGTTCACCGACGGGGTTCGCGCGCCACGAACAGGGCGACGTTGCCGACGACCCACACCTGCACCGAGTGGAACGACGCGGACAGCGCCGCCTCGAGGCCGGGGAGGTCGTCGGTCCGGTTGTGGAACGCACCGACGCGGTTGTAGGCCTCGGTGAGAGCCCAGGCGAAGGGATTACGCCGCGGACCCACGCCCAGCACGGTGGAACCGAACAGCGTTCCGTTCTCGTCCAGCGCCGCAGCGAGATTCGCCAAGGCCCCGGACTTCGTGGGCCAGGCGCCGGGGAGGCAGTGCAGGACGTAGTGGATCGCGACAGAGTCGAACGGGCCGGTGCCGTCCGGCAGTGCCGCGAAGACGTCGTGGCGAATCGTCGCCACGGCTGCCCGCTCGTCGATCCGGCGCCGGGTGTGCGCCAGGGAGTTCGGGTTGAGATCGAGCAACGTCACCTCGGTGCCGGCCGGGAGATCGGAGTGGGCGAGTGCCCACCCCGACCCCGGGCCGACCTCGAGGTGACGTGCGCCCAGGTGCGCCGCGTAGAGGTCGAGGAAGTTCCGGCGATGGCACCGCCATGCCCACGAGTTCGACAGGTGCACCACCCACAGGTCGTACACCTTCAGGAACCACTCCGAGTACGGTGCCGCAGCGGCTCGTACCCCGTCGTCGAACGTCGACATCGCCCCTCCTCGTTCTCGTCACGCGGTTCTCGCCGCGCGCCCCTCAGCTCTCGTCGCCGCGCGCTTCCTCCACGGCGGTGATGAACTGTAGCGCCGCGGCCGAGGGTCCGCCGCTCTGCTCCTCGATCTGCGCGGAGTTCTCCTCGTACATCCGGAACAGTGAGTCCCGCAGGCCCTCGTCCCCGCCGTGGAACCCTTCGAGCAGTCCGGCCCACTCGTCCGCCAGCTGTCGTGCCTGTGCGGACGCGGGATCGAGCCCTTCTGCCACCGCGGCGTCGACTCGCGCGATCAGGCCCGGCCAGGCCTGCTCGACCTTGCGGATCGCGTCGTCGCCGATCGCGGCCCGACGTCGGTCGAGTTGGGACATCTGGTTGTCGTCGAAGTACTTCGACATCATGGCGTCCATGGTCGTCACCTTTCTCACTACCTCGAGAAGGTCCGTCGATCGGGGTCCGTCGGACTCGGCGAGGAGACCGGCGACCCGTGTCTCGAGCCGGGTCAGTTCGCCGATCCGGTGGGTCAGGTAGGCCCGCTGCCGGTGCAGAACTTCCCGCAGCGTCAGCGAACCGGCGAGCAGATCCTTGACGACGGGGATCGACAGTCCCAACTGCCGCAGCACCACCACCCGATACAGCCGGTCCACATCCGCATCGACGTACAGCCGGTGGCCGGCCGACGTGCGTGCGGACGGGCTGACCAGACCCACCTGGTCGTAGTGGTGCAGGGTGCGCACGGTGAGACCGGACTGCTCCGCGAGCGCACCCACCTTTATGCCGTCCATGCCGTCCAAACCGTCCAAACCGTCCGAATCTCCCGATCACGTAACCTTCGCCGACCTCGGTCGAGACCGGCACGGCCGACGCTAAGACCTGACGCTACGTGAGGTTCAAGTGCGAAATCTCAGTGCAGGAAGACGGCCGCCTGGTTCGCCAGGTCCAGCAGCGGTTGCGGCACGATCCCGAACACCACGGTCACCGCGGCGCAGGTCGCGAGCACGGTCGTGGTGAACGGGCCGGGGGGGACGACGTCCGGCGGCGAGTCCGGCGGCGGCGAGAAGTACATGAGCACGATCACCCGCACGTAGAACACCGCCGCGATCGCGCTGGCGAGGACACCGACCACGACGAGCAGGCCCGCGCCCGCGCCCGCCGCTGCCTGGAACACTGCGAATTTCGCGACGAATCCGCTCGTGAGGGGGATCCCGGCCATCGACAGCAGGAACAGGGAGAACACGCCCGCGGCAAGGGGTGATTGCCGAGCCAGCCCGGCCCACCGGGCCAGGTGGTTCGATTCGCCGTCCCGCCCGCGCACGAGGCCGACGACGGCGAACGCGCCGAGTGCGGTGAAACCGTAGGTCGCGAGATAGAACAGCGTCGACGACAGGCCCGGGCCGTCCGCGGCCACCAGGCCGGTGAGGATGAATCCGGCGTGCGACACGGACGAGTACGCGAGCATGCGTTTGACGTCGGTCTGGGTGACGGCGAGGATCGCGCCGAGCAGCATGCTGGCGATCGCGACGGCCCACAGCACCGGCTGCCAGTCCCAATCCAGTTCGGGCAGGGCCACATAGAACAGGCGCAGGGTGGCGCCGAAGGCGGCGACCTTCGTCGTCGCCGCCATGAACGCGGTGATCGGGGTGGGCGCACCCTGGTAGACGTCCGGGACCCAGGAGTGGAACGGGACGGCGCCGACCTTGAACAGCAGCCCCACCGTGACCAGTGCGATGCCGATGAGCACCATCGTCTCGTCACCGGCGTCCGCCGCGATCGCGTCGGCGATCCCGGTGAGCGACACCGTCCCCGCGTAGCCGTACAGCAGGGCGACGCCGTAGAGGAACAGCGCCGACGAGAAGGCGCCGAGGAGGAAGTACTTGAGTGCGGCCTCCTGGGAGAGCAGTCGCCGTCGGCGGGCCAATCCGCACAGCAGGTACAGCGGCAGCGACAGCACCTCGAGGGCGACGAACATCGTGAGCAGATCACCCGAGGCCGGGAACAGCAGCATCCCGCCCACCGCGAACATGAGCAGGGGGAAGACCTCGGTCTGCACTACCCCGGCGCGGGTGGCCTCCTTCTCCGCGACCGTGCCGGGAATGGCGGCCGCCTGCGGCGTGAACGCTCCCGCGGTGCTGACCCGCCCGGAGGTGCGTCCCGCGACGAGCAGCACCGACAGCAGTGACAACAGCAGGATGGCGCCCTGGAGGAACAGGGTGGGCCCGTCGACGACGACGGACCCGGCGACAGCCGTGTCGCGGGTTCCGGACAGGGCCAGGACCGCGCCGAACGCGGCGACCAGCCCGCCGATCGTCAGGACGAGCTGGGTCGGGAACCGGCCGCCCCGGGGCACGAAGGCCTCCACGAGCACACCGGCCACGGCCACACCGAACACGATGAGCATCGGCGACAGCTGGCCGTATTCGATGGACGGGGCATCCAGGGTGTTCACCGGTGCGTGCCTCCGTCCTGCTCCGCCACGGCCGGGACCGGGTCGGGGCGATCGATCGTGGTGAGAGTGTGCGTCACCGCGGGGGTGATGGTGTCGAGCGCGGGCTTCGGATACACGCCGAGCACCACCAACAGCACCAGCAGCGGGGCGACGACCACCAGCTCCCGGCGCCCCAGATCGGGTATCCGCGCGTTCGCGTCACGGACCGGTCCGGTCATCATCCGCTGATACGTCCAGAGGATGTAGACGGCGGCGAGCACCAGCGCACTGCTCGCGAGCACGGCGGCCACCGGGTAGCGGGTGAACGTCCCGATCAACACCAGGAACTCGCTGACGAACGGGGCCAGGCCGGGCAGTGACAGCGTCGCGAGACCGGCGACGAGGAACGAGCCCGCGAGGACCGGGGCCACCCGCTGCACCCCGCCGTAGTCGGCGATGGCCCGGGTGCCGCGCCGGGAGACGAGGAATCCGGCAACGAGGAACAGTGCCGCCGTGGAGATCCCGTGGTTGACCATGTACAACGTGGCTCCGGCCTGGGCCTGCGACGTCATGGCGAAGATGCCGAGGACGATGAACCCGAAATGCGAGATCGAGGTGTACGCGATGAGCCGCATGACGTCCGTCTGCGCGATGGCGACGAGTGCGCCGTAGACGATGCTGATCACGGCGAGGGTGAGGATCAGCGGGGTGAAGTACGCGGCGGCGTCGGGGAACAGTTGCAGCGCGTACCGCAGCATCGCGAACGTGCCGACCTTGTCCACCACGGCCATCATCAGGACGGCACTCGCCGGTGTCGCCGACGTGGCCGCGCCCGGCAGCCACGTGTGCAGTGGCCACAGCGGTGCCTTCACCGCGAACGCGAACATGAAGCCGAGGAACAGGGCCTTGCCCACGGCCGGGTCGATCTCGAGGGCGCCGGACGAGACGGCGGCGACGATCTCGCGGAGATCGAAGGTGCCGGCCGTGAACGGGCCGTCTCCGGCCGCGGTCACCACGTACAGGCCGATCACGGCGGCGAGCATGACCAGCCCGCCGACGAGGTTGTACAGCAGGAACTTGGTGGCGGCCGCCGATCTACCCGGGCCGCCGAACCCGCCGATGAGGAAGTACATCGGGACGAGCATGGCCTCGAACAGGATGTAGAACAGCAGGATGTCGAGGGCGGTGAACGAGACGATGACCATCGCCTCGACGAGGAGGAACAGCGCGAGGTACGTGTGCACGCGCCGGGACGGTGCATCGGCGTCGGCAGAGCGCGAGCCGGTGGGGGCGACGTCGTTCCAGGCGGCGATGAGTAGCAACGGCACGAGCACCGTGGTCAACAGGATCAGGGCCAGCGCGATGCCGTCGAGTCCGAGGGCGTAGCGGGCACCGAACGCCGGTATCCACGAGTGGGATTCGACGTACTGGTATTGCGCACCGGCCGGGTCGAACCGGACGGCCAGGACGACGGACACTCCGAGGACCGCCAGCGAGGTGCCGAGCGCCACCGCGCGGGCGGCCCCGGGCGCCCGGCCCGGGATCAGCAGGACGACGACGGCGCCGACGAGCGGCAGCAGCCAGGCGACGGTCAGCCACGGAAAGTTCGTCACCACACCCTCCCGAGCATTGCCGCGGCGACCACGAGCACCGTGCCCGCCAGCATGTACATCGCGTAGGTCCGGACGTACCCGGTCTGCAACCGGCGCAGATGCGTCGATGCCCAGGCCACCGCGGCCCCGATGCCTCGGACGCCGCCGTCGATGCCCCGGTCGTCCACCGTGACCAGCGACTCGGTCAGCTGCCGGCCGGGACGCATGAACACCGTCTCGTTGACGGCGTCGCCGTAGAGGTCGGCGCGGGCGGCGACGGTGAGCGCGGACACGTCCTCCGGTGGGGTGCGGGGGATCTCGCGTCCGGCGTACTGCCGGTAGGCGATACCGACGCCGACCAGGACGACGGCGAGCGTGGACACCGTGATCACCCAGATCGGTACCGGCAGGTGGGGATGCTCGGCGCCGACCACGGGGGCGAGCCAGTGCTCGAGCGCACCACCGTAGGCCAGCAGTGCTCCCGATGCGACGGAGCCGAGGGCGAGCAGGATCATCGGCCACACCATGACGCCGGGAGACTCGTGTGGGTGCGGTGCCGGATCGGTGTGCCACCGGCGGGAACCGAAGAACGTCAGCAGCATCACCCGGGTCATGTAGAACGCGGTGACACCGGCACCGAGCAGCGCGGCACCGCCGAGGACGACGCCCTGGACGCCGCCGGCACCGAAGGCGACCTCGATGATCTTGTCCTTCGAGAAGAACCCGGCGAACGGCGGGATCCCGATGATCGCGAGATAGCCGAGCCCGAACGTGACGAAGGTGATCGGCATGAGGGCACGCAGCCCGCCGTACCGCCGCATGTCCGTCTCGTCGTCCATCGCGTGCATCACCGAACCGGCACCGAGGAACAGGCCGGCCTTGAAGAAGCCGTGCGTGAGCAGGTGCATGATGGCGAACGCGTACCCGGGCGGGCCGAGTCCCGCCGCCAGCACCATGTAGCCGATCTGGCTCATCGTCGAGGCGGCCAGCGCCTTCTTGATGTCGTCCTTGGCGCAACCGATGATCGCGCCGAACAGCAGGGTCACGGCACCCACGATCACGACGGCCGTGCGGGCGGCGGGCGCGGCGTCGAAGATCGCGTTCGCCCGGGTGATCAGGTAGACGCCCGCGGTGACCATCGTGGCGGCGTGGATGAGCGCCGACACCGGGGTGGGGCCCTCCATCGCGTCCCCGAGCCAGGACTGCAGCGGGACCTGCGCCGACTTGCCGCAGGCGGCGAGCAGCAGCAACAGGCCCAGTGCGGTGAGTACACCTTCCCCCGCGGCCCCGGTACCGGCGAACACGTCCACGTAGGACACCGACCCGAACGTCGCGAACATGATCATCATCGCGACGGCGAGACCGATGTCGCCGACCCGGTTGACCACGAACGCCTTCTTCGCCGCCGCGGCCGCCGACGGCTTGTACTGCC
Organism: Rhodococcus triatomae; assembly: GCF_014217785.1. Lineage (NCBI taxonomy): Bacteria > Bacillati > Actinomycetota > Actinomycetes > Mycobacteriales > Nocardiaceae > Rhodococcus > Rhodococcus triatomae. Next base: position 2,121,195 of record NZ_CP048814.1, on the reverse strand, counting down.
AGAACCCGATGAGCAGGTAGGACGCGAGTCCGACGCCCTCCCAGCCGACGTAGAGGCCGAGGAAGTTGTCGGCGAGGACGAGCAGCAGCATCGCCGCGAGGAACAGTTCGAGGTAGGCGAAGAACCGCCGCCGGTCGGGGTCCTCGCGCATGTACCCGATCGAGTAGATGTGGATGAGCGAGCCGACCCCGGTGATCAGCAGGACGAAACACATCGACAGCTGGTCCAGTTGCAGGCCGAAGTCCACCTGCAGGCTCTCGACCGGAACCCAACTGAACAGGCGCTCGTGCAGCGCCCGCTCGCCGGTGGGACGACCGAGCATGCCCACGAACAGCGCGATGCCGACGGCGAAGGACGCGAGGGCGGCACCGGAGGCGAACAGGTGACCCCAGCGGTCGGTGCGGCGGCCGCCGAGGAGCAGCACGGCGGCAGCGAGCAGTGGCAGCGCCGGCAGCAGCCAGATCCCCCCGCTCATGTCAGTACTCGAGCAGGTTCGCGTCGTCGACCGAGGCCGAACGTCGGGCGCGGAAGATGGTCATGATGATGGCCAGGCCGACGACGACCTCGGCGGCGGCGACCACCATCGTGAAGAACGCGAACACCTGTCCGTGCAGGTTGCCGTGCATCCGTGCGAACGTGACGAACGCCAGGTTCGTCGCGTTGAGCATCAACTCGATGCACATGAACACCACGATCGCGTTGCGGCGCACCAGGACCCCGACGGCCCCGATCGTGAAGAGCAGGGCGGACAGGAACAGGTAGTTCGCGGGGTTCACCGGGGGCCCTCCTCGTCCGGGGCCGTGTCGCCCGGTCGGGGGTCGACGGTGCGGTCCAGCGGTGGCTCACGGCGCGGCAGCACCCGGCTGACCGACTCGTGCGAGAAGGAGCCGTCCGGGAGCAGTGCGGGGCGGTCGACGGCATTGTGGCGGGCGTAGACACCGGGGCTGGGCAAGGGCGTGACACGATCCCCCTTACGGAAACGTTCCTGGGACAGCTCTTTCTGGGTCTGGCGGCGCTCGAACCGTTCCCGGTGCGCGAGTACCATCGCACCGATCGTCGCGGTGATGAGCAGTGCTCCGGTGAGCTCGAACGCCCACACGTAGCGGAGGAAGATGAGTTCGGCGAGACCCTGGACGTTCGCCGCGCGTTCGGCGTCGTCGAAGCCGGTGAACACCCGGGCCCCGGCGTGGCCCAGCCCGCCGATCAGCAGGGCACCGAAGCCGATTCCCGCGACCACTGCGGCCCACCGCTGCCCGCGCAGGGTCTCCACCAGCGAGTCGGACGAGTCGACGCCGACGAGCATGAGGACGAACAGGAACAGCATCATCACCGCGCCCGTGTAGACCACGATCTGGACGACACCGAGGAACAGTGCGTCCTGGGCGATGTAGAACACCGCGAGGATGATCATGGTCATCGCGAGGAACAGCGCCGAGTACACGGCCTTCGTCGCGCACACGACGCCGAGGGCGCCGAGGACGGCCAGGGTCGCGAGTACCCAGAACTGCACGGCCTCACCGCTGGTGGTGCGGGTGAACGGTTCGGCGAGCAGGGTCGGTTCGGTCAGCAGGGTCGTGGTGGAGGGAATTGGCGTGGCAGCGAGGTACGACGCAGGGGTCACGGCGCCCCGCCTTCGGGATGGTCCCGTTCGGGGTCGGTGCGGGCGGTCGTGGCGACCGTGAGGGGCAGCAGGGTGCCGCGGTAGTAGTCCTCGTCGGTGCTGCCGGGAACCCTCTCGTGCGGTGGCGGATCCATTCCGGGCTCGAGTGGCGCGAGCAGCCGCGACTTGTCGTAGATGAGGTCGCCGCGGTTGTCGTCGGCCATCTCGTACTCGTTGGTCATGGTCAGCGCACGGGTGGGGCAGGCCTCGATGCACAGTCCGCAGCCGATGCAGCGGAGGTAGTTGATCTGGTAGACGCTGCCGTAACGCTCACCGGGAGAGAAGCGTTCGGTCTCGGTGTTGTCGGCACCCTCGACGTAGATGGCGTCCGCCGGGCACGCCCAGGCGCACAGCTCGCAGCCGATGCACTTCTCGAGCCCGTCCGGGTACCGGTTGAGCTGGTGCCGGCCGTGGTAGCGCGGCGCGGTGGGGACCTTCTCCTCCGGGTACGACTCGGTGTTCGGTTTCTTGAACATCGTCCCGAAGGTCACGCCGAAACCCGCGATGGAGCGAAGGAATTCAGGCATCACTGCCCTCCCTGTCGTTGGGGTTGGTGGGGGCCGGGTCCGTGATCGGGGGCAGCGGGGGCACCGGGTACCCGCCGGCGGAGGCGTCGAAGGCGAGTGGGGACGACTCGGTGTCGGACCTGCCGTCGCCGAGATCCTGGGAGCCGGCGGTACGCACGGTGTTCCGGACCAGGACGAGGAAGCCGATGCCGACGACGACGCCGGCCACTGCGAGCGCCGCCGAACGCGCGTCGGACCCCTCGCCGAGGAAGGCCCGTGCCGTCCCGACCGTCATCACCCACAGCAGCGCGGCGGGGATGAGGATCTTCCAGCCCAGGTTCATGAACTGGTCGTAGCGCAGCCGGGGGAGCGTGGCGCGCAGCCAGATGAACAGGAACAGGAAGCCCCACACCTTGATCGTGAACCAGAGCACCGGCCACCAGCCGGAATTGGCGCCGTCCCACAGGCTCAACGGCCACGGTGCGTGCCAGCCGCCGAGGAAGAGCGTCGTGGCCAGCGCGGACACCGTCACCATGTTGATGTACTCGGCGAGGAAGAACATCGCGAAGCGCAGTGACGAGTACTCGGTGTGGAATCCGCCGACGAGTTCGCCCTCGGCCTCCGGCAGATCGAAGGGCGCCCGGTTGGTCTCGCCGACCATGGACACGGCGTAGATGAGGAACGACGGGAGCAGCAGGAAGAGGAACCAGGTGCCGGCCTGCTCGGCGACGATGCCCGACGTCGACATCGTCCCGGCGAGCAGGAACACCGTCGCGAAGGACAGGGCCATCGCGATCTCGTAGGAGATGACCTGGGCGGTCGAGCGTAGACCACCGAGCAGCGGGTAGGTGGAACCGGACGCCCAGCCCGCCAGGACGATGCCGTACACCCCGACGGAGGTGACGGCGAGGATGTAGAGCACGGCGACGGGCAGGTCGGTCAGTTGCAGCGGAGTGTGGTGCCCGAACACGGACACGACCGGCCCGAACGGGATGACGGCGAACGCCATGATGGCGGCGACGACGGCGATGATCGGTGCCAGCATGTAGACCGGCCGGTCCACTCCCTTCGGTGTGATGCCCTCCTTGAGAGCGAGTTTCACGCCGTCGGCGAGCGATTGCAGCAGCCCTCCCGGGCCGACGCGATTCGGTCCGATCCGCATCTGCATCCAGGCCAGGACCTTGCGTTCGCCGAGGATCATCACGAGCGTGGTGACGACGAGGAACGCGAAGATCGCCAGCGCCTTGGCGAGGACGAGCCACCACGGATCGATGCCGAAGGGGGAGAGGTCGCCGTAGGTCACTCGGCCTCCCCGGATCGTCGGGCGCCGGCCGCGACGCGCACGAGGTCGCCCGCGCCGACGCCGAGCCGGCGGTAGGGCGCGCTGCCGGGGGAATTGAGCGGCACCCACACCACTCGGTCGGGCAGGTCGGTGACGGCGGCGGGAAGGGTGATCGCACCGCGGTCGGTGGAGACGGTGACGGGGTCGCCGTCGCGGACGTCGAGTTCGGCCGCGAGGGCAGGGGCGATCCGCACCACCGGTGGCCGGGCCGTTCCGGCGAGATGCGGTTCGCCGTCCTGGAGGCGTCCGTCGTCGAGGAGCATCCGCCAGGTCGCGAGGACCGCCTCGCCCGGCCCCGCCGTCTGCGCTGGACCGGCATCGGCCACCGGTGGTGCGGCCACCGGTCCGTCCCAGGCGCCGAGCCGGGCCAGTTCGGCGCGGGCCGCGGTGGCGTCGCGGACGCCGAGGGCGACACCCATCTCGTCGGCGAGTGCCGCCAGCACGCGGAGGTCCGGCATGGCGCCGGTGTCCAGGGCGACGTCGAAGGTGCGGGCGCGGCCCTCCCAGTCGAGGAACGTGCCCGCCTTCTCGGCGACCGGGGCGACCGGGAACACGACGTCGGCGAGGTCGGTGACAGCGCTGCGGCGCAGCTCGAGGCTCACGACGAACCCGGCCGATTCGGCGGCAGCGCGGACGGGGTCCGGGTCGGGCAGGTCCGCTGCCTCCACGCCACCGACGAGCAGGGCGGCGAGTTCACCGCGGCGCGCGGCCTCGAGCGTGGTGTGGGTGTCCCGCCCGGGCGTCGAGGGAAGATCGGCCACCCGCCATCCGTCGGCCACCTCGCGCCGGGCCGCCGGATCGTCGACGGGCCGCCCGCCGGGAAGAAGCGACGGCAGTGCACCGGCCTCGAGGGCGCCGCGCTCGCCGGCCCGGCGCGGGATCCACGCGAGGTGTGCCCCGGTGTCCGCGGCCAGCCGGGTCGCCGCGGAGAGAGCGCCGGGCACCGACGCGAGGCGTTCACCGACGAGGAGGACGGAACCGGGACGGCGCAGCAGGTCGTGTCCGCGCAATGCCTCGAGTGCGGTGGCCTCGTCGCCGGGCACCGTGCGGATCAGGCTGCCGGACAGCTTCGCCGTGCCCGCCGAGACGAACGGCGCGATCGTGTGGACGCGGGTGGTCCCCCGCCGCACGGCCTTGCGCAGCCGGAGGAAGACGATCGGCGATTCCTCCTCCGGCTCGAAACCGGCGCACAGCACGACCGGGGCCCGGTCCAGGTCCGCGTACGTGACCTCGCCGCGCCGCCCGGCGACCCGGGAGGCGAGGAACTGCTCCTCCTCGGCGGAGTGGGCCCTGGCGCGGAAGTCGACGTCGTTGGTGCCCAGCGCGATACGCGCGAATTTCGCGTACCCGTAGGCGTCCTCCCAGGTGCAGCGCCCGCCGACCAGTACTCCGGTGGAACCGCGGGCGGCGGACAGTCCGCGAGCGGCGATCGCCAGCGCCTCCGACCAGGAGGCCGGTTCCAGTTCGCCGGACTCGCCCCGCACCAGCGGGGAGTCGAGCCGGTCACGTTCTCGCGCATAGGCGAACGCGAATCTCCCCTTGTCGCAGTTCCACTCCTCGTTGACCTCGGGATCGTCCCCGGCGAGGCGGCGCAGCACCTTCCCGCGTCGATGATCGGTGCGTTGCGCGCAGCCGGAGGCGCAGTGCTCGCAGGCGCTGGGGCTCGAGATCAGATCGAAGGGGCGGGCACGGAAGCGGTAGGTGGCGCTGGTGAGCGCCCCGACGGGACAGATCTGGACGGTGTTCCCGGAGAAGTACGAATCCAGCGGCTGCCCTTCCGCGGCGTCCGGTTCGCCGTCGGCCGTCCCGGTTCCGCCCCCGTAGATCCCCACCTGCTGGTTCGCGCCCCGCTCGAGCAGGTCGATGAACGGGTCACCCGCGATCTGGCCGGAGAACCGGGTGCACCGCGCGCAGAGCACGCAGCGCTCCCGGTCCAGCAGGATCTCGGTGGACAGTGGAATCGGTTTCGGGAACGTGCGTTTGGCGCCGTCGAACCGGGACTCGGGCCGCCCGGTGGACATGGCCTGGTTCTGCAGCGGGCATTCACCGCCCTTGTCGCACACCGGGCAGTCCAGGGGATGGTTGATGAGCAGCAGTTCCATCACGCCGCGCTGCGCCTTCTCCGCGGTCTCCGAGGTGAGCTGGGTGTGCACCACCATGCCGTCCGCGACCGGCGTCGTGCACGAGGCCACCGGTTTGCGGCCGCCCTCGAGCTCCACCAGACACTGCCGGCAGGCCCCGACCGGGTCGAGCAGGGGGTGATCACAGAATCGCGGGATCTGGATGCCGATCAGTTCCGCGGCCCGGATGACCAGAGTCCCTGCGGGCACCGACATCTCGTGACCGTCGATCGTCACGGTCACCGTCTCGGCGGGTGTCGTGCCGCTCTCGCTCGTGCCTTCGGCCACCGTCATCGTCACACCTCCCTGAGGGGTTGCGGGGCCAGGCGCGATGCGTCCGGGTCGAACGGGCATCCCCGACCCTCGAAGTGCGCGACGTACTCGTCGCGGAAGTACTGCAGCGACGACATGATCGGGCTGGCCGCGCCGTCGCCGAGGGCACAGAACGACTTGCCGAGGACGGCGTCGGAGATGTCGAGGAGCTTCGTGAGGTCCTCGGCGTCGCCCTCGCCCGCCTCGAGCCTCCGCAGAATCTGCACCAGCCAGTACGTGCCCTCCCGGCAGGGGGTGCACTTGCCGCACGACTCGTGGGCGTAGAACTCCGTCCAGCGCAACACCGCCCGCACCACGCAGGTGGTCTCGTCGAAGATCTGCAGGGCCTTGGTCCCCAGCATCGACCCGGCCGCCGCGACACCCTCGTAGTCGAGTGGCACGTCCAGATGCTCGTCCGTGAAGAGCGGAGTCGACGAGCCGCCCGGCGTCCAGAACTTGAGCCGGTGCCCGCCGCGCACGCCCCCGGCGTAGTCGAGCAGCTCGCGCAACGTGATCCCGAGCGGCGCCTCGTACTGGCCCGGCCGCGTGACGTGCCCGGACAGGGAGTACAGGGTGAAACCGGGGGACTTCTCGGTGCCCAGGGACCGGAACCATTCGCCGCCGCGAACGAGGATCGACGGCACGCTCGCGATGGACTCGACGTTGTTGACCACCGTCGGTGAGGCGTACAGGCCGGCGACGGCGGGAAACGGCGGCCGAAGCCGCGGCTGGCCGCGCCGCCCCTCGAGCGAGTCGAGCAGTGCCGTCTCCTCGCCGCAGATGTAGGCCCCGGCCCCGGCGTGCACCACCAGTTCCAGGTCGTATCCGGAGTCCAGGATGTTGCGGCCCAGGTACCCGGCGTCGTACGCCTGCGCGACCGCCTCGTGCAGGCGCCGCAGCACCGGCACCACCTCGCCGCGCAGATAGATGAAGGCGTGGTTCGCGCGGATGGCGTACGCGGCGATGATCGCGCCCTCCACCAGGGCGTGCGGGTTGGCGAGCATGAGCGGCATGTCCTTGCAGGTGCCCGGCTCCGACTCGTCCGCGTTGACCACCAGGTAGTGCGGGACACCGTCCCCCGGCCGCGTCGGGTCCGTGCCGGACTGGGGAATGAAGCCCCACTTCACCCCGGTCGGGAACCCGGCGCCACCGCGGCCGCGCAGCCCGGCGTCCTTGACCTGTGCGATGACCTGATCGGGATGCATGTCCAACGCGATCTGCAGGCCTCGATAGCCGTCGTGCCCGCGATACGCGTCCAGGGTCCAGGAGCGCTCCTCGTCCCAGTACTCGCTGAGCACCGGCGTGAGCGCCGTCTCCCGTTCGCGGGCGACCTCGAGCCCGGCGAGGGTGGCCGCGCCGGGCGGCGCCGCGTCGACGGCCCCGGGCCGCGGGTCCGGGAAGCCGGCCAGCACCCGGGACGTCTCGCGGAACGAGCACAGCGGTGCACCGCGGGACGGGGTGACGGGGGCACCCTCTCGGAGTTCGTCGACGAGAGCCAGCGCCGAGTCGACGGTCTGGTCGTCGAAGAACTCCCAGTTGACCATGACGACGGGTGCGTAGTCGCAGGCCGCGTTGCATTCGAGATGTTCGAGGGTGACGGCGCCGTCCGCGGTGGTCTCTCCGGGCTCGACCCCGAGATGGTGCGACAGCGAGTCCAGGATGGCGTCCCCACCCATCACCGCGCACAGCGTGTTCGTGCAGACCCCGACCAGGTACCGGCCGGTCTCCTCGCGCCGGTACATCGAGTAGAAGCTCGCCACCGCGAGGACCTCGGCTCCGGACAGTGCGAGCAGGTCGGCGCAGAACTCGATACCGGCGGGGGTGATGTAGCCGTCCTCGGACTGGACGAGGTGCAGCAGCGGCAGCAGCGCGGACCGCGGCTGCGGATACCGGCCCAGGATCTCCTTCGCGTCCACCCCGAGCCGGTCGCGGACCTCCGGCGGATAGCTGCGGCGGGCCCCGGGCCGGAACACCTGCGCCGGCTCCTCGGGACGCGGCCCGAGGGCGACGAACACCGGATCGCTCATCGGTCGACTCCTCCCATCACCGGGTCGATGCTGGCCACCGACGCGATGACGTCGGCGACCATGCCGCCCTCGCACATCGCGGCGACCGCCTGGAGGTTGGTGAAGGACGGGTCCCGGTAGTGCACCCGGTACGGGCGCGTCCCTCCGTCACTGACCACGTGCACGCCGAGTTCCCCGCGGGGCGACTCCACCGCGACGTACACCTGCCCGGGCGGTACCCGGAAACCCTCGGTGACGAGCTTGAAATGGTGGATGAGGCCTTCCATCGACGACCCCATGATGTGGGCGATGTGCTCGGGCGAGTTGCCGAGTCCGTCCGGCCCGAGCTTCAGGTCCGCCGGCCACGCGATCTTTCTGTCGTCCAGCATGATCGGGCCGGGACGCAACCTGTCGAGGCACTGTTCGACGATCTTCAGGGACTGCTTCATCTCGTCCACACGGACTCGGTAGCGGCCGTAGCAGTCGTTGCCCGGGTCCGTCACGACATCGAACTCGTACGTCTCGTACCCGCAGTACGGTTGGGCCCGGCGCAGATCGTGCGGCAGGCCGGTGGCGCGCAGGACGGGGCCGGTGACGCCCAGGGCCATGCACCCGGTGAGGTCGAGGTAGCCGATGCCTCGGGTGCGCGCCTTCCAGATGGGGTTGTCGTCGAGCATCAGTTCCAGGTCGCGGAAGCGGCCCGGCAGGATCCGCAGCAACTCGCGGATGCGGGGCACCGCGTCGTCGGGCAGATCCTGGGCGAGCCCCCCGGGCCGGATGTACGCGTGGTTCATCCGGAGACCGGTGATCGCCTCGAAGACGTCGAGGATGAGTTCGCGTTCACGGAAACCGAACAGCATCGCGGTGACCGCACCCAGTTCCATCCCTCCGGTGGCCAGAGCCACCAGATGCGAGGAGATCCGGTTGAGCTCCATGAGCAGCACCCGCACCACGGTGGCCCGCTCGGGCACCTCGTCGGTGACACCGAGCAGGCTCTCCACCGCCAGGCAGTACGCGGCCTCGTTGAAGAACGGTGCGAGATAGTCCATCCGGGTGACGAACGTGACGCCCTGAGTCCAGTTGCGGTACTCGAGGTTCTTCTCGATTCCGGTGTGCAGATAGCCTATTCCGCAGCGCGCCTCGGTGACGGTCTCGCCCTCGATCTCGAGGATCAGCCGCAGGACCCCGTGCGTCGACGGATGCTGCGGACCCATGTTCACGACGATGCGTTCGTTCCGTTCACGCGCAGCGGCGTCGACGATCTCGTCCCAGTCGTTGCCTCCGACGGTGTAGACGACACCGCCACCCTCGAACTGCCGGTCGCTCATCAGTGGTAGGCCCTCCGCTCGTCCGGTGGAGGGATCCGGGCACCGTGGTACTCGACGGGGACACCACCGAGCGGGTAGTCCTTGCGCTGCGGATGCCCCTCCCAGTCGTCGGGCATCTGGATGCGGGTCAGCGACGGGTGCCCGTCGAAGAGGATTCCGAAGAAGTCGTAGGTCTCGCGTTCGTGCCAGTCGTTGGCCGGGTACACCGCGCACACGGACGGGACGTGCGGGTCGTCGTCCGGCACCGACACCTCGAGCCGGATCCGCCGATTGTGGGTGACCGACATCAGCGGATAGATCGCGTGCAGTTCACGTCCCGTGTCCTGCGGATAGTGCACCCCGCTCACCCCGAGACACAGCTCGAACCGCAGGTCGGGATGGTCGCGCAACACCCGCACCACCACCGGCAGGTGCTCCCGCCGGATGTGGAAGGTGAGTTCGCCGCGGAAGATCACCACCGATTCGATCGCCGACGCGGCGCCGGCCTCGACGAGGACTGGCTCGAGGACGTCGGCGACCTCGTCGAAGTACCCGCCGTAGGGGCGGGGGGTGCTGCCGGGCAACGTGATCGGCCGGACCAGTCCGCCGTAGCCGGAGGTGTCACCCGTGCCGCGGACGCCGAACATGCCGTGCCGGACGTCGATCACTTCTCGGCCGCTGCGCGCATTCCGATCCTCCTGTTCGGTCATCGCACGCCTCCGCCCCGGGTGGTCAGCGGCAGGTCGATCGTCGGCGTCGAGGCGAGTGCGGCCGCCTCCGCCGCCCGGATCGCGTTCGTCCGATTGATGCCGAGCGGCATCTGCTGGATCTGCTCGTGCAACATCACGATGGCGTTCAGCAGCATCTCCGGCCGCGGCGGACAACCGGGCAGATAGATGTCCACCGGGACGACGTGATCGACGCCCTGCACGATCGCGTAGTTGTTGAACATCCCGCCGGAGGATGCGCAGACGCCCATCGCCAGAACCCACTTCGGTTCCGCCATCTGGTCGTACACCTGGCGCAGGACCGGGGCCATCTTCTGGCTCACCCGCCCGGCGACGATCATCAGGTCGGCCTGACGGGGCGAGGCGCGGAACGGCTCCATCCCGAACCGGGCGATGTCGAAGCGGCCCGACGTCGTCGCCATCATCTCGATCGCGCAGCAGGCGAGACCGAACGTCGCGGGCCACAGCGACCCCTTGCGTAGGTAGCCGGCGAGGGATTCCACGGTGCTCAGCAGGAACCCGCTCGGCAACTTCTCCTCGAGACCCATGACGTCTCAGCTCGCTTCCGGCTCTGTTCGGACAGTGCCTGTGTCAAGGACGGTGCCTGTGTCAAGGACGGTGCCTATTCCCAACTGAGGCCCCCTCGGCGCCACTCGTACGCGTAGGCGACGGCTACGTTGAAGACGAACAGGGCCATCGCCATCAGGCCGAAGACTCCGAGCGCGTCGAAGTGCACGGCCCACGGATAGAGGAAGACGATCTCGATGTCGAAGATGATGAACAACATCGCGGTCAGGTAGTACTTGACCGGGAATCGTCCGCCCGCGGGATGGGGCGCCGGCTCGATGCCGCACTCGTAGGCCTCGAGCTTGGCGCGGTTGTAGCGTTTCGGGCCGATCACCGACGCCGCGACCACCGAGACGACGGCGAAGACGGCGGCGATGGTGCCCAGGACGAGGATCGGCGCGTAGAGGTTCATCGGCCTCGCTCCTCTCCACTGGACCTGTGCCACCGGGTGCCGAATGTGAGCTACGCCCCGAGACTACAACCGATGTGATGCATGTCTCGCAAAACTGGAATACTTCCAGGTCATGGGTGGGGCTCGAGGAGTCCGATCACAGCGGAGGTGAGGTCCATCGGGTCGATCGGCTGCGACACGGCCGCGTCCGCGCGCGACCACTTGGCGAGCCAGGCATCGTCCGGGCGGCCGGTGAGCACCAGTAGCGGTGGGCGAGCGGGGATCTCGTCGTCGAGCTGTTTCGCGATCCCCATTCCGCCGGTGGGAGTGGCCTCGCCGTCGAGGATGGCCAGATCGATCCCGCCGGCGTCCATGTACTCGATCACCATCGGGCCGGTGGCGACCTCGACGTACGCGAACTCCGCGAGATCCGGGTGTGGGCGTCGCCCGAGCGCCTGCATCACCTGGCGGCGGGTGTGCGGGTTGTCGCTGTAAACCAGAACGCGCAGTGGTGTGTCGTGGGTCACGTCGCCCAGGGTATCGGGTCGCCGGGCGAACGCCCGGCCGCTCATGCGATGAACGTGCCGATCGTCGGAGTCGACGGCGTCAGAAACCCCAGCCGAGGACGGCCGGACGCTCGGCGCCGAACGCGATGTCGAGCGCCGCGACCTCGGCCGGATCGGCCGCGGACAGCCGGTTCGCCGCGGCGAACGTGCGTGCCCGGTGCCCGCCCAGGTAGAGGCTGCCGAGAACGTCGATATCCGTCGACACCCGGGCCGTGGCGTCGGTCCGTCGGCACTGCGCGCGGCCGTCCCGGACGGTGAGGGCGTACGTCCCGCCGGCATCCAGGAACGGGTCCCGGATCTCGATGACCGTCTCCAGGTCGGCCGCGTACGTGCGGGCCTCGAGGGCGGCGGGCACGTCCATGATGCGCAGCCACAGATCGTCCGCGCGTCCGGTGGTGCGCACCAGGCGGTAGTCGGTCAGCTGCAGACGCAACGGATCGTCGGCGTGTAGGTGTGCCTCGATCGTCACGGTGAGATCGAGCCCGCACAGCGCCCGCCACAGGGCGATGTGCGCGTCCGGGGTGACCGCCACCAGCTCGTCCACGACGGTGGCCGCCTCCTTTCCGCCGCTTCCCCCGGCCCGCCGGAAGGTGGCGTAGCCGTCCGGGTGGACGAGGAAGAACAGCGCCGAAGCGCCCTCGCGATGGGCCTCGGGGTCGGCGAAGGTGTGGTCCCAGTGCGCCTGGGGCCGCGATTGCGCACCGGGCACGAGCCGCCGCCACCGGTCGTAGATGCCGGGCAGACGTTCCGCGGCGGACTTCGCGTCGGCGATGAACACGCCGCCGGGATCGGGTGTGCTGTCCCGGAACCGGGCGAAGCGGCGATCGAAGCGGACGGTGTCGAGCACCGTCGCCGGGCCGTAGCCGAACCTGCCGTAGATCCCCGCCTCACTGGCCGTGAGTGCCGCGAGCGGTGCCCCCGTCGCGGCGATCTTCGTGTGCAGCTCGGTGAGGAGGGCGCGCAACGCGCCGCGCCGTCGATGCGTCGGCACCACCGACACCCACGTCACGCCGCGCGTCGGCAACTGCGCACCGCCGGGCACCGTGAGATCGAAGCCGAGGTCCATCGCGACACCCACGGGGACGTCCTCGGCGGTCGCGAGCACCACGTCCTCGGTGCGGGTCAACGTCCGGGCGAGCGTGAGATCCGCCTCGACCGGGTGATAGCCGAAGCCCACCGAATCGATGAGTTCGACGGCGGGCCAGTCGGAATCGGTGGCCGTGCGGACATCGACGGCGGTACGGACGGTCGGGGCGGGAGTGCTCATGTACACCGATCCTGGCAGGACGCCACCGCGAGCGCACCCGAATTACGAGCCGCCGACGAAGCTCTCGGTCACACCGAACGAACTCCGCCTCGGTCACACCGAATGAACGCCCAGGAACCGGCGGGCCAGGTTCTCCTCGGTGGACGGGCCCGGAGTCCACTCCGAGATCCACGGCCCCGTGCCCTCGCTGGCGTCGAAGATGCCCCGCTCCAGCCAGGTGAACCGGCCGTCGAGGATGCCGGACACGAGGTGCTTGTCGGCATCGTCGGTGTTGGTCCAGAGTTCGTCGAACAGGGCATCGACCCGCAGCCGTGCCTGACGGCAGAACACGTCGGCGAGCTCGAAGGCCGCGGGCGCGTCGGGATCGCCGTCGCTGCGCTGCATCTCGGCGCGCACGCAGGCCGCGGACATCGCGAACAGCTCGGCCCCGATGTCGACGACGCGGCCGAGGAAGCCCTGCTTCTTCTCGAGTCCGGCCTGCCAGCGAGCCATGCCGTAGAACGTGGACCGGGCGAGCTTGCGCGACGCGCGCTCGACGTACCGCAGATGCGTGGCGAGCGCACCGAACTCGGTGAAGGAGGTGGGCAGCTGGCCCTTGCCGGCAACGAGTTTCGGCAGCCACTTCGCATAGAAGCCGCTGGCCTTCGCGGCGGCCTTGGCCTTCGCCTCCATCGACGCCTTGGGGTCGGCCAGCTCGCCCGCCGCCTTCAGGTGCGCGTCGACGGCCTCGCGGGCGACGAGCAGCCGCATGATCTCGCTGGACCCCTCGAAGATCCGGTTGATCCGCAGGTCGCGCATCAGTTGCTCGGCGGGGACGGCGCGCTCGCCCCGCGCGGCGAGGGACGCGGCCGACTCGTAGCCCCGGCCGCCGCGGATCTGCACGAGTTCGTCCGCGATGCGGCAGCCCATCTCGCTGGCCCACAGTTTCGCGAGTGCCGCCTCGATCCGGATGTCGTTGCGTCCCTCGTCGCACATCTGCCCGGACAGTTCGACGACGGCCTCCAGCGCGTACGTGGTGGCCGCGACGAACGCGATCTTGGTCGCGACCGCGCCGTGCTCACCGACCGGCCGGCCCCACTGCACCCGGGCGCCGGACCATTCACGGGCGATCTTCAGCGACCACTTGCCGGCACCCGCGCACATCGCCGGGATCGCCAGCCGCCCCGCGTTGAGCGTGGTGAGGGCGATCTTCAGTCCGTCGCCCTCACGGCCGATCAGGTTGTCCTTCGGCACCCGGACCCGGCTCATCCGGGTCACCCCGTTCTCGATGCCGCGCAGGCCCATGAAGTGGTTGCGGCGTTCGACGGTGATTCCGGGTGAGTCCGCCTCCACGACGAACGCCGACACCCCGCCGCGGTGGCCGTCGCTCCGGGGAACCCGCGCCATCACCACCAGCAGTTCGGCGACGACGCCGTTCGTGGTCCACAGCTTGACCCCGTCGAGCTCGTAGGCGTCGCCGTCCTCGACGGGGACGGCCGTGGATGCCAGGCGGGCCGGGTCCGATCCGACGTCGGGCTCGGTGAGCAGGAAGGCGGAGATCGCGCCCCTCGCGCAGCGCGGCAGGAACCGCTCCTTCTGTTCCGGTGTCCCGGCGAGTTTGAGCGGTTCCGGTACGCCGATCGACTGGTGCGCCGACAGCAGCGCACCGAGGCTGGGGTGCACGCACCCCACCAGCATCAGGGCCCGGTTGTACGCGACCTGGGACAGGCCGAGGCCGCCGTACTCCCGGGGGATCTTCATGCCGAAGCAGCCGAGGTCGGCGAAACCCGCGACGAAGTCGTCGGGGATCTTCGCGTCGTTCTCGATGACCTGGCCGTCCAGGGACTCGCAGTAGCGGCGGAGTCCGGCGAGGAACTCCTCGGTGCGGGCCTCGTCGTCCGCCGACGGCCGCGGGAAGGGGTGGACCAGGTCGAGCGTCAGCCTGCCGAGGAACAATTCCTTCGCGAACGACGGCTTTTCCCAACCGGATTCGCGGGCCTCCTCGGCGACGGCGCGGGCCTGTTCCTCGGTGACGTGTACGGGGTCGGTCATGGTGGTGCCTCCGGGTCGGGGAATCCCTACCCGCCAGTATCCACGATTGATGTGACGTGCATCACGATATCCGGGACTCGGGCGCCGTCCTCGTCCGGTGCCGGGTTTGCCGGGCGCTTACTATCTGCGCATGTCCGACACCCTGACCGTGCCGAAGGCTGACGACACGCCGACGCCTCCGCCCGCCCGCGCCGCCCGCGGATGGTTCGTTCGTCAGGCACAACGGATGCATCCGGTGGGTCTGGCGCTCGGCCTGCTGTTCTTCGTCTGGTCGATGTCGCCGTCGTTGCTGCCTCGCCCGTGGTACCTGCAATCGGTCGCCACCGGCATCGGCGTCGTCACCGGATACGGGCTCGGCTGCCTGATCGCATGGATCCTGCGCCGCTGCGGTGTGCACCCGCAGTGGCCCGCGGCCTGGCGCCGCATCGGATGGTGGTCGCTCGCGGCCGCAGCCGTCGTGGTGATCCCGACGTTCGTGGTGCTCGGATCGTGGTGGCAGCAGATCGTCCGCGAACTCGTCGGCGCAGACCAGGACGCGCGTTCGCAGTACATCCTCGTCGTCGTCCTCGCCTTCGTCGTGTTCGTGGTGCTGTTGTCGGCGGGCCGTGGCCTGCGCGTGGCGACGAACCGCACCTCCGAGTTCGTGGGGCGGTTCGTTCCCGTCGTCGTCGCCCGGCTCGCCGCCGTCGTCGTCGTCGTGTCGGTGTCGGTGTTCCTAGTCAACGGCGTCCTCTACGACTTCCTGCTGGAGCGGGCCAACACGAGCTTCGCCGCGGCGGACCGGGGGACGGCCGAGGGCGTCGTGCCGCCCACGGCACCGGAGAAGTCCGGGTCGCCGGAATCGGCTCAGGCGTGGAGCTCGCTCGGCAAGGAGGGGCGGACGTTCGTCGCGAGCGGGCCGTCCGCTCAGGAGATCGGCGCGTTCACCGGGCGTCCCGCGCTCGAACCCGTCCGTGCGTACGCCGGACGTGAATCCGCGGGCACGGTCGAGGCGATCGCGGACAACGTCGTCGCCGAGCTCGACCGCACCGGCGGATTCGAACGGGACGTGCTCGCCGTCGTCACCACCACCGGTCGCGGCTGGGTCAACGAGGACGTGGCCACCGCGTTCGAGTACGTCAACGACGGCAACACCGCGATCGCGTCGATGCAGTACTCGTTCCTGCCGAGCCCGCTCGCCTTCATCGCCGACCGGCAGACCCCGATGGATGCCGGACGGGCTCTGTTCGAGGCGGTCTACGAGCGCTGGTCGGAACTGCCCGTCGAGTCACGCCCGCGCCTGGTCGCCTTCGGTGAGAGCCTCGGTTCCTACGGCGGGCAGTCCGCGTTCTCCGGGGGACAGGACATGCTGGCCCGGCTCGACGGCGCACTGTGGGTGGGCACCCCCGGCTTCACCGAGCAGTGGCGCTACATCACCGACCATCGCGACGCCGGCTCGTACCAGCGGCTCCCCGTCGTCGACGAGGGCCGCGACATCCGGTTCGCCGCGGATCCCGCGGACCTCGAACTACCCGGACCGTGGGACGACCGCCGTATCGTGTTCTGGCAGCACGCGAGCGACCCCATCACCTGGTGGGGCTTCGATCTGCTGCTCGAGCGCCCGGACTGGTTGCGGGAGCCGCTCGGCGCGGACGTCGATCCGGGAATGAGCTGGATTCCGTTCGTCACGTTCTGGCAGGTGACGTTGGACATGGTGTTCTCCGCGGACGTGCCGTCCGGTCACGGCCACAACTACGGTGCCGACGCCGTCGACCTGTGGGCGCAGATCCTGCAGCCCGAACAGTGGACGGCCGCCGACACCGAGCGGTTGCGGGTGGTTCTGGGCGGGTGAGCCCTCGGCGCTCCGTGCACCACCCGGTAGAGGTGCGAGGAGCCGCGGGAATCAGCTGTCGGACGGCTTCTCGGACGACTGCTGCTTGGGAGCAGGCTGCTGCTTGGGGGCAGGCTGCTGCTTGGGAGCAGGCTTCGGCTTGGGGGTGGGCTTCGGTGCCGTCTCGCCCTTCGGGGCCCCGGGCTCGGGGGTGTCCTTCTCCGAGGTGTCCTTCGCGGGAGCCGGGTTCTTCGGGGCTGCGTGCTTGGGTGCTTCGGTCTCGGGTGCTGGTTCCGGGGTCTTGGGTGCTTCGGCCTTGGGCGTCGCCGGCTTCGGGGCGTCCGCCTTGGGCTCTTCCGCCTTCTCCGCCTTCTCCGCTTTCGCGGGGGCCGGAGCGGCCGGCTTCGCGGCCCCGTTGTCGGCCGGACTCGGCTTCTCCGCGCCGACCTCGGCGTCGGCGGCGGGCTGCGCGTCGAGGAGGTCGTTGATCGACGGGGGAGCCGGCGCCACCGGGGGGTGCTCGTTGCGGCGGCTGCGCGCGAAGATCGCACCACCGATCGCGGCCAGGGCGAGCGCACCGAACACGACCAGCCGACGCGTGCGGCGGGACTTCTTCGTCTGTGCCTCCTCGACGGCCTGCTCCCGAGCGGCGCGTGCGGCGCGGGCAGCGGGAACCGCGCGCGCCTTGTCGACGCCCGCCTTCGCGAGGTGCGCGCCCTCGCGGCCGAGGAACAGCCCGGTGGCACCGAGGCCGCGGGCGGCGGCGAGTGCGGCGGCGGTCGCCAGCCCGCGTGCCTTCTCCACGGTCTCGGATTCCGAGGCTCGGACTGCGGCCTCCTTCGCTTTCGCGGTGACGTCCTCGACGCGGTCCACGGCGGTGTCCACCGCGGGCTGGAGGGATGACACGGTCTCGGGGAGTTGCGGCGCTCGAGTCATGAACCCACTCTATGCACAGTCCGGTCCGCGCGGTGGGCAGCGGCCGGATGCGTCACGGGTTCGATCCGGGCAGGAAGAGGCAGGCCGGGCGGGACGGCGAGCGGCACCGTCGCTCGTGCCGGAAACGGGTGAATGGCACGATGGGGGAGTGACTTCACCACATAAGACCGCAACCGCGACGCTGCACACCAACCGCGGCGACATCAAGATCGAGCTCTTCGGCAACCATGCACCGAAGACCGTGGAGAACTTCGTGGGCCTCGCCCAGGGCACCAAGGAGTACTCGACGGCGAATGCGTCCGGCGGCAACTCCGGCCCGTTCTACGACGGCGCGTCCTTCCACCGCGTCATCGACGGCTTCATGATCCAGGGCGGCGACCCGACCGGCACCGGTGCCGGCGGACCGGGCTACAAGTTCGGCGACGAGTTCCACCCCGAGCTCCAGTTCGACCGTCCCTACCTGCTCGCCATGGCGAACGCGGGCCCGGGCACCAACGGCTCGCAGTTCTTCGTCACCGTCACCCCGACGCCGCACCTCAACCGGCGCCACACCATCTTCGGTGAGGTCGTCGACGCGGAGTCGAAGAAGGTCGTCGACGCGATCGCCACCACCGCCACCGACCGCGGTGACCGCCCGGTCGAGCCGGTCGTGATCAACAGCGTCACGGTCGAGTGAGAATCCCGACCGACTGAAGAAACCGAAGTAGAGGACATCTCTCGATGACGAACCCCGGCTGGGGCGGCGCTGCGAACGAAGGTGCGCCGTTTCAGCCGCGGTGCGTCCGCCATCCCGATCGACCGACCGGGCTGGCGTGCACGCGCTGCGGCCGCCCCTCCTGCCCGGACTGCCTGCGCGAGGCGTCCGTCGGATACCAGTGCGTCGACTGCGTCGCGGCCGGGCGCAAGGACGTGCGGCAGGCGCGCACCGTCGCCGGTGCACCGTTGCAGTCGCAGCGCGCGCAACCGTATGCGACCTACACGCTCATGGGGCTCAACGTCCTGGCGTTCCTGGTCACCGTCGCGCAGTCGCGCAGCATCATGGACAACCATCGCGGCTCGTCGCTGTTCGAGGCGTGGGCGTTGTTCTCGCCGTACGTGGCGCTCGGCGAATGGGTGCGTGTCGTCGGCAGCGGGTTCCTGCACTTCGGCCTCATGCACCTCGCGGTGAACATGTTCGCCCTCTACATCTTCGGGCGGGACGTCGAGTTCGTTCTGGGCCGTGCCCGGTTCGCCGCCGTCTACGTGATCTCCATCCTCGGCGGTTCCGCCGCGGTGATGGCGTTCGACACGATCTCGGTGACGGCCGGTGCGTCCGGTGCGGTGTTCGGCCTGCTCGGCGCGGAGTTGCTGATCCTGCTCAAGATGCGCCGCAGCCCCACCCCGATCATCGCGATCATCGTCCTCAACGTCGTCATCAGCGTGACGATCCCGGGTATCTCGTTCTGGGGCCATCTCGGCGGCCTGCTCGCCGGCGCCGCAGCGACGGCCGGCCTGCTGTACGTGCCGGGCTGGCTCGGCGCCGGAAATCAGCGGGACAAGGTGGTGACGATCGGGTGGTCCTCCCTCGCGATCGTCGGCCTCGTGACGCTGGGGCTGATCGGCGTACGCATCGTGCAGTTGCGCGACCAGATGGGCCTCTGACCCCAACCCTGGCCCCCCACTCACCCCGCCCCTCACCCCGCGCCTCACCCCTTGGGTGAAGGGACCCTTTGACCTGTCAGATCAGTCGAAGGGCACTTTCACCCACCGGGGGGCGGGGCGTCGGTGGGGTGGTGCAGTGGGATTCCTCAGGCCGAGTCGGCGTGCGGATCGGGTGGGACGAGGCCGTGCACGGAGAGGGCGTCGAAGACGGTCAGCGGGCTGGTGCCCAGGTCCCAGCGGCCGAAGATCAGCAGCCGCTCGACGTCACCGTCGTCGCGCACGTCGATCTCGAGCATCGGCACCCGGCGGCCCAGCCGGGGGTACTTGACCACGCGGATCCGCTCGATCTGATCGCGTCGGAACACGCGCCGGCCGCTGAGCCGTTGGGATTCGATTCCGGCGGCACCGTCGAGGACCGCCAGCCGCGGCCGCTGCCGCACGGCGAGGCCGGCGATCACGAACAGGCCGAGTGCCGCGAGCATCACGAGCAGTCGTCCCGTCGGTTCGGTGGGTATCGCGAGCCCCGCGACGGCCAGGACGACGCCACCGACGCCGAGGGCCGCGATCGCCTGCTGTGGCGTCTCCCAGCGCAGCGTGGCCGGGGCGGTGGACTCGTCAGTCATCGCTTCGACCACCGGTTGTCCACAGGCTTACTCCACAATGGGGATGAATCACACGTGTGTAATTGGGGTGGCGCGGTGCCACGCGATCAGTGCCACTTCATGGTCATGACCAGGCCGACGATCATGAAACCGAAGCCGATCAGGAAGTTCCAGGCACCGAGATCGTTCATCCAGGCAAGCTGGTCTGCGGCGAGGTAGTAGACGATGAGCCAGGCGAGCCCGACCAGCATGAAGCCGAGCATCACCGACACGTACAGCGTGCTCGACGGCCCCGCCTTGACCTTCACGGGTGTGCGGTTGGCCGGGTGGGACGTGAAATCGTTCTTCTTGCGAACCTTCGACTTGGGCATGATGTCCTCGTTCGTGCGTGCTGGCGGGCATCGGGATTCTGCGCGACGGGCGGTGGCCCGTCCTGCATCGGGGCCGTTCCCGACTCGAATCCGTGTAGGTACACGCTAACGTAGAGCCGTCGGGCGGCCGGTACGTGTGACCGGTTTGCCGGAAGCTGGACCATCGCGAGCGGGAAGATCGAAGAGCTGGGGGAACGGGTGAGCGGAGCGCCGGTGAGCGGCAGCACCGGATGGCGAATCCTCGTTCTCGTCGTCTGTGTGGTGGCCGGGTTGCTCATCGCCACCACGCGCGAGGTGTCCGCGGGCGACGAGATCCGGGCCCGTGACTCCACTCGCGTCTCCGACCTGGTGCGCAACGCGCAGGCCAAGGCGGACGAGGTGGGCGAGGTGCGGGACCAGCTCGCCGCGCAGGTGGACTCCCTGCAACAGAGCGCCGCGACCTCGGACGACGAGTTGGCGGCCGTCCTCGACGACATCGACGCCCTGGCCGTGGACGCGGGCCGGACGGCTCTCACCGGCCCCGGGGTCACTGTCACCATGACCGACGCTCCCCGCGGAGCCGACGGCCGGTATCCCACCGACGCCTCGCCCAACGATCTGGTCGTGCACCAGCAGGACGTGCAGAGTGTGCTCAACGCGCTGTGGGCGGGTGGCGCCGAGGCGATGAGCATGCAGGACCAGCGCCTCGTCGCCACTTCCGCGCCACGGTGCATCGGCAACACCCTGCTTCTCCACGGCCGCACCTACAGCCCGCCGTACGTGGTCAGCGCGATCGGTGACCCGGCCCGGCTCGAGGCAGCCCTCGACGCCGAGCCGGGTATCCGGGTGTTCCGGCAGTACGCCACCCGCTTCGGTCTGGGTTACACGCAGAGCGCGTCGGACGAGCTGACCATCCCCGCATACACCGGCGATTGAGCTGCATCTACCCTGGTCACATGAGGATCCTCGTCGTCGACAACTACGACAGCTTCGTGTTCAACCTGGTCCAGTACCTGGGCCAGCTCGGAACGCGGGCCGTCGTGTGGCGCAACGACGACGAGAACCTCACCGGCCCGGACGCGATCACGCGGGCCGCGAAGGAGTTCGACGGCATCCTGCTCAGCCCGGGCCCGGGTACTCCGCAGCGGGCCGGTGCGACGATGGACCTGGTCACGGCGAGTGCGGAGTCCGGCACCCCGCTGCTCGGTGTCTGTCTCGGTCACCAGGCGATCGGCGCGGCCTTCGGCGCGACGGTGGACCGGGCGCCCGAGCTGCTGCACGGCAAGACCAGCTCCGTCCACCACGCGGGTGAGGGCGTGCTCGCCGGGCTGCCGGACCCTTTCACCGCGACCCGCTATCACTCTCTGACCGTGCTCCCCGAGACCATTCCGGAGGAGCTCGAGGTCACCGGGCGCACCGACAGCGGCATCGTCATGGCGATGCGTCACCGCGAGCTCCCCATTCACGGGGTGCAGTTCCATCCGGAGTCGGTGCTCACCCAGGGTGGGCACCGGATGCTGGCGAACTGGCTGGCCGTGGCCGGCGAGGCGCCGGACGAGGGATTGGTCGCCACCCTCGAGCACGAGGTCGCCACGGCGCTCGGCGCCTGACGGGCACCATCACCTCGGCGCCGCGGACCCCGCCGTCGAACCCCGGCCGTAGCTCCCGCCGTACCGTCAGCGCGGGATGCCCAGTGCGCCGACACCCACCGAGACGACCGCGTCTCGGGAGATCTCCGAGCCGGCCGGCTGCTGCTGCGTGAGCACCCTGCCGACCCGGTCCGGATCCAGCGTGGCCTCCTGCGTCTGGGTGAGCTGGGCCGACGACCCGGACCAGCCGGACTGGCGCAGCGCGGACAGTGCCTGCGACACCGTGAGCCCGGTCAGGTCCGGCATCGTGACGTTGCTGCCGTTCGACACCCGCATCTCGAGGACCTCGCCCCGGGGCGCGTTGGAGCCGCCCGCGGGACTGGTCGAGACCACCAGGCCCCGGTCCAGTCCGGAGTCGACCTGAACCACCTGCACGTCGAACCCGGCTGCCTCGAGGTTGGACCGCGCCACCTGCTCGCGCTGTCCGGTCACATCCGGCACTCGCACCTCCTCGGGACCGCTGCCGAGGGTGAGCGTCACTGCCGAGTCGACCGAGGCATCGGCGCCCGTCGCCGGTTCCTGGGCGATGACCTTGTCGAGGTCGTCCGGGTCGGACGGCGCCCGCGCGATCTGACCGTCCACCCGGAGGCCGACGGCGGCCAGCGCCTGCTGCGCCTCCTGCTGGGTGAGGCCGGTGAGACGGGGCACGCTGACCTGCTCCGGCCCGCTGGACACCTCGATGGTGACCGTGCTGCGTTCGTCGATCCGGACGCCGGCCACGGGTCGGGTGTTGATGACGTTGCCCTCGGCGACGTTGCGGTCCGGCTTGTTCTGGCGTTCCACCCGGAAGCCCGCGTTCTGCAGCGTCGTCTCCGCCTCGTCAGCGCTCTGGCCGGTGACGTCGGGGACGGCGACCTGCGTGGGTGACCCGGGGCCGAGGGCCCACAGGAAGCCGCCGACCACCGCGACGACGAGCAGCGCCGCCAGCGCCAGCAACGCGATCTTGAGTGGGCTGCGCTTCTTCTCGCTCTCCGCGGGCTCCCGGCGACGGTCGGTGGTGTCCGGGGGTGGCGGAACCGGGCCCCGGCCTCCTCCTCCGCCGACGGCGCCGAGGATCGTGGTGCGGTCCTCGTCGTTCATCACCATCGGAGCGCTGGGACGCTGCCCGCTCAGCACCCGAACCAGGTCGCTGCGCATGTCGGCCGCGGACTGGTACCGGTTGGCGGGGTTCTTGCTCATCGCCTTGAGGATCACCGAATCCAGCTCGCGCGGGATGTCGGGGTTGATCTCCGACGGCGTCTGCGGATCCTCACGCACGTGCTGGTAGGCGACCGCGACCGGGGAATCACCCTTGAACGGGGGCTCGCCGGTGAGGATCTCGAACAGCACGCAGCCGAGCGAGTACACGTCGGAGCGGGCGTCGACCTGCTCGCCGCGCGCCTGTTCCGGCGACAGGTACTGGGCGGTGCCGATCACCGCGGCGGTCTGTGTCATCGGGCTGGACGCGTCGGAGATCGCGCGAGCGATACCGAAGTCCATGACCTTCACGGCCCCGGCGCGATTGATCATCACGTTGGCCGGCTTCACGTCCCGGTGCACGATGCCGTTGCGGTGCGAGAAGTCCAACGCCGCACACACGTCGGAGATGACCTCCATCGCGCGGCGCGGAGCCATCGGGCCGGAGCCGCGGACGATGTCCCGCAGGGTGTCACCGTCCACGTACTCCATGACGATGTACGGCAGCGGCCCGGCGTCGGTCTCGGCCTCGCCGGTGTCGTAGACGGCGACGATCGCCGGATGGTTCAGTGCCGCCGCGTTCTGCGCCTCGCGACGGAACCGCAGGTAGAACGTGGGGTCCCGGGCGAGATCGGCGCGCAACACCTTGATCGCCACGTCGCGGCTCAACCGCACGTCACGTGCCAGGTGCACTTCGGACATGCCACCGAAGCCGAGTATCTCGCCCAGTTCGTACCGGGAGGAGAGGTTTCGCGGTGTCGTCATGGCAGTCCTTGCTCGGTCGTGGTAGGTGACTCCTCCGACGTGGTGGTGGTGGTCGTCGTCGGTTCGGTGGTGGTCGTCGTCGGCTCGGTCGTCGTGGTCGTCGGCTCGGTCGTGGTGGTGACCGGAGGCGGCGTCGTGGTGACCGGAGGTGGCGGCGGCAGTTGCGTCGTCGGTTCCGGGACGAACGTGGTCGTCGGCGGCGCCGTGGTGAGCGTGGGCAGCGAGGTGGTCACCGGTCGACGGGTCGGTTCCTGGGAGCCGCCGGAGTCGAGCAGGATCAGCCCGCCGGCGATGAGCGTGGCCAGCACCAGCAGACCGGCGGCCGCCCACGCGACGGCCTTCTGGCCGCTGGTGAGGCCGCGCCGGTCGTCGGGGTCGTCCTCGAGCGGAAGGCCGGTGTCCGGGCCCGTGTACGCCGCCTGTGAGGGCGGGAGCACCTGGGTCTGGCCGGTCATCGGCGGCGGGGGCAGCACGCGTGCGGTGGCCCCGCTGGTCGATCCGGGCATCGGGGGACGGCGTCCTGCGCGCACCGCGGAGACCGCATCGGCGAACTCGCCGCCGTCCGCGTAGCGGGCGGCCGGATCCTTCGCGATGGTGATGTCGACCAGTTCCCGGATGTGTGGGGGGCAGGTCGTCCGGCAGCGGTGCGGGGGCTTCCCGGACGTGCTTCATCGCCACGGTCAGAGCGCCGTCGCCGACGAACGGGCGGCGGCCGGACAGCGCCTCGTACCCGACGATCCCGAGCGAGTACACGTCGCTGGCGGCCGTCGCGTCCTGGCCCAGGGCCTGTTCCGGGGCGATGTACTGGGCGGTGCCCATCACCATTCCGGTGCGGGTCACCGGCGAGTTCTCCAGCGCCTTCGCGATGCCGAAGTCGGTGATCTTCACCTGCCCGGTCGGCGTGACGAGGATGTTGCCGGGCTTGACGTCCCGGTGCACCACACCCGCATCGTGCGCGACCTGCAACGCGCGCCCGGTCTGTTCGAGCATGTCCAGCGTGTAGGGCACGGCCAGGCGGCCGACGCGGGCGAGGACGGCGTTGAGTGGCTCGCCGTTGACCAGTTCCATCACCAGGTAGGCGGTGGAGTCGCCCGCCGAATCCCGGGTCTCGCCGTAGTCGTAGACCCCGGCGATGCCCGGGTGGTTGAGCTTGGCGGTGGTACGGGCCTCCATCCGGAAGCGTTCGAGGAACTCCGGGTCCGAGGAGAACTCGGACTTGAGGACCTTCACCGCGACCCGCCGGCCCAGCCGGTTGTCGTCGGCCTCCCACACCTGGCCCATGCCGCCGGTCGCGATGAGCCGGATCAGGCGGTACCGATCGGCGATGAGTGCTCCGTTGTTCAGTGCCATGATCAGCCCCCTTGCAATCCGGCTGCGATGACGGCGCGGCCGATCGGCGCCGCGACCGAGCCTCCGGTGGCGGCGAGCGCGCGGTCGCCACCGTCCTCGACGATGACGGCGATGGCCACGGTCGGGTTCTGGGCGGGCGCGAAACCGATGTACCACGCGTGCGGCGGTGTGTTGCGCGGGTCGGCGCCGTGCTCGGCCGTACCCGTCTTGGAGGCGATCTGCACGCCCGGGATCTGGCCCTCACCGCCGGTCTGGTTCTCGGAACCGATCATCAGGTCGGTCAGTGTCGCGGCAACCTCCGGGGTGAGCGACTGGCCTTCGGACACCGGCTGCGCGGTGTCCAGCGTGGACAGGTCAGGTGCCTGCAACTCCGACACCAGCTGCGGCTGCATCCGGACCCCGCCGTTGGCGACGGTCGCCGCGATCATCGCGTTCTGCAGCGGGGTGAGCGCCACGTCGCGCTGGCCGATGCTGCTCTGGCCCAGTGCGGCGTCGTCCGGGATGGAGCCGACGGTGCTGTCGGCGACCGGGAACGGCACGCCGCCGAACTCACTACCGACACCGAGTGCCTGCGACTGGTCCTTCAGCGCGTCCGCGCCCGTGCCCACGCCCATCTCCACGAACGCGGTGTTGCAGGAACGGGCGAACGCCTCCCGCAGCGAGGCCGTCGGGCCGTCACCGCAGGCGGAGCCGTTGTAGTTCTCCAGCGTCGTCGACGTGTTCGGCAGCGTGATCTGCGGGGACGCGGTGAACTGGTCGTCCGGGGTGGTGCCCGCGGCCAGCGCCGCCGCGGTGGTGACGACCTTGAACGTCGAGCCCGGCGGGTAGGTCTGGGAGACGGCGCGGTTGAGCAGCGGGTTGTCCGGGTCGGCGTTGAGGTCTTCCCACGCCTGGGTGGTGAAGCTGCCGTCGTGGCCGGACAGCGCGTTGGGGTCGTAGCTGGGCGTGCTCACCATGGTGAGGATGCGGCCGGTGCTGGGCTCGATGGCCACCACCGAGCCGGAGTATCCCCGGGAGGTCAGCTGGTCGTAGGCGACCTGCTGCATCGTCGGGTCGAGCGTGGTGATGACATTGCCACCGCGGGGGTCGCGGCCGGAGAACAGGTCGGAGAAGCGGCGGCCGAACAGCCGGTTGTCCGAGCCGTTGAGGATGGTGTCCTCGGCACGTTCGAGGCCGGTGCTGCCGTACTGCATCGAATAGAAGCCGGTGACCGGGGCGTACGCGTACGGGCTCGACGGCGCCGCCGGATTCTCCGGGTAGGTGCGCAGGTACTTGTAGCGGTCCTCGGTGGCGACCGAGGCGGCCAGCACCTGTCCGGCGGCGGAGATCTGGCCACGCTGACGCGAGTACTCGTCGAGCAGCACCCGGGAGTTGCGCGGATCGGCGCGCAGGCTGTCGGCCTTGATGACCTGGACGTAGGTCGCGTTGGCGAGCAGGGCGACGACCAGGAGCATCACGGCCATCGAGACCCGGCGGAGTGGTGTGTTCATGGGCGCTGCACCATCTCGGTCGGTGCGTCGGAGATCGGTGCCGGCGCCTTGCGTTTGGGTGTGGCCGGGCGCCGGGCGGCGTCGGAGATCTTGATGAGGATCGCGACGAGCAGGTAGTTCGCGAGCAGCGACGATCCGCCGTACGACATGAACGGCGTGGTCAGGCCGGTGAGCGGGATCAGTTTCGTGACCCCGCCGACGACGACGAAGATCTGGATCGCGATGGTGAACGACAGGCCGGCGGCGAGCAGTTTGCCGAAGCTGTCACGCACCGCGAGCGCCGTGCGCATGCCGCGGACGATCAGGATGAGGAACAGCATGAGGATCGCGGCCAGGCCGATGAGGCCGAGTTCCTCGCCGATGGTCGCGGTGATGAAGTCGGTCTTGGCGAACGGCACCTGCGACGGCCGTCCACTGCCCAACCCGGTGCCGGCGAGACCGCCGGTGGCGAGGCCGAACAGCGACTGCGAGATCTGGTAGCCGGTGTTGTTGTAGTCGCCGAACGGGTCGATCCAGGTGTGCACGCGCACCCGGACGTGGCCGAACATCTGGTAGGCGAAGAAGAAGCCGACGGCGAGCAGACCACCGCCGATGACGAGCCAGCCGACGCGTTCGGTGGCGATGTAGATCATCACCAGCACGGTCCCGAACAGCAGCAGCGACGTGCCCAGATCCTTCTCGAACACGAGCACGCCCACCGACACGATCCAGGCGGCGAGGATCGGGCCGAGGTCGCGGGCACGGGGCAGGTCCATGCCGAGGACGTGCTTGCCTGCGATGGTGAACAGGTCGCGCTTCTGCACCAGCACCGAGGCGAAGAAGATGATGAGCAGGATCTTCGCGAACTCGCCGGGCTGGATGCTGAAGCCGGGCAGGCGGATCCAGATCTTGGCGCCGTTGACCTCGGAGTACGCCGACGGCAGCAGGGCGGGGATGGCGAGGAACACGAGACCGGCCAGGCCGAGCGTGTAGCTGTAGCGGGCGAGCAGGCGGTAGTCCTGCAGCAGCACCAGGATCGCGACGAAGCCGCCGATCGCGAGGGTCGTCCACAACACCTGCTGGGTGGCGTCCGGGGACGGGACGGGCAGCCCGAACGCGAGGGCGGACTGCTCGTCCGCGAGGTCGAGGCGATGGATCAGGACCAGGCCGAGCCCGTTGAGCAGCGCCACGATCGGCAGGATCAGCGGGTCTGCGAACGGCGCGAACCGGCGCACGGCGAGGTGCGCGAGGAGGAACAGGCCGGTGTAGGCGAGTGCGTACTTCGCCAGATCCCAGGTGATCGACTGTTCCTGGCTGGCCTCGACCAGCAGCAGGGACAGGGTGGTGACCACGACGGCGAACCCGAGCAGGAGGAGCTCGGTGTTGCGTCGCGTGGACGGTATCGGCGCGGGAGCGAACCCGCCCGGCGGGCTGGGGAACTGCTGCGCGCCCGGCGCGGAGGGAGAGACGGACATCAGCCGGCCGTCCTGCAGTTCTGACCCGGAACCTGGGTCGGTGTCGTGGTCGGCGCCGGTTGCGTCTGCTCCTCGGCGGGTGCCTCGCCCGGTGCGGCCTCGCCGGGTGCCGGTTCGGCTGGTGGCTCGGCGGGCGGCGCCTCGGGCGCGGGTGCCGGCTCGGGGGCCGGGGTGGGCTCTGCCGTCGGTTCGGGTTCGGGCTCGCACACCGGCAGCAGGTCGTTGTCGGCCAGGCGGGACATCTGTTCCCGGGCGTCGTCGAGGTTGCCGGAGGGGAGCCCGGCCCGGACCTGGGCGCGTGCGGACGGCTGCAGGTCGTCCACCATGAGGACGGTGCACCCGGACGGCAGCTGGTCGGGGGAGACCAGGGTCAACGAGCCGGAATCGGAGACGCAGCCCACCAGGTCGGGTTCCTGCAGTGGATAGCCGAGCACCGAGCCCTGGACGCCCTGCAGGACGGTGACGCGATCTTGGTCGGCGCCGACGTAGTAGCTGCCCCGGATCACGGTGCGGCCGACCACCGCGCCGACGGCGAGCACCGCGATGAGGCCGAGGGCGAGCAGCACCCACCACAGCCGGCGGCGCTTCTTGGTGGGCGGTGCCTCCTCGGCCTGCGGAATGACCCGCTTGGGGGTGGCGCGCGGGGGCCGCATCGCGGCGGCCCGCCCGGCGGCGGTGTTGGGCGGGGGAGTGTCTTCCTCCTCGTCCGTGGAGGCGGCGCCCGCGACGATCGGGTGGCTCTGCCCGTAGTCCAGGTCGATGACGTCGGCGACGACGACGGTGACGTTGTCCGGGCCGCCACTGCGCAGCGCGAGTTCGATGAGCCGGTCCGCGCACTCGTCCTCGGAGCCCTCGCGCATCGTGTTCTCGATGGTCTCGTCGCTGACGACGTCGGAGAGCCCGTCCGAGCAGAGCAGGTAGCGGTCCCCGGCCCGCGCCTCGCGCATGGTGAGGGTGGGCTCGATCTCGTTGCCGGTGAGCGCCCGCATGATGAGCGAACGCTGCGGGTGGGTGTGCGCCTGCTCGGCGGTGATCCGCCCCTCGTCGACGAGGGACTGGACGAACGTGTCGTCCCGGGTGATCTGGGTGAGGGCGTCGTCGCGGAGCAGGTAGGCCCGGGAGTCGCCGATGTGGACCAGGCCGAGCTTGGTGCCGGCGAACAGGATCGCGGTGAGCGTGGTGCCCATCCCGTCCAGTTCGGGATCTTCCTCGACGTGCTCGGCGATGCTGTCGTTGCCGGCGCGGGTGGCCCGCTCGAGCTTGCCGAGCAGATCCTCGCCGGGCTCGTCGTCGTCCAGGTGGGCGAGCGCCGCGATCATCAGCTGCGAGGCGACCTCGCCCGCGGCATGGCCGCCCATCCCGTCGGCGAGGGCGAGGAGGCGGGCGCCGGCGTACACCGAGTCCTCGTTGTTGGAACGAACCAGGCCGCGGTCGCTGCGCGCCGCGTAGCGGAGGACGAGGGTCACGGGCGCAGCTCGATTACCGTCTTACCGACTCGTACCGGCGTACCGAGCGGCACCCGGACGGCGGTGGTGACCTTGGCGCGGTCCAGGTAGGTGCCGTTGGTGGAGCCGAGGTCCTCCACGTACCAGTCGCTGCCGCGTGGGGAGATGCGAGCGTGCCGGGTGGAGGCGTAGTCGTCGGTGAGCACCAGCGTGGAGTCGTCGGCCCGGCCGATGAGAACCGGCTGGGTGCTGAGCGGTATGCGGGTGCCGGCCAGTGCGCCCTGCGTGACCACCAGGTTCTTGGCGGTCTTGGCGCGGCCGAGCGAGGGCAGGACGGCTCCCACCGCGGCGCTGCGTGAGTAGCGCGGCGGAACGCGCAGGCCGGAGCCGGCGTAGATGTCGCTGCGCAGCGTGCGGAGCACCGTCCACACGAACAGCCACAGCAGGAGCAGGAAGCCTGCGCGGGTGAGTTGCAGTATCAACCCCTGCACGGACGTCCACCTCCTTGTCGTTGCCGGTCGACGGTCGTCGGCCGACCGTCGTACCGCCAGCATCGTGCTGGCAGCATCATAGGGGCAACCCGCCCCAGCGATCAGGATACGGACCGAGAGCGACACGGCGAACGATGCAGGTCGTGCGCGGTGTCACGTCGGACCGTAGAGGAGATCGGGGGCGGTCGCGATTTGCTACGGAAAGGTGCCGGGAATGTGACCGATCAGACGATGCGGACGAGG
Organism: Rhodococcus triatomae; assembly: GCF_014217785.1. Taxonomy (NCBI): domain Bacteria; kingdom Bacillati; phylum Actinomycetota; class Actinomycetes; order Mycobacteriales; family Nocardiaceae; genus Rhodococcus; species Rhodococcus triatomae. The sequence goes on along the minus strand of NZ_CP048814.1, from coordinate 2,090,990 downwards.
ATCTCCGAGTGGCCGGCGCGGATGATGTCGCCGTCCGCGAGCTGCCAGTCCTGGACCGGTGCGCCGTTGACCGTCGTCCCGTTGGTGGAGCCGAGGTCCGAGAGCATCGCCACCTGACCGTCCCAGCGGATGTCGATGTGACGACGCGAGACGCCGGTGTCCGGAAGCCGGAACTGGGCGTCCTGGCCGCGGCCGATGATGTTGCTTCCCTCACGCAGCTGGAAGTGGCGGCCGCTGCCGTCCTCGAGCTGCAGGGTCGCGGTGAACGCGTGACCGGTGGCGTAACCCTGGTCGTACCCGCCCTGGTCGTAGCCGGGCTGCTGGTCGTACCCCTGCTGGTAGCCACCCTGGTCATAACCGCCGGCGTACCCCTGCTGCGGGTAGGCCTGCTGGTAGCCGCCCTGGTCGTAGCCCTGCTGGTACCCGGCCTCGGCGTACCGAGGCTGCCCGGCGGGCTGCTGCTCGTACCCCTGGTCGTAGCCCTGCGGCTGCTGGTAGCCACCTTGGTCCGGGTAGTCGTAGCCGGGCTGCTGGGGCTGGTCGTAGCCCTGCTGGTAGCCCTGGTCGTAGTTGCCACCCTGCTCGTACCCGGCGGGCTGGTTTCCGTACCCGGCCTGGTCGTAGTAGCCGCCCTGATCCTGGCCGGGCGGGTAGGCGCCGCCGCCACGCTGGTCGTAGCCGCCGCGGTAGTCGGCCGCGCCGCGGTCGTAGCCGTTCTGGTAGCCGCCCGGTGCGGCGTACCCCTGATCCTGACCCGCGTGGGCGTGACCGTTGCGCGCGTACTGCGGGTCCGGCGTGCGGTCGCCCGCGGGTTCGCGGCTGGGGTCGTAGCCTGAGTTCTGCGTCATGGGGCCAGCTCCTGGGTTCGACGGTCCTTGTTGAGAGGGGAATGGGGGGTTCGCCGGGGCGGCGGGGGGTTGTGGGGGTTGCGGCCGGGCGGGAGCCGGGGGCCGGGGCGGACGTCCCGCGTCGGGGTCGACCGCGCCGCGGGTCCGGAACTGCCCGGTGTGCAGAGACGGCGACGGCTCCAGCGAGACCTGCACCGGGCCGTACGTCTGCCATCCCTGATCACGGATGTAGTCCTCGAGGTGGCGGGCGAATGCCTTGACCGTGAGTTCCCGGTCGGCCGCGAGGGCGTCGTGATCGGAGTTGTTGATCGTGATGACGTAACTGTTGGCCGCGAGCAGATGACCGCCGTCGAGTTCGCGGACCTGGTCCGACGCCTCCTGCTGGAGCGCTGCCTCGACTTCCTGAGGGACGACACCCCCGCCGAACACGCGCGCGAAGGCGTCACCGACGGCGCCCTGGAGCTTGCGCTCGAAGCGCTGAACGATCCCCATCGGACCCTCCTCTCGGTGCCGCTAGTCGTGTCGTGCCGACCGGTTGCATTCGTCCCACGGTACTGTGCTCGTCTGAACTGTCGATACCGGTCCGCGTATCTGCATGATATCCGTCTTCCCGCCGACGGGCCCTTTCCTCGGGTATCCTTGCCCTGACCTGCACGAATCGCGAAGCGCGGAAGCGCTGTGTTAGTGTTTCCGGCGTTGCTCGGGCGAGTGGCGGAATGGCAGACGCGCTGGCTTCAGGTGCCAGTGTCCTTCGGGACGTGGGGGTTCAAGTCCCCCTTCGCCCACCACATGGTGGTTCTTCTCAGAACTGCAACAGACGAGGTCACGTGCTTTGGCGCGTGGCCTCGTTTTCGTTGTGGACGGCGTCGGCAGGGTCCTTGTGGCGCCGAAGGATCTCTCGCACCGCCCGGAGCTTCGTGCACCCCCTGTGGCTACCAAATCGGGGAGCGCGAAGCCGGGAGGGGTGCGAGGGCCGGCGGATGGGTCGAACAGCCTTCGAGGCCGGACCGAATCAACTGACGGCGTCATCCGCGCAGGTTCCGGGCGATCCGCGCAGTGTGCAGCGTTCGCATATGACTGCAACCTGCGCGAGCTCAGATCGAGACGTCTCCCAGCAACGGGTGAGACCCTGCCGCGGTGTGCGTCGGCGTCACGGATAGCGCGCGAGTTCGAGGTGATACGACCCTAAGCTTGTCACGACACAGACATGGCGCAGTCGCATGCCTGTCAGCCCGCGGCGACTCGGCCTGAGTCGGTAGCGCAGCCCGTACGTTGCAGAGCACTTCCATCAGACCGCAGCCTCCGCTTCGTCACCAGTATCCATTCTCACCCCCAACCAACTCGGTCGATGATGTCGCGGAGAAGTGGCAGGGCCTGTCACGTACCGAGGTGGTTGCGTCCATGACGATGGTGTAAGAGCCGGATCAGGACGTCACCGGCGTGTCGTAGCCGGAAAGTAGGCGGTCATCGCGTGATTCTTCGAGAGAGCTACCAACTCGACTCGACGAAAGAGCACGCGATGACCACTGCCCACGATATCGACCTGGACCAGTTCCTGACCGATCGCCTCACCGACGCCAGCCCCGACCTGCTGCGCAGCCTGCTGTCCACGTTCATCGACGCGCTGATGGGCGCCGAGGCCGACAGCCTGTGCGGCGCCGGTTTTGGTGAACGCTCCGAGGACCGCACCAACAGCCGGAACGGTTACCGCCACCGGGACTTCGACACCCGCGCCGGAACCCTCGACATCGCGATCCCCAAGCTGCGTCAGGGCTCGTACTTTCCTGATTGGTTACTGCAGCGCCGCAAGCGTGCCGAGCGGGCCCTGACGTCGGTGGTGGCCACCTGCTACCTGCTCGGGGTCTCGACCCGACGGATGGAGAAACTCGTCGACTCGCTCGGCATCACCAGCCTGTCGAAATCCCAGGTGTCGGTGATGGCGAAGGACCTCGACACCCAGGTGGAGGCGTTCCGCAGCCGCCCGCTCGACGCCGGCCCGTACACGTTCGTCGCCGCCGACGCCCTCGTCCTGAAGGTCCGCGAGAACGGCCGGGTGGTGAACGTGCACGCCCTGGTCGCGGTCGGAGTGAACGCCGAGGGTTACCGCGAGATCCTGGGAATCGAGGTGACCTCCGCCGAGGACGGGGCCGGTTGGTTGGCTTTCTTCCGGTCGCTGGTCGCCCGCGGCCTGTCCGGAGTGCGGTTGGTGACCTCCGACGCCCACGCCGGCCTCGTGTCGGCGATCGGCGCCACCCTGCCCGGGGCCGCTTGGCAGAGGTGCCGGACGCATTATTCGACCAATCTCATGTCCCAGACACCGAAGAACTCGTGGCCCTGGGTGCGTGCGCTCCTGCACTCCGTCTACGACCAGCCGGACGCCGATTCTGTTCATGCTCAATATGATCGGGTGATCGACGCCTTGTCGGAGAAGCTCCCAACGGTAGCCGATCATCTCGACTCCGCGCGGGCAGACCTCCTCGCCTTCACGGCCTTCCCGAAGCAGATCTGGCGGCAGATCTGGTCGAACAATCCTCAGGAACGGCTCAACAAGGAGATCCGGCGCAGAACCGACGTGGTCGGGATCTTCCCCGATCGCACCGCCCTGATTCGGCTCGTCGGCGCGGTACTCGCCGAGCAGCATGACGAGTGGATCGAAGGCCGCCGCTACCTCGGCCTCGACGTGCTGACTCGGTCCCGCGGCACCCACGAACCTACCGAGGAGGTGACGCCGGCGGCTCTGACCGCATAACCCCACGAGGAGTCACGCGACGACCGTCGTACACCACGCCCTGGGACTTGACCACCGAGGTTTCCTCGGTCACCGGCGTGCGCTCGAAAAGATGGGGCGCGGGCACTACCGAAATTTGAACGACACGCCCAGTCGAATACGGGACCTCGACGGAGCACACCTCGGGTCGACGCCAACGCGATCAACTTGACGACCGGGTGCGTGAGTCAAGGTCGCAGTGCCTCCATCGTTGGTTGAACCGAAAGGACTCAGCGTGAAGAGGATCGACATGACGTTCGAACCCCACTTGCACCCCAAACTTTCCCGCTTCGTTTCTAGCCCCACCTTGCCGCACCGGCGTCGTATCCAAGCCTCCACCGAAAGGCCCTACTTCATGTTCACTTGCTGAACTGCAAGGGTCCAATCCGTCGAATACTTCGGAAGGCACTGGTTCTGTCAGGGTCTCGCGCGACGCACCCGGATCTAGGCGATGCTCGTCCATGCTGCATCCGACTCGTCCGTCGCTTGTGAGCATCTGGCAACAACAATGGGCCCAAGGGTAGAGCTGCCAGCTTCCGATTCATTACGATCCTCTGCTCCGGTCAAGGTGGTACGGCTATTCTGAATGACGGAGAGCAACCTGGTCGGACGAGCCGGAAGCTACCCGAGCTTGACGAACTCCGTTGCGGCGATGCGTTGGAAGTGAGGGTGGCTTTCCAGATCGCGCACTGCGCGCATGCCGGGCGCCGGCGCCGCGCAGATGTAGTCCCAGTCTCCGATGAGGTACAGGGTGCGTTGCGCTCGGGTGATGCCGACATTGAGGAGCTTCGCAGCGGAGACGTTGCGCTGAGCGCCGGCAAGGTCGGCGCCGACGATCCACCGGTCGCGTGCGGAGTCTTGCATCAGGTCGAAGACGACCACCTGGAACTGGCGGCCTTGGAACTTGTGCGAGGTACCAGCATCGACGCCAAGTCGTTCGTCCCTGGCCAGTTTTTGAGCGGCCAAGGCGTGTTCGCGATATGGGCATACCAAGCCGATTGCGGCACCGTCACCTCCATGCTTGTCGTGGACAGCTCTGAGCAGCTCGAGTCCGAGCGGGTGCTTCCATGACGAGCCGACTCGTCGGAGTCCTTCACCGGGGTGTCCGGCAGTGTCGAGGAATATCACGTGTGGTGGGGACGGTGTTGCAGTCCAATGGGATTCGAGAAGGCCGTCGTAACAGAACTGGTTGACGATCCCTGCGATGACGGGAGGGTAACGGTACTGCGTACGGAGGGCGACACAGCGGGGGTGAGACTCTGCCGTCGATCGACTAGTGATTCCGTGGAGGCCGAAGATGTCACCGGTCTGCCAACGCCGTCGGCGCAGATCGTCGGCGGTGATCGCATCGTCGACGTTGGAGATCGGTTCGTTCTGGAGGAAGTCGCCGACGTAGACGAGGGTGGTGTCGGCTTTCGCGCCGGCATAGGTCAGGTGGGGGATACCGGCGGAGGCGGCCTCATCGATGATGACGACGTCGAATCGTCGCCGCACCAACTCTGATGCCGTGGTCAGACCGGCGAGAGTGCAGGCCAGGACTGGAGCCGTTTCGAGTAGCTGTCGACGAGTGTTGGCGAACTCGTCCCTCAGCCGCGCTCGCTCCGCATCCAGGTCGTCCGCGCGACGGTCGAGGTCGATGACCTCAGCGGCTAAGTGGTCGCGACGCATGACGAGCTCGAAGACCTCGTTCTCGGTAGCCTTGGACAGAAGGTCATCGTCGTGCTCGGTGGTGACCTCGCTGATTGCGTGATCGACCTCGGCGAGATCGGTGGTGATCGTTGCTGCGGCGACATCGCCACGCCTGATGGCGGTGTGGAGGCTCTGTGCGTGGTTGCGCAGGTCCGAGGCTCTCCTCGCGGCTTCGTGTGTTGCGAAGTGGGCTGCTTGCGCAGCGCGCAGCGCGCGCTGGGTCTCCTCCATAGCATGATGTGCGTGAGGGAGTCGCGCAGCGATTGTGTGCTTCTGGGATAGCAGTTCCGCCTCATTGGCCTGGGCATGTTCGACGGATTGTCGAGATGCTTTGCGCCGGGAAAAGATTCTGGTTCGGGGAGTGTTTGCCGCGGCAACTCGGACCGCCGTCGCCTGGGCCAGAGCAGCGTCGATGGTGAACGTGGCCTGCTGAAGCTGGTGGAAACTGTGGTACGCCTGCTCCGCTGTGTTACGTGCGGCGTGCGCTCTTGCTGCAGCATCTGCCAGGTTGCGATCGACGTCGCCGAGTTCGGCGAGTTCGGCAAGAATCTGTCCGTGCCGCGTGAGCAGGTCGGTGCGGTCCGTGGCGAGAGTCTCCGCCTCACCGCTGAGCTGCTGCCGATGTTGCTGAAGATCGCGGAGTTGAACTGCGGCATCGACATCGAAACCGAGATCGCCGATCTGATCCAGCACTGACTCGAGAGCCGATCGCGCCGGCGCGTCCCGCAATGCCGCGGCAGCATCATCGATTGCTTTCATCCGCTGGTCTCGGTTGGTCAGAGCTGCCGCCGCCTTGTCCAGGGTCAACCAATCGTGGGCGGCGACCTCGCTGCCGATCTTGTCGGCTGAGCCGACTCGCACTATCTGGCCGGGGCCCTTGACCGTTTTCGCGACGTCGGCGACCACATTGTCGACTGCGACGTGGGTGTGGGAAGCGATCAGCACGGAGCGGCCGTGGGCGAGAGCGTCGGACACTGCGGCGACGATGACCTTCGTCTTCCCTGTCCCCGGAGGCCCCCAGACCAGGGCGCCGCCAGGCTGTGTCATCGCGGAAAAAGCTTGCGCCTGCGGTGGGTTGAGGCCGACAGGTTCCGATCGCGGCGATAGCACCGGATCCGGCTTCCACATGTTCTCGAGCTGAGGGGCGCGGGTGCAGGCAATGAGGGCCTCGCGCAGCTGAAGCAGAAGCTGTAACTCCATGTCGTCGCTGTAGGCGGCGTGCACTGCAGTGACCGATCCCAGCGCCTCGGACGCGCCCATGATGTCGAACACAAGTTTCCATGGTTTTGGCTTCTCGATGATGGTGACATTCGCACGCTGCGGATCTGACGAGCCGGCGGTGTCTGCATCGACGAGGAACCACCGAGCCCGTTCCCACCCTCCAGCGGGCCGTTGCCCCGAGACGTCGACTGTCAGCTTCCGCCAGTGGGGCGAGAACCGCACTGGCTTGCGTGTCGCGGTGGTCAAGACCACCTTCGCGAGGCTCTGCTCGATCAGGTCGTCGACAGCGTCAAGTGTCTCGCCCTTGATCCACTGCCACGTTGCGGCCCCGGTTGCGGGAGCGACCCTTTGTGTTGATGTCCCCTCCATCACATTCGCCACCCTTTCAGACGCGGGTGTGCTTTGCCACCGCGCGCCTCGGTCCTGCGTAGAATCACGCCGAGAAGTATCCGGCACGGAGCCTTTGATCGGCTGCCCCGGTTGAGAGTTCACACCGCAGTTCTGAATGCTCCCAATAGAACTTCAGTATGGAAAGCAGCACCTCAGGTTCCAGACTGTACGCGTGCGCAGGAATATCGAGAACGCGCCGCTTTTCCCGTAGCCCAACGAGTTTTCGCAAGGGACTCGCCGGCTCGACGAACTTGGTCGATACCTTGATGACGGGTGACTCCGCCATCTCGAACGGGATGACCAGCCGGATGTCATCCCACTTCGCAGTCCTGCAAGCGCCGAGGCTCGCGTACTCGATCCCTTCTGGAACAACCGCCAGGTACATACCTCTCGCTGCGCCGCGAAACAAGACACCCAGTGAAACGCTCGAGAACAAGACCATCAGGGTGGCCCCGCCGACTGCCAGGAACTCCCGGAGCCCCCAGCCGAACTCGAGGACGTGGTTGATTCGCGCTGTCAAGAGCGCGATGAAACTTGTGGCGACGAAGGTCGCTGTAACTGTAATGCTCGCCCAGAGACCTCTGGGGAAGTCGAACCTCATCCCTCCGGTATCAATAGAATGATCCGGGCGGTTGCTCCGTGTGCGCACGAGCCCGTAGCGACAGGCGAGCATCGCGGAAAAGGCAGTCGCTGAGAAGGCTGCCATGCATACGAACATCGAGTAGTCGTCGTTCGCACGATAGTCGAAGGACATCCAGACGCCGCCGATAGCGGCTGCAACAAGGAAAGCCTCCAAGGCAATGCTCGGCTTGCGGCGCACCTTCTTCCATTCGGAAATCTGTGGTGCTCCCGCGCCGGTGCCGTTTCCGAGCACTTCAGTCCAATCTGTTCAAATGGCGTTTCCAGGACATAGCCGCCTGCCTGGCCGGCTATAGTCGGCCGAATCCATCCGCTAGGAGGGCCATTCGCTGGCGGGCACCCTCGCTGATGTCGCGGCCTCGATCGGCGACCGATCCGAACGCGGTGCCGGGGAATGCGGTCAGCAGACTGTCCACCGAACTACCCGGGGTCGAGTCCCCGATTTTGTCGGCCGCACTGTCCACGAATCCTGCAAACGCCCTGAGAACGTCCGGATCGACCTTCATCGTCACTGCTCAACCCCCTGGAGATCCCACCCCGAATCAGACACACCGTACCGCAGGACAGAACGATGGCCGAGGAAACTCACTGGCACCCCGCCGCCGCCGTCCGGTACACCTGGATTCGAGCCCAGCCCCTATGCCAGGAGCACGATGAGCCACATCCTCATGTCCACCGCCGCCGCGCACGGCCACATCCATCCGAACTTGCCGGTGATGGCCGAGCTGGTCGCTCGCGGACACCGCGTCACCTATCCCGTCCCGGATCGTTTCGCCGACGCAGTGGCCGCCACCGGAGCCACCGTGCTGCCGATCCACACGGATCTGCCCGACCCGGCGAAGGGTGAGCAGTGGCCGGAGGGCGGGATCGAGGCGATGCAGCTGTTCTCGGACGAAGCCCGCAGCGCCTACGCACAGATCACCGCCGCGCTCGGCGACGACCTGCCCGACGTCGTCTGCTACGACGGCAGCGGCTGGGCGGGGCACGCCCTGTCCCGCGTCCGCGGCATCCCGCGGGTCGAGCTGGCACCGCACATGGTCGCCTGGGACACCTTCGAAGAGGACTTCGCCGAGGCCTACGAGTGTCTCGAGGAACCCGAAGGGCTGATCTGGCAGGCCGAGATGGACGGCTGGCTCGCCGAAGCCGGCGTACCTCTGAACAGCAAGGAGTTCCTCGGGCCCCCGGACCGCTCGGTGGTGCTGATCCCGGAAGCCATGCAGCCCCATCGTGATCGGGTCGATTCCGACCGCTACACGTTCATCGGCCCTGTGATCGACGACCGCTCGCACCAGGGCACGTGGCCGAAGCCGGACCGCCCGCTGCTGCTCGTCTCACTCGGCTCGGCGTACAACGACCGCCCGGACTTCTGGCGGGATTGCATCGCCGCGATGCACGGCACCGGCTGGCTCACCGTGCTCGCGGTCGGCCCGCACGTGCAGCCCGCCGACCTCGGCGAGATTCCCGACGACATCGTCGTGCAGGAGTGGGTGCCGCAGCTCGCGATCCTCGAACACGCATCGGCATTCGTCACCCACGCCGGGATGGGCGGGTGCTCGGAGGGGCTCTGGCACGGCGTCCCGATGGTCGCCGTCCCGCAGGCGGCGGATCAGTTCGTCAACGGCCCGCGACTCGCCGAGATCGGCGTGGGAGAGCTCCTGCCGGCCGAGGACGTCACCCCGGAATCGCTGCGCGCGGCCGTGCTGCGGGTCGCGTCGTCGGAGGACGTCGCTCGACGCTGTGCCGAGGAGAAGGCCGTTGCCCGGTCCGCCGGAGGGGCCCAGGCCGCTGCCGACCTGATCGAAGCACTCGTCGACCGCGATCGTGAACACCGGTCGCCGGACGTGTGACGCCGGCGCGGTCCATGTGACGGATCCTCAGCTTCCCTCCCGATAACTGAGCCGACGCAACGCCACCTCGGCAGGCCCGCGCATCCCTCGTCGTCGCATGAGGTCGGCGAGAACCACCGTGGCCAGCCACACCGCGACCCCGAGCGGTACGGCGGCGGCTGGGGAGGTCAGTTGCAGGTGGAAGGTGTACGAGGCAAACAGCACCGCCCACACCACCGACTGCGCCAGATAGAAGGTCAGTGACCGTTGGCCGAGGGCCGCGAGGGCAGTCGTCACCGGGCCTTCCCGCCCTGCCAGGCGCACCGCGATCAGGGCGATGAGGGCCGCGTAGCCGAGCCCGGCAGCGTAGCCGGTCACCTGGTGGAGCCCCGCGGAAACGAGTGCATCCAACGCGGAATAGCTCTCCCACACACCGGTTTTCCCCAGCGCAAACGGGAGTCCGCCCAGCACGCCCACCGAGATCCCGGCGACGGCGGCGAAACGGAGCAGCCGCAGGTGCTGCGCCGGTTCCTCCAGCAGCCGGTGGCGGGCCGCCAGGATCCCGAGGAGGAACGGGGTGACGGTGCTGATGAACATCGCCACCCCCATGATGCCGAACATCGTGACACGGAAGAGAAGCTCGTCCAGGAAGCCCTCCGGCATCGGTGGACGACCGCTCTCACCGGTCATCACCTCATCCGCGGCGATCACCGCCTGGATGATCGCGCCGAACGGCAACCATGCCAGCGCCAGCAGCACCAGCGTCCGGTCGCGGAACCGCAGAACTCCCACGAACACCAGAGCCACCAGCCCGTACACCGCCAGAATGTCGCCGAGGAACAGCAGCAGCACGTGCAACAGGCCGAACACGATCAGCCAGCGCGCCCGGCGCCGCAGCAGTGAACGCACCCACGGCCACTCGTGACCCTGCTCGATCCGGCGCCGGTAGATCTGCGCCAGGCCGTAGCCGAACAGCGCCGCGAACATCGGATAGCCGCGGAAGTCGACGAACATCACGGTGCCCGCAGTCGCGACCCGGTCCGCGGCAGTGTGCGCCGCGTCGTCGCCACCGATGAATGTGGCGAACAGGTGTGCATGGGCGAGCGCGATGACGAGGAGCATGACCCCGCGAGCGAGGTCGGGGGCGAGGACGCGCTGGGCGACGGGGACGGGCCCGGCGGCCACGCGGGCCGGGTGGGCTTCGGCACCGCGGGGCGGGCCGTGGGCGTCGGTATGGGCCATGACGATCTCCAAACGGTGTGGACGTCAGCTGGGGGATGTGTACACCATAAACACGTGAGAGCGTCCTTGTGAACTGCAATTTCAGAGGAAAATTCGCACCCCAGCACTAGTGCACTCGAGGCAATCGCCTTGCTACGCCGCTTGTTTCGCGGGTATGCGAGGGCGAGGCCAGCACGCGGCCTCACCGCGCACGTGCACTAGTACACTCGGGGTTCGGACTGGATCGGAGAGCATGATGGCAACACCTTCGGGGTCGGAACTTCCGCCCTACGCGCGTGTCGTCGCCGACATCCGCGCGCGGATCACCGCGGGCGAACTCGAACCGGGCGCCCGCGCCCCGTCCACTCGCGAGATCACCAGAGAGTGGGGAGTGGCCATGGCCACCGCCACGAAGGCACTCGCCGCGCTACGCCAGGAGGGGCTGGTCGAGGCCGTGCGCGGGGTGGGAACGGTGGTCCGGGGCGTTCCCGGATCGGCTGCGCGGCATCCGCGTGAGCCGAAGAGGCGGACGACAGCCGTCGCCGACGGCGGCCACACCGGCGACACCGGGCTGAACCGCGACGTCATCGTCCAGGCCGCGATCGCCGTCGCCGACGCGGAGGGCATCGACGGACTGTCCATGCGCCGGGTGTCCACCGAACTCCGGGTCAGCGCCATGGCGCTGTACCGGCACGTCACCGGTAAGGAGGATCTGGTGACGGAGATGATCGACAAGATCTACCGGGACGCGGCTCTCCCCGAGCCCCGGCCCGAGGGGTGGCGAGAGGCCCTCGAGTTGGCGATGCGGTGGGAGTGGGCGATCTACCGGCGACATCCGTGGGCGATCCGGCTGACGCCGGTCTCCGGGCCGGTGCTCTCGCCCGGTCTCATGGCCAATGCCGAGTGGATGATGAGTGTGATTGCCGACCAAGGGCATTCGTCGGAAACGGCGCTCGAGGTGGTGACCATCCTGTCCGCGTACACGTCGGGCATGGCCGTGCAGGCCGGGCAGGCGGTGGTGGAGGAAGGCGAACTGGGTCTGGGCGCCGAGCAGTGGTGGAAATCCCGGGCAGACGAGTTCGCGCGCTTCGCCGCCGGCGGTGACTACCCCGTGATGTTCGCCGTGACATCCCCGCCCGACGTCGAGACGATCTTCACCCTCGGCATGACCCACCTGCTGGACGGGCTCACGCCGCTGATCGCCCCGGACTCAGGTCACGGTTTCGCCAACGCGTCACGAATCTGATTCGGGCGACTCCCGCATCTTCTCCTCGGTGTCTCGCGCCGATAGTGTCGAAAGTGTCGGGATCGTCGGGGACCTCGAGAGGAATGCCATGTCCAGATCACTATTTCCCCTTCGCCTGGCCGCCGTGTGCGCACTGGGCGGCGCGGCCGCGCTCGTGGGTTCGGCAACGGTGACGGCCGCCCCCATCGATTTCCAGCCGATTCCGTTGGAGTGCGAGGCAGGCCTCGCATCCGTGCTCTCGGTGACCCACGACGAGGAAGCCGCGGTCGGCGGCGACGAGGTGCTCTACGTCGTCAGCGAACCCGGCGGCGGAGGCGCCTGGGTGACGTGGCTGAACCTCGATACCGGGGTGTGGAGCAACGAGACCCTCGTGTCGACCCAGGAGCTGTGGGGTGCTCCCGCTGCGCTCTCCTCGCCGCAGGCGGGCACCGTGGTGGCCGCGGTATGGGGGCCGCACGAGAACGCCGCCGGCGAACAGTGCTTCCTCCTGCCGGGAGTCGACATCGCTCAGGTACCGGGAGTGGCCCCGGTCGAGAATTGAGTCACCGTGACACGCCTGTCGGATCGGCGGTGATCCGCCATCCGGCAGCGTCGTGCTGATGCCGCCAGAACTCGGCGAAACGTCCTTCCGCCGCGAGCAACTCGTCCACGGTGCCGTCCTCGACGATGCGTCCGCCGTCGAGGAACAGCACACGGTCGGCTCCCGCGATGGTCGACAGGCGATGGGTGACGACGATGCGTGTGCGACGTCGGGGGTCGTCGGTGATGGCGTCGACCACCGCGGCCTCGTTCTCGGCGTCGAGCGCGCTGGTGCCCTCGTCGACGAGCAGCACCGCCGACGGCTTCAACAGTGCCCGGGCGATCGAGACGCGTTGACGTTCCCCACCGGACAGTGCCCCGCCGGCTTCACCGACCACGGTGTCCAGCCCGGCGGGCAGACGGCCCGCGAAATCCTGCACCCGCGCGAGCCGAAGCACCGAATCGACCTGCTCGGCGTCGGCGCCGGGATTACCCGCGCGCACGTTCTCCCGGATGTTTCCGGCGAACAGGTACGGCTGCTGGAACACGACACTGGTGTCCGCGCTCCGCTCCGACGGATCGAGCGCGGCACGATCGACCCCACCCACGAGGACGCTGCCGGATGTCGGTTCCTCGAGCCCCGCGACCAGTGCGAGGAGGGTGCTCTTGCCGGATCCGGACGGGCCGACGACGGCGGTGGTGCGTCCGGATTCGAATACGAGGTCGAGACCTTCGAGAACCGTTGTTCCCCCGGAAGAATCGTCATCCGAAGAACTGTCGTCCTCGTACCGGAAGTGGACACCCCGGAACTCCACGGAGGAGTCTCTGCCGGCGGTGTCCGGGCGGTCGTCGAACCGCGCCCGACCCGGCGCGTCCAGCACGGCGCGGATGTCACGCAGGGCGGCGCGTGTCGTCGCGGTGGCCGGTGCCAGGTCCCCGAGCGCGGCGAACGGCTCGAGATAGCGGACGACGACGACGATCAACGCGATGGCCTCGGGGACACCGATCGTGCCGCGCACGGCGAGCCACGTGGTGGTCCCGGCGAGCGCGAGCAGGACCAACTGGCTGGCCAGGCTGAACAGCACCTGGCCGGGTACGTGTAGCGCCAGCAACCGCAATGTGGCGCCGTGCTGGGCCGCCACCGCGGCACCGGCCTGGCTGCGTGCCGGTTCGACCCGCCGGGCCGCCCGCAGCGCGGCCTGGGTGCGGGCGAACTCCAGAACCCGCTCCGTGAGTGCACTGTTGGACTCGGCGGCCACGGCACCCGCACGCCGGGTGAGCTTCTCGGTCGCCCACAGCGCCCCGAGGAGCAACGGCACCGCCACGAGAGCGACGACGCCGAGCTGCCACGCGATGGGGAGCAACGCCAGCCCGATCACGATCGGCAGCAACACGGCCTGGATCAGCGGGGTCACCAGATAGCCGACGAGCCCCACCAGATCCGGGCCGGTGGTGGCGATGGCGCGGCGCGCCGTAGCCGAATTGTCCGCAGTGAACCACCGGAGAGGAGTCCGCGCCACCTGTGCGGCGATGTCACGTTGGGCATGGTCGAGGATCGCGAATCCGAGATCGAATCCGATGCGCGAGGCGATCGAGTCCACGATCCATCCTGCTGCGACGACACCGGTGAGGACCGCCACCCACGGCCATGCCCCGGCCGGGTCTTCGCCGAAGAGTGCGGACACCAGCGGAACCACCAGCACGACGGCGACCGCACGCAGCAGTGTCGAGGCCACGGTCAGCGTGAGGTAGCCGGTCACCCGGCCACGGTGCTCGTCCGGGAGCAGGCTCAGCAGGGTGCGCGTCATCGGACGGACTCCTTCGTGTCGGCGAGGGTGACGGCGCCGGCCTCCCACAGCTGCCGGTAGCGCCCGTCTTCGGCGAGTAGCTGTTCGTGCGTGCCGGTCTGGCTCACCCGCCCGCCGTCGAGGACGACGATCTTGTCGGCACCGGTGACGGTGCGCAGCCGGTGGGCGATCACGAGGACGGTGCGCCCGGCCGCCAGCCGGTCGATCGCCTGCTGTACCAGGTATTCCGATTCCGGGTCGGCGAAAGCCGTGGCCTCGTCGAGGATCAGCACGGGGGTGTCGGCGAGCAGCGCCCGGGCGATGGTGAGACGCTGGCGTTCACCGCCGGACAGGGAGATCCCGGCACCGAGGACCGTGTCGTAACCCTGTGGAAGCCGCAGGATGCGCTCGTGGATCTGCGCGTCGCGCGCCGCCTGCTCCACCGCGGCTTCGGACGCGTCGGGCACGGCGAGCGCGATGTTCTCCCGGACCGTGCCGTGCACCAGCTGCGCGTCCTGGAACACGAAGCCGACCTGCGTGTACAGCTCGTCCGGGGTCAGTGCGGCGAGGTCCCGGCCACCGATGCGGATCGCTCCGGAATCGACGTCGTGGAAACGCGCCAGCAGCTCGGCCAACGTCGACTTCCCGGCTCCGGACGGCCCGACCAGTGCGGTGATCGTGCCGGGTTCGAGTGTGAGCGAGACACTTTCGATGACCGGCGCTCCCGGCCGGTACCCGAACGTCACGTCGTCGAACACGACTCGACCCGCGCCGTCCCTCGATGTCGGCTCCTGCGAGAGCGGACTCGCGGCCCCCTGCACCGCGAGTTCGGTCTCGTCGAGCGCGACCTGGATGTTGCGGGCGGCGAGACGGCCCTCGCGCAGACCGGACAGGCCGTACCCGATGCCGAGGAGCCGGGCCCCGAAGGTGGTGCCCAGGAACAGGAACGGCAGCAGATCCACCGGGTCGAGGCGGCCGGAGGCCACCAGCGCGGTGCCGACGACCGCGATCAGCCACAGGAACGTGACCGGCCGAGTGATGAGGTCCATCGCGGACTTCTTGCCCACGAACGGTCGCTGCCACTCGTCGAGGAAGCGGATGTAGTCGTCCAGGCTGCGCCGGAACGGCGACGCCGCGGAACCGCCGAAGACCCGGATCACCGGCTGGCCGTCCAGGTACGACGCAGCCTCCGAGTTCATCCGCTCGACCCAGCGCTGCGACTGCATGATCTTGGGACCGGACTGCGCCATCATCGTCGCCAGGGTGATCGCGTAGGCGAGGACCGGGACGAGCAGTACCAGGCCCAGCCGCCAATCCACCCAGAACAGGTAGCCGAGCACCGCGAGGGGAGCGACTGCGGCGGCCACCGCGTCGGTGACCGCGTGGGTGACCAGGTAGTGCAGCGACAGCGTGTCGCCGGAGACCAGCTTGTTGATCTGTCCCGAACTGCGGGCCGTGAACCAGCCCAACGGCAGCCGCGCGAGTTTGGTCAGCAGACGGCCGCGCAGATCGCGTCCGAAGCGGGCATCGACGGTGTGCAACCACCACTGCAACGCGGATTCCAGGACGGTGCCGAGCGCGAGCAATCCGAGGGCCCACCCTCCGAGCGTCCACAGCGTCGAGGTCTCGCTCCCGGACAGCAGGTTCCGGGCGAGCTCCACCAGCAGCACGTACGGGGCGAGTTGGACCAGGGTGACGAATACCTGGAGAATCCCGGCCACCCACAGCTTCGGTCGCAGCGGGGTGAGCAGGCGGCTGCCCGCCTGCGAGCGCCAGCTGCCTCGCCGGGGTGCCGCGGCCGGTACGGAGGCAGGCGCCGGATCGGCTGGTGTGTCGGCCGGCGCCCCTGCGGCAGGTTCCGTCGTTACCCGGGGGTCTTCCACCTCGGCTGCCGGAGCGGTGATCGTCGCGGTGTCCGCACGCTCCACCCCATCCCGCTGCTTGCCCATGGCGCGGCCGTGCACCCAGTACGCCTGCGCGTACACCTCGGGTTTGGGGAACCCGAACTCGTCCTTGAGGCGAGCGCGGATGTGCTTGAGCGACTTCGACTCCGGTCCCGCCCAGGCGTACCAGTTCGACCAGTCGCGCACCTCGAGAGCGTCGGCAAGTGCGGTCTCCGACGTGCGCGGTACCCAGTGCACCCGCACGCGAGGGTGCTCGGTGAGCGGGATGAGCATGTCGTCCTCGTGATGCTTCTCCAGGTACAACTCGACATCCACGGTGTGCGGCACGGCGACGAGGATGGAGTTGATTGCCGGGATCGAGGCGGTGTCACCGATAAGCAGGTATCCCGCAGGCAGTTCGTCGGTGATCGCGAAGCCCTTCGAGCCGAAGGACGTCACCTCGACCGTTTCGCCTCCGCGGACCTCCCGTGCCCATGTGGACGCCGGGCCGCTGGGTTCGTGCAGCACGAAATCCACGGCGAAGCGGCCGGTCTCGGGCTCCGCCTCGGCGATGGTGTAGCCGCGCTGAAACTCCGACTCGGTGCCGTCCGGATCCGGGAACCAGAACCGCAACCAGGCGGTGGGTTCGATCGTGATCTCGTCGAAGAGGGTGGGCGAGCTCAGCCACACTCGCTGCATCCGCGGTGTCGTCCGCTCGGTGCCGACCACCGTGGCGGTGTGGTACCGGGCACCGAACCCGCGGAGCACCGCGCCTTGGAAACCTCTGCGTGCCATCATCGTCCGTCCTCCGATCGGGGGAGTAGTTCGTCCAGCACCGCAGCGACCGGGCGATGGGGTGGGGCCGCGGCGACGAGACCGCCGATCGCTGCCCTCAGCGTTGCCTTGGTGTAGTCCTCCGGGGTGACCGTGGGTAGCTCGGCGTGTGCGGGGCCCAGAACGGGATCCTCGGCCAGCGCTCGGATCACCGCGTCGACCTCGCGCTGGTACCCCACGGGATCGGCGGCGGCCGCGGGGCGTTCCTCGGCCACGATGAAGCCGATGGTGAGGGAGGCGACTGCGCCGGACATCGTGACCGCACCGGCGGGGGAGTAGCCCCGCGCCGTCAGCGCCCGCATCTCGGCCGTGAGCAGGGCGCGCCCGGACGCCCCGCGGGGGAACAGCACCTGGAGGTAGGAGGCCAGCCCGGGCCGTTCCAGCGCGAAGGCACGCAGCTGCAGCGCGAACGACAGCAGGTGCCGTTCGACGTCGTCGGCCGGGTCGTCGTGGAGCTCGAGGTCCGCGAGCAGGCTCTCGCCCACCAGCCGCTCGAGCTCCCAGCGTCCGTCGATGTGCCGGTAGAGCGCAGGCGTGGAGACGCCCAACTCGGTGGCGACGGCGGTGAGGCTCAACCGAGCCATGCCCAGACCACGACCCACCCGGACGATGTCGTCGATACGCACGCCGGTGGACCGTCCGTCGGTCCGGGTACGTTTCGCCATTGATCTCTCCGAACTGAGGTTATCGCCGTCAAGCTTTGGGGAGCCTACACAAAGTTAAAGGGGTTAACCAGAGCGTCGATCAGCCACGGCGACGCGAACGGATCGGCCGGGAAGGTTCAGGCAGTGGGGGCCGGCTCGCGCAGGCGGCTGAGCAACTGGTCCCCGACGCGGGCGATCTCCTGCTTGTAGGGGGTATCGGAGAGCACGAAGTGGGTGATCCCCAGGTCCTGGTACTTGCGCAGCGAGTCCGCGACCTCGTCGGCCGAGCCGACCAGCCAGGTCGTCCCGGCGCCGCCGCCGACCCCTGCCTTGCCCGGTGCCTTGTAGAGATTGGTGTCCAGGACGTCGCCGCGATCGGCGAGATCGAGCAGCCGTCGCTGGCCCACGGCCTTACGGGTCCGTGCGTTGGCCACCTCGACCCCCGCGCGTTCGGTGAGAGCGGCCACCTTGGCTTCGGCGTCTCGCCAGGCCTCCTCGGAGGTGTCGCGGATCAGGGTCGTGGTTCGCAACCCGAACTCGAGGGGCGCGTGGGCACGTCCGAGCCTGCTGCTCAGCGACTTCAGGCGGTCGATCCTCTCCGCGATGTCGTCGAGCGGCTCGCCCCAGAACAACTGCACGTCGGCCTCGGTGGCGGCCACCTTCTCGGCGGCCTCGGAGGCGCCACCGAAATAGAGCGTCGGGTGCCTTCCCTCGGCGGCACCGAACGTGCGGGGCACGGCCGTGGAGTTCTCGACGCGGAAGTAGTCACCCTCGTAGGTGACGTTCTCCTCGGTCCAGAGTCGGCGCGTGATCTGCAGGAACTCCTTGGTCCGTGCATATCGTTGCGCCTGGTCGCCCTCCGCATCGCCGTACGCCGCGAGGTTGTCCTGCCCGCTGACGATGTTGACGAGAAGCCGTCCCCGGCTGAGCGAGTCGAGGGTGGCGGCCGCACTCGCGAAATGGGCCGGATGCCAGTAGCCGGGGCGGATCGCGGGCAGCGGTTTGAACGTGGTGGTCCGTGCCGCCAGTGCCGTGGCCACCGTGAAGGTGTCGGGCCGGCCCCACCCGGTGCCGATCAACGCGCCGCTCCAGCCGTGTTGCTCTGCGGTGCGGGCCAGATCGGTGGAGAAGTCGAGACTGCCCCACCCCTCCACCGTGTCGTCTCCACGGTGGCCCGGCCGGACCGTGTTGGGGATGTACCAGAGGAACTCGAGGCTCATCGCGGCTAAGCTCACTTTCGGGGTCGGGGACATGCCTTTTCAGATCTACCGGCGCCGCCGTCGGGGCGGAAGGATTAAATCCGGCCTGCTCCGATGTATCCGGGGAAGCACGAGGTCGGCTGTGAGTGACAAGTCGACGGGAGCGAGGCTGAACATGAGTGATGCGAACGTCGCGGCGCGGGAGCGTGAGGGTTACCGCCTCTACTCCTCCAAATTCGTGCTCGGCACGTACAACCTGCACACGGTGTGGTTCAACACCCGGTTCGTCTGGCGGTGCTCGTCCGAGCGGATGCTGGAGCGCTACCGCAGCTTCACCGGGGCACGGCACCTGGACATCGGCCCGGGCACCGGGTGGTACCTCGAGCGCACCCCGCTCCCGGAGCCCGGCGCCGAGGTGACGCTGTTCGACCTGAACCGCGACGTGCTCGCGACGTCGTCGCGGGTGTTGCGCGACCGCGGATGGACGGTGCACGAACACGTGGGAAGCGTGCTCGAGCCGTTCGACGGCCTCGGCCCGTTCGATTCCGTGGCGGCCAACTTCGTGTTCCACTGCGTTCCGGGTGGGTGGGACACCAAGTACGTGACGTTCGAGTCGGTGGCGCGGGCGCTGACCGACGACGGGGTGTTCTTCGGATCGACGATCCCGAGCATCGGCGTCACCCATTCGGTGGCCGGCCGCGTCAACCAGTGGCTGTACCAGAAGGTGACGAAGACGTTCCACAACGAGGCGGACGACGTCGAAGGTCTGCGGGAAGGGCTGGAGAAGTACTTCGCGGACGTGGACGTCCGAGTCGAGGGCGGGGTCGCCCTGTTCGAGGCGCGGAGGCCGCGTCGAGGGTGAGACTTCAGGCGCTGAGGGGTGACCGGCACCGAAGACATGAGACCTATGACGCCTCGAGGGTTTCTTGTGCCCATTCCGTCGCCGTGACGCCGAGGGCTACGAGATCGTCGAGGCTTGCCGAAGGGTCGACAAGCCGATACTGATACACGAAATGACGTCCGTACCCGAGCCACTTCAGTTTGGACTTGCAGGTAGAGGCGAGGTGCCCTTCGCCGAGGCGTGTGAAGTCGAAGTAGCCGGGAAACATGCCCCCGATTCGTTCACGGACGGGCGCATCCCGTGGCTCGCGTGGCACGTGACCGGCGATGACGACAAGCCTGAACTGTCCGCTCTGATACTGCCACCCCACCCGGCTTCCCGACTTGTGCGGAAGGAAGCACTCGACGATCCCGTGTGTGTTGGACAAGGTCGCTTTGACCGGATGCCTTTGCGATATTTCGGAGAGGATGCGCGCAGCCACCCGCGACATTCGGAGTTTCTCGACGAGGGACAGCAACCTCGCGTCGGTCAGTTCTTTGCGTAAGTCGGAGGGCAGTAGCACAGGGCTTTCGGACAGATCGGTGGGGGCATATTCGTCGCGCACTCGGACAAGCATCTGGACGAGAGCGGCGTACTGTGCCACGAGTTCACCGTCGAAGGCGTGTCCCTGTCGCCGCAGTTCGTCGGCGACGCGAATCAGGGGGGCTGGGAATGCGTCATAGGACACGAGTCGCCACGGAGAGGGGAGTCCTGCGTACGGCGGGATGAGGGCAAGCAGCACGTATTCGGTCGACTCGCTGCGAAGCTCCTGGGAAGAGATCGAGAGGTGATACCCGACGAGTTGCCGGGAATCGGGTACCGCGAGCAGCTTGTTCTCGAGCGCGAGGGCGTGATGGTTCGGGCCGCCATCCACGAACAGGTCCACATGCTTCCACTCACGCCGAACGTCAGGAGAATTCGGGCCCAGCTGTCGGACCCCTACCCCGAAACAGAATTCGGTGAGCTCGTGCGCTGTGCGCGGATGCGTGCGGATCAGCCAATAGAGCATGTTCGTGTGGAAGAGTTCCTGTCCGGCGGTGGACAGCTGGAACAGGGGACTTCGCACCAGTCTTAGTGCGTTGTCGCTCAACGACATTGCCATGAAGCAACTCCGGCTCGAGAGGATCGCTTCAGTCTAGCTGCGTCCGGACGGGTGGTGGAGCGAAACAGCCTGGTGATCGAGTAGGCATTGATCCCGAGCGAGGTCGCTCGTGTTCGGCTAGTCCGTGGCCTTCGGGTGCCCCGTGCCGGCGTAGCGGAGCCACAGTGTTCTCCCCTCCACATCCAGCAAGTACCAGACACGGCCGCTCCCGGTGACCTCGAACTGCCACTGTTCCAACTCCACGCCGTGACGGACGGCACTGGCCAGTGCACCTTTGAGGCGGTGGTGCCTCGGTGTCGGTGCCTGTTTCGGCTGACGCGCCCGCATCTCGTTGTAGGCGGCCAGTGTGTTCGCTGGGGCCTGCCGGCACAGTGTTTCCCAGCCCTTGGCTGCTTGGGTACTGTCGAACCTCAAGTCCCACAGTCCTTCACGTGCGGGTGGAGCAACGCGGTCGCCCTTCTTCGGGCTCACCGCTTCGGAATCGGCACGGTCCCCGAGTCTTCCTCGGACGGTGAGGACAGTGCCCGTGCCAAGTTCGGGTCTGCGTACACCTCTGCCGTGTGTCGCCACATCTCGATCGTGTGCGCGGGCGGTGCCGGGTTCCCCAACGACGTGCCTTGTCTGAGTGAACTGATCAACTCGTCGATGAACTCGGCCGTTTCCTCATCCGACAGTAGCTCTACCCACGGAAACCCGGCGAGCAGAACCTGACGAACGAGGGTGCGGTCCTGCGAACCGAGCAGGGTTTGCACCATGGACGTGGCCGCGGTGAGAACCTCGCGTTCCTGATCGGCGCGCACAGCAGTCATCAACACCAGATCCTCATCATCACGGCGGGTCACTCGGAGCGGCCGTCCGCCCTCACGCTGCCACTCCGCCAGCGTGGCCCTTCCGCGATTCTGAATCTCCGAGAATGGAACCTCACGTACGGACATACCTTCAAACTACCTTCAATTTGTGCCATCGGCAATGCTCGTGCGGGACGCGCGCTCACGGGGAGAGGAGAGATGCCGGCGCAACCAGCCAGGGCCTCGCAAACCCGGGTAACTTCGTGGTGCCGGATACGACCACTCGCGTGGGCCGCACCGATGCGGCCGAGGAAGGTGCCCGATGCGCTCGCCGATCCTGGACTATCTCGACAGCATCATCACTGACACCGCACACATCGATTCGGGCGCTACGGCGGACTACATCCCCGAGCTTGCCGCGGCCGACCCGACTCGCGCGGCCGTCGCGTTGTGTACCACCAACGGCACCGTCTATGCGAGCGGCGATGCCGACCATCAATTCAGCATCCAGTCGATGTCCAAGCCGTTCGCCTACGCGTTGGCGATCGAAGATCACGGCCTCGACTACGTACTCGACCGGATCGGTGTCGAGCCGAGTGGTGACGCATTCAACGAGCTGTCCCTCGACCCGGAGACGGGCAAGCCGCGGAACCCGATGATCAACGCGGGTGCGATCACCACGCACACGCTGATCAAGGCCGACGACGGGACGACGGCGGTCGACCGGGTGCTGGCCTTCTTCGCCGACCTCGCGGAGCGGCCCGTCGAGGTGGACGAGGCGGTCGCGGCCTCGGAACTGCGGACCGCCGATCGCAACCTCGGACTGGCGTACCTGTTGCACGGGTCGGGCTCGTTGTCGGGTGATCCCGCCAAGGCGGTCGCGGGATACATCCGCCAGTGTGCGGCGTCCGTGACGGTGAGCGATCTCGCGTTGATGGCCGCCACCCTCGCGAACGGCGGAGTGCAACCCAACACCGGCAAGCAGCTTCTCTGTCGGCCGACCAATCGGCACCTGCTCAGCGTCATGGCGTCGTGCGGAATGTACGACGCCGCGGGCAACTGGCTGACCACGGTGGGTATCCCGGCCAAGAGCGGGGTCGCCGGCGGAATCATCGGGGTGTTGCCGGGGCAGGTGGGGGTGGCCGTGTTCTCGCCACGCCTGGACGCGCACGGCAACAGCGCGAGGGGAGTCGCGATGATGGAGCTGCTGTCCGAGGACCTGGGCCTGCACCTGATGGAAGCGAGCCGGCCGTCCCGCTCGTCGCTGTGGGAGACCCAGATCGTCTCCCTCGACGGGACGGAGGCCACGATCTACGTGCTCCAGGGCGACCTCGTACTGAGCAGCATCGAATCGCTGGTGCACGAGATCCTCACCCATCCGCCTCGTACCGATCTGGTCGTTTTCGACATGAGCCGGGTGGACGAGGTGCTGCCCGTGGCGAAACGCACGTCGTCGGAAACAGCGACCAAACTCATCGACGAGGGCTACCGGATCGTCATCGTCGACCCCGAAGGCACCATCGAGGACTTCACGGACAGCCGTGGACGCGCCGTCGAGCGGTGGACGCCTGAGCAATTGAGCAAGGCGGTGGGGTAGCCGGGGTCGCTCGCCGCCGCGGATCGCGACGGCGTTTCCGGAGCAACATCGCATGCCGCACCACTCCTCCGGGTTACGTTGCAGGGTGGGTCGGTACGAAGAACATGCGTAACGGGAGGTGCATCGGATGCGTTCGAAGTGGCGAAGTCGGATCGGCACGGTGGCTGCGGCCGGACTGACGGCAGGGGGACTCGCCGCCTTCCCGGGGGCGGGCGTCGCATCGGCCCAATTGCCGCCTCAGTGTGAACAATCGGGCAAGACCGTCACGTGCACCTACACCGACAACTCCGGTGAGGTGAGGCCCCCGATGGGTGTGGGCGGTGTGCCACTGACGATTCCCGGCGGGGTGTGGCGCATCCACATGGAGGTCGTCGGCGGACGCGGCGGCGACAGCTGCTGTGGCACCGCCGCCCCGGGTGGCCGGGCGGCGACAGTGAGTGGAGACGCATGGCTGATTCCGGGATCCACCGTCTACATGCGGATCGGCGAGAACGGGCGCAGCGGAGCCCCAGAGGACAACGTGCAGGTGGGGGGCGGGGGAGGTAGCGGCGGAACCACCGACTGGCGCCGCAATGTCGACCCGCCCAATGTCAACGGCGGCGCCGGTGGCGGCCTGTCGTCGGTAGTCCTCGACACCGGAATCCGGAACCCGTTGGTGGGCAGGCAGATAGAGATCCCGCTCGCGATCGCGGCCGGTGGCGGTGGCGGGGCATCCACCTACGCTGGGACACTCTCGCCGGGCGGCGATGCCGGTGCGCCCGGAGCGGGTGCCCGCGGCGGTGGCACCCCCGCCGGGTACGGAGACTTCGGTGCGGGCGGGGGCTCCGACCTGTTCGGCGGTGACAACTCGAGCTCGGACGGCCTGCCCGGAGGGCCCGGGTACGGAGGCAGTGCCGGAAGCTCCGGTGCCGCCTACCCCGAGGCCGTCGGGCCCGGGATCGGCGGCGGTGGCGGCGGTGGAGCCGGCTGGTACGGAGGCGGCGGCGGAGCCGCGGGAGCCCAGATCGGCGGCATCGGGGACCCGAACGAGCCTCCCGGCGGAGGTGGAGGCGGGCTGTCGCTGTCACCGGCCGGCGGCGTCATCGGCCACGCCGAACCCGATTCGAGCCCCCGGATCGTGGTGACCTTCGAGCTGCCCTGACTCAATACGCGACGGTGAATCGCTGCCTGTGATGCGCCGGGGTGACGATTTCGTCGACGAAGGCCTTCGCGTAGTCGGCACCGGAGATCTCGGACTTGCCGTCGGCGTCGAACACCGCGACGTCGCCGCCCACTCGATAGGTCCCGGTGGCCTCGCCCGGTGCGTACGAACCGAAGTCGAGTGCGGGGCTGACGTAGAACCAGTCGAGATCGCCGCCGTGAGCCTGTAGCCAGGTGAGGACGTCCGCGTGGGCAAGGGCCTCGGGCTTGAACGCCTCGGGGAACTCCGGCGTGTCGACGACGCGCGGCCCGTCCTCGGACACGGTGAGGCTCCCGGCGCCACCGACCACACCCAGGCGGGCGAGGTCGCGGACGGCATCGGCGACGGTGGGCATCCGCTCCGCCAGGTCGGAGCCCTCGGGGTCGGTCCCGTGCACCGCGAGGACCACGACGTCGTGGTCGGCGGCGAGCTTCCCGAGGAACGCCGAGTCGCCCAGGTCGCCTCGGACGTACTCGACGTCCGGGAGCGTGGTCGTCGGTACCGAGCGGGACACTGCCGTGACCCGGAGGCCGCGTGCGGCGGCGTCGGCCGCGATGTGTCCGCCCGCGTAGCCGGTACCGCCGATGATCGCGAGGGAGGGGGTTGCTGGCTTCTGTTCGCTCATGTAGGTAAGTTTGGGTCAGTATCTTGAGGATTTCGAGGTTGGACTCGGCCACGAACTGGTGAATATGAGACACGACGCTATTCGGAGGGTTCCCTACCGTCCTCGGCCCGAACGGTCCGGCGAGGTCGAGGTGTCGCGGGTGGCCGAGCTGCTCGAGCGGGCCGGAGCCCGCGAATTCGTAGGGACGCAGCGACTCGACTTCCATCTGTTGCTGTTCGTCACCGAGGGCTCGGCCGAGCATGTCGTCGACTTCACCGTCCATTCGCTGCGCGAGGGCACGGTGCTCTGGATTCGGCCCGGGATGACGCATGCCTGGGGCGATCTCAGCGCGTTCGACGGGTATGTGCTCGCCTTCCCCGACGGCATGTTCGACGCCCGGGTGGAGACGCTCGGCCAGATCAGCTGCCCGTACGGGCCGAGGCACTGGACGTTCGACACGGCGCTGTGGGAGCGGATGAGTGGCCAGGTCCGGGTGTTGTCGGAGCTGGTGGCCGACTCCGTGATGGACGACGAGCTGCGCAGATCCGTCACCCGCAGTGCGCTCGAGAGTGTGCTCCTGCAATTGCGTTCGCTCGCCGACCCGGCCGAGCCCGTGGCGGCGAGCACCCCGGTGTTCCTCGAGTTCTGGGACGCCGTCGAGGCGCACTTCGCCCGCAGGCACAGCGTTGCCGAATACGCGAAACTGCTCGGGTACTCCACCCGTACACTCGCTCGCGCCTCCGCGGAGTCGGTGGGGAAGTCGCCGAAACAGGTGATCGACGACCGGATCCTGCTCGAGGCGCGGCGGCTGCTGGCGCACAGCGAACTCTCGATCGGCCGGATCGGCGCCGCACTCGGATTCGCGGACCAGTCGAACTTCGGTTCCTGGTTCACCGCTCGGGCCGGCGTCCGACCGGCGGATTTCCGACGTGCACTCCGCGCCGCCGCATGACCCCGCGTCGCTGCGCGATCCTGCGCCGCGGTGAATGGTTGCCCCATCCGGCCGCGGAGAGCATCATCGGCCCATGCCGGATACCGACGCCGTCACCCCGATACCGACCGCCGACACCGACGATCCCCGCGCCGTCGTGCTCGAATTCCTGGATGCGCTGGCCCGCTCCGATGTCGAGACCGCGGCGAGCCTCGTCTCCGAGGATCTCGTCTATATCAACGTCTCGCTGCCCACGGTCCGCGGCAGATCCCGCTTCGCCCGCCTGTTCCGCGCCGGACTACGCCCGGGCCGGATCGGTTTCGACGTGCGCACCCACCACATCGCCGCCGACGGAGACATCGTGCTCACCGACCGCACCGACGAGATCTCGATCGGCCGGCTCGTGATCCGATTCTGGGTGTACGGACGCTTCCAGGTCCAGGGTGGTCGGATCACGCTGTGGCGGGACAGCTTCGACTGGCGCGACATCCTGGTCGGATCCGCCCGCGGCTGGCTCGGTGTCCTCGTGCCGGCGCTCAATCGGCAGATGCCCGCGCGGTAGCGCGCGCCCGCCCTCCGGAACGAGCGAGCACTTCCCTCGTGCTCACCTCCGGCCGCAGGTCGAGGCGCCGCAACAGTTGCGCGTTGAGGGCGACCACGACGGTGGACAACGACATCAGGATCGCGCCGACGGACATCGGCAGGACGAAGCCGATCGGTGCGAGGACGCCGGCTGCCAGCGGTACCGAGACGAGGTTGTATCCCGCCGCCCACCACAGGTTCTGCTTCATCTTGCGGTAGGTCGCCCGGGACAGTTCGATGACCGACAGCACCGAGCGGGGATCGTCGCCGGCCAGGATCACACCGGCGGAGGCGATCGCCACGTCGGTGCCCGCGCCGATGGCGATCCCGACGTCCGCCTGCGCGAGGGCCGGAGCGTCGTTCACGCCGTCGCCCACCATCGCGACGCCCTTGCCCTCGTGCTGGAGTCGGGCGACCTTGGCGGCCTTGTCCTCCGGGCGGACCCCGGCGAAGACCCGGTCGATACCGAGTTCGGTGGCGACGGACCGAGCGACCGCCTCGGCGTCCCCGGTGATCATCACGACCTCGATGCCCAGCGCGTGCAGGGCGTCGACGGCCTCGCGGGACTCCTCCCGCACCTCGTCGGCGAGAGCGAGTGCACCGATGATGTTCCCGTCCGCGAGCACGTGCAGGATGATGGCCCCGTCCCGTCTCCACTGCTCCGCGACCGGGAGTTCCTCCCGATGATGCCGTGCGAGCAGGTGCGGGCCGCCGACGCCGATCCGTCGCCCGTCCACGGTGCCGGCAACACCCTCCGCGGGAGAGGACTCGAAATCGGTGGCCGCCGGTACGGTCAGGTCCCGTCGGCGTGCCGCGCCCACGATCGCCCGCGCGAGCGGATGCTCGCTGTCGCCTTCCGCCGCCGCGGCGAGCGCGAGGACGTCGCTCTCGTCCCAGCCCTCGACGGGGTGGACGGCGGTGACGGTCGGTTCGCCCTTGGTGAGGGTGCCGGTCTTGTCGAAGAGCACGGCGCCGACGGTGCGCATGCTCTCGAGTGCGAGGCGATCCTTGATCAGCACGCCGCCCTTCGCGGCCCGTTCGGTCGCGATGGACACCACGAGTGGAATTGCCAGGCCCAGTGCGTGCGGGCAGGCGATCACCAGCACCGTGATGGTGCGGACGACGGCCGCGTCCGGCTCGCCGAGCAGGCTCCACACGACGGCGGTGATCGCGGCCGCACCGAGTGCGAACCAGAACAGCCATCCGGCCGCCCGGTCGGCGAGACGTTGGGCCCGGGACGTGGAATTCTGTGCTTCGCTGACGAGACGCTGGATGCCGGCGAGGGCGGTGTCGTCCCCCACGGCGGTGATCCGCACGCGCACACCGGAATCGGTGGCGACGGTGCCCGCGACCACCACGTCTCCGACGGTCCGCCGCACCGGGCGGGATTCGCCGGTGACCATGGATTCGTCCACGTCGGCCGTGCCGTCCGCGATCTGCCCGTCGGCGGGAACCCGGCCGCCGGGGCGGACGAGGACGACGTCACCGACCGCGAGGTCGGCGGGCGAGACGGTGACGACCCGGTCTCCCTCCACCCGCTCGGCCTCGTCGGGGAGCAGGGCTGCCAGGGAGTCCAGAGCGGACGACGTCTGGGCGAGCGAACGCATCTCGATCCAGTGACCGAGCAGCATGATGACGACGAGGAGCGCCAGTTCCCACCAGAAGTCGAGCTCGTGGTGCAGGATGCCCAGGCTCGCGCCCCACGAGGACACGAACGCCACCGTGATGGCCAGCCCGATCAGAAGCATCATTCCCGGTGTGCGGGCGCGTATTTCGCCGACGGCGCCGGTGAGGAAGGGTCGGCCTCCCCAGAGGTACATGACTGTACCCAGTAGCGGGGACACCCACTTCAGCCAGCCGACGTCGGGCAGGTCGTATCCGACGATCATCGCGAACATGTCGCTGAGCCCCACCACGGGCACCGCCAGGAGCAGCATGATCCAGAACAGCCGGCGGAACTGTGCCACGTGGTCCCCGTGCCCGGCATGCCCGGCATGACTGTCGTGCCGATCGTGACTGCCGTGACTGTCGTGCCCGTCGGCGTGATGTTCGTGGTGTTCGTGCGCGGCCGACATCGCCGAACCGCCGGATGCAGAGGGGGCGTCGTGTGGGTCCATGCCTTCGACCATATACCCCCTATGGGTATATGTCAGGCCCTCGCGACGAGGCGCCCACGGGAATGTCGCGCGACCGCCCGAGGTTGAGGGATATGATTGACTGATCAACTACATGGCCGGGATCGAAGACTTCCCCGACACGACCGGAGTGAACGATGGAACTGGGACTGACGACCTTCGCCGAAATCGCACCCGGCACCGCACGAGACGGCGTATCGCCCGCTCGTCGCCTGCGGGACCTGCTCGAGGAAGTGGAGTTGGCGGAGCAGGTGGGTCTCGACGTCTACGGCGTCGGCGAGCACCACCGCGCGGACTACGTGGCCTCGGCGCCCGCCGTGGTGCTGTCCGCCGCCGCGGCGCGCACCTCGCGGATCGCGTTGACCAGCGCGGTGACCGTGCTCAGCTCCGACGATCCGGTCCGCGTGTTCGAGGAGTTCGCCACCGTGGATCTGATCTCCGGCGGCCGCGCCGAGGTGATGGCCGGACGTGGATCGTTCACCGAGTCGTTCCCGTTGTTCGGGTACGACCTCGCCGACTACGACGAGCTGTTCGCCGAAAAGCTGGACCTGCTGCTGGCGCTGCGCGATTCCGAGGTCGTCACCTGGGAGGGCAGGCACCGTCCGGCCCTCGCCGGCCAGAGCGTCTATCCGGACCCGGGCCGGAAGTTGCCCGTGTGGGTGGCTGTCGGGGGCAACCCGCATTCGGTGGTCCGGGCCGGTGCGCTGGGCCTGCCGATGGCTCTGGCCATCATCGGCGGCCAGCCGGCGCGGTTCGCCCCGCTCGCCGACCTGCATCGCCGTGCGATTGCGGAGGCAGGGCACGAGCCGCAGCCTCTCGCCGTCCACGCGCACGGTTTCGTCGGTGCCACCGAGGAAGAGGCTGTCGAGCAGTTCTATCCCTCGTACGCCCAGGCGATGACGGCGCTCGGGCGCGAACGAGGCTGGACGCCGATGAGCCGCGGCGCGTTCGACCAGTTGCGTGGACCGGAGGGCTCACTCGTCCTCGGGAATCCCGAACAGGTCGCGGAGAAGATCGTGGGTATGCGCGATGGCCTGGGACTCGATCGCTTCATGCTGCATCCGAGTGTCGGCCCGCTCCCGCACGCCGACGTGATGCGCGCGATCGAGCTGTTCGGCACCGAGGTGGCACCGCTCGTCCACGGCAACTGACCGCCCCGTCGGTCCGCCGCGCGGGAGGAACCCCGTGCGGCGGACCGAGGTGGATCACCAGAGGGACTGGACGTACAGGGGGGCGCGGTAGCGCGCCGGGTCGGTGACCCAGACGCCGACGACCCCGTTGTTCGCGGCCGCTTCGTCGAAGAGTTGGTCACCGGTGACCGGAGTCCAGCCGCCGGTGTTCCAGATCGAGTCGTCGGGAAGGTTGACGATCCAGTTGTCCCCCACCGCGAGATTGATGAGAACGCCGGCATCGATCTGCGAGGCGATGGCCGTCTCGTTGCGGTCGAGGAGGACGCCCGCATATCCCTTGTCGAGGTCGACCGACGGCGTGGCCGCGGCAGCGGTACCTCCGGAGAGCAGTACGGCCGCACCCGCACCGGTGGCGACGGTCGCGGCGGCGGCCAGACGTGAGAACTTCATGTATCCATCCATCCTCTCGGGCACCCGGCCCGTGTCGCGGGTGGGTGCTGAAAAGTAACTGACCCGACGGGGTGACCGTAACCACGACGGGCACCGACGAGGATGCAGAGGAGATCGAACTCACAAAATGCGACGTATAAGCGGGGTATCCGGTAGGGAAACCCGTCGATAGCTGACCGGGTCGGCGGGCGGGACCGGGTGCGTGTTCAGCGCACGCCGACGCGCGCCTCGACGCGTGCGATCAGTTGCCGGATTCCCGCGGCCATCCGGGCGGGGTCGGCCGCGACGGCCCGGATCTCCTCCTCACGCCGCACCATGTACCGGCCGTCACCGACGTAGTCCATCCAGGAGATGTGCAGCCCGTCGTCGGTCGGCCGCCAGTCGTACGCGGGGCCGTAGAAGGCTTCGATCCGTCCCAGTCCGTCGCGTTCGCGTTCGAAGAACGCGCGGTACTGCTCGCGCGGTGACGAGATGCCGGCTGCCTGCAGGAAGGAGCGATCGGGGTCGTAGGCGATCTCGGAGGAATGCAGCCGGACGCCCTTGAGCCGACCCGGGTTCCTGGCCGGGAGGCAGCCTGCCAGCAGCGCGGGTGTCGCCGAAGGCGGGACCGCGTGGACCCGGACGTCGCCGCCGATGCGGTCGGTGGGGCCCGGGTCCTGCGACACCACCACGCCGATCTTGTCGCCGATACCCGCGTGGGCGCGGACCCGCACCCCCTGCTCGCCTGCCACATCACGGAAGCCGGAGACCTCGATCCGGATCCGCGGCTGCGCCAGGACGCCGAGGGTCCGCAGCAACGGCTCGTCGACCTTCTCGCGCACGCTCTCACGCGCTTCGTCGCGTTCGATCCGGTAGGCGTCCAGGGTCGGTGCCGTGTTGCGGTACATCACCGGGTACGGCAGCCGGTCACGGCGAATCTCGTCCTCCCACAGGAGGGCGAATTCGTGCGCCGTGAAGGACCATTGCCTGCCGGTCATCGTGCCGGCCCCGGTGCGGTCGGGTCGAAGGGCGGCGGCAGGTCCGGGACGTCGGTGTCGGCCTGTACGACGGCAGCGCCGTAGATGGTCCGCATGATGTCCGCCGCCTGCATGTCCGCCTCGTCGCGTTCGTAGTCGGCGAGTTTGACGTCCGCGAAGGAGCCCCGGTGGAGCCGGGTCGGGGACGACGGTTCCGGGATCAGCTCGACCAGGCGTTTGGCCTGGTCGAATCCCGACCAGGCCTCGTCGACCTTGTCGCCGATCATCGTGGCGACGGTGCCGAGTTCGCCCGTGCGGCGCGCGCAGGCGAGCAACCCGGACCCGGTCCCGGCCGCGGCAGCGCCCTCCCACCCGCGCAGGGCCTCGGTGACGGTCTGCACGAAGTCGTCGACAGCCGCGGTGATGTCCGCGCCCACCTCGTGCCAGGCCTGTGCGGACGCCTCGATGAGCTCCGGGGACATCGCGGACACCGCATCTCGGGCGCGGTCGAGATCCATCGCCGCGAAATTCTCCTGCGACGTGACCGCAGCCGGCACGAACGCAGCGCCCATCGCCCCACCGTCACCACGGGGTCCGTGCGGAGTGGTCATGGCGTCCCTCTCACGACTTCGCTCTGCCTACTCATCGGGGTGACGACTCCCGACCGAGGACAACTGTTCCATCAATTCGAGATCCGCGTCGTCGTACTGGTCGAAGGACTTCTTCAGGGTTTCCTCGATCCGCGCCACGACGGCGATGTGTTCGCGCAGGGTCGCCTGGATTCCTTCGGGACCGCCGAGCCTGCCGAACTTCGCGGCGAGCTCGCGCGCGGACGGCAGGTCTCCGTAGCCGTCGGACACCGCGAGCCGGGAGGCCTTCGACTCGATTCCGGTCAGCGCATCGATCAGCGCTCGGCACGCGCGTGCCAGCCTGCCCCGCGACTCGTCGTCGAGGTGCAGCGCGGTTCCCGCGCGGTCGGCCATCACGTATCCCCCGTCGGATTTGATCGGTATCTCCCGGGATCAGCTTAGCGGTGCAGGTCACAGCCGGGTATTCGGTACCGCGCTCTCTCGGGACGGGTCCGGGCTCGCGGGGGCGCCGGTTGCCTCAGGCGCCGATGACCGGGGGAGCCACCGGATCGAGGTCCCCGATCAACTCGTTCCCGTTCTCCATGTTGACCAGGTAGCTCGGAGTCTTGTGTTCCTTGTCGTCGTCGCGGGCACCGCCTCCCATGGCGCCCATGCCCATCGGCATACCCATGCCCATCCCCGGACGGCCCATCGACGGCTTCGCCGCCGCCGCACCCGCCGCGGCTGCCGCCCCGGCACCTGCGCCCGCTCCGGCACCGGGCGGGATGGCCCCGGGCACCATCGCGCCGCCCTGGTTCTCGCCCCGCTGGTCGTCCCGACGACGGGCCGCGCCGCCTCCGGCGCCACCACCGATTCCGCCGCCGCCACTCGAACCGCGTCCACCGGCACCGGCGCCGTAGACGCCGCTGGCCCCGGTGCCCGTGCCCGAACCGGCTCCCGCGCCTGCCCCGAGACCGTTCTGCGCGGATGCCGCCGACGTGGAAGCCGCCGAGCCCATACCGCTTCCAGCGCCACCTTGCTGGCCACCGGCTCCCTGCCCCGCCAGGGCGTCGACGCCCGCAGCCTGTGTGCCTGCCGCATCGTCCACACCGGGACCGCCACCGGACCCACCTGCTGCGGACCCGCCAGCGGTGCCACCGGCACCGGGGCCACTTCCTCCACCGAACCCACCGCCATATCCGGCTCCGCCACCGCCCATGCCACCGTTCGGGCCGTCCGGCTTGGGCAGACCCGGCACGTTCGTGCCCGCCGAGGTATAGCTCGGCGCATAGAGGCCGGTGAGTTTGTCGGCAGCTTGCCGTTCGGCTTCGCGGCGCCGCTGTTCGATCTCCATCATCGCCGGTCCGCTCACGGGAAAGGGCCCCATGAAGTACGGCGGAGGCGGAACGGACACCTTGACACTGCTGGCCGCATCGGACAGTTCGTCGATCTTGGTGGAGATGACCTGGACCGTCGCCTTCAGCGCGGCGCTCGGGGCGGCCAATTGCTGAGCGGCGCCCGTGGCCGCTGTTGCCGCATCGCCCTCCCATTGGGACTCGACCACGCGAGAGATCCGGGCGAGGTCCTGGTGGAGGTCGAGTTCGGAGGCCAGACTCTTGTACGCGCCGGCCAGGGTTCCGATCGAACCGGCGTCGATCGCGGATGCCTTCTGATACATCTCGACGTGCGTCATCCCGTGGAAGTTCTCCATCGCAGTGATGTACGGGGGGTCGGGTTCGAGGCCGTCCAGGGCCTGGGCGGTCTGTGCAGCCTCGGCGGCGCGGGCAGCCGTCGCCACGGGCAGAACACCGAGCGCCGCCAAAACCGTGTCGGCAGGCGAGACCGGAACCACCGGAGAGGAAGCGCCGGAAGGTGTTTCCGACGACCACGTCGCACTCTCGCCGTCGATCACGCCATCACGGTGAAGCTGCTGGACGAGCACCGACGACTCGAGTGGCGTCGGCTGGCCCACCCCATTTCCGTCCCCGAACACTGGCATCGTCGTTTCACGATCCGACATCTCTCGAGCCCCCCTCAACCATCCCGATATGACCTGACTGCACGTTGTACTGCCGCAGAACTTATGCCCCCTCGGGCAGGTAGTGCAGGAACACTCGCATCATCTCGTCCATCCCGGAGCACCGCTGTCCGGGGGGAGTGTCGGTACCGAAGCGGTCCCGCGTGATGCCGAGGGCCCCGTACGAGGTTTCGACGGTGAGCACGCAGTTGTCGATGTAACGGTCCGCCTTGAACATGGCGCGTCGGCCGTCGAGGTCGGCGTAGCTGATGTCGGTGAACCCGGCGCGTTCGTCCCGCTCGACGTACTCATCGAATGTGGTGTTCGTGGAGATGACGTTGACGCCCTTCACCCGAGGGTCCATGTAAGAGCAGGTGAGGAAAGTGCGTTCCTCACCGCCCGTCAGGTCGCTGACGGTCTTGGTGGAGGGGTCCAGCCCGGCTTGCCGGATCGCGTCGTCGGGGAGGTCGAGGCAGGGGTCGAAGATCACGTCGGGGCGGTTCGATTCGTCGGTGAATCGTGGTTCCCGGACGGTCGAGGTCGCGGCTGTCGTGGAACTGTCGCCGGATGCTTCGGTGCCGTCGGTGTTCGTGCCGCACGAGATCAAGGACAGCGCGAGAATGACTGTGATCCCGGCCGCCCCGGCCCAGCGTCGTGGTGTCACGAGGTGAATCCTCGGGAAATGGTGGCGATCTGCTGCATTACGGCACTCTCCTGATCCCCATACGCCTCGCCACCTGCCGCAAAGGCCGTCCGCATTTCCTCAACGGCGTCTCGGAACTGCACCAGCCTGTGACGAACGGAATCCGGCCCGTCGACGCCTTTGCGGCGATATCCTTCGGCGAGTTGCTGTGCCGACTCGAATCCCCCGAACCCGGACACGTCACCGAGTTCGGACGCTTCCATGATGCGTCGATCCAGCTTCGCCAGCATCCCGTCGCAGATCCCGACGAGCTCTTCGATCGTCCCCTCTTCGAGGCGCAACGGCTTCTGCCCACTCACGGTTGATCCCCCCCCACGGCTCGTCTCGCACGCGATCTCTGCGGACATGCTAGTCGACTCGAGAGACAGTTCCTCACCAGGGCAGATGCACCTAGAATCGGGCAGGTGTACCGCGAACGTGCATCCGTGTTTCCCGGCGCCGTGGTGTGGGAGAACGCCGCGGCGGTGGACGGCGACGTGCTGCCGGACGGATGCATGGACCTGATCTGGATGAACGACGAGGTCGTCGTCGCCGGGCCGGACACCCGGCCGTTCCGTGCCACCGGGGTGGTGGGCCGCCCGATCGTCGGTATGCGGTTCGCTCCCGGCGCGTTGCCGGTGCTCCTCGGTGTGCACGCGGAGGAGATCGCGAACCATCGGGTCGCGCTCGCCGACGTGCTGTCCGGCCGGGCCGGCCGCGAGTTGCGCGGGCGCATTCTCGACTCGGGCGCGCCGGCGAGAACGCTGGAGGCCTTCGCGGCGGAACTCCGCGCGGGGATCGAGCCGGACCCGCGCGTCGCCGTGATGGCGGCCGCCGCCGCCCGCGGTGCCGCCGTCGGCGACGTCGCCGACGCGGTCGGTGTCGGGGAGCGTCAGCTGCGACGGCTGGCGCGCCGGAACTTCGGATACGGCCCGAGGATGCTCGCACGGATACTCAGATTGCAGGCCGCGCTACGAATATCGGCCGGGGGAGTCCCGGCAGCCGAGGTCGCGGCGGCCGCCGGGTACGCGGACCAGGCGCACCTGATCCGCGAGTCCCGCGAGCTGGCCGGACGCACGTTCGGTGCGCTCGTGTCGGGCTGACACCGATTCAGGAATCGAGTCCCGCGAACAGATCGATGGACCGCCCGTCCGGATCCTCCACGATCGCGTACCGCTGACCCCACGGCGCATCCCACGGCGCGGTGCTGCCGAGGTGCCCGAGGTCGGTGAGCCGGCTGTACGTCTCGTCGACACCGGCTGGGCTGTGGCAGTCGAAGGCGAGGGAGAGACGGTCCTCGCCGATGGGTTCCGTCCAGCCCGGCATCAGCGAGCGGATCATTTCGGCGGTGTCCCACATCAGCCGGATCCCGCCGGGCAGGGTGTACTCGACGTGTGGCGCGGTGTCGGCGTCCGCCGGAATCTCCAACCCCAGCTCGCGGTAGAAGTCGAGGGTCTTGGCCATGTCCGTCGCGACGAGTTCGACGGCAGCGAAAGTCGGTGTCATGTCGATGACGGTAGTGCCCCGTCGCGACGCGGAATTGAAGGTTTCGGACCTGCCGCCGATGAGTTTCCCCGGCCCGTGAGGTCGGTATCAGGAGACGGCGCCGGAACCGGCGTCGGCGAGGGCAGGAGTGGTGATGGCACGAGCAGCGGCACCGGAATGGGTGATCGACGAACGCAGGGATCTCGCCGAAGTCCTGGACGCTCTCGGGCCCGAGCAGTGGGACGCGCCCACGCTGTGCGCGGGCTGGCGGGTGCGAGAAGTGGTCGCGCACATCACGATGGCCTTCCGATACCCGCTGCCGCGGTTCGTGTGGGGAATGGTCAAGGCGGGAGGGCGCTTCGACGTGATGGCCGACCGGAGCGCGCGTGCGGACACCGAGGCGCTGTCGGACGAGGAGCTGCTCGCCTGCCTGACCGCGAACCTCGCGCATCCGTGGAAGCCGCCGGGCGGAGGATTCGAAGGTGCCCTCTCGCACGACATGATCCACGGCCTCGACATCACGACGGCTCTCGGCGTGGACCGGACGGTGCCCGCCGATCGGCTCTCCCGGGTGCTCGACGGTATGTCGCCCCGCAACGTCGGGTACTTCCACGCGGACATCGCCGACGTCCGACTCGAGGCGACGGACCGCGACTGGACGTTCGGTGCGGGGACGCCGGTACGCGGCCGCGCCCAGCATCTACTGCTCGTCATCTGTGGCCGCACGCTGCCGGAAGGGCTGCTCACCGGCGACGCCGCCGACCGGTTCCTCGCCCCGGTCGGCAGCTGATCCGCTCCCGAATCAGCCTTCGGGATCAGCCTTCGGAGGCAGCGACTGCCGCGGCGGCCAGCTTCTCGTAGGCGGTCACGGTCTCCGGGGCCAGCTGATCGTAGGAGATCACCACTCCGGAACCGAGGTGCTGGTCGTACGGGATCTGCTCGATGCTCCAGATCTTGTCGCCGAGGTACTTGCGCAGCAGGGCGATGTCCACCGGCCAGCCGTTCGCGTCCTGGTTGGAGATGGTGACGACGGTGCGCTTGAGCCCGGCGTCGCCGAGCAGGCCGCCGATCGTGTCCAGCGACGACCTCATCCGGTTGAACGCATCGACGCGGCAGGGCACGGTGAGGACGATCGGTGCCTGCGAATGCTTCAGCAGGGGAGCGAGATACGGAGGCTGCAGCCGGTGGCCGACGTCGTAGACCGCGGACGCGCGCCGTGAGCGCAGGTAGTCGTCGACCGCCACGTAGTCCGCCTCGGTGGCCAGCTTGTTCCCGGAGCGGTGCAGGATCCGCGCGCTGGTCCCGGTGTGGGAGGACGCCTGGGCGAAGGCCTCGTCCGAGATGATCCCGCCGCGTGCCGATCTGAGCAACTGCTCGATACCGTTCTCCGACAACACCGAATCGGCGCCACGCTCGGCGAGGTCGCCGCCGGCCGGGGTCGCCTCCACCGCGGCAACCGAAATGCCCTTCACCGCAGCGGTGTTGGCGAGCCCGAGGGCGGTGGTGGTGCAGCCGGACCCGCCGCACACGCCGACCACCAACACGGGGACCGCCGGCTTGACCCAGATCTGCCTGCTTGTCATCTACGCGTCTCCGATGGTTGTGATGTAGTGGCGGCCGTCGATCTCGGTGGTGGTGATGATCTGGCGCGCCGTCCGCACGGGCCTGTCGCCCTCACGCGTGGACAGTTTCACCGCGAACTCGCCCGGAGCGGTCTCGGTGACCTCCAGGCAGTGCTGAGTGCCCTCCGGGATGTGATTGTCGATGCCGTCCTGGATGGCGGCGGCGTCGAGCCCCGACTCCGGTGCACCGAATGAGGCGGCCTTCACCCCGTCCCGTTCGACGTAGTAGGCGTAGTCGAAGCCGAAGATGGCATCCGCCCCGGAGGTGTGCCCGCCCGGTCCCTGACCGCTGCGGGTCGCGCCCTCCTCCGACGTCTCGCACCACTCCTCCGCGACGGCCGGCGCCGGGGCCACCTCGCTGGTCGGGCTGCCCGCCACCGGATCCGAACCGCCCGAGTTCACCAGGGCGACGGCGATACCGCCGATGAGCAGTGCGGACAGGGCGAGCCCGCCGCCGATGATCGCCACGTTGCGTCCGCGATGGCTCGGCGGCGCGGGCGCCGGGGGAGGCGCCGGGTCGGTTCCGCTCTCGGCCAGCCAGTTCGGGGGCGCCGCACTGTCGCCGAACGGGTCGTGAGCCGGGCGTGGTTCGGGCCGAGGCGTCGCTGCCGGTGTCGGCGGCGCAGGTGGTGACGCGGGCGCCGGCGAGGGCGCGGGCTTCGGTGCCGCCTTCGGTACGGGGGGCGGTGCGGGAGTCGGCGGCGTGGGTGCCGGAGGCGCGGGCTCGGCTGGTGGGCTCGGCGGTGCGGGCTCGGCATCCGGCCGTGCCGTCGCCGGGGGCGCAGGATTCGGTTCCTGCTGACGGGCGGGCCCGGGAGGAGCCGTCGGTGGGGGCGGAGTCGCCCCGCGGGAGGGCCCGGGCGGCGGTGTGGGGGCAGGGGGCGGTGTAGGGCCGGGGGGCGGCGTCGGTGGCGCGGGACGTCGCCCGGCAGGCGGGGGTGTCGCCGGTGCGGGCCGGGAAGCGGGGGGCCGGGAAGCGGGGGGCCGGGAAGCGGGCGGCGGAGTGGGCGTGGTGAACGGATCGCGCGCAGAGGGTGCCGCCGGTGCCGTCGTGCTGCCACTGTCGTCGTCCGTGGCCGTTCGGCGCGTCGGCGCAGCCTCGAAGGGTGGGTACCAGTGACCGAACCGGTCCCGTGGTCCGCCGCTGTCGTTCATGGTCGGTGATTCTTTCATCCCCGGCATTGCCTCCCCTCAATACCTCACCCGGCGACGGTCTCCTGACCCACCTGGGTGATCCGCTGTCCACCGGGCGGGCTCGCCTCCGGTCGCATCGGTGGGCTCTCCTCCGGTCGCCCGGGCGAGTTCGCCCAGGACAGGGTAGCGGACCCGGACAAATGTCGTCGTGCCCTCCGAGGGCGTCAGGTCAGTGCCGTGAGGGTGCGCAACACCCGATCGCGGGACCGTCGACCGCGGCCCGCCATCGCCACGTCGGCGGCCAGCCGTGACGCGCGTACCAGGAGTCGGGTGGGCATCCGGCGGCGGCGGTCGTACCGGCGCAGCGCGGTCCGTACGTCGGGACCGGCGACCAGGAGTCGGCCCAGGGTGACTCCGTCGACGATCGCCTCGCAGGCGCCGTGTCCGAGATTGGGCGCCATCGCGTGCGCGGCGTCGCCGACGAGGGCGACGTTGTCCCGGACGTAGGAGGGGAGCGGAGGCGACTCGTACAGATCGTGCTGCAGTGTCGTCTCCGCGGTGGCGGCGGCGAGCACCTCCCGGATCTCGGGGTGCCACGAGCCGAACCGGGAACGCACCCCGGCCAGGCCCTCGTCGTTGCCCGGTGCGGTGCGGACGCTCGCGAACCAGTTGATCAGCCCGCCGTCGCGAGGAGTGAGACCGAACAGGGCGTCGGTGTCCCACGTCTCGACGACGCCGTCGCGGTGGCCCGGGACCCACCCGCGCCAGGCGGTTCTCCCGACGTACCGGGGTTCGTGTCCGGCACCGAACAGCTGTCTGCGGGTGGGGCTGCGCAGACCGTCCGCGCCGATGATCACGTCGGCGGCGGAGAGATCCGCGATCGCGGGTGCGGGCGTCCCGAACACCGTCGCGTCTCCGGGCACGACCTCCGCCAGTGCCGCGAGCAGCGCGGGCCGGGAGAGGAGGTAGGCCGCTCCTCGGGTGTCGCCGCCGGCGACGACGCGTCCGTCCGGCCGCCGGATCTCGGCGTGGTGCTGCTCGACACCGAGACTCCGCACCCGACCCCCGACACCGATCTCGTCCAGTGCCCGGACGGCCGACGGCCACATTCCCAGGGCGGTACCGGTGGCCGGGAGCCGGTCGGCCCGCTCGAAGACGGTCACGTCCCAGCCGCGGGCTCTCAGGTACGCCGCGGCGCACAGGCCCGCGATACCGCCGCCGGCGACGGCCGCCGATCCCTTCATACCGCCCACCGTAGAGAGCCGGCCCGGGCGATATGTCGCTTCCGTGCGACTTGCCGCGTGGTTCCGACTCCGTATTTCGGTACCCGACCGAAATCCCTGCTCAGCCGACGGCACTCCGGACGTTCTCCTAGAATGGAGGATCCGGGATGTCTCGTCTTCCCGGAGCCGGACCGTCTCAGGAGGCGAGGACCCGGCCCCGCGCACCGGGGTGAGGACGCTGTCGTCCGCATCCGTTTACATGTCCGATTCGTCGCATCGACGGCGGCAATTCGAGTAATGCCTGATCAAAGGGCGATAAGTCTACCCTAAGTTGTGCCGATCTGGGGGTGCTGAATTATCGTTTTGTTTACACGGCGGACTCACAACCGTCCGCCAGGGCCGAGAACCCACGTCGTCGGGCACGAGGAGCACACCATCGGTGCCGCCGGAGCGGGGGTAGATCGGAGGTGCCGAGCACACTGTCGTGCGGCACCCGTCATTGCAAGGTGATGACCATCAGCGCTGCTGGTCGTCGGTGCGTTCTTCGGCATACGAAGGCTAGGTATGAAGCAACTTCCAGGCCCTCAGGGGCTGTATCACCCCTCGAACGAGCACGATTCCTGTGGTGTCGCGTTCGTGGTGGACATGAAGGGCCGGCCCAGCCGGGACATCGTCGAGAAGGCGATCACCGCCCTGGTCAACCTCGAGCACCGCGGTGCCGCGGGTTCCGAGCCGAACACCGGTGACGGTGCCGGCATCCTCATCCAGGTCCCGGACAAGTTCTTCCGCGCGGTCGTCGACTTCCCGTTGCCCCCGGCAGGTGCCTACGCCACGGGTATCGCCTTCCTGCCCCAGGCCGTTACCGACGCCGACGCCGCAGCCGAGGGTTTCGACAAGATCGCCGAGGCCGAGGGCCTGAAGGTGCTCGGCTGGCGTGAGGTCGCCGTCGACGACTCGTCGCTGGGCACCCTCGCCCGCGACGCGATGCCCACCTTCCGTCAGGTCTTCGTCGGCACCGAGGACGGTTCCCTCACCGGTCTGGAACTCGAGCGCCGCGCCTACGTGGTCCGCAAGCGGGCCGAGCACGAGCTGGGCACCGCCGGCGCGGGCGAGGACGGCCCCGGCCACGAGAGCGTCTACTTCGCCAGTCTGTCGAGCCGCACCTTCGTCTACAAGGGCATGCTCACCACGCCGCAGCTCAAGGGGTTCTACCTCGACCTGCAGGACGAGCGCGTCGAGTCCGCGCTGGGCCTGGTGCACTCGCGCTTCTCCACCAACACGTTCCCGTCGTGGCCGCTGGCGCACCCGTTCCGCCGCGTCGCCCACAACGGCGAGATCAACACCGTCAACGGCAACGAGAACTGGATGCGGGCCCGCGAGGCGCTCATCGACTCGGACGTCTTCGGTGGGCGCGAGAACCTGCAGAAGATCTTCCCCGTCGTCACCAAGGGAGCCAGCGACACCGCGCGTTTCGACGAGGTGCTCGAGCTGCTGCACCTCGGTGGCCGCAGCCTGCCGCACGCCGTGCTCATGATGATCCCGGAGGCGTGGGAGCGGCACGAGACCATGAAGCCCGCGCACCGGGCGTTCTACCAGTACCACTCCTCGCTCATGGAGCCGTGGGACGGCCCCGCCTCGGTGTGCTTCACCGACGGCAGCGTCATCGGTGCCGTGCTCGACCGCAACGGGCTGCGTCCGTCGCGGCTGTGGATCACCGAGGACGGGCTCGTCGTCATGGCCTCGGAGGTCGGCGTGCTGCCGATCGACCCGGCCACCGTCGTGCGCAAGGTGCGTCTGCAGCCGGGCCGGATGTTCCTGGTGGACACCGAGCAGGGCCGCATCATCGACGACGTCGAGATCAAGGACGAGCTCGCCGCCGAGCACCCGTACCAGGAGTGGCTGGACGCCGGGCTCACCCACATGGACGATCTCCCGGACCGTCCGTACACGTACATGTCGCACGAGCGAGTGGTGTTGCGGCAGCAGATGTTCGGCTTCACGAACGAGGAAGTGAACCTGCTCGTCAAGCCGATGGCGGCCAGCGGTGCCGAGGCTCTCGGCTCGATGGGCACCGACACCCCGATCGCGGTCCTCTCGGCCCGGTCGCGGATGCTGTACGACTACTTCTCGCAGATGTTCGCCCAGGTGACGAACCCGCCGCTGGACGCCATCCGTGAAGAGGTCGTCACCAGCCTGGGCGGCACCATCGGCCCCGAGCACGACCTGCTGCACCCCACCGCCGAATCGTGCGAGCAGATCTTCCTGCCGCAGCCGATCCTGCACAACGACGACCTGTCGAAGCTCATCCACGTCAACGACGACGGGGACTTCCCGAACTTCCGCAGTGTCATCATCCGCGGTCTCTACCCGGTCGCCCAGGGCGGCGAGGGTCTGCGCAAGGCGCTCGAGGACGTGCGCTACCAGGTCTCCGAGGCCATCGCGGGCGGCGCGCGTCTGATCGTGCTGTCGGACCGCGAGTCCAACGAGGTCTACGCGCCGATCCCGTCGCTGTTGCTGACCTCCGCCGTGCACCACCACCTGGTGCGCGAGAAGACCCGTACCAAGGTCGGTCTCATCGTCGAGGCCGGCGACGCCCGCGAGGTGCACCACATGGCGCTCCTCGTCGGTTTCGGTGCGGCAGCGGTCAACCCGTACATGGCGTTCGAGACCGTGGACGAACTGGTCAACACCGGACAGCTCCCGGGCCTGACGCTGGACCAGGCGATCGCCAACTACATCAAGGCCGCGGGCAAGGGTGTGCTCAAGGTGATGTCCAAGATGGGCATCTCCACGCTCGCCTCGTACACCGGCGCGCAGCTGTTCCAGGTGATCGGCCTGTCGCAGGAACTGGTCGACGAGTACTTCTCCGGCCTCGTCTCGCACCTCGGCGGCATCGGCCTGGACGAGATCGCGGCCGAGGTCGCGGTCCGGCACCGGCTGGCCTACCTGGACAACCCCGGCGAGCGCGCGCACCGCGAGCTCGAGGTCGGCGGCGAGTACCAGTGGCGCCGCGAGGGCGAGTACCACCTGTTCAACCCGGACACCGTCTTCAAGCTCCAGCACTCCACCCGCACCGGGCAGTACAAGGTGTTCAAGGAGTACACGAAGCTCGTCGACGACCAGTCCGAGCGGCTGGCGGCTCTGCGTGGGCTGTTCGACTTCCGCAAGGGTGTGCGCCCGCCGGTGCCGCTCGAAGAGGTCGAGCCCGCCAGCGAGATCGTCAAGCGGTTCTCCACCGGCGCGATGAGCTACGGCTCCATCTCGGCGGAGGCACACGAGACGCTGGCGATCGCGATGAACCGGCTCGGTGGA
This sequence comes from Rhodococcus triatomae, assembly GCF_014217785.1. Lineage (NCBI taxonomy): Bacteria > Bacillati > Actinomycetota > Actinomycetes > Mycobacteriales > Nocardiaceae > Rhodococcus > Rhodococcus triatomae. Next base: position 2,047,898 of record NZ_CP048814.1, on the reverse strand, counting down.
CGCTCGAACTCCGGTGAGGGCGGCGAGAACCCGGCGCGTTTCACGCCGGACGAGAACGGCGACTCGCGGCGGTCCGCGATCAAGCAGGTCGCGTCGGGCCGCTTCGGCGTCACCTCGCACTACCTGAGCAACTGCACCGACATCCAGATCAAGATGGCGCAGGGTGCCAAGCCCGGCGAGGGCGGCCAGCTGCCCGCACACAAGGTGTACCCGTGGGTCGCCGAGGTGCGGCACTCGACGCCCGGTGTCGGCCTCATCTCGCCGCCGCCGCACCACGACATCTATTCGATCGAGGATCTCGCCCAGCTGATCCACGACCTGAAGAACGCCAACCCGCAGGCCCGCGTCCACGTGAAGCTGGTCTCCGAGGTCGGCGTCGGCACGGTCGCCGCGGGTGTGTCCAAGGCGCACGCGGACGTCGTGCTCATCTCCGGGCACGACGGCGGCACCGGTGCGACCCCGCTGACGTCCGTCAAGCACGCGGGCGCACCGTGGGAGCTCGGACTCGCCGAGACCCAGCAGACGTTGCTGCTCAACGGACTTCGTGACCGCATCGTCGTGCAGGTGGACGGACAGCTCAAGACCGGCCGCGACGTCATGGTCGCCGCGCTGCTCGGTGGCGAGGAGTTCGGTTTCGCGACCGCTCCGCTCGTCGTCTCCGGCTGCATCATGATGCGCGTCTGCCACCTGGACACCTGCCCGGTGGGCGTCGCGACGCAGAACCCGGTGCTGCGCCAGCGATTCAGCGGCAAGCCCGAGTTCGTGGAGAACTTCTTCCTGTTCATCGCCGAGGAGGTGCGTGAGCTCATGGCCGAGCTCGGCTTCCGCACCCTGGACGAGGCAGTGGGCCGCGTCGACGCGCTCGACACGTCGAAGGCGCTCGAGCACTGGAAGGGCAGCAAGGCAGGCAATCTGGACCTGTCGCCGATCCTCACCGAGACCGAGTCCGTCTTCACCGACCAGGATCCGTACTGCACGAAGACGCAGGATCACGGCCTGGAGAAGGCGCTCGACCAGCAGCTCATCGCTCAGGCGCAGCCGGCGCTGGAGCAGGGCACGAAGGTCACCATCGACACGCACATCACCAACGTCAACCGCACGGTGGGCACCATGCTCGGCCACGAGTTGACCAAGGTGTACGGCGGCGAGGGACTGCCGGACGGCACCATCGACATCACGTTCACCGGCTCCGCCGGAAACAGCTTCGGCGCGTTCGTCCCTCGCGGCATGACGCTGCGGTTGCTCGGTGATGCCAACGACTTCGTCGGCAAGGGCCTGTCCGGTGGGCGCATCGTGGTGCGTCCGCCGCTCCAGACCGCCGAGGGATTCGTCGCCGAGGACAACATCATCGCCGGCAACGTCATCCTGTTCGGCGCCACCAGCGGTGAGGTACTGCTGCGCGGCGTCGCGGGAGAGCGCTTCGCCGTACGCAACTCGGGTGCCACCGCGGTGGTCGAGGGCGTCGGTGACCACGGGTGCGAGTACATGACCGGCGGCAAGGTGGTCATCCTCGGCAAGACCGGACGCAACTTCGGTGCCGGCATGTCCGGTGGCGTCGCGTTCGTCTACAACCCCGACCGCGACTTCGAGGCCAACCTCAACACCGAACTGGTCGACCTCGAGGATCTCGAGGGCGACGACTACACGTGGCTCAAGGGCGCCATCGAACGGCACCGCGACGAGACCGGCTCGGAGGTTGCCGCGCGCATCCTCGCCGACTGGTCGCAGCAGGTGGCGCACTTCGCGAAGGTGATGCCACGCGATTACAAGAAGGTACTGATGGCAATCAAGGACGCCGAGATTCGTGGCGCCAACGTCGACGAGGCGATCATGGAGGCAGCTCGTGGGTGATCCAAGCGGCTTCCTCAAGCACGGTTCGCGGGAGTTGCCGGTTCGCCGGCCCGTCCCGCTGCGTCTGCTCGACTGGAAAGAGGTCTACGAGGACTTCCCTCAGGACACTCTCCGTACCCAGGCGAGCCGGTGCATGGACTGTGGTATCCCGTTCTGCCACCAGGGATGTCCCCTCGGGAACCTGATTCCCGAGTGGAACGACCTGATCTACAAGGATCGGTGGCGCGACGCCATCGACCGGCTGCACGCGACGAACAACTTCCCGGAGTTCACCGGTCGGCTGTGCCCCGCACCCTGTGAGGCGTCGTGTGTTCTGGGGATCAACCAGGATCCGGTCACCATCAAGCAGGTCGAGGTCGAGATCATCGACCACGCCTTCGACGAGGGCTGGGTCACCCCGGTGCATGCCACCCACCCGACCGGCAAGAAGGTCGCCGTCGTCGGTTCCGGGCCGGCGGGTCTCGCTGCGGCACAGCAGCTCACGCGGGCCGGGCACTCGGTGACGGTGTTCGAACGTGCGGACCGCATCGGCGGCCTGCTGCGCTACGGCATTCCCGAGTTCAAGATGGAGAAGCGCCACATCGACCGTCGTCTGGCGCAGATGGAAGCGGAGGGCACCACCTTCCGGACCGGCGTGGACGTCGGCGTCGACATCACCGCCGCCGAACTGCGCGAGCAGTTCGACGCCGTGCTGCTGTCCGGCGGAGCGACGGTGGCCCGCGATCTGCCGATCCCGGGCCGCGAGCTCGACGGCATCCATCAGGCGATGGAGTTCCTGCCGCTGGCGAACCGGGTTCAGCTCGGCGACGACATCGTGGACGCCGACGGCCTGCCCCCGATCAATGCCAAGGGCAAGAAGGTCGTCATCATCGGTGGCGGCGATACCGGCGCGGACTGCCTGGGCACCTCGCACCGTCAGGGTGCGGAGATCGTGCACCAGTTCGAGATCATGCCCCGTCCGCCGGAGACTCGTGCCGAGCAGACCCCGTGGCCGACGTACCCGCTCATGTACCGCGTGTCCTCCGCCCACGAGGAGGGCGGCGAGCGCGTGTTCTCGGTCAACACCGAGGAGTTTGTCGGTGCGGACGGCAAGGTCACCGGTCTGAAGGCGCACGAGGTCGAGATGGTGAACGGGCGGTTCGAGAAGGTGGAGGGCTCGGACTTCGAGCTCGAGGCCGACCTCGTCCTCCTCGCTATGGGCTTCACCGGCGCGCAGAAGGAGGGCCTGCTCTCCGAGCTGGGCGTCGACTTCACCGACCGGGGCAATGTGGCCCGGACCGAGGACTGGGCGACCAACGTCGACGGCGTGTACGTGGCCGGCGACATGGGCCGCGGCCAGTCGCTCATCGTGTGGGCCATCGCCGAGGGCCGCGCCGCCGCGTCCGCGATCGACGAGTATCTCGAGGGCGCGTCCGCGCTGCCGCGTCCGGTGGTGCCCACCAGCGCGCCTCAGCGGTAGTTCGCGGAAGTCGCACCCCGTCCACTCACCACCCCCTTGCTGGCACAATGTCACATAGTTTCGATCTGACGAAACCGGTGTGACATTGTGCCGCAAGGGGGTTTTGGTGTTCCCGAGGCCGGGTGCGCGCGAAGGGTAGCGGTGGCCGGGTCGTACGACCAGCGAACGGCGACGGTGATATCTTTCCTGAATCGCTCACGAGCAAGGGGGAGGACTTCAGTGACCGAGTTCAACTTCGGACCGACTGATCCTGATGACGAATTCGGTGACTACGCCCGCGACGACACGGTGCGGGTGGCTCCG